>NZ_JBWKOQ010000004.1:0-360818 GCF_059416165.1 Novosphingobium sp. GW821-FHT09E05
GGTGACGGTGACTTCCGCCCGCTCGCCCCCGAGCTGCCGCGCCCGATGCCCGACTGGTCGCCGGTCGCCACTTTCGGCGGTTACTACCAGACACCCGAAGCCAAGCAGAAGCTCGCCTCGGCCTGCGGCTGCGCCAGTTCCTGCGGCGTCCACGGCCACGACCACGCCGCAGCGCTGGGCGCCAACGTCCCCGCCGCCGACGTCCAGACCTTCTGGGGCGCGCTCGGCTGCGGCTGCTGGGCAGTGTGAGCCGGACGGAGTGACGGAATTGCCGGACGAGAAGCCGCCCCCGTCCCGCCTGCGCGTGGGACGACAAAAATCTGCCTGAACCATTCCCGTTAGGAGACCTACCATGAAGCGCTTCGCCTTCCTTTTCGCTGCCGCCATCCTGGCAGGTCCTCCCGCTTTTGCAGCGGAGACCACCGACTACGCACAGGGCGCGCAGTACGATACCACGCACGTCTACGTCCCCCAGGACCAGTTCGACACGTTCGTCGCCAGCTTCGTCGCCACGTTCGGCGGCACCACCAGCAAGCAGGGCGAATTCCAGGTCACTCCGACCAAGAGTCTCACCAAGTCGCAGCTTGTGCTAACGCCTTCGGGGACGGTCTCGGTGTTCGGCTTCAAGACGCCGATCCCCTATCCGTTCGGCGACGAGCGCACCGGCTATCTGGTCACCGATCTCGACGGCGCTGTGGCATCGGCAGTGAAGCACGGCGCGGTGCGGCGCATCGCCACATTCCCCGATCCGATCGGCCGGGATTCGGTGGTGCAGTGGCCGGGTGGCGTGAACATGCAGATCTACTGGCACACCGCGAAGCCGAACTACGCCCCGCTGGTCTCGGTGCCCGAGAACCGCGTATACCTGACGCCCGACGCCGCCGACGCCTTCGTGAAAAGCTGGACCGGCTACGCGCATGGTAAGATCACTGCTGACGACAAGGCCGCTTCCGGCAGCGAGATCGGCGAGACGGGCAAGACTATCCGCCGCATCGCCATCGAAAGTGGGTACGGCAAGATGGTGGTCTTCGTCTCGGACGGCCAACTGCCCTGGCCCTATGGCCGCGACATCACCGGTTACGGTGTGAGCGACCTTGCCGCCACGCTCGCAAAGGCGTCGGCGGCCGGTGTGGAAACGCTGGTCGCGCCTTTCGAGGCGAACAAGCGGCAGAGCGCCATCGTGCGCTTCCCCGGCGGCTACGTCGCGGAAATCCACGAGGGAGCCTGAGTCATGGCCGGCCGCCTCCAGATGAATCGCATGCCTTCTTTCGTGGGGGCCGTGCTGAACTTCTCGCCGACCGGGTTCATCGCCCGCCTGCTGCTGGTGGGCGCCTATCTCGTGGGCGGCGTGACCAAGCTGGGTGACTGGCCCGCGGCACTAGCGGAACAGGCCCACTTCGGCCTGGCCCCCCCCGCCGTCTGGGCGGGGCTGACGATCGCGCTGGAACTGGTCGGCCCGCTGCTGATCCTGAGCGGCCGCCTGGTCTGGCTGGGTGCGGGCATGCTGGGCGTCTTCACGTTCGTTGCCGCGCTGTTGGCCAACGCGTTCTGGACGATGCCCCAGGGCCCGGAGCGCTTCGCCGCGACCAACGCCTTCTTCGAGCATATGGGCCTGGTAGGTGGGTTCATCCTTGCCGCGATCCTGGCGCGCAAGGGGGCAGCGCTTGCGTAGGATCGCCGCGCTTGGCTTGGTGGTGAGCGCCGCCGTACCCAGCCTCGCCTGCGCGGCGCCGAAGGAGGCTTGGGAGGCGCCCACGCTCAGCATCACGCGCTACGACGAGGACTGGTCGGACCTGGAGGACGCCGGCGAACGCGACGACCACTGGACCGGACCGTTCAAGTACATACCATTGGGCGATCACGCCTTTCTTTCGACCGGCATCGAACTGCGCGCCCGCAATGAAAACTACGACGACAACCTGTGGGGCGGTGCCGTGGTGCCGGACGACGGCTACGTCTGGCTGCGGGCCATGCCCTATGCCGACCTGCACGTCGGCAAGTTGCGGGCCTTCGTGCAGCCGATCGCCGCCACCTCGATCGGGGTCGCGCCGTCGGCAGGGCCGGTGGACGAGACGGGCGTGGACCTTCTGCAGGGCTTTATCGAGGCCGATCTCGGCCCCGTCTCGGTGCGGGGCGGCCGCCAGATGCTGTCGCTTGGCACCGAACGGCTGATCGGGACCCGCTACGGACCCAACGTACCGCTCGCATTCGACGGTATCCGCGCCGATGTCACGTTGGGCGCCGCTCGGATCAGCCTGGTCGCAGCGCATCCGGTACTACCGGGCACCGGTAGTTTCGACGACCGGAGCTCGCCCGACAAGGCCCTGTGGGGAGCCTATGCGCAGATGCCGGGGCTCGACGTCTATTATCTGGGCTACCGCAACGACATGGCGCAATGGGGCACACAAGTCGGGCAGGAGACCCGTCACAGTGTCGCTGCACGCTGGCACGGCACTCGCAGTGACTGGCACTGGAATGTCGAAGGCGTCTACCAGTTCGGCCATTTCGCCGGCGGGCCGATCTCCGCCTGGACGCTTGGCACGGAACTGGGCCATGCTTTCCCCGATGGCCCGCTGACGCCGGACCTGACGGTGCGAGTGAACGTCGTCAGCGGCGACGGCAACCGCGGCGACAACCGGCTCGGGACCTTCAATGCGCTGTTTCCCAAAGGAAAATACTTCGGCGAACTCTCGCCGGTGGGGCCCTACAACATCATCAACGTCAATCCCTTGCTGGGCGTGCAACTGGCTCCCGAAATATCCGCCAGTCTCGCGGCGGCCGCCTTCTGGCGCTATTCCCGCAGCGACGGGGTCTTGGACATACCGGGCAACCTGCTCCGCGAAGCGGGCGACAGCCGGGCGCGCTTCATCGGCAAGGAAGTGGAGGCCACCCTCGCCTGGCAGGCCACCCCCGAACTCGAACTGTCCGCCTCGCTATCGGCCTTCGCGCCAGGGGCGTTCGTGCGCCAGACGGGCGTTGCAAGGACGATCCATATGCTGGGTCTCGAGAGCAACTTCCGCTTCTGACATCGCCATCCTTTCTAATTCATCGAACATATCGGCGGACATTATTCGGATAACCCGGTGTTCCGCCCCGCGATAAACCCATCGCAGTCCACTAGGAGATCGCCATGAACGCCCCCGCCGCTCCCTCTTCCTCCCTTCCGCGGCTGCTGCTGCTGTTGTCGGCCACCACTGGCCTTGTGGACGCGGCGTCCGTGCTGGGGCTTGGCAAGGTCTTCACCGCCAACATGACCGGCAACGTCGTGTTTCTGGGGTTCGCGGCTGCTGGCATGCCCGGGTTCAAGGTGATCCCTTCGGTTCTGGCTCTGGTGGCCTTCATGGCAGGTGCGTGGGGAGCCGGGCGTCTGGGGAGGGCACATGTGGATCGGCCGCTAGGCCGCTGGCTGCTCTGGGCCGCCGTGGTCGAAGCCGCGCTGCTGTGGATAGCCGCTTTGATCGCGCTCGACATCGACGTCGCCGCGCAGGCGAGCAAGGCGGGCGTGATGAGCGTGATCGCGCTGACCGGCTTCGCGATGGGCCTGCGCAACGCGACCGTACGCCAACTCAAGGTGCCCGATCTCACGACCACGGTGCTGACGCTCACCATCACCGGCATCGCCGCCGACCAAGTCGGTGGCACCACGCCCAACTTCGCACGCCGCATTGGCGCGATCGTCTCGATCTTCGCGGGCGCGGCGGTGGGTGCGCTGCTGTTGATGCATGGCGGGCTGGCTCTGCCGCTGGCTCTGGCGGGCGCGATGGTGCTCGGGGCGACACTGGTGTTCCTGCGCGACCCGGCTTCCGCCGTCCCCCGCAAGGCCTGAAGCCTGCAGGGCGATGGGGCAGGACAAACCAAGGGTAGCTTGTCGGCGTCGCCTTGTCATGCGAAGCGCCGCCGATGCGCCTCGATCGAGCCGTTGCTCGCCCCATCTCCCGCACGCTTGCGCCGCTTCTTGCCCTTGTTGGCGCGATGTTGCACGCGCCTTCCGTCGTAGCCTCGCCGGCGACGGAAGTTCCCGGCTACGCCAGTCGCCACTGGTCGCTGGCCGATGGCGCCCCGCCCGACATCCGCGCGATCGCCCGTACCCGCGACGGGTTCCTGTGGCTCGGGTCCGGCGATGGGCTCTATCGCTTTGACGGGTTGAACTTCCTGCGCGTCGATCCCGAGGACTTCGACAACTTCCGCGCAAGACAGGTCACGGCGCTGGCCGCTGCGCCCGATGGCGGGCTGTGGGTCGGCTATGCGTTCGGCGGCATCGCGCACCTGCAAGGCGGCCGCCTGCGCGGTGCCAATCCGGAAAAGCCGCGAGGGCGTGTCACCGACATCGCTGCCGCGCCGGACGGAAGCGTCTGGGTGGCATCGTGGAGCGGCTATGGATCGCAATTGCGCCATCTGGTGAAGGGGCGGTGGGATGCGCTCGATGTCGATGGCCCGCTTGTGCGCATGTACCGGCAGCGCAACGGCACGATATGGATCGCCTCCAACCCAGAAATCCTGCGCCTTCGCCCGGGCAGCCGCACCTTTGAGGCGGTGCCCGCGCTCATGAACCTAGGCCCTGCGTTCCGCGAGGACTGGGCAGGGACCATGTGGTTCTATTCCAGCGACGGTCTGCAGCGCCTGACGCCGGGCGGCTTCGTCCAAACCGAAGTCGCCTTTGGCGAGCCGATAAACGGGGCGGACGGTTCACGCGAACTATTGTTCGATGCCGACAATCTGATGTGGATCGCAGGCGATGCCACCGGGCTCGAGACTGTGCCTGGCACTGCCCTGACGAAGGACCGCGCAGAGACCTATCCGGTGCGCGTGACCACCTTGATGCGTGATAAAGAGGGCACGATCTGGGCGGGCGCTCCCGATGGCCTGCACCGCTTCGTGCGGACGCCGGTGGTGCGCTACACGGGGATCGCTGGGGTGCGGACCGGCATCGCGACAGGGCCAGACGGCTCGCTCTACATCGGCGGCGATGAGGGATTGTACCGCATCGTCGCTGGCAAAGCGCGGTTGATCCTGCGTTCGGGGCTGGTCTCGGACATCTGCTCGGTGCCGGGCGTTGGCGCCTACGTCTTCACGGCGAGAAACGAATATCTCGTGCGCGGCTCTACCCTTACGCGGGTTATCGGCCCGCACGAACAGACGCACGAATTCGGCCAGGCCTGCGCCGCCGATCCGCAGGGGCACCTGTGGCAGTCGGTATCCGCGCACGGCATATACCGGCTGGAGGGAACCCGCTGGGTCAAGGAGGAGGGGCTTCCGCCGGCGACGACCTTCATCGCCAACGGGGCCGGCACCTTCATACTCAACCAGCCGCTGCGCCTGCTTGCGAGGGTGCACGATGGCAAGGCCACGCCGATCTGGCCGGAGGGTAGCGGGAGCGCTGGCGAGGCCGGCGTCGGATTCGTGCGCATGCTCAAGGAGATGGGCGGCGAGACCTGGATCGGCGGTGAAGGCGGTCTTGCCCGATACGACGGGCGCCGCATCCAGCAGTTGAGCGCGCGTACTTATCCCTGGCTTGCCGGAGTGATGGGCATCGTGCGAACCCCGGGCCATTTCTGGCTGATCTCATCAGGTGGCATCATCCGCGTCGCCAAAGTCGACCTCGAAACAGCCTTCTCGAAGCCGGGCTCGCCGATCCCGCTTGCCCGCTTCGGTCAGAACGGGTCGATCCGCGCGCGTACCGAGCCTTATTCCGCCAACGATGCCGCCATCGATGCGCAGGGACGCCTGTGGTTCGTGACGAGTACCGGAGTCGTGCAGGTCGATCCCTCGCGCGTCGCGGCGGAGCCCGGTGACATGCCGATCCACGTTACCGGGCTGGAGGTGGACGGGCGCGCCTACTCCTTGGAAGGGGCCCGGTTGCCCGCTGGCACGACCCGCGTCAGCCTGTCTTACGTGGGGTTGGGTCTCGCCGACGCGGAAAGCAACCGCTATCGGTACAAGCTGGATGGCGTCGATGAAGGCTGGGTGGATGCGAGCGGGCGCCGCCGCGTCGATTATGCGGGGCTGGGCCCCGGCACTTATCGCTTTCACGTCACCGCCGCTACTGGAGATGGCCCCTGGGCCAGGCACGAAACCGCGATCGCATTCGTCATTGCCCCGCATTTCTGGCAGACCTCGTGGTTCCGTCTTGCCGTGCTGGCTGGGCTCGTTTTGGGAATCTACGCGCTATTCCGCTGGCGCGTGCGGCTGGCCATCCAGGCGCTGCGTGACCGTATCGAGGAGCGTGTTGCCGAACGCGAACGCATCGCCCAGGATCTGCATGACACTTTGCTGCAGGGATTCCAGGGGCTGATGCTTCGCTTCCAGACGGTGCTTCACCTCACCACCCCTGGCACGCCCGCGCACAGCGCGATCGAGGAGGCGCTGGATCGCGCTGATGATGTCCTGCTTTATGGACGCGAGCGCGTGCGAGGCCTGCGCGAGGACGCCGAACCCAAATGCATCGCCGAGACCATTCGGAACTGCGGGGAAAGAGTGGTGAGCGATGCGCTGCAATGGGACGTGCGGGTGGACGGTCCCGAACGACTCGTCGGGGGCCCGGTGGCCGAGGAGGTCGAACTTACCGTGGGCGAGGCCCTGGCCAATGCCGTCAAGCACGCGCAGGCGACGATGGTATGGGTCGAAGTTCACCACGGTCGCGACAGTCTTTCGCTTCGCGTGGTGGATGATGGGGTCGGCCTGCCCGAAGATGTCCGTGCAGCGGGTGGACGGGAAGGGCACTTCGGCCTCACGGGTATGCGCGAAAGGATCGAGCGTCTGGGCGGAACATTCAGCATCGCCAAAGCGGCGGGCCGGGGCACCTCCATCCGTCTGACCCTGCCTGCCAGGATCGCCTATCGATAGACCGCGCCACCGCCTCTCACCTCGCTCTTTGAACGTGTCTACAGTTCGATCAGGCCGTTGCGCACCGCTATGGCGACTGCGTGCGTACGGTCCATCGCCCCCAGCCGTGCGAAGATGGCTTTCATGTAGCCCTTCACGGTGTCTTCGGAGAGCGACAACCGTGCCGCGATCTGCTTGTTCGAATTACCCGACGCTGCCAGTTCCAGCACATCGCTCTCGCGCGCGGTGAGGCGCTTGGCGTCGCGGTCGGCTGCAGCGAACACCTGCTTGTCGAAGTGCGTCCCGCCCCGGTGGATGGACCGGATCGCATCCAGCAACTCGGTCCGCAGACTATTCTTGAGCAGGTATCCGCAGGCCCCCGCCTTGATTGCCTGCGTGGCGCGGCCATCGGCGGAATAGGTCGTCAGCACCAAGATGCGCGCATCGGGAAATTCGTCGAGGATGTGCGTCATCGCCTCCAACCCATCAACATTGGGCATCTGCAGGTCAAGCAGCATCACATCCGGTCGCAGTTCGCGATAGACGCGCACCGCCGCTTCCCCGTCCGCGCCAGAGCCGACGAGTTCCAAATCCGGTTGAGTCGCGAACACCGCGCTGATGCCGTCGCGCAGCAACGGGTGGTCGTCGATCACGGCGATGCGGATCGGTGCCTGCAGGTCCCTGGTTTCCATGCCGCCTCTCTAGGCCCTCACCGGACGCCAAGGCAATTCCCCCCGAAAGAGGGGATTGCCGCTTTCGTGCACTTTGGACCATTCCCTCCCAGCACAAGCAGGAGTGATGCGATGCGACTTTCGACCAGCGAAACCAACCGGGGCAAGGTGCTGATTGTCGATGCTGACGACGAGGCGCGCTCGCAGCTTCGTGCCCTGCTTCGCGACGAAGGCTACGTTGCAGAAACGTTCAACTGGGCGGGTGCGCTGCTGGATGCTGCACTGCCCGAGGCGCCCTGTTGCATCGTCGCGGAAATACGGCTGCCCGCCATCGATGGTCTTGAACTGATCGAGCGCTTGAAGCTGCGCGGCGAGCCGATCCCCGTGATTTTCGTGACCGACCACGCCGACGTGCCGCTGACGGTGTGCGCGATCAAGGCAGGTGCCGTCGATTTCTTGCCTCGGCCGTTCGACGAAATGGACCTGCTTGGCGCGATCGAGCACGCGCTCGACATCGACACGCAGCGCCGCAGCGCCGCAGCGCCGCGCGCAGCAGCCATGCGATCGTCCAGCGCTTCGACACCCTCACCCCCCGCGAGCGGCAGGTGATGGATGGCGTCGTGCGAGGCCTGATGAACAAGCAAATTGCGTGGGAACTTGGGATCAGCGAGATCACCGTAAAAATTCATCGCTCCAGCATGATGCGCAAGCTAGAGTTGCGTTCGGTGCCCGATCTCGTGCGTGCATCGCAGATGCTGCCGGTGCAAAGCGACTCCGCTTACGCCTGATGCCCGATAGTCACGCCGCATGTCGCGGCCTCGAAGCTCGGGATGTCGCAGTCGGGGCTCAGCCATGCGATGCGGGGTTTGGAGGAGCGGCTGAAGGTCCTTTTTGCTGGGACGACGCGACAAAAGTCTGATTTCGCTAAAATTTGCCGTTCATCGCTGTCTACGGAAAGGCAGTTAAGTCCCGCTTCAAGGCGATGAACGAAGGGCCGGAATCGGCACCCGATTTTGGCGTGAGGATGACGGGATCAGGGCGGTGGTTGAGTTTAGTGTAATAGGGGGCGGGCGATCTCTACGGTCAATAAATATCACCCCTTCCGCCATTCGCATCTTGGCGAGCAATTGGCGTGCGCCTGGTCGCGTCCGCATATGCTATGCCTTGGCCGCCGGAGGTGGTGAATGAGCGAAAATAAAGAAAACGATCCGCTTGAGAAAATCCTCGAGGCACCGGATCTGGCAAATGCACTTGAAAGCGATCGGTTCAAGCAGTTTCTCGATCATGTGCCGATCGCCATCGCCGTTTCGGAAATCGAACCGAAGGAGTTCATCACCTACGTGAACCTCGAATTCGAACGGTTGACCGGGCAGACAGCTGGACAACTGGTGGGGCAGAGTTGGCGGGCATTGCCTGGTGAAGCTTTGCCGCGTGACGATATGCGCCGCCTTAGCGAGGCTGTCGAACTGGAGGAAGACTATGTAGGCACCTTCAGGATCGAACACGACAGTGAAGTGTTCGAGGTCGATGCCTGGTCGAATACCATCGAGGACGAGGAGGGGAGGCCACTTTTCCGTCTCGTCGCGATGGCCCGTGTGGGCGCGAAGACTCGGGATGAAGACGAAGCTCTGAAGCAGTCCCTACGCGACAAGGATGCCCTACTGCTCGAACTGCAGCACCGCGTGAAAAACAACCTTCAGATGATCACCGCGCTCATCCGGCTGGAGGCACGCAACGTCCCTGACCAGGAGACGGGAGAACGCTTCGACCGGCTGGCTGGCCGTATCAATTCGTTGGCTTTACTGTACCGTTCACTGGCGGCGGGGGAGCAGGGCGACGTTGTCGATCTGGGCATTTATCTCAGCCAGATCGCTTCTGCGGTGATCCAGGCTCATGCGCCTGAAGGGATCCGGCTCGACCTGAAGGTCGATACCTGGGCGGTGGGGATCGATGTCGCGATGCCGGCGGGACTGGTGGTCAACGAACTTCTGACCAACGCGCTCAAGCATGCGTTCCCCGACGAAAGTGGAGGCATGATCACTCTCCACAGTCTGGTCAACGACACCGGCTGCCATGTGATCGTGGCTGACGACGGCATCGGCCTCCCCGATGGCGTGACTTGGCCGAAGCCCGGAAAGTTGGGCGCGGTTATCGCCCAGTCGCTTCGGCAGAATGCAAAGGCAACCTTCACGGTGAACTCAGCGCCGGGCGAGGGGCTGCGGGTGGACATATTCTTCGCCAAGCAGAACGCATTGACCAGCTGAAATACGCGGCTGACGTAAGTGACCAGCATCATTCTCAACGGCCCGCTCCGCCGACAAGTTTGGCGATGTTGTGCATTAGCGGGGCGCAGATATGGCGCAAACGGTCGCCGCGGGGAACTGATCGTCGATCGAATCCATGCAGCCAATCGCGTCCTCAAGCGTATCGTCTTAAGACGAAATATCCGCAACCGTTGACGGCGGGATGCGATTGACCAGGTAAGATTATCAGAATGGTGAACGGCTCGATGGCCCCCGCTTTGACCGGGGTAGGTGGACTGGATGACATTCTGGCGGGCGGATTCTCGCGTGGGCGCGTGTTCTTGCTGGAAGGCAGTCCCGGAACTGGCAAGACGACCATAGCCACCCAGTTTTTGATGCAGGGGGCGGCGAACGGCGAACGCTGCCTTTATATCACCCTGTCGGAAACCGAGGAAGAAATGCGCGAGAGCGCGCATTCGCATAATTGGGACCTGACCGGTATCGACCTGTTTGAACTGGTTCCACCGGAAAGCCTTCTGGACGAAGACCAGCAGCAGAGCCTCCTGTACTCCTCGGACCTCGAACTGGGAGAGACGACGCGCCGCATCTTCGAGGCTTTCGATCGGACCAAACCCGACAGGGTCGTGCTGGACAGCCTCTCGGAAATCCGGCTGCTGGCGCAAAGTTCGCTGCGATACAGGCGCCAGATCCTCGCTCTGAAGCACTTTTTCTCGCGGCAAAGCACGACAGTGCTCATGCTCGACGATCTCACGGCGGACGTCGCTGACAAGACGGTTCACAGCGTTGCGCATGGTGTGGTGCGGCTCGAAGAATTGGCTCCGAATTACGGTCCCGAGCGTCGCCGCTTGCGCATCATCAAATATCGCGGCAGGCGCTTCAGGGGCGGCTTCCATGATTTTCGCATCGAAACCGGAGGCGTGGAAGTCTACCCTCGTCTGGTATCCGCCGAACACAAGACCAGCTTCAAACGAGAGGCGCTTTCGAGCACTTCCGCAGAACTTGACGCTCTCCTGGGGGGCGGCGTCGAACGGGGCTCCAGTATCCTCGTGCTCGGGCCTGCGGGAACCGGCAAATCGTTGCTTACGCTTATTTTTGCGACAGCCGCCATCGCGCGTGGTGAGCGGGTCGCGATGTTTGTCTTCGACGAGGAAATCGGGCTGCTGTTCAATCGTGCCCTCGGTCTCGGCATCGACATGCAGGGAATGGTCGATGCGGGCAATCTGTTCATCGAGCAGGTGGACGCGGCCGAACTCTCGCCGGGCGAATTCTCGCAGCGCGTACAGATGCGGGTCGAAAAGCATGGGGTCCAGTCGGTCATTGTCGATAGCCTGAACGGCTACCAAGCGGCGATGCCAGAGGAGAACGCGCTCATTCTTCACATGCACGAGCTGCTGCAATACCTCAACCGGCAGGGGGCGACCACCTACCTGACCGTGGCGCAGCACGGCCTTGTCGGCGATATGAAGTCGCCCGTCGACGTCACCTACCTTGCCGACACCGTGATCCTGCTACGCTATTTCGAGGCATCGGGCCGCGTGCGGCGCGCCATCTCGATCATCAAGAAGCGGACCGGGGCACATGAAGACACCATCCGCGAGTATCGGATCGGAAACTACGGGATCAAGGTCGGCGAACCTCTGGTCGGTTTTCAGGGAGTGTTACGTGGCGTCCCTGATTTCGTGGGCGGACAGGATGCGCCGGTACTTCTAGAAGACGAACACGGGTGATCCCGCATCTTTCTGAACGCGGCATCATCCTGGCTCCGCATGGCCGAGATGCGGCGATTGCGGCCAGTCTGTTCATGGATGCCGGCCTGCACTCTGCCACCGCTTCTTCAGTGCCTCAGCTCGTCGCGGAACTTGAGCGCGGCGGGGGCTTTGCGTTGCTCACGGAAGAGGCCCTGCGCACCGCCGACCTCAATCCGCTTGCCCGCTGGCTGGGCGAACAGGCCGAGTGGTCGGACTTCCCGTTCGTGCTTCTGACTGCAAAAGGGGGCGGACTGGAGCGTAACCCGGCGGCAAAGCGCCTTCTCGACGTGCTTGGAAACGTAACTTTTCTGGAGCGACCGTTCCATCCGACCACGCTGGTCAGCCTGGCACAATCGGCGCTACGCGGACGGCGCCGCCAATACGACGCGCGGAGCCGTCTGGAAGAACTAGACCGGGGGGCAGACAAGTACCGCTCCCTGTTCGAATCGATCGACGCCGGCTTCTGCATCATCGAGATGATCTTCGACGCGCAGGGCAACCCTTCGGACTATGTTTTTATCGAGGCCAACCCGGCATTCGAGCGGCAAACGGGACTGTTGAATGCAACCGGGAGGTCCGTGCGCGAGATGGTGCCCGGTCACGAGCAGCACTGGTTCGAAGTCTATGGCGGGGTCGCGCGCAGCGGCGAGCAGATCCGTTTCGAGCAGCATGCCGAAGCGCTCGGCGACATATGGTATGAGGTCTATGCGTTTCGGGTTGGCGATCCGGGAGCCGGCCGCGTCGCGGTGCTGTTCAACGACATTTCGGCACGGCGCGTGATGGAGGAAGCTCTACGCAAGAGTGAGGAGGGGCTCAGGCGTTTGAACGAAACGCTGGAGGACCGCGTGGACGAGCGCACACGGGCTCTTGAACAGGCGCAGGAAGCGCTGCGACAATCGCAAAAGCTCGAAGCCATGGGTCAGCTGACCGGCGGTGTAGCGCACGATTTCAACAACCTCCTCACGCCCATCGTCGGCAGCCTGGACCTGCTGCATCGGCGCGGTGTTGGCAGCGATCGTGAGCGCAAGCTGATTGAGGGGGCGATCAAATCGGCTGACCGTGCGCGTATGCTGGTGCAGCGTTTGCTGGCTTTCGCGAGGCGGCAGCCGCTTCAGGCCAAAGCGATCGACCTCGACGCTCTGGTTCGCGACATGCAGGGTCTGATCGTGAGCACCTGCGGACCGCGTGTAAAGGTTGTCCTTGAGATTGACTCGGATATTCCCAAGGCCAACGCAGATGCCAACCAGATGGAGATGGCGCTGTTGAACCTGGTCGTCAACGCCCGGGACGCGATGCCGGACGGAGGAACGCTGACGGTGAGCATTCAGCGCGACAGGCTTGACGCTGAGAGCGGCGGGGGCCTGCCAAGTCGCGATGTTGTCCGACTGACCGTCGCAGATACAGGCAGGGGAATGAATGAGGCGACGATGGCAAAGGCAATCGAGCCGTTCTTTACCACCAAGGGCGTCGGGCAGGGCACTGGTCTGGGCCTTTCGATGGTGCATGGGCTGGCCGCCCAGCTCGGCGGCGGGCTGCAAATCGAAAGCGCCGTTGGGCGCGGCACATCGATTCATTTGTGGCTGCCGGTCACCCAAGGTCCGCTGGAGGAGGAGCAGATCGTCGACGAGCGGATCGCCCTTCCCCAGGTTGGTACTGTCCTGGTCGTGGATGATGAGGACCTGGTCAGAGCCAGTACAGTGCACATGCTGACCGAATTGGGCTACTGTGTGGTAGAGGCAGCATCGGGAGAGGATGCCTTGCGAATCCTGGATCAAGAAGCAGACATAGATCTGCTTGTGACGGATCACCTTATGCCAGGTATCACGGGCACGGATTTGGCCAACAGGATAAAGAATATTCGCCCGCATATGCGGGTGCTAATCATCTCCGGTTATGCCGAGAACATGGGTGTTTCGCCTGGTATCGCGCGTCTGACGAAGCCTTTCAAACAAAGCGATCTTGCTTCAAGCCTAGCGCGCCTTTGAAGCCTCCGGGCGTCTAGGAAAGACCAGAAAGAATGGCGTGGTTCGAGCACGCGATTCAGTATCGCGAACGACCGATATGAGGGCGGGAAATTCCTGCGAGCAGGGCGGTAGTGTTAGGTCGCGATCAAGTTCAGCCATAGCCTTCTCGGCAACCAATGGCGGAACTTATCGAAAACCATCGCTCGTCCGCGACCGCAACGTCATTGAGCTCTCCGAGTTTCATGAAACGCTGTCATAGGTTCATGCACGTTTGGGCGCTAATCGATGCTGACGGTCTGAACTATCCTATCGAGAAGCAAGGCTACCGCGTTGCTCACCGGAATCAGGATAGAGTTATGGCAAAAATTTGGCGAAGCGTGATGGGCATCCTGTCGATCTGCTCCCCATCGATTGGTGAGGCAGCTTCAGGCGACCGTCCGTCGGTCGCTCCTGCGGATATGAATGCGGTGGCCCCTGCCCTCGCACGCTACACCGATGATGTCCTGTTCGGCGACAACTGGGAAAATCCCCGGCTGAGCAAGCGGGACCGCAGTCTCATCACGGTTTCCGCACTGATCGCAGGGGGAAAGTCTGCGCAGTTGTCGGGCCATCTGGGCAGGGCGCTCGACAACGGCATCAGGCCTTCCGAGATTTCCGGCCTCGTCACGCATCTGGCCTTCTACAGCGGATGGCCCAATGCGGTCTCCGCGACCACCGTCGTGCGCGAGGTATTCGATCAGCGCAAGATCGCCCCGACCGCGGTCGCGCCAGCGCTTATGCCTCCGCTGTCGGTGGCTGCCGCCCAGGAAAAGCTGCGTGCCGACGAAGTCGACGCGACAATCGCCTCCATGGCACCCGACCTCGCCCGGTTCACCAACGAGGTCGTGTTCGCCGACCTCTGGCGCCGTCCCGATCTGTCTCCTCGCGACCGCAGCCTGGTGACGATCGCAGCGCTGACGATGGCTGGAGATGTAGGCCAATTGCCGTTCCACATCGACCGCGCCCTCGACAACGGGGTGACCCAGGTCGAACTCGGCGAGGCGATGACGCATCTGGCCTTCTACGCCGGGTGGCCCAAGGCCATGTCCGGCGCCGCACTCGTGCGCGAAGCCGTCGAAAAGCGGGCTGCGGCAACTTCGATGGCATTGATTGTCGCCCGGCGCGGGAGGGGGCCGGTCAGCGATGGGCCGGTTACGCGGTTTACCGGCAAGGTCACCGTCTCGGCGCCTTTCGAGGCGAGCGTTCCCTCTCGCCTCAGCGGCGCCACCGTCACATTCGCGCCGGGTGCCCGCACGGCATGGCATAGCCATCCGCTCGGACAGACCCTGATCGTCACCGAGGGCCTGGGTTGGACCCAGGTCGAAGGTGGGCCGATCGTGGAAATGCGTGTCGGGGACGTGGTCGTCTGCCCGCCAGGCGTGCGCCACTGGCACGGCGCCGCTCCCACCGGTCCCATGAGCCATGTCGCCGTGGCCGAAACCCTCGACGGCAAGGCGGTCGAGTGGGGTGAGCAGGTGTCAGAGGCGGATTATCGCAAGGGCCCTCAGGCAGAGGCACGGGCCAAGCACCCATGAGGCGCAGGTCTAAAAGGATGAACCGGTTCCGGGAGGCAAGCCCGGGAACGGTTATAGCGGCACAGGAGTACGAGCCCATGACGAACAGGAACGATCTCGAACTGTCGAGGCGCGGGGTGCTCGTGGCCGGCGGCGCGTCGGCAGCGCTCACGGCTCTCCCGGTGGGACAGGCCGCGGCGCAGACGGCCGCACCGCAGCGCCTGCCGGTAGACATGCGCGTGGCCTTCGAAGTCAACGGCAAGCGCCGCCAACTGGAAGTCGATACCCGCACCACGCTGCTCGACGCCCTGCGCGAGCACTTTCAACTCACCGGCACCAAGAAGGGGTGCGACCACGGGCAGTGCGGGGCGTGCACGGTCCTCGTCAACGGCACACGCATCAACAGCTGCCTCAGCCTCGCGGTGATGCACGAGAGCGACAAGGTCACCACGATCGAGGGCCTGGGAACGCCAGACAAGCTGCACCCGATGTAGGCGGCCTTCATCAAGCATGACGGCTACCAATGCGGCTACTGCACGCCGGGCCAGATCTGCTCGGCGGTCGCGGTGCTGGAGGAAATCCGCGCCGGAATGCCCAGCCACGTCACCGATGACATCGAGGCCTCGGCCCTCGTCTCCAATGCGGAGATGCGGGAGCGCATGAGCGGCAACATCTGCCGCTGCGGCGCGTACTCCAACATCATGGAAGCCATGGCCGAAATTGCAGGAGCCAAGGGATGAAGCCCTTTTCCTACGAGCGCGCGACCTCGCCGCGTGACGCCGCCGCCAAGGCCGCGAGCGTGGCCGGCGCCCGGTTCATCGCCGGCGGCACCAACCTGCTCGACCTGATGAAGCTGGAGATCGAGACGCCCACGCACCTGATCGACGTCAATGGTCTCGATCTCGACACGATCGAGGAAACTGCCGAGGGCGGCCTGCGCATCGGCGCTCTGGTGACGAACAGCAAGATGGCGACCGACAAGCGCATCCGGCGCGACTATGCCCTTCTCTCGCGAGCGACCGTCGCTGGCGCTTCGGGGCAGCTGCGCAACAAAGCGACGACGGCGGGCAACCTGCTGCAGCGTACGCGCTGCGCCTATTTCTACGACACCAACCTGCCGTGCAACAAGCGCCAACCCGGCTCGGGCTGCGCTGCGCTCGGCGGGGTGAGCCGGCAACTCGGCATCATCGGCACCAGCGACGCGTGCATCGCCACGCATCCCAGCGACATGGCGATCGCCATGCGGGTGCTCGATGCCAGCGTAGAGACGGTGAAGCCCGATGGCTCGGAGCGCGCAATTCCCATCGCCGACTTCCACCGCCTGCCCGGCACCACTCCGCACGTCGAGAACGCGCTGGAAGAAGGCGAACTGATCACCGCCGTGACCCTGCCCAAGCCGGTCGGAGGCATCCAGATCTACCACAAGGTCCGCGACCGGGCGTCCTATGCCTTCGCGTTGGTCTCGGTAGGTGCGATCATCCAGCCCGATGGAAGCGGGCGGTTCGCGGTAGGCGGTGTCGCTCCCAAACCCTGGCGAAGTTCGGTGGCCGACGAGGCGCTTCCGCAGGGCGCCAAGGCCGCGGCGGCAGCCTTGCTGTCGGATGCCCGGCCGACCGAGGATAACCGCTTCAAGGTCACGCTGGTCGAGCGTACGCTTGCGGCCGTGATCGCCGATGCACGCGGCAAGGGAGAGACGACATGAAGTTTGACACGCCCGCAGGCATCAATCCGATCGACCGGGGAAAAGTCGTCGGTCGGCCCCACCCGCGTATCGAAGGCCCGCTCAAGACGACCGGCACGGCGCGCTATTCGTATGAGCTGCACGATGTGACGCCTGACGCAGCTTATGGCTACGTGCTGGGCGCGGCCATCGCCAAGGGTCGGATCGCGTCGCTCGACGTGACCGATGCGAAGGCGGCTGCCGGTGTGCTGGCGATCGTCACGGCGGCGAACGCGGGACCGCTGCGCAGCGAAGGGTTCTATGTCGCCAGGCCGCTCGCCGGTCCGGAAGTCCAGCACTACCATCAGGCGGTCGCTTTGGTGGTTGCCGAGACCTTCGAACAGGCCCGCGCTGCGGCCGGCCTGATCCGCGTGCAATACGAGCGCGCGGACGGGGCTTATGACCTGATGGCCGCACGGTCGGGCGCGAAGGCTCACCAGCGCCAGCCCGACGTCGGGATCGGCGATTTCGATGGGGCCTTCGCGTCTGCCGCCGTGACGGTCGACCAGACTTACACGACGCCCGACCAGAGCCACTCGATGATGGAGCCGCATGCCACCATCGCCAGGTGGGAAGGCGACAGCCTGACGATCTGGTCCGCGCAGCAGATCGTCGGCTGGGCGCAGCGCGACCTGGCGAACAAGCTGGGTATCGCGCGGGACAAGGTCCGCATCGTCGCGACGTACATCGGTGGCGGTTTCGGCGGCAAGGGCAGCGTGGCTTCCGACGCGGTCCTGGCTTCGCTTGGAGCGCGGGCTACGGGACGAGCCGTCAAGGTGACCTTGCCGCGTCCGCTCATGCCCAACAACACCACCCATCGGCCCGCCACGGTCCAGCGGTTGCGGATCGGTGCGGATCGCCAGGGGAAGATCGTCGCGATCGGGCATGAGACGTGGTCGGGCAACCTGCCGGGCGGCGGGCCCGAGATTGCTGCGGCGCAGACGCAGCTGCTCTATGCCGGGGCCAACCGGCTGAGCCTGACGCGGCTGGCGCTGCTGGACTTGCCCGAAGGCAACGCCATGCGCGCGCCGGGCGAAGCGCCCGGAATGATGGCGCTCGAAGTGGCGATGGACGAGCTTGCGGAGAAGCTGGGAATGGATCCGGTCGAGCTGCGGGTCCTGAACGATACGCAGGTCGTACCGGGGCACGCCGACCGCGGTTCCGCGTCAGGCGGCGGGCAGGCAGACGATGCAGCAAAGCCTCGGCCGGGGGAGATCCCGTTCTCCAAGCGCGAGCTGGTGCAATGCCTGAAGACCGGCGCCGAACGCTTTGGTTGGAACAAGCGAAGTGCGGCGCCAGCCTCCCGCCGCGAAGGCCGCTGGCTGATCGGCATGGGCATGGCCTCGGCGATCCGCGGCGCCCCGATCCAGCCGGCCGGTGCGCGCGTAAGCCTCGACGCGCAAGGCATCGTCACCGTCGAGAGCAACATGACCGACATGGGCACCGGCAGTTATACGATCATCGGCCAGACCGCCGCCGAGATGATGGGGCTACCGCTCGAGCGAGTGATCGTGAAGTTGGCGGATTCCCGCTTCCCCGATGCGTTCGGGGGCGGCGGCCAGGCGGGCGCCGCCTCGGCCACGGCGGGTGTCTACGCGGCCTGCGTGAAGCTGCGAGAGGCCGTTGCCGCGAGCCTCGGCGTCAATGCCGTGGATGCGGTCTTCGAAGACGGACAGGTCCGGTCCGATGGCCGTGCCATGCCTCTCGCCAAAGCCGCACAGGCCGGCACGATCACCGCCGAAGACAGGATGGAGTACGGCGATCTGTCGAAGCGGTTTTCGCAGCAGACGTTCGGCGCGCATTTCTGCGAAGTCGCGGTCGATGCTTATACGGGCGAAATCCGCATCAGGCGCATGCTCGCGGTCTGCGCGGCCGGGCGCATCCTGAACCCGATCACAGCGCGCAGCCAGATCATCGGCGGCATGACGATGGGCGCCGGGGCTGCGCTGATGGAGGAACTGGCGGTCGACAAGCGCTTCGGCTTCTTCGTGAACCACGACCTCGCCGGCTACGAAGTGCCCGTCCACGCGGACATTCCGCATCAGGAGGTCATCTTCCTTGAGGAAGTCGATCCGACGATGTCTCCGCTCAAGGCCAAGGGCGTCGGCGAACTCGGCATCTCGGGGGTGGCGCCGGCGATCGCCAATGCGGTCTACAATGCGACGGGGGTGCGCGTGCGCGACTATCCGATCACGCTGGACAAATATCTCGACAGATTGCCGCCCTTGGCCTGATCCTTCCGCCGCCACCGGGAAGCGCCACGGCCCGCCGGCACTGCGGGCGGACCGTGGTTGTCTTCAGTCCTGCGGCGGGCCGGCGAGATACTCCGCGTCGGTCACCTTCTCCATCCAGGTCACCGCGCTGCCGTCGAGCGCTTCCTGCACCGCGATATGGGTCATCGCCGTCGTCGGCGTCGCACCGTGCCAGTGCTTGTGACCGGGCGGGCACCAGATCACGTCGCCGGCGCGGATCTCGACGATTGGCTCTCCCTCGCACTGGGTCCAACCACAGCCTGCGGTGACGATGAGGGTCTGCCCCAGCGGATGGGTATGCCAGGCCGAGCGGGCACCGGGCTCGAATGTGACGGCAGCGCAGGAATGGCGCGCCGGCGCGGGCGGCGCGCTGAGCGGATCAAGGCGGACCGTGCCGGTGAAGTATTCGCTGGGAGCGACCTGCGACGGCTGCGAGCCTGCACGCTTGAGTATCATGACGTGTTCCTTTTCCTTGGATGATGAATTGGGAAAGACAGGGAGGCCATCACTTTCCAAGCCATACCTTGACCTGGTTGAGTGTACGCCGCTCCTGATCGGCTTCGCGGACGAATGGTTCCTCGATTCTGGCGCCTGGCGCATGGCTCCGGAGGATTGCCATGCTGTTGCCGGGGCCATATCCGCCATGGGTGATGAAGGGCTGCAGGGTCTTCCCGCTCCAGTCGTGTGCTGTCAGGAACGAGCGGATCACCGGCGGCGTGGTCTCGCCCCAGATGGGAAAACCAAGGTAGACCGTTTCGAACGCCGCGAAGCCCGGAACGCGGGCCTCCAACGGCGGCTCGTAGCCGCGATCGCGTTCCTGCCGGGCCTGTTCGACCGTTTTCTCGTAGTCTTCCGGATAGGGACGGACGGGGCGGATCTGGAATAGTTCCGTCCCCAGCAGGCGGTGCATGGTGCCGGCGATGACTTGCGTGTTTCCTGAGCGGGTGAAGAACGCCACGAGCGTCTTCGATCCCGAGCCGGACGTGTCGGCCTTCTCCTTGGCGCAGGCAGACGTGCTCCCGAGGAGGGACAGTGCGACAGGGGTGGCCAGAACGGTACGCCGGGAAAGGTCGGAATGGCTGTCCATTGCGGAGTCCTTCGGTTCGAGGCAGGAAACGGCGGTTTATCTCAAGCGGAGGCTGCCACCGGCCTTGGCGAGGCGGCCCGGCGAACGGGCAGGACGATCGTCAGTGTCGCCACCAGAAGCGCGAGCATCAGCATCAGCGTGCCGGCATCGAATGCCGTGGTGATTCGATGGGCGGTCAGGGCGCTGCCCGTCAGGCTGCCCGCGCCGATCGATGCGACGGCGACGAGAATGCTGAGGCCTACCGAACTGCCGAGTTGATGGGCCACGTTGACCGCCCCCGAAGCCGCGCCGGCGTCCCTGTCGGTGACGCCCACCACGCCGGCGGATGTCAGCGGGCTGAGCGTCAGGCCCTGGCTGACGCCGATCAGCAGCATTGGCAATGCGACCGAGACCCAGTAGCCCGAATGGACCGATGCCCGGCTCAGCCAGGCCATGCCCACTATACCGGCGATCATGCCCACAACAAGCAGGAGTTTGGGGCTGTAGCGCTTGACCAGGCGCGGCACGGCGATGGCCGAAGGAACGTGCAGGATGGTGGCGGGCACGAACGCAAGCCCGGTCCAGGCCGGGCTGTAGCCCACGACCTCCTGCAGATAGAGCGTGGTGAAGAAGAAAAAGCCCACCATCGCGCCAAGATAGAGAACGCGCGCCGCATAGGCTCCGGACCGGACCCGGTTGGCGAACAGATGCAGGGGCAGGATGGGCTGGCGCACCCACGCTTCGATCGCGACGAATGCCGCGAGCAGGACAATGGCCGTACCCAGCGTAGCCAGGGTCAGCGGGTCTGCCCAACCGGTGTGCGCGGATCGGATGAAGCCGTAGACGATGCCTCCCATGCCCAGCGTCGAGGTGATCGCGCCGGGAATGTCGAATGTCCCGGCATGGCGAGGGGTCTCGGCAATGAAGCGGCGCGTCGCCCAGATCAGGCCGATGCCGACAGGGAGGTTGATGTAGAAACCGGCCCGCCACGAGACCCATTCCGCCAGCACGCCGCCGAGCACCAGGCCCACCGTGGCGGACGCCCCGGCCGCAGCAGCATAGTACGATACCGCCCGCGTCCGGGCATGGCCTTCGGCAAAATTGGTTTGGAGCAGGGAGAGGCTGGAGGGGGCGAGGATCGCGGCGCCTACGCCTTGTATGCCGCGCCAGACCAGCATCCATGTTGCCGTAGGCGAAGCGCCGATGGCCAGCGAAGCAAGCGTGAAGACCGTGATCCCGGCGATGAACATCCGGCGACGACCGAGAATATCCCCCGCACGCGCGCCGAGCAGCAGGAATCCTCCGAATGTCAGCGTATAGGCGCTCTGGACCCAGGCGAGATTGGTTTCGGAAAACCCGAGTTGCTGGTGGATCCGGGGGAGGCCCGTCAGCACGACGGAGATGTCGAGCACGATCATGACGTAGCTGACGAGAATGATCGCCAGGATCGCGTTGGAATGGGCGCCGGGCCGGTCGGCCACATCGGGCGATCTGCTATTCGAAACCATCGTATTTGCCTTGGTATTGCCGGTAGGGGGTAGGTCGGTGCTGTTCGGCCGACTTACCCCGGCCAGCTTAGAGCTTGCGGGTGCCCAGCCACTTCACGATCGCCGGGTCGCGGTGGTCGAAGAAGGCGCTGGCCTTTTCGTCGAGCGACGCGATTTTCGTGACGTCGTCGAGGTCCAGCTCGAAATCGAAGACCGCGAAATTCTCCGCCATGCGTTCCTTGCGGACCGATTTGGGAATGGCGACGATGCCGCGCTGATTCAGCCAGCGCAGCACGACTTGCGCCGTGCTCTTGCCGTGCTTCCCACCGATCGACTGGAGCACTTCGTTGGTGAACAACCCGTTCTTGCCCTCGGCAAACGGGCCCCATGCTTCGGGCTGGACGTTGTATTCCTCAAGGATTTCCTGCGCATCGCCCTGCTGGTGGAAGGGATGGATCTCGATCTGGTTGACGGCGGGCGTGACCTCGTTGTGAAGCACGAAGTCCACGAGGCGGTCGGGATAGAAGTTGCTGACCCCGATCGCGCGGATGCGGCCTTCGCGGTGCAGATCCTCCATGGCGCGCCAGGCGCCATAGACGTCTCCGTAAGGCTGGTGAATCAGCCAGAGGTCGAGATAGTCGAGCTGCAGCTTGTTGAGCGAGCGTTCGAAGGCGGCCTTGGCGCCTTCATAGCTCGCGTCCTCGATCCACAGCTTGGTCGTGACGAACAGGTCGCTGCGTTCGATCCCGTGGTTCCGGATCGCGGCGCCCACCGCCTCCTCGTTGCCATAGGAAGTCGCTGTGTCGAGCAGGCGATAGCCCACGTCGATCGCATCGCGCACGCTGCGCTCGCATTCCGCAGGGTCGGGGACCTGGAACACCCCGAAGCCGAGGCTGGGCATCTCGACGCCATTGTTCAGCGTGACGGCGGGTTTGGTGGAGGTCATGTTGGGTTGTCCTTTCGAAACGCTCAACGGTTGACGAACTGCTGGTGCGACGTGGCATAGCGATCGCCCTGCACATCGACGGTGGCGAGGGCCTGCTCGATGCGGGTCATGTCGTCCGGGGTGAGCTCGACGTCGGCACCGCCGAGGTTTTCCTCGAGCCGGTGCAGCTTGGTGGTGCCCGGGATCGGCGCGATCCAGGGTTTGCGCGCCAGCAGCCATCCCAGCGCGATCTGCGCCGGGGACACGCCCTTTTCGGCAGCGAGGTCGCGGACGAGCAGCACCAGCGCCTGATTGGCCTTGAGCGCTTCGGGCGAGAAGCGGGGTACGGTACTGCGGAAGTCGCCTTCACCGAAGGTCGCATCCGCATCGAAACGGCCGGTCAGGAAGCCCTTGCCGAGTGGACTGAAGGGTACGAAGCCGATGCCCAGTTCTTCGAGGACCGGAAGAATCTCCGCTTCCGGTTCGCGCCACCACATCGAATATTCGCTCTGCAGCGCCGCGACCGGCTGCACCGCGTGTGCCAGCCGGATCGGCTCGGCACCAGCCTCGGACAGGCCGAAATGCTTCACCTTGCCCGCCTGGATCAGGTCTTTCACGGTGCCGGCAACCTCTTCGATCGGCACGTTCGGATCGACGCGGTGCTGGTAGAACAGGTCGATGCGATCGGTCCGCAGGCGCTTCAGTGCCTCGTCGGCGACCTGACGGATGCGTTCCGGCCTGCTGTCCAGGCCCTGAGCCGGCACCCCATTCACGAAGCCGAACTTCGTCGCAATCACGACCTCGCCGCGCACGGGTTCGAGCGCCTCGCCGACCACCTCCTCGTTGATGCCGGGGCCATAGGCTTCCGCCGTATCGAAGAAGGTGACGCCGCGCTCGTGCGCCGCACGGATGAGCCTGACTGCGTCCGCACGGTCGGTCGCCGGGCCGTAGCCGAAGCTCAGGCCCATGCACCCCAAACCCAGCGCCGATACTTCGAGGCCACTGCGGCCGAGCATACGTGTCTGCATGGTAAGTCCTCACGTTGGGCGCGGCGGCAAGCCACGCCTTTTCAGGAAGTCTATCTAGGCATCTGCTTCGGTCGTGATTAGACGGACAATGTGACTAGACCTTATGACACTGCGTCATGAAACCGTTGGAGAAGTGATCCCATGCAGCGCACGGACATGGGCGGCCTAGCGATGTTCATCGCGGTTGCCGAGGAGCGCAGCTTCACAAAGGCAGCCGCCAGGCTGGGTGTCTCTCAGTCGGCGCTCAGTCACTCGATCCGGCGGCTCGAACAACGGCTCGATCTGCGCCTGCTCACCCGTACCACGCGCAGCGTCGGTCTTACCGAGGCTGGGGAGCGGCTGATGGAAACGGTCGCGCCCGCCTTCGAGGAAATCGACGCCAAGATCGTCACTTTGACCGAACTCAGAAGCAGACCTGCGGGGACCGTACGGATTTCGACATCGGAGCATGCGGCCCGGACGCTTCTGTGGCCGGCAGTCGACATCATCACGAGAGAGCACCCGGATGTGAAGGTCGAACTTAACATACAATCCGGCCTCACCGACATTGTTGCGGAGCGCTATGACGCCGGGGTGCGCCTTGGCGAGCGGCTCGATCAAGACATGGTAGCGGTGCGGATCGGCCCCCGGCTGCGGATGGCAACGGTGGGATCGCCCACATATTTCGAACAGCATGGCGTTCCGGCTGCGCCCGCTGACCTAACGGATCACGCCTGTATCAACCTACGCATGGCCGGCGGCAGCATCTACCAGTGGGAATATGAAAAGGACGGCCGGGAACTGAAATTGAAAGCCGATGGGCAGCTCATTCTCAATGACGTCGATCTGATTCTTCAGGCGGTGCTCTCCGGGCATGGCATCGCCCACCTTGTTGAGGATCGCGTCACGCCGCTGCTGGAGGATGGCTCACTCGTTCGGATTCTGGAAGACTGGTGCGACCCCTTCGATGGCTATTATCTCTATTACCCAAGCCGCCGCCAGCCTTCCGCAGCTTTCAGCCTGCTCCTCGGCGCCCTTCGGTATCGTGAGTGATGGCTGATGATATTGGGATCGCGAAGGATAGAGCAACACAAAGCAACGACATCGGAGGCATCTAACCTCTCAAGTCGTCGGGCCGAGCCCGAATGTCAGTGTCGCAGGAACCTGTCGCTTACGGCATCTCACTGTACGACGGGCTTGTCCCACGCCATGTAGCCGGCTCCTCGCTGAAGACGAGGAGCCGGTGGTTTAGATTATCGTGTTCTCAGCGCGCGCGAGCGCATCTTACACGTCGATTCCAAGATAGCGTACCGTATGATGGTCCCCCGTTTTCGTGGACACCGGTTTAGGCCATTTGTCGTAGGCCTGTTCCGGGGCCCGGTATCCGAGAGCGGAATAAATCCGTCGCCGGTTATAGCAGCCTTCGATGTAGGCGAACCGGTCTCGCCGTGCTTCGTCACGCGTCGCCCATCTCCGCTGGTGGACGAGTTCGACCTTGAGGGTGTGGAAGAAGCTTTCCATGGTCTCAGCCAGACGCGGTTGGGTGCCTCCGCAACAAAATCCTGTTGTAGCAGGTTCGGCGCGATCGGCAGATAATGGCGGCTGTCGGTCGTGTACGGCTTGAACCTGCGACCGGCAAGAGTGCGGATACCATGTAGCCGCACCAGACGTTCGACACGGCCACGACTTGCCGTTCTGCCTTCCGCGCGCAGCGCTGCATGTATCCTTGGCCTGCCATAGCGGCCGCGATGCTCGGCATGGAGACGACGGACATCGTCAAGCAAGGTGCGGTCGGCGCGCACGGGCGCTTTCCGCGTGGTTACGCAAAGCATAACAGTCGCTGCTCTCCAGCAAGGCAACCGTCTCTTATTTGAACTCGGGAGAAAACTTCCTCCTCGTCTTTGCCATTGCACACCTCGATGCCCGTTAGCGCTTAGCAAAGGTGTCCACCGAATCGAGGGACCATCATTCAGATCCTACACCACTTCGACTGACACGATCGGCGAGACGGCTCAGTTCGTCCGAGCTGCAGCTGGGGCACGCCCTCGGGATCCGAGATCACGACCTTTCCGCGATGCAGGCCGGCCGGAAAGCGCTTGCGGGTGAAGCAGCGACCGTTGTAGTCACTGCTGCCCTGATCTGCACTGGCCGCTGCCGACAGCATCACCATCCGCAGTCGCCCCATTGGCGTCGGGGGACTTCATTTTTTCGCCATCTGGCTTTACCTCCTGGACTGGCGATAGGCGCCTTCCAGGGGGATGATCGGGCACAGCGACCAGGGTTTGGTGGGGTTACCTTCAGCCAACGCCTGCAGTTCGCGGGTCATGATCCGGCGCAGCATGACGACGCCGGCGTCGGTGCGGCCGAGGTGTTCGGCATGGCGATTGGCGATCGTGCCCTGACCGCCCTGCGCCAGCGAGTCCTCGATCTCGACCAGCATGGGATGGTCGATCACATCGTCGATAGTGGTGATGCCGTGCTGGAGTATAGGCCCTGCGATATCGGCGGGCTTGGGCAGGGTGCGATAAAACGCTTCCTGAATCCGGTACTCCTCGGCGTAACGCTCGGCGTCTTCGCCGGTCACCGGGACAAGCTGTGAAATGTAGGCCCAGTGGCTGTGGTCGTCGATCGGCACATGGCTGAGGTACGTGCGGCGGAAGGAAGGTCCGGCGCCTTGTTTGTTGTAGCCATTGAAGGTGGGGATTAGCAGCTGCACCGTCGCCGGGAACATCAGGATCGCGGTGTTGATTGCGCCGTCACCGATTTCCATGGTGCGCCGCACGCCGTAGTCGAACTCCTCGTTTTTTTCGGTATCGAGGGCGAGGTCGTAGTCGATCTCGTGCAGTTCGCCGGCTTTGTGGGTCCAGCGGGCGTGATAGGGATCCCAGTCGTTCTCCCAGCCCTGGAAGAAATTGATCGGCAGGACCGTCGCGTAGGTCTCGACAATGCCTTCGCCGCCGAAATCGGGAAAGGGCGGGAACGCCGGCGCCTCGCCCTCGCCGAGGAAGGCGTAGATCAGGCCGAAGAATTCCTGGGTCGGATAGGCGCCGATGCGGATGCCGGCACCGGACTTGCCGCGTTCGCCAGGCCGTTCGACACAGGCGCCGTCGCCCGCGAATTTCCAGCCGTGGTAGAAGCAGCGGATCTGGTCACCCTGTACCCAACCGACCGAAAGCTGGGTGCCGCGATGGGGGCAGTGATGGTCGACCACATAGGGCGCGCCGGACTCACCGCGATAGAGCGTGAACTTCTCATTCATGATGGTGATCGGCTTCGCCTTGCCGACCGGCAGGTCGACCGAGCGCGCCACCGGCTGCCAGAACTGCCGCATGTAGCGGCCCATCAACGTGCCCGGCCCGGTGTAGGGGAAGATGTCCAGGTAATCTTTGTCCCTCGCCGAGTTCCTGCGCGGGAGGTCGGTGGCGGCGTTGAGCTGGCTTGCGGTCATGGATCACCTTTTTCGTCCAACGTTGTGGACAGAAACACGCCGGAGCTGGCACGTCTTGTGAGGCACCGTCTTAATTATTGACGGGTCGGGTTCCGGTCAGATCTGGGCCGCGCCCCCATCGACGAACAGTTCGCTGCCGGCGAGGTAGCTGCTGGCGTCCGACGCGAGGAATACGGCGGCCTGAGCGACCTCCTCGACGCCGCCGTTGCGCGACAGGGTCGCATTGCCGGCGGTGAGCAGAAAGAAGTCATCGAGCTGCGGTTCGGTCATCCCCATAGCCAGGTAGCCTGGGGTGGGTATCACGCCCGGACTGATCGCGTTGACGCGGATGCCATGGCCCTTGAGATCGGACGACCAGGTGCGTGCCAGGGAACGCACGGCCGCCTTGGTGGCGCTGTAGGTGCTCCAGCCGGCATAGCCCTTGGAGCCGATGATGCCGGCATTGAGGATGATCGAACTGCCCGCGCGCAGGAGGGGACGGGCGCCCTGAACGGTGAGGATGGTGCCCTTTACGTTGGTATCGAACAGGTCGTCGATCTGCTCGAGCGGTATGGCGCCCAGATAGGCTTTGGCGCCGATCCCGGCGTTCGCGAAGACGATGTCCAGGTGGCCATGACGCTCGGCGATGGCTGCGAAGACGCGCTCGTGGTCGAGCGGCCGCCTGACGTCGCCCTCGAGCGCGAGCACCGTCTCGCCCAGCTTTTCGCGGGCGCTCGCCAGCCGGCCGGCGTCGCGGCCGGTGATGCACACGCTAGCCCCTTGCGAGAGAAATGCTTGTGCCGTGGCGAGGCCGATGCCCGATGTGCCGCCGGTGACCAGCGCGACTTTTCCTGCGAGGCTTCTCATCCGTATCCGTTCCTGCAGCTGATCGTGAAGTGAAACGGCTAGGCGGCCTCGGTGATCGTCGAGGACTGGCGCCACAGGTCGATCGCGCCGTCTGTGGCGTGAAGGTCGATCTCGGCCAGTTCCTCAGGCGAAAAATCGAGCCGGTCCAGGGCGTTCAGAGAATCGTCGAGCTGTTCGACGCTGCGCGCTCCGATCAGCGCCGAGGTGACCGCCGGACTGCGCAGGACCCAGGCTATTGCCATCTGCGCAAGGCTCTGGCCACGCGATTTCGCGAGTGTGTCAAGCGCGCGGATGCGGGCCAGGTTGTCGGCGCTCAGCATCGAGGCCTGCAACGAACCGGCCTCGGCCGCGCGGGAGTCGGCCGGTACGCCGCCCAGGTATTTGGAAGTCAGCATGCCCTGCGCCAGCGGCGAGAAGGCGATGCAGCCGACGCCGAGTTCGGTCAGGGTATCGAGCAGGCCGTGCTCGATGGTCCGGTTGAGCATCGAATAGTTGGGCTGGTGGATGAACAGTGGCACCCGCTCGGCCGCCAGGATTTCCGCCGCGCGGCAGGTGAGCTCGGGCGAATAGCTCGAGATGCCGACATAAAGCGCCTTGCCCTGCCGGTGCAGGTGCGCCAGCGCGCCCATCGTCTCTTCGAGCGGGGTGCGCGGATCGACGCGGTGCGAATAGAAGACATCGACGTAGTCGAGTCCCATGCGCTGGAGCGACTGGTCGAGGCTGGCGACGAGATACTTGCGGCTGCCGCCGATGTCGCCGTAGGGCCCGGGCCACATGTCCCAGCCGGCCTTGGTCGAGATGAACAGCTCGTCGCGGTGACTGCGGAAATCGCTGGCGAGGATGCGGCCGAAGTTCTCCTCGGCCGAACCGTTGGGAGTGCCGTAGTTGTTGGCGAGGTCGAAGTGGACGACTCCCCGGTCGAACGCGCGGCGCAGCATGGCCCGCACGGTGCCGAGCGTCGCCTCCTCGCCGAAGTTCTGCCAGAGGCCGAGTGAGATCGCGGGAAGATCGACGCCGCTGCGGCCGCACCGGCGGTACGGCATGGAGTCGTAGCGCGCGGGGTCTGCGGTATAGGACACGGGGATATCTCCTTAGTGGGTGATCGGTGCGGCAGGGCGCATCGCAAAGGGCACGGAGTCGACCTCGGCGCCATCGTCTTGGCGCGGTTGCCAGCGTCGATAGGAGGGCATTAGCAGCAGGATAGCGCTGGCGCTCGCGAGGGCGACGGACAGGACGGCGAGCGCCTGGTCGTAGCTGCCGCGCAGGTCGAAGCTGTGGTCGAGCAGGATCGGCACGGTTCCCTGCAGCACGATCGTGGCGGCGTAGATCACGCCCAGGATCGTCCCGAAGTGACGGGTCCCGAAATAGCGCGCGACCAGGAAGGGCAGAGCGCCGAACTGCGAACCGAGGCCGATGCCGAGCAGCGCTCCCCCGCCCAGCAGCCCCACCATGCCGGCGCCGTGCTCTAGCAGATAGATGCCGGCGACCGAGGACAGGGTCGCGGGCACGAGGATATGCGGGGTCGGGAGCCGGTCCAGCAGCACGCCGCAACCGATCTGCCAGAGCGCGCAGACTGCGGCGAACACGCTGAGTACGGCGGTCGCCATGCCGAGATCGATACCCCGTTCGGCGAGGATCGGCACGACATGGCCAAAAATGGCGGTGTTGCAGCCCGCGCCGGTGCTGATGCACAGCACCATCAGCCAGAACGGACGGGTGGCGAGCGCGGCTTTCAGCGAGATGCCCGTCCCGCTCTCGTCCGGCGCCGCGGCGGGAAAGGCGATCCTGCGGTCCCGACGATCGTGGACGTAAAGGTACATGATCGGGAAACCCAGTCCCACCACGATCGCACCGAGGCCGAGATAGGCGCCCCGCCATCTGAATTGATGCAGCAGAAGGGCGACGAGGATCGGCATCACGGTCGCTCCCACGCCGTTGCCCAAACCCGCGCTGACGCCGAGCATCGTGCCGCGATTGTCGCTGAAGTGGTCCGACACCGTCTTCGAGATGATCGGCGTGCTCGGCAGCGCCGAGGCGAAGGCGATCAGCGCGAACGTCGCGTAGAACAGCGCCAGACTGCCGTTCGAAAACGCCAGCAGCGCCATGCCCAGCCCGAGCAGCAGGTTGCCGCCCAAGATGATCCGCCGGGTGCCATGGCGGTCCGCCATCCACCCCACGACCGGAATGGCCAGCGCAGTGATCGCCGAGAGAAGCGCGAGAACGCCCGAGATGCTCGCGCGCGACCAGCCGAAGGTCTCCGTCAGGGGAAGCAGAAACGTTCCGAAGGTCGCATGCACGACCGGCGTCATGCTCACCATGTTGCCGACCGTGCAGGCGATGACGAGTTTGAGCGCCGAGCGCCGCCGATCCGTCATGTCTGCGACGCATCCGGGCAAGTCGACGGGATCTTGATGTTTTCGTTCTCGATCATGGCCCAAGTGTCCATCATCGTCCGTCACCGTTCTTGATCGGCCGCGCCTGATAAGTTGGGTGCTTCGCGCCGCCGTGCTTGGCAGGCTAGGCCGGTCGCCGCTCGTCGCTCAGAGCGCGGCTGGTGACGGCGGGTGCATCGCGAAGACGGCAGCGAGCGGCTTGGTCTCGGGCAGGATATAGACGATCCCCACCGTCCCCTTGAAAGTGGGGGCGACGACCCCGTCGTAGAAGGCGGCCGGCACGTTGATGCAGCCGAACGAGATGCGGTTGTCCAGCGCGGTGGGGGAGGTCAGGCGCGCCTTGCGATGGTCGGATGGCTTGCCGACGATAACCCGGTGGAGCGACAGCGCTGCTTCGTAGTCGATCCAAAGGATGTCCTGCTCGAAGTCCTCGCCCAGCGATGCCTGGAAGCGGCCGGCCGGGGTGGTGCGTTCGGCCGGCGCGATCGCCGCCAGCTTGCGCTGGCCGATACCGGGTGCCGAATCGTCGCCGATGGCGATGCCGAGCAGAGCGGGAGCCGTGCCGCGGCTCGCCCCGTGTGGATCGAACACGAACACCCGGGCCGCCACCTTGTCGACGATCACGAACGGCAAGCCGCGGTTGTCCTGCGATGCGACGATCCAGTCGGCAACCTCGTGGGCGGGTGCCGAAGCAACCTCGCCCTTGAAGTCGGCCCGCTCGGATGCCGAGGCGAAGGAGGGGATGGCGGCGGCCAGCAGGGCCCCCAGCATCGCGGGGCGCAACCGCTTAATGGCGCGCCTGCTTTCGCGGATAGTCGGGCACCACGGGCGCTGTGGGCGCCTCCGGCAGCAGGGTGTCGCTCGCCGGCACCGTCGGCCGCTCCGGCCCGATCCGCTCCGGTTGATCCAGCGAGGCGAGCTGGGTCGTTGGCATCCGCACCCCACCGCCCGCGACATCCAGGCCTTCTACTACTGGCGAGGCGACCACCGTGGGCGCGAAGCCCGTGATCGGTCGCTGCGCGGCGGGCAACACGGTCGCCGTATCGGGGGCGGGCATTGGAGTCGGAGCAGGTGTCGGCGCCGGCGCGGGAGCTGGAGTGGGAGTGGGAGTGGGAGTGGGAGTGGGAGTGGGAGTGGGCATTGGAGTAGGCGTTGGCGTGGGAATAGGCGTCGGCGTGGGAGCCGGTGTCGGTGTCGGTGTTGGCGTTGGCGTAGGGGCGGGAGTAGGCGTTGGGGTGGGAGACGGCGCCGGCGTTGGTGTCGGCGTCGGAGCTGGCGTCGGACTAGGAGTTGGCGTAGGCGTAGGCGTAGGCGTAGGTGTCGGTGCCGCCGTGATCGTGCCGGTGGTCCGGGCGCCTACGGTGCAGCAGGCATCAGCAAGCGCATATTGATTGGCATTGGCGCCCGCCAGACTATAGCCGGTGTAAGTGACGCCGATCCCGGTGCCCGCCGCGCTGTCATCGAAGGTCGCGCTGGCGCCGGGGCCGGCGACAAGCGTGACGCCGGCCGGAAGGCCCGACGTGGCGGTTGTGTTGAAGCCGCTCAGCACTGCGTTGGTGGTGCCGTCGAACGCTTTGACGGCGCGTGGGAACAGCAGCATCTTCTGGGTCAGCGTCGCGCCCTGGGTCAGCACGAAGTTCGGCAGGAAATCGGTCGGCGCGGCGTAGGAAACCGGGTTGTAGAAGATGTTGGTCGGCGCGACCGTCACTGTCGTCGGCGGGGCGAGCGCGGCGAATATGATCGTGCCGCCCGCGATGCCGGGGCCGGTGCCGTCCGCCCCCCCGATCAATGTCAGTCCCACCGGCAGGCCGAGGCTCTGCGCCGGGATGGTGGAGCCGCGCGTCAGCGTGATGGCGGCGTCGATATGGACGTCGTGCCCTGCGCACAGGCGGATGTTGCCGTCGGTGGTGGTGATCGCGTGATGGACCAGCACGTTGCGCCCGGCGCTGAGCGAGATGCTGCCGTTGACCGTGGTCAGCGGTGCATCGACCACTACGTCGCGGCCGCAGCAGGCGACGATGTTGCCTCTGGTCGCGCTGATCGCGGCGTTGAGGATGACGTCGCCGAAAGCGTTCATCGTCAGCGTCGTGGGCGCTCCCGCGGCGGTCCAGGCGATCGCGTCGTTGACGATGATGTCGCCGTTGCCGGTGCTCGTATCGCCGGCCGGCGGGATCGTGCTGATCGTGACGCTGTTGTTGACCAGCTGCGCCGAGAGCGTCGTGCCGAGGATATTGCCGCCCGCGCCGACGATGAAGTCGGCCGGGTCGATCAGCCAGGTGCCGGTCACCCCCGCCGGTGCGAGGGTGGTAATCTGCGCCGCGCTGCCGACGTTGACGGTCGCGGCCGAGGTCTCGATGAAGCCGCCATTGCCGCCGTTCGGCGCACTGGCGTCGAGCGTGCCGGCGACGTTCACGGTACCGCTCGCCATGTCGCCGAGCAGGACGATGCGGCCCTCGCGACTGGCGAAGCCGTGCGCCTCGATGATGCCGGTGTTGTTCACGACGGTGCGCAGCAGCGCGCCGGCCGCTTGCGCGGTCAGCATGACCTGCCCGCCGTTGGCCTGGATCAGCCCCCCGTTCTCGACCAGCGCGCCGACCGCGCCCTTGTCGATCGCGACGTTGAGCAGGCCGTCGCCGGCCACGTCGAGGGTGATCGCATTGCCTGCGGCAAGCGCCACGGTGCCCAGCGTTGCGCGGATGACGCCCTGGTTGTCGACATGCCCGCCGAGCAGCGCGACATAGCCGCCGTCGGCATGGATCTCGCCCTCGTTGCGCACGGTCCCGCCACTGCCGGCGAAAGCGTAGCGTCCGTTCATGAAATCGGCGTCGGAGAGGTCGAGCGTCGAGGCGACGAGCCCGCCGACCGAAACGCTGGCGCCCTTGCCGAAGACGATGCCGTTGGGATTGACCAGGAAGACACTGCCGTTCGACGACAGCGAGCCGAGGATCGACGACGGGTCCGCGCCGGTCACGCGGTTGAGCGCCACGGCCTGGGCGTTGGGCTGGGCGAACACCACCGCATCGCCCTTGCCGATCGAGAAGCTCTGCCAGTTGAGCACGACGTTCTGGCTGGCCTGGTTGACGGTCAGCGTGTTGCCACCGGTGGTTACCGTGGCGGCGCCGGCAGCGACCGTGCCGCCGGTGGGCAGCGTCTGCGCCTGAGCGGAAACGGCGGCAAGCGGCGCGGCGATGCCGAGGGCGATGCCGGCATAGCGCACCATGGCGCTGGTGCCGAAGAGGCGGATCTTGCGAAGATTGATCTTGGTCATGGGTAATCCTTCACGCGTACAGGCACGACGCCCAGGAATGCTCGGTGGGGTCAGAACAGCTTTACGAGCTGGACCCAGATGCGGCCGCTGCGATCGGGCGCCGAAGTGGCGGGACCGGTGCCGAGCTTGCGCGCGTAGCTGGCCTTGAGGATGACGTTTTCAGGCGCGTACCAGTTGACGCCGCCGCCGTAGCCGCTGCGAACCGCATGGTTCGAGCCCGCGAACCAGGGGTCCTGCGCGTAGCGGACTTCGCCGGTTTCGACGAAGCCGATCAGCTCGAACTGCCCGAGCTTGCCCTCGGCCTGGTCGAGCCGCAGCCGCGCTTCGGCGGTTGCGATATAGCCGGTGTCGCCGAACGCCTCGCCTTCGGGATAGGCGCGCACGCCGTAGGCGCCGCCCAGTTCGATCTTCTCGGAACTGTCGAGGTTGTCGAAGGCGACCTGCCCACGCACCGCGCCATAGAGCGAGAGCGGACCGGCGACAGACTGCAGCCGCGCGAGGCTGCCCTGCAGTTTGTTGTAGCTGCCATTGCTGTGGGCGGTGACGGCATCGGCAAGGCGCTCGGGCGCGCTGCGGATGTCGAGATGGCCGGTCGTCCAGCCTGCCGAGAAGACGGTCGACCCGCCGCCGGCGAGCCCGTCGCGGAAATCGCCGGCAAGGCCGAGCGTGCCCGCCTGGACGCGCTTGTTGGAGTCGCTCGCCACCACGCCGAGTTCGTCCTTGAGCAGTTTGTAGTCGAAGCTCGCCAGCGCATAGAGATTGGCGCGGCGCGAGCGGACCAGCGGGTAGCTTGCGTAAGCGCTGAAGATGTCGGCAGTGCCCGACCCGTCGAGCGCGTTGAACTCACGGCCCAGGTCGTAGCGCAAGTGGGCGTAAGCGACGCCCAGCGTCAGGTTGCCGATCGGGGCCTGGTAGGAGACGCGCCCGTATCCCAACCCGCTGTCCGAAGCGAGCAGGCGCAGGCTCAACTGGTCGCCGATCCCCGCCGGGTTGTTCAGGTTGACGGTGCCGCCGAAGCGGTAGGCGCCCGTATAGCGGCTGCCGGCATTGTCGGCCTCGAGACTGCCGCTGAGGCGCGGCCCGGGAACGATATCGACGATCAGGTCGGAGGTGCCGACCGAAGCGCCGGGCGCCAGCGTCGCCTTGCTGCGGATGCCGGGCACGTCGGAAAGCAGCAGCAGGCGGCGTTCGAGAGGGGCGTTGGCGACGATGTCACCCGGCTCCAGACCGCGCAGAATCCGCGCCGGGACGACGTCCGAGATCTGGGCGGTGTTGCGGACCTGGACGTCGCCATAGCGTCCCTCGACCACGGCGATGGTGATGGCCCCGCCCTGCACGTCCTGCTCGGGCAGGTAGGCCTGGGCGAGGAAATAGCCGCGCTCATGGTAGTATTCGGCGATGCGCGAAGCGAGCGTGCGCAACTGGGTGAAGGTCATGGTCCCGGGGGCGAACCCGCTGGCGGCGCGCAGGTCCTGCTCGGAGAACAGGGTCTGCCCGGTGATCTCCAGGGCATTCACCGGGATCACCGCGCCGCTGTCCGCCACTGCCGCCGGCTCGGGCCTGTCGATCAGGAGGTCGGGTTGCGGCTTCACTGGCACGGGCTGTTGCGGCAACTGCTGGAGCTGGGTACCCGCGCTGGGCAACTGCTGCGCGTGTGCAGCAGGTATCGTCGCGACTAGCGCGAACGCAATTGAACTGGTTTTGAGCATTGTTGTTCCGGGTGCTGGCGCGTCATCGGAGCGGGGGCGCCTCACGCGCAGCGAGGAACACACGTAGAAACAGGCAGGCGGCCGGTATATCGGCATCCGCGGTCCATTCCGGACCATTTCGCAATGCCATCTATTCTATAAATGTGTTGACGATACGTTAATTAACTCAATTTCCATGCCAACAATCCGTAATTTTTCTCGAATATGTACTTAACAAAATAAAAATTTATTTAGAATGGACCTTTATAGGGGCGTAACCGTTTTTCCGGTTTTAGAGGTGCTACGTCCCACGCAGCCACTTGTATTCTTGGGCAGCATATGTCGGATGGCCATGCGCTGTGGTTCGGGCCTCGCTCCGTTGTGCATGCCAGCGCGATCTGTCCGGATTTGACGGCCTGCGCCCCTCAACGAACCGCGGGCATAGGCGATATCTATGCGCCACATAGGACTTTTGCCGCTGGCCCGGCGATCGCTGCTTTGGAATTCGGAGTGTCCGACCCTTGGCCACGTTTTCCCGTCAGGACCGGGCGACACAGGGCCAACGTCGGCAGTTCCTTTTGCAGTGATCTTGAGTTTGGGAGTAGACGCATTGAAACGTAGCATCACAGGCGCGGCGCTGGCGTTTCTGATCCTGGCGATCATAGAATTCCCGGCGTCGGCCGCGGCGCCACCTGTGACGGTGGCATCGGCGCCACGAGGCACATTGGTTCCGAAAGACTTCGACGTCCCCGTGTCGGCTCAAGCGGCCGGTTTTAAAATAGTGCCGCTGGGTCCAGACCTGGCGAACATTGATTTTGAAGCCTACATGTCTTCCATCCAGCACCTGCAAAAGACGTTTTCCCGAAGCACCAACTGGCCCCGGCAAGATATCACCGGTGCCGATGCCATGCGGGATATGGAAAACGAGCAGGCCAGATTTAAGAGCCGCAAATCCTTTGCCTACGCGGTGTTGACCCCGGATGGCAGCCGCGAGCGGGGTTGCGTGTATGTCTATCCCAGCGCCGTCGCCGGTTACGATGCCGTAGTGAGAATATGGGTGACGAAGGCTGATTACGATGCAGGCTTCGACGCCCAGCTCTACAAATGGGTGGCGGACTGGATCCGGACGGATTGGCCGTTTGAAAAAGTTGCTTATCCCGGGCGCTCGATAGAATGGGCGACGTGGGATTCCATGATCGCTGCGAATAAGGCGGCAGCGGCGGCGTCAAAAGGACAGAACCACTGAAGGCGCGCCGAACGCCACTTGATCGTCGGTGGCGAAGTTGACTGTGCGCGGTGTTTTCTCGGCCATTGCGTAGAACCGCTTGCCAAGCATCACGCTGTTCCTACTCTGGCTCCTCGCCATTTCGAATGGCGGCTAGGCAACGAAATCCGGTCAATGGGGAGAGGCAGGCGCCATCGTGAGCGAGGAGCGTACATGCCGCATATTGCCTTCAACACGGAGGAACTCGCGCCCAGCACGCGGATGAGCGCGTGGTGCGATATCCTCGACAAGTTCGCGCTGCATCCCCAGTTCGCGGAAACGCCGGGCCGGCTCTGCGGGCGGATCGACCACATCTATTCCGCGCGCGGCATCGGCTTCTCGATGATGGAGGCGCAGCCCCATCGCTTGGCGTCCGCCACCGAGCGCGCGGGTGAGGACATCTTCTTCCTCTCGATCGTGCCCGAGGGGCGTGCGGCGGTCGAGATCGACGGGCGTTCGGTCGAGCTTTCGCGCGGCGACATCCTTTACGGCAAGCGCGGAGCGGTCGGCGCGATCGAGATGCACACGCCGTTCAAGTTCCTCAACGTCAACATGTCCGCTGCCGTGCTGGAGCGTGCCGCGCTGGTCGACCTGCCCACCAGCCTCGTCCACCTGCGCGGCGACACGGCGACCACGCGGGTGCTGGCGGCGATGCTGTTCGAAGTGGCGCGCTCGCTCGACCGGCTGGACGAGGCGGGCATGTCCGCGATCGAATCCGCGATCATCCGCCTGCTGGTGAACAGCGTCTTCGAGGGGACCGGCGCAAACCCGCTCGGCGGGCTCGCCTCCGTCCGCGCCAACGTGCTGCGGCGCATCTGGCAGACCATCGAGGCCAACCTGCACGACGACCGGCTCTCGCTCGCGACCGTTGCCGAGCAGCACGGACTGACGCCGCGCTATGTGCAGAAGCTGTTCGAGGAGAACGGACGGTCGTTCCGAACATTCGTGCGCGAGCGGCGGCTCGACAAGTGCCGGACCGACCTTGCGAACCCGGTGAACGCCAACCTCTCGATCGCCGCGATCTGCCTGCACTGGGGATTCTACGACGGTGCGGCGTTCAGCCGGGCCTTCCGCGACGCCTACGGCTGCACGCCTACTGCGTTCCGCCGCGATGCGCTGGAAGGGCGGGTGGCCCCGCGCGGCCGCCTGCACGGCATGGCCATCGGAACGGCATAGCGGGCGGTCCGACAAATTTGCGCGCGCGTTCACACAACGCGAACGCGGCCTCCCCGGTTAGCCTGCTTTCCAAGGACGCAGTTTGAAAGGGACGATCCATGGAGCTTTCGCAGAGCATTTCCGCCGCGCTGGGCTGGCGCAAGCTGGCCCCGTTCGGCGCCGAGGTCGAGAACGTCGATCTGGCGAGTGCCGACGACGATACGCTTGACTGGATCGTCGACCTGTTCGGCAAGAACGGCGCGCTGGTGGTCCGCGGTCAGAACCTGACGCCTGACGACCTCGTGCGCTTCGTCGCCCGCTTCGGCGAGCCGCAGCGCAACGAAGGGCCGCACAAGCTGGCGGGCAACGAGGTCATCTCGATCCTCTCCAACCGCGTGGTCGACGGCAAGCCGCTGGGCGCCCACAACGACGGCGTCGGATGGCACACCGACCTCTCGTTCAAGGAGAGGCCGGCGCTCTGCACGCTGCTCTATGCGCTGGAAGTGCCGGATGAAGGTTCCGACACGCTGCTGGCCGACGGCTGCGCCTCCTACGACGAACTGCCCGAGGAGCGGAAGGCGGAGCTGGGCCGGATCGGCGTGCTTAACAGCCACGTCCATTTCATCGAGACGCGCGAGCACAACCGACGCACAGCCACCGACGAGGACCGGGCTCGCTTCCCCGACGTAGTGCATCCGCTGGTGCGCACGCATCCGGTCAACGGACGCAAGGCGCTCTGGCCCACCACCGGCACGACGAAGGACGTGCTGGGTGCGCCCGAAGGGCAGGACGGCTTCGCGATACTGGACGAAGTGGTCGAGCACATGACCCAGGACCGCTTCGTGTACCGCCACAAGTGGCAGGTCGGCGACGTGCTGCTGTGGGACAACCGCTGCTCGCTCCACACCGGCACGCTGTTCGACGACACCAAATACTTCCGCACCATGTACCGGCTGTGGGTCGAGGGCGACCGTCCGGTCTGACGGCGGGCGCGAACACGGATCGAGCAAGAAGGCATATCGCATCGAGGCAATTTGAAGGGGACGACGCACATGCGCGCGAACCGATTGGACCACACCAGGATGGGCGTGCTGGGGGCGAGCGTCGCCGGCAACTGCGTCAACGGACTGGTCGCCGGGACTTTGCTCAGCATCGTTCTGGTACCGCTGTCGAGGGACTTCGGCTGGTCGCGCGCATCGATAACCGGGGTCGGGGCACTCGTCGCGCCGGTGAACATCTTCCTGCCCATCCTAGTCGGCTGGCTGGGAGACCGCATCGGTGCGCGGCGGATCCTGCTGATGGGCAACCTCGGTTTCGCGCTCTCGCTCGCCGCCGCGAGCATTGTGCCGCCCAATCTATGGGTGTTCTACCTGAACTTCATCGCCATCAGCATTCTCGGCCACGTCACCGGGCCGCTGCTGTTCGGCAAGATCATCGCGGGCTGGTTCGACGCCAAACGAGGGACCGCGATGGGCCTCGTCGCGGGGTTGGGCAATGGCCTGAGCACCATCGTCTTCCCGATCGTGGCGGCCGTACTGTTCACCAAATTCGGCTGGCGGGGCGCGTATCTCGGCACCTCGATCCTCGTCGTGCTGGTCGGGTTCCCGCCGATGTTCCTGTTCCTGCGCGATCCGCCGAAGGGCAGGGCGGTACAGCGCCAGGTCGCCGCAGGGGAGGCCGACGTCAGCATGCGGGACGCACTGCGCACCCGCAGCTACTGGATGCTGGCGCTCGCGATGGCGCTGGGATCGGGATGCATGATGTCAGTGCTTTCCCATACCGTGCCGGCGCTCACCGACCGCGGGTTCTCGCTGGCGCAGGCGGTGCCGGTGGTGACCTGCATCTCGCTGACGGGCATGCTCGCGCAGATGGGGGTGGGCACGCTGATGGACCGGGTGTGCTCGCCCTGGCTGGCCGCGCCCCTCTACGGCATGTCGGTGATCGGCATCCAGCTCATCATGCACGGGACCGCGCTGCCGGTCGTACTGCTGGGCGGCGCGCTGCTCGGCGTCGGGGTCGGCACCGAGTTCGCCATCCTGCCGCTGCTGCTTTCGAGCTATTACGGCGTCGCCCACTACGGCAAGATTGCGGGAGCGACCTATTCGGGTATCCTGCTCGTCGGCGGCGTGCTGCCGTTCCTGCTCGACTGGTCGTTCGACGTCACCGGCTCCTACGTTTCCGGCTTCACGGGCATGCAGGTCGCGCTTGTCGCGGGCGTGGTTCTCATCAGTTGCCTGCCGCCGATCTGTCGCCGTCCGGTGGTAAAGACCGCCCCGGCTTTCGAACCCACCGTCATGTCCGGGCAACCCGGCTGACCATTCACAGGACCGATCATGGAATACATCGAAGTGGGCGGGGTCGCCATTCCCCGCCTTGGTTTCGGCACCTGGCAGGTGACCGGCAATGAGGCGCGCGCGATGGTGGAGGGCGCGCTCGAAGCGGGCTACCGCCACATCGACACCGCGCAGATATACGAGAACGAAAGCGAAGTCGGCGCCGCCATCGCGGCCTCCGGCATCCCCCGCGACGAGCTGTTCATCACCACCAAGGTCTGGACCAAGCGTTTCCATGAGGGCGATCTCCAGCAGTCGGTGGACGAGAGCCTTGAACGGCTCGGGCTCGACCACGTCGACCTGCTGCTGCTCCACTGGCCGATGCCCGAGCCGCCGCTGGAAGAGACGATCGCCGCGCTGAACGACGTGCACGCACGCGGCCTGACGCGCTCGATCGGCGTCTCCAACTTCCCCGTCGTCGAACTGCGCCGGGCGGTGGAACTGTCGGCCGCGCCGATCGTCACCAACCAGATCGAATACCACCCCTTCCTCACCCAACGCGCGCAGATCGCCGAGATGGAGCGGCTCGGCTCGACCATTACCGCCTGGTCGCCGCTGGCCCGGGGCCGCATCGCCGACGATCCCGAAATCCTCGCCATCGCGCAGGCGCACGGGCGCACGGCAGGGCAGGTGACCCTGCGCTGGCTGCTCCAGCAGCCGGGCACGATCATCATCCCGCAGACCAGCAAGCCAAGCCGCATGGCCGAGAACCTCGACATCTTCGACTTCGAACTGACGGACGAGGAAATGACCCGGCTTCACGCCCTCGGCGGCCCCGAAGGCCGCACCGGGGACTGGATCAACCCCGCCTTCACCTGGGACGCGGAATGACCAGCCCCGCGACGGCGCTGCATCGCCCGAGTACCCTGCGCCTCACGCTGATCCTGGGGAGCCTTTGTGCCGCCTCGCCGCTCGCCGTGGACATGTATCTGCCCGCATTCGATGCAATCGGACGCGACCTCGATGCCGATATCGGGCAGGTCCAGCTGACCTTCTCGGCCTTCGCCTTCGCCACGGCCTTTTCGCCGTTGGCCTACGGCCCGCTGTCCGACCGGTTCGGGCGCAGGGTGCCCATCCTGCTGGGCATGGCGGGCTATGTCGTCACCTCGATCCTGTGCTCCTGCGCGACCAGCTTCGCCATGCTCCTCTTCCTGCGCGTGCTGCAGGGTGCGGCGTCGGGGATCGGGGTATTGGCGCAGGCGGTCGTTCGAGACACGATGCGCGGGCACGAGGCATTGCAGTTGATGACGCTCATCATGCTGATGCACAGCGTCTCGCCGTTGCTGGCACCGGCGATCGGCTCTGCCGTTGTCGGGGTCGCATCGTGGCGCTGGATTTTCGTGCTGCTGGCGCTGCCGGGGCTGCTGACGGTGGTCCTGGTGGCCTTCGGGCTTCCCGAGACCCTGCCGCCAGAACGTCGCCGCGCCGGACCCTGGCGCGACACGCTCGAGACTTACGGCGTCATCCTGCGCACGCGCGATTTCCTCGTCCCCGCGCTGATCGGCTCGGCGGCGCTGGCCATGCTGCTGGTCTACGTGGCCTCCTCGTCGTTCATCCTGCTCGACATCTACGGGCTTGGCGGCGTGGGCTACAGCGTGATCTTCGGGATCGGCGCCGCCATGATGATCGGCGCGGCGCAGACCGGGGCGCCTCTCGCCCGCCGGTTCGGAACGGTGCGACTGGTCAAGGGGGCAAGCGCGCTGATGATGGTTGCCGGCCTCGTCGCTGGAGCGCTGGCATTGATCGTTCCTCCGCTGCCGGTGCTGCTGGCGGTGATCTGGACGATGATGGTCTGCACCGGTCTGCTGATGCCGGCATCGACCGTGCTCGCGCTCGAGAAGTTCGAGCATGACGCAGGCGCGGCGGCGTCGCTCTCCAATGCTTTCCGCAATGGCCTCGGCGCTCTTGCCACGGTGTTCGCCGGTCTCGCCTTCGACGGGACGGTGCGCCCGGCCCTGCTGATGATAGCGCTGTGTGGCGTGGGCGCCTTCGTCTGCGCGCGGCTGCTCGGCCCCGAAACCCCGCACCGCGTCACCGTGCCGGAATGGGAGCACGCGAGGGAGGATATGCCGCTGGTCTGAACGCGGCAACGGTCTGGTCGGAACATAGCCCGCGCGCGAACCGAAGATGCGAGGTTGCGGCGGGCCGTCGCCCGTCCGCGAGCGGCTTTTCTCGGTCCGCCGAGATGCAGTCGTCGCCGGTCTTGCGTGAACGGGGGGCATCAGGCTGTGGCCCGCGACGGGCTCAACTTACCGGCACGGCATGCCGCGCGAGCGGCTTTTCTCGGCCTCCAACCAGTCCAGGGCCGCTTCGGTGGAGGCGGTCCGGGTGTCGAACGTGAATGCCGGCTCGAAGACGTCGGCGTCGTAGAGCAACGTACACAGGTCGCCGTCCACCATGCGCACCTGAGTCACCTTGCCGTCCGAGCGGATGGAGAAGTCGCCCGGTACGAGCGGTTCGTCAACGCGCCATGGCTGCGTGCTGTAAGTTACCGTGCTGCTGGCGATGGCTACCGATACTTCGTAACTTTCGATCTCCGCTTCGCTCACGGCGCCCGCTGCCAGGGCCTCCTCAAGGCTGGAGAATCCGCGGAGCGCCTCGTCCACCGCAGGAAGTCGGGACTTTGCGAAAGCCGCATGTTCGCCGGCGATTATCAGGCCGCCGTCGAGGGGCGATGTCTGGCCGCGTGATCTCCACGACCTGACCCTTCTCGGCAACCGCATGCATGGATTCGCACGCGATAAATTTACCAAACGCTTGTTAGATATATTGACTTCCGCTGTCGGTCCACTCACCCTGCGGCTGCGACGTGGGTCGTCCGCATGCCACCCGGCCTGATCGGTGATGCGAGGAAGAGGGGCCTGTGACAGTCGACCATCGACACGATGGCGAACAGGCAAATGCGAAAAAACGTGACATCGGCTTTGCGCATAAATGAAAAGGAAGAGGCATGCATATCATAGGCAGCAGTGACAGGCCCGACCTGCCCTTGGCGGTAGTGATCGGGTCCGGTGGCCTCGGGGTCGCCGTGGCTCGGCGGCTCGCTCTCAGTTATAGGATACTCCTGGCCGACGTGGACGGTGACCGGGCGGAAACAGAAGCTGCCCGCCTGCGCGGCGAAGGATGCGACGTCAAGGCGACCACCTGCGACGTGACCTCGCCCGATTCCGTGGCGCTGCTGGCCCGGACCGTCACCGACCATGGCGGATTCCATGCCGTGGTGCAGGTAGCGGGGCTCTCTCCCTCGACGGGCGGTTTCCGCGACATCATCCGCGTAAACCTGATGGGTGCGGCGCTCGTTGTCCGGGCGCTGTTGCCGCTGGCACGCCCCGGTAGCGCCGCCATTCTCGTTTCGTCTTTGTCGGCGCACCGTTACACGCCGTCGGCCGCCATGGTGGAAATCCTGCGCGACCCTGCTGCGCCGGACGTCGCGGAACGGCTCGAAACCCTGATCGGTGCGGATGCGGCAAAGACCGGGGTCGGCTATCCCATCTCCAAATGGGGAATGAATTTTCATGTCCGTCGCCAGGCGTCATCCTGGGGTGAATATGGTGCGCGCATCGTCTCCCTGTCACCGGGCATGATTGCCACCCCGATGGGCGCACGCGAATTCGAGCGTAGCGAGGTCAAGCGCAGCAACTATGCAAAAACCCCGCTAAAGCGCGAATGCACCATGCTCGAGATCGCCGATGCCGTGGAATTTCTCGCCTCGCCGCGCGCGTCCTTCATTTCCGGCACCGACCTGCTGGTCGATGGCGGCGTGACGGCGGCGCTGCTCGACAACTGAGTTTGGACCGGACCTTGACCCAAGACGCATCTGAAATCGCCCGCCGTATCAAGCAACTGGAGGACCGGTCGGAAATCGCGGACTTGATCCATCGCTATGCCCTCTACGTCCGGTCGGGCAGATCGGAGGAAATCCATAGCCTGTTCACGCAGAACGGCGAGTTCAGGGTCCGGCAGACCGATCCGGCCAAGGGCCCTGACGTTACGGAACGCGCCGCCTATCTGGGCCGGGAGGCGATATCCCGGTATTTCGCGAAATCGAGCCGGCCAGGCTCCCGCACCGCGCCGATGATCCGCAACATCATGATAGAGGTGACCGGGGATACCGCCAGGAGCACCTGCCTGATGGATAGCCGCACCTGGCCCGCCGGTACGGAGGCGATGGGCGAGTATCACGACGAATTCCACTGGTCTGGAGAGTGGCGTTTCAGCAGCCGCATCTTCACGATTTTCGCAAGGCCATTAGCGCCCACTTAGCGCCCACTTAGCGTGCGGCTTCCGGTTTTTCCGCAGGCGAGGGCATCGGAAGCTCGATGGCAGGGATTCTGGGCGTAAGCCGCTCGCCGCCGTCATTCTGCGGGCCCGTGATGCGCGAAAGGGCGGAATCGCCCTGGCGATGCGCCGTCCCGGCCTTCGTGCTCAATCGGATTCAGGCCGGGCGTCGGCCGGCGAGACATGCCCTAAACCCCGAAATTTGCTCCATCGAGGGATCTCTTGAGCGCTTCCCGGCGATCGCGCCGGCAAAACCGCGCGACGGCGCGCCATCTCTAATTTCCAAACATTAGTTTGAATTTCTTGACTCCCGCTCCGCTCTCTCTCAGTTTGGAGGGAAGAAGGTACGCCGGGACATCTGCTCGGACTTGCCAGAACACAGGAGAGGGATGCCGGCGTGAACAACGCAGTCCAGGAACACCGAAGCGATAGCGTGCACGACAGGCGGCCCTCGCGGCGAGCACAATCCAGACACTCGACAAGAACAAAATGGGGGAGATCTATGAACATCAACAGGTGGTGCTGCGGCACCGCGCTTGTCGCTCTGACCGTGACGAGCCATTCGGCATATGCGCAGTCGGATACTTCGCAGGCCGTCGCCGAAGACAATGCCGCCGACATCATCGTCACGGCACGGCGCGTCGAAGAGCGGCTTCAGGACGTGCCGATCTCGATCACCGCGTTCAGCCAGCAGCAGCTCGCCAACCGCAACATCGTTTCGGCCGGCGACATCGCGCTCTACACCCCGTCGCTATCGACCAACAGCCGGTTCGGCGCGGAGAAGACCTCGTTCGCGATCCGCGGTTTCAACCAGGATACCGGCGCCGCGCCTTCGGTGGGCGTGTACTTCGCCGACGCACCGGCGCCGCGCGTGGTTTCCAGCACGGCTGCGGGCAACGGCGCGGGTCCGGGCTCGTTCTTCGACCTGCAGAACCTGCAGGTGCTCAAGGGCCCCCAGGGCACGCTGTTCGGCCGCAACACCAGCGGCGGCGCCGTCATCATCGTGCCGCAGCGGCCCACCGACACGCTGGAGGGCTACGTCGAGGGCTCGCTCGGCAACTACGAACTGCGCCGCATCCAGGCGGTCGTCAACGTGCCGGTCGCCGACACCCTTCGCATTCGCCTGGGTCTGGATCGCCAGACGCGCGAGGGCTTCATGAAGAACGTCTCCGGCATCGGCCCCGGCGACTTCAACGACATCGACTACTGGGCAGGGCGCGTCAGCATCGTCGCGGACATCACCCCCAACCTCGAGAACTATACGGTTGGCACCTATAGCAAGTCGGACACCAACGGCTCGCTGCCGCGCATCTTTGCCTGCAACCGCGGCCAGGCGGCGACCTCGGCGCTGGTCGCGCTGCAATGCGCGCAGCTGGATCGTGCCGCCGGTCGCGGCTTCTACACCGGGGAGGCGGGCCTCCTGTCGCCCTACCAGAAGGTCGAGCAATGGCAGGTGGTCAACACTACCACCTGGACGGCGAGCGATACCCTGACGGTCAAGAACATCTTCGCCTATTCCGAGTTCCGCGAAGCGACGCGCGGCACCGTCTATGGCGAGAACCTGCAGATCGTCACCGGGCCCAACGCCGGCCGCAATGCCGTGCGCGTGTTCTCCAATCCGTTCCCTGGCCTCAACACCGCGTCCGGCGCCACCCTGACCGAGGAACTGCAGTTCCAGGGCAGTGCGCTGGGCGATCGACTGACCTGGCAGGCGGGCGCCTACATGGAGCGCAACACGCCGCTCGGCTTTGCCGGGATCGTCTCGACGAACACCGCAATGTGCAGCAGCACCGATCCGTTCCTGGGCTGCGGCCCGTTCACGCCTGCGGCCGGTGCCGCCACCGCGACCACCACGCTGACGGCACGGACCAACAAGTACTACCTGCAGGACTACGCGCTCTATTCGCAGGCGACGTTCAAGCTCACCGATACCCTGAGCGTCACGGGCGGCATCCGCTACACCTGGGACCGGTATCAGTTGACGAGCCGCCAGGTGAACTACGCCCCGGTGCCGCCGACCGCCAATCCGCCGGTCGGCTATTGCGTCGACGGTTTCCGCTTCGGCTCGCGCAACAGCGCGACCAACCCCGGTAACCGGACCGTCGAGCAGTGCCAGACGCACCTGACCGGCCACTCGCAGGCCCCGACATGGCTGATCGACCTGGACTACAAGCCGGTCGAGGACGTGCTGGTCTACGCCAAATATGCCAGGGGTTACCGGCAGGGGCAGCTCAAGGCGGAAGGCTACGGGCAGGAAGCGTTCGAGCCCGAGAAGATCGACAACTACGAAGTCGGCCTGAAGACGAGCTGGCGCGGTCCGGTCCGGGGGACCCTGAACATCGCGGGCTTCTACAACGATTTCAGCAACCAGCAGATCACTGCCGCCGGCATCCTGCGCACGCCCGGGACGACGCCCGCCCAGCTGATCGTCAATGCCGGCAAGTCGACCATCAAGGGCATCGAGGTCGATGCCTCGTTCACGCCGTTCCACGGATTCACGCTCGATGCGGCCTATGCCTACCTCGATACCGAAGTGAAGTCGCTGACGGTGCCGCCGCCCGACATCGTCTTTTCCGCGATCACGCTGAGCGGCGCGCGGGTGGGCTATCCGCTGACCTACTCGCCCAAGAACAAGCTGACGATCACGGGCACCTACACGCTGCCGCTGCCCGAGAGCTACGGGAAGCTGTCCGTGGGCATGACCTACTCGCATATCGACAAGCAGTATGCGAACTACCAGGACACGCCCGCCTTCCTCGCCGGCGCGATACCATACGACTACGGCAAGCTGCCGGCGCTCGACCTGGTGAACCTGAACGTGAACTGGGCATCGGTGGCGGACATGCCGGTGGACCTGGCGCTGTTCGTGACCAACCTCACCAAGCAGAAGTACTACAACGCGACCTTCGGCGGCTACCCCAGCTTCGGCCTCGAGGGCGGCGCCGTAGGGGAGCCGCGCATGATCGGCGTTCGTCTGAAGTACCGCTTCGGCGGCTGACGAGGGCAGCCTGCATCACGGGAAAAGCAAAAGGGCTCCGCCATCGCGGAGCCCTTTTTTTGTCGTGACGATCCGGGGTCAGCGTCGCTGTTGCAGGTAGCGCCAGCCGGTGACGATCAGGCAACCGAATGCAAGCCCGGACGCCGCGTACAGCGTTCCGGCAGCGCCGTACCTGCGCGCCAGCGGCTCCACGAGCGCGACGGCGATCGGCGCCGACAGGAAGTGGGCCGCCTTGACGATGCCGGCGGCGCGGCCCTGGTGGACGGGGGCCACGTGCGACGACAGCGCGGTCATCAGGTTGGGGACGAACCAGCCGATGCCCAGGCCGTAGATCAGCAGGCCGGCGATGACCGCCGCCACGCTTTCGGCGAAGGCCGCGACGAACAGCCCGGCGGCGGCGGTCGCAAAGCTGAAGGCGAAGGCCGCATGCGCGGACACATGGGCGCGGGCGCGGCCATAGAGCATCGCCATCATGGCGCCGGCCAGCGAATCGGCGGTCAGGACCAGCGCGATCGTCGAAGGACGGATCAGGCCCTTTTCGCGAAGCAGGAAAGGCACCTGCACGCTGGGCATGAGGGCCAGGGTGCCGATCGCGAATGCCAGCAGGAGATAGCGGAACGGGAACCATTTCGGCAGGACGCCGCGCGCCTTGTCGGTGGCGTCGCCGCCGGTCGCGGCCGGCACGGTGTGGCGCAGTCGCAGGGCCGCGGGGATCAGCACCAGCCCGAGCGCGTAGAGCGCGAAGGGAAGCCGCCAGCTGACCTCGCCGAGCGCGCCCGCGATCGGGTGCGCGAAGATCGCCGTCAGCATGGCGACGGAGATATGCAGCCCCATCCACCGGGCGCGTGCGACGCCTTCCAGCCGCGTGTTGATGAGCGTGATGCAGGCCACCTGGATCGCCGCCGCGCTCACCCCGACGAACAGCCGCGAGACCAGCAGCGAATGCAGATCGGCAAGATAGAGGCCGGCGGTGCCTGCCAGCGCGTAAAGGATCGCCGCCGTGATCAGGACCCGCCGGATGCCGAAGCGGTCGATCACGAAGCCGACAGTCGACGCGCCTACGACCATTGCCAGCGCCACGGCGCCGACCAGCTGCTTGACCAGCATGTGGTCCCCGGGCGCGCGGGCCAGCGCCTGGTCGATCTGCGGGAGGACCGACGCGATCGCCATGAGCGCCAGCGACGCGATCAGGCCGCCGACCAGGATCACGATCTTCGTGCCGGTGTCGAGCGCCTCCGACGTATTCAACAATCCATCGTCCGACGCTGCCATTGTCATCCTCCGTGGCCATCTTGAATGACGATGGCTCATGGAGGGGAGCCTAACAGCGGCGGATTAACTGAACAAGCGTTTGGTATGTTTTACCGTCACGCGCCCCGGTCACGCGCCGGTCGGCCCCGCATAACTGTCCGGCCAGGGGACGGGCGCGGTGATGCGGGCCGGCAGGCGCACCACGCGCAGGACGTAGTTCACGTAGAAGGCGCTCAGTTCGCTGAGCGAGAGGATGCCCGCGGCATCGATCGTGGCCGGATCGTCGTGCAGATACCAGTCGGCGCCGGTATTGAGCATGCGGATCATCGTCGAAAGCGTCAGGAAGACGTTGATGTCCTTGCTGAAATAGCCCTCCGCCATGCCCTGCTCGAGCAGGTTCCGCCAGACCAGGTAGTGTTCCCGGCGGCCCTTGACGACGTAGGCGAGGTCGGGATTGCCCCTGAAATAGGCGCGCTCCTGGTGCAGGATGGCGTGGACCTCCTGGTTTTCAGTGAGTTCCTCCACGTCGAAGAAGATCAGCGCGACGAGCTTCGTTTCCGGGTCGGCATCGCGGCGCTGGATTTCCTCCGCGCCGTCGCGAAGCCGCTGCACCGCGTCGCGCACCGCCTCGTGGAGCATCTCCTCCTTGTTCGCGAAGTGATAGTACAGGCTCCCCGCGAGGAGGCCGACATCGTCGGCGATCTGGCGCACCGTGGTCGATTCGAAACCGGAGGCCGCGAAGCGGCGCCGCGCGGCGTCGAGAATGCGCTGCCGCCGCGCGCCGCCCTTGTCGGTCGGCGGACTGGACGATGCGTCTTTCCGGATCTTGGCGCTCATGAACCGCCTCCGCGATGGCACGCGGGAGCGCAGCGGTGGGGGGAGGGGTAAGCCGGGAACATCATCATGAGGCTGCTTCTATAGGACGCGCGCCGTCCGGGCCAAGCGTTCTGTTCGCAGCGAGGCCCGGGCCAAGAAATCGCTTGCTTCAAAAATCAAACAAGCGTTAGAATGCCTCGCATAACAATCATGGTCGTGGGCCAAGAGGAGCGGGATGAACGAGGTATTTTCCGGGGTTCGGGTGATCGAACTGGCGCAGTTCGTATTCGTGCCCGCCGCCGGCGCATTGCTGGCCGATCACGGTGCCGAGGTCATCCACGTCGAGACGGTGGAAAGCGGGGATCCCTATCGCTCGCTCAAGATCGGCGACGGCCGCGAGACGGGCTCGGCCAATCTCTCGCTGGAGCAGAACAACCGCGGCAAGAAATCGATCGCGATCGACCTCAAGACCGAAGCAGGCCGCGACGTCCTGCTGCGCCTGATCGATACCGCTGATGTATTCCTGACCAGCCTTCGCCCCAAGGCGATCAAGGCGCTGCGCCTGACGCCGGAGGATCTTCAGGCGCGCAATCCCAGGCTGATCTACGTGCGCGGCAACGGGTTCGGCTTCAAGGGCGCCGAAGTCGACAAGGCCGGCTACGACGCCACCGCCTTCTGGGCGCGGGGCGGTTTCGCGCATGCGCTGCGCCCCCAGGGCATGATCGAGCCGCTCAAGCCGCGCCCGGCGCTCGGCGATCACCTGGGCGGGGTATCGGTGGCCTACGGGATCGCCGGAGCCCTGTTCAAGCGCGCGATGACCGGAGAGGCGGCGGTCGTCGACGTGTCGCTGCTGTCGACGGCGGTGTGGGCGTTGTCCGCCGATATCGTGGTGAGCCAGACCCAGTCGCCCGAACAGCACGCCCATGTCGGCAATCCGATGCGGGCGCCGCTGCGCTATCCATACAGGACCGCCGACGACCGCTTCATCCAGCTGATGTTTCTCGATCCCGAGCGCTACTGGCCGGCGCTGTGCCATAACATCGGCCGCGCCGACCTGCTGCAGGACACCCGCTTCGCCACCAACCGGGCGCGGGCGGAAAACGGTCCGATACTGATCGAGGAGCTTCAGGCGACGATCGGCTCGCGCGACTGGGCCGAGTGGAAGCCCGTGTTCGATGCCTGGGACGCGCCGTGGGAACTGGTGCGCACCATCCACGACGTCGCGGTCGACCCGCAGGTGGAGGCCAACGGCCTGCTGTTCGAGATCGCCGTGCAGGACGGTACCCGGGTGAAGCTTGCGGCCGGACCCGTCGGCTTCGATGGCCGCTATTCGCCCGCATCGCCGACGCGCGCCCCGTTGCTGGGCGAACATACCGAGGAACTGCTCGGCGAAGTCGGCTTCTCGCGCGATGAAATCGGCGCCATGTCGCAGCGCTCCGTGGTGCGCTGATGTCCGAGTTCAACTCCGGTCCGATGCCCAAGGCCGACGCGGTATTCGCCCGCAAGGCGGCGATCGTCGGCATCGGGGAAACCGATCATCTCGCGCTCTATCGGGCGTCGCGCGAGAAGGCGCCCGGTTTCGAGCCGGCGACGGCCGAGGGCCTCGCATTGACGGCGTTTGAACGGGCGCTTGGCGATGCCGGGCTGGAGCGGGCGGACATCGACGGGCTTTCGGTCTCGCTGATCTACGGCGGGCCGACCCCGGACGAGCTTGCCACGCAGCTGGGCATCGACCCGAAGTACCGCGTCACCGCATCCGGCCTGATGGCGGGCCCGCTGCCGATGGCCTGCGCGGCGATCGCGGAAGGCAGGGCGGATACCGTCGCGATGGTCTACGCGGCCGCCTCGCGTTCCATCGGGCGTCAATACGGGGGCAAGACCTATTCGGGCGACCAGGCGGCCTCGGGCACGCCGACGTCGTACTACTATTACCATCCGTGGGGGTGGAGCAGCCAGGCGGCGCACTGGGCACTGGTTGCCCAGCGCTACCTGGGCCTGCACGGCTACGACGAGGCGGACCTGGGCGCGGTGGCGATCCAGCTGCGCGCGAATGCGGCCGCCAATCCGCAGGCGATCATGACCGCGCCGATGGCGACCGCGGACTATCTCGCCTCGCGGTACATTGTGCGGCCCTTGCGCCTGTTCGACATGTGCCTCGTCAATGACGGCGCGGTGTGCCTGATCGTCCAGCGCGCCGACAAGGCGCGGGACCGCGCCAGGCCCGCCGTCGAAGTTGCGGGCTGGGGGGAATCGAGGGCGCGGGGCAGCAAGCTCGAGGCGCTGGTGCGCGACCGGCTCGCCCCGCAGCTGAAGGACGCGGGTGCGCAGGCGCTCGGGATGGCCGGGCTGGACCGCTCCGCCATCGGCCATTTCGAAGGTTACGACCCGGCCTCGATCCACCTCGTCAACCAGGTCGAGGGTTATGGCTTCCTCGCGCCGGGCGAAGGCCTGCGCGCCTTTCGTGTCGGCGAGATGGCGGTGGGTGGCCGGCTGCCGGTCAACGCCGCGGGCGGGATGATGTCGGGCACCTACATGCACGGCTGGAACCTCGTCACCGAGGCGGTGCGCCAGCTGCGCCACGAGGCGGGCGACCGGCAGATCGCCGGGCTGGAGGCGTCGATGGTCTCGGTTGCGCAGACCGACATGGCCCATCCGCTGATCCTGACGCGGGCCGCCTGACATGACGCAAAAACGACCCGACCGTACGCTCGGCCACGGCAACGACACCTTCTGGGAATGGTGCGACCGGCAGGAACTCCACCTGCCGCGCTGCACCGATTGCCGGACGCTGGCCTGGCCGATCGAGGCCACCTGCACGACCTGCGGCGGCGAGGGCTTCGAATGGGAGCGGCTTTCCGGACGCGGCACCGTCGCGAGCTGGTGCACGTTCGAGCGCGATTACTACCAGGGGCAATTCCCGATGCCGTGGGACTGCATCCTCGTCGAGCTCGAGGAAGGTCCGCTGTTCATCGCCAATCCCGCCGGGATGACCGGGCGCGACATGCGCCTGGGACTGCCGGTACGCGCCGCCTTCCTCGATTGCGAGGACGGCAACGGACCTTTCAAGCTGCCGGTCTTCACGGCCGACGAGACCGCCCCCGGCCAGCCCGAACCCGTCAATCCAAGGAGTTGATGCCATGACCATCCTGGAAAAGATCGATGCCAACCGCGAGATCGAGGCGGCACCGCGCGTCGCCGACTACGTCGTCGATGCCGACGTCCACGTCACCCCGCCGCCGCAGATGTGGAAGGAGTACCTCTCGCCGCAGTTCCGCGACCTGGCCCCTACCGTCGAGACCGTGGACGACATCGACTACATCGTCTTCGAAGGCCAGCGCCGGCAGGTTCACCTGATGCAGAGCCAGGCCGGCCGCAAGACCGATGAATACAAGAACGTCGGCAAATTCTCCGACATGCGGCTGGGCGGCTGGCAGGCCGAAAAGCGCATCGAGGACATGGACCGCGACGGCATGGACAAGGCGGTGCTGTTCGGCGGCGGCCCGCTGCAGACCGGCAACCTCGACCTCTTCTTCGACAGCTTCGATGCGTTCAACCGCTGGCAGTCGGACTTCTGCGCTCACGATCCCAAGCGTCTGTTCTCGGCCGCGTTCCTGCCCACCGTCGACGTGCCGACCACGGTGCGCATGATGCACGAGGCCAAGGCGCGGGGCGACGTGGCGGTGAATATCCCGGCTTTCCCGCAGTCGATCAAGAACTTCACCAAGATGAGTTCGATCTGGCAGGCGATGACCGGCGATGTGGCAGGCGAGCGGCAGTATCGCGATCCCGAGTTCGATCCGATCTGGGCGACGGCGCAGGATCTGGACCTGGCGATCACCTTCCACCTCGGCGCGCGCATTTCGCGCTACAAGGACAAGACCAACTTCCTGCCCGATATCCCGATGGGCAAGACGGCGATGCTCGAAGTGGTCTCGATCATGCTCTACGGCGGCGTCTTCGACCGCTTTCCGAAGCTGCGGATCGGCCTGATCGAGAGCGGCGTGGGCTGGATCCCGTGGGCCTGCGAATACATGGACCGCACCTGGGAGATGCAGCGCCACTGGACCGAATGCGACATCAAGCATCCGCCCAGCCATTACTTCGACCAGAACGTCTATGCGTCGTTCATCTCGGACCGCATCGGCATCGAGCTGCGCGACAAGCCCGGTTGCCGCAACATCATGTGGTCGTCGGACTATCCCCACTCGGAAACGACCTTCCCGCACAGCCATGCCGTGATCGCGGACAACTTCCGCGACGTGCCCAAGGCCGAGCGCGACTGGATCATCGCCGGCTGCGCGGAGAAGTTCTTTGGACTTGGATGAGGCGAAGGCGCCGATGACGATAGACCAGCTTCCCGATTCCGTCCCGCTTCTCGCGGACCCCGAGGCATTGCGGCAGAGATGGCGCGAGGACGGCGTCCTGTTCTTCAGGGACGTCATCGATCGGTCCGCCATCGCGAAAGTCCGTGAGGAATATCTCGCGCGCCTGAAGGATCTCAACGTCGTGGACCGCGCGGCGGGCGGGTCGCAATGGAATGGCAACGACCGGGTGGACGGCACTCTCGCTCGGCCGATCGCGGACGACGTGTGGCGCACCCTCGTGGCCGAGCCTTCGTTCGACGCGCTGGTCCGCATCTTCCTGGGCGAGCCGCCGACGTGGGTGCCGATCGTCGTCCACCGCACGGCGCCCCCGCTGGCGCCGGGAGCAAGCGCGGAGACGTTCGGAGCGCGCCACCAGGACGGCATCTACAACTACGGGATCGATTTCGTCACCTGCTGGGTGCCGCTTATGGACATCGACGACGAGGTCGGCGGGCTCGCGGTGGTGCCGGGCTCGCACAAGGCCAGCCTCTATCCGCCCGACGTGTTCAAGGACCCGAACAAGCGGGTCGGCATTCCGGCAGGCGCGATCCCCGACTCCGCCTGGCGCCGCCCGGACTACAAGGCGGGCGACGTGCTCATGTTCCACAGCATGACGGCGCATGCCGGGCTGCCCAACCGGTCGGACCGGCTGCGCCTGTCGATGGACATCCGCTTCCTTCCCGCGTCGGCGGCGCCGTTCGTCGGGCGGGTAGTGACGGCGGACGACGCAAAGGTGTCGCTGCGGACCGAAGCGGGCGAGGAGATGGCTTTCGTGATCGACGAGAAGACGATCGTGCGCGGGCCGAAGGGGCATCCCGTAACCGGGGAGGACCGCGCGGGCATACTGTTCGCGGGCGCCGAGGTCATCGTCATGCCGGACGATCGCGGCCATGCGATCCTCATTCGCTCGTCGTCCCGGAAATACGTCGACCTGCCGGCCACCTGGTATGAAACCCTGCCGGCCAACTGGGTGCGGTGACCGCGCCGCCTGCCGGCCCCCGCCCGCAGGCCACATTGAAGACATGGAGGATGTTCAAAGCGTATGGCTCACGATCAAAGACAAATGAAGCTCGGGGCCTTTTGCGGCGGCAGCTACCATCAGGCCGGCTGGCGGCACCCGAAGGCCGACACCGGATTCAGCCCCAGCATCGCAAGCTGGGTGGAACTGGCGCGCAAGCTGGAGGCGGCGAAGTTCGACATGATCTTCGTCGCCGATACCGCATCGCCCAGCAATGCGGAAAATCCAGACGTCTTCCGCTACCTCAGCGGCGGTGACAATCTGGAGCCGATGACCCTGCTGTCGGCGATTTCGCAGCACACCACGCATCTGGGTCTGGCAGGCACGATCGCGACCTCGTATCGCCCACCTTACGACGTAGCGCGCGAAGTGCTCTCGCTCGACGTGATCAGCGGCGGCCGGGTCGGCTGGAACATCGTGACCGGCCTCTCGCCCGACGACGCGGCGCAATATGCCGACCAGACCTTCGTGCCCCAGCAGGAGCGATACGCGCGGGGCGAGGAGTTCGTCGACGTGGTTCTCAAGCTGTGGGCCGGGCTGGAACCGGGCGCCTACCCGCGCGACAAGGAAGGCGGCATCTACAAGGACATCGACAAGGTCCGCATGATCGACCACGTCGGCAAGTATTACCGCGTGCGCGGGCCGCTCAAGGGGGTCGCCTCGGTGCAGGAGCGGCCGCTGCTGATCCAGGCGGGCCAGTCTCCCGAAGGGCGCGCCATGGCCTCGCGCGTGGCCGAGGCCATCTTCACCGCGCAATCGACCTTCGAGCAGGCCAAGGCGTTCCGGGACGACATCCGCGCGCGCGCGGTTGCCTGGGGCCGCGACCCCGATCACGTCAAGATCATGCCGGGCGCGCTGGTCGTCCTCGGTGAAAGCCGGCAGGAGGCCGAAGACAAATGGGCCGAACTCGAAGGCCTGATCGATCTTCGCGCCGCGATGGCGTCGCTGCAGCTCGCCTTGAAATCCTATGACCTGAGCGGCCACGATCTCGACGCGCCGTTCCCCGATGTCCCGCCCGAATCGGTGGTCAGCCGCGGGCGCCACCATGTCGAAGCGGCCAAGAAGGAAGGGCTGACGCTCCGCCAGGTGCTGATCCGGTCGTCCGCGTCCAATGCGCACTCGCTGCTGCTTGGAACGGTGAAGGACGTGGCGGACCACCTCCAGCACTGGTTCGAGGAAGGCGCATGCGATGGTTTCAATTTCATGCCCGCGATCAACACGGTGTCCTTCGACGAACTGATCCAGAAGGTCGTGCCCGAACTGCAGCGTCGCGGCCTGTTCCGGACCGAGTATGAAGGCCGGACGCTCCGCGAGAACCTCGGAATCCCGGCGGCACCGCTTCCGTTTTCGAATTGAGGGCGGCCGCAAAGGGGGCAGTCACGGTGCAGGGCGGTCTGTGCCTGGCTCCCCGCCTCTGGTCATGAGAACCGGCAGACCCCCTGCCGCCGCCTTCCGCAAGCTCAGAGGCGGCCGCGCACGCCCAGGAAGTACGAGCGGCCGGAGTATTCGTAGAAGTTCGGCACGTTGCGCAGATTGTTGAAGCGCTTGACCGCCGAGCCGAGCAGGTTCGAGCCTTGCACGTAGACAGAGATGTTGTCGGTCACGTCGTAGGACAGGCTGGCGGACATCTCGTGATAGCCGTCCTCCTTCACCTCGAGGTAGCTGAGGTTGCCCGACTGCGCGTAGGTATAGCGCGACTGGTAGCTGTATGAGACCTGCGCGCCGATGCCGTGGTTCTCGTAGAACAGCTTGGCGTTGGCGGAGAAGGGGATGGCGCCGGGCAGGTCGGTGGTCACCTCGCCCGACTTCGCGCGCGAGTGGTTGTAGGTCAGGTTCGCCTGGATGCCGAACCCGTTGTCGAGGAAGTACTGCCCGCCCACTTCGAGGCCGTAGACCTTGGCGCTGTCGCCGTTGACGACCTGATACTCGACGAAGGGGAAGGCCTGCTGCTGGTTGGCGGGCTGGTTGGTCGGCGTGACGAGCACGTCCACCGGCACGTTCGAGACGAAGTTGGTGATGCGCTTGTAGAACGCCGCCGCCGTCAGGGCGAGGCGGTTGGTCGGGTAATATTCGAGGCTGACGTCGAACTGGTCCGCCTCGGTCGGCTTCAGGTTCGGGTTGCCCGCGTCGTAGATGATGTAGGTGCCCGACTGGGCCGAAGTCGCGTCCTTGGCCGGCGACAGTTCGCCGAAGGTCGGGCGCGAGATCGCCTGCGACGCGGCGAGGCGGACGCGCAGTCCGTCGGTGATGTCGTAGGAGAAGTTGGCGGCGGGCAGCAGCCGCAGATAGTCGCCGCCGCCATTGATCGGCTCGACCGCGTTGAAGTCCACGTCGTTGTCCTGAGTGCCCGCGCGCGGAATGATGCGCGCGATGCTGGCGCCGTAGCCCACGGACGAGACCTTGGTGGCGACGAGGCGCGCCCCGATGTCCGCGCGCCACCTGTCACCCTCGAGGTTGAACATGACGTAGCCCGCCCAGGTCCGCTCCTTGATGCGGTAGGAGGCGATGAGGTCGTCCTCGATGACCTGCGTCGAATAGCCCGCCGGGTAAGGCGACAGAGCGCATCCCGGGATCTGCGCGCCGGTATCGTCGGCGCAGCTGTTGGGATCGAGGATGGCGGGATTGTTGTCCGCGCGCGACAGGGCGGCGAGGTAGGTGTCGATGTCGAAGGAGGGGAAGCGGCGCGGGAAGTTCCCGTTCAGCTTGCCCAGGATGCTCTCCTTGCCGGGTTGCACCACGTCCGCGCCCAGTTCTCCGAAGGTGAAGGGATAGCCGCAGTAGTTGCACGAGGAGGTGTACTGGTTGTCGATCGTGGCAACGGTCTTCTTGCGGTCGGTCCAGGCGACGCCGAAGGTGATCGACTTGAACATGTCGGAGCCGACTTCGTACTCGCCGTCGAACTTCAGGCCCTGCGTGCGGTCCTCGATGTTCTGGCCCTGGATGCCGATGTAGTGGGCGCGGAAATCGTCGTTGGTCGCGTCCGCCAGGCTGCGCCCGCCGGGGATGGTGATGGCGAGGTCGGGCAGGCCGCCATCGCGCGTCGCGAACTCTGCCGAGGCGCCCGTGATGCCGGCGACGACGAAGCGGTTCTGGCCGCCGGTGTTGTCGCGCGCCTTGCCGTAGTAGCCGTCGAACACGAGCTTGAGGCGGTCGACCGGTTTCCAGTCGATATGGCCGCCGAACTGGTAAGTCTGGCTCTTGCGCGGCTCGTCGGTGGTGAGCACTTCGGCGACGAGGTCGTTCATCGAGAATCCGGTGACGACGTTGTTCTCGTCGACCTGGATCGATGCGGGGTCCCAGCGCAGCGAGCCGTCGTCGCCCAGCGGGTTGAGGTAGTTCGACGAGCGGTAGTTGTGCTGCTTCACGTCGAAGCGGCTGTAGATGCCGTCCACGGTCAGCTCGAAGGCGTCCGAAGGCTTCCACTGGAACGATCCGGCCGAGCCGATGCGCTCGCGCTGGCCGGTGACGTAGCCGGTGCTGTAGTAGTCGGGCCAGATGTAGGCCGGGCCGTTCTCGTCGGGATCGACGGAGCCGTCGCGGTTGAAGTCCACGCCGTAGGCGGCCTCGGTGCCGTCGGTGATCGAGTATTCGCCGAGGTTGTCGGTGCGGAATTTGTACTTGTTGTAGCTCACGCCGAACATCAGCCCCATCGTATCGTCGGCGAAGGTGGTGCTGACGACGCCGCTGACCTTGTAGCCGCCCTTGTCCGCAAGGTCGTTGTATTGGCCCTCCATCGCCGCCGAGGCGTGGAGGCCGGGACGGTCGAGCGGGCGCGCGGTGGTCAGGTTGACGTTGCCGCCGATGCTGCCTTCCAGTTCGGAGGCGCGGACGGCCTTCTGCACTTCGGCGCCCGAGATGATCTCGGAAGGGAGGACGTCGAAGGCGAAGGAGCGGTCCGGCCCGTCGGTCGGCAGGATCCGGCCGTTGAGGGTGGTGATGGCGAAGTTCTCGCCCAGGCCGCGGATGGTGATCGCCTTGCCTTCGCCGCGCCCGTCGCGCCCCACGGTGACTCCGGGGATGTTGGCGAGCGCTTCGGCGACGTTGCGGTTGGGGAACTTGCCGAGTTCCTCGGCGGAGATGGCATCGACGATGGTGTCGGCGTCGCGCTTGGCCTGGATCGAGCGGAGCAGGCTGCCGCGCACGCCGCGTACGACGATGTCGGCGGGAGCGACGTCGGTGTCGCCGGGCTGGTCGGTGAGGACTGCGTCGGGCTGGGGGCCGGCGGTGGTCGGCTTGGCCTCCTGTGCCGAGGCCGCAGACGCCGAGAGCAATGCCATGCCGCTGACGCCGGCGAGCACCACGAAGCGCAGGTTGGTTCGTCCCGTCATGTTCCAGTTCCCCTTATGACAGCGCCCGAGTCCACAAAGCCCTGATGGCACGGCGCGATATATTGCGATTTGGTAACTTGGATGAAGTCGGACTGTCAAACAGAAATGAAACGAAACCTATCTTCTCGTTTGTCCCTGAGGATTCGCGCTGTTATGCAATCCTTCTTAGGAGAAGCTTGATGGTCGTTACCCGGGACACCAGCCGCAGGAGGCAGGAGATCAGCACGCTCGTGCGCGAACGTGGAAGCGTGCAGGTGACCTCGCTGGCCGAGCGCTACGGCGTCTCGATGCAGACGATTCGCAAGGACCTGCATTTCCTGACCAAAAAGGGCATCGCCGAGCGCTCCTACGGAGGTGCGATCTCGGCCGATGTGGTGAATGTCGTCGCCGAGCCACCGCTCGAAACCAAGCGTGCGACCAACATCGACGAGAAGGCGCGGATCGGCGCGCTGGCGGCGGCGATGGTCAGGCCGGGCGACTCGGTGGTGCTCGATTCGGGCACCACGACGCTGCAGATCGCGCACCACCTGCCCGACGACGAGGATATCACCGTCCTCACCAACGACCTCGACATCCTCTGCGCGCTGGCCCGCAAGGAGCGCATCCGCGTCGTCATGCTCGGCGGCACGCTGCGCCGCCGGAACCGCGCGTTCTACGGCGCGCAGACCGAAAGCGCGCTCAGCGACCTGCACGTCGACAAGCTGTTCCTCGGCGTCGACGGCTTCGACGTGGAACGCGGCATCACGACGCACTTCGAGCCCGAGGCCATGCTCAACCGAAAGATGGCGAAGGCCGCGCGGCAGGTCATCGCCGTGACCGACCGCTCGAAGTTCGGCAAGGTCTGCCTCCACCGCATCCTCAACGTGGACGAAATCGACGATCTGGTCACGGACGCGGTGGAAGCCGACGGGATGCAGGCAGCCGCCGACCGGCTGGGTTTTCGCCTGCACATCGCGTGACGCTGGAGTGCCGCTAGGTGCGGCCTATGTGCGTCTAGGTGTCATTCAGGATCCGAGCCGGAAAAAGGCCCTCGCGTTCTTCCAGTAGATCTTGTCGATCACCGCGCGCGGCAGGTTGAGCCCCACGGCATCGGCATCGATCGCATCGACCCGCTGGGCCAGCGGCGTCGCCAGATAGCGCCAGTCCGCGCGCCACACTGCGTCCGCTTCCTTCGCGAAATCCCCTGTAGCCGGCGGATTCTGAGCGCGGGCTGCGGGATCGGGCGGGCTGTCGGTGAGGTCGGTGCCGTAGAGAATACGGTCCTGATAACGCACGAAGAACGCGCGGATCTTGGGCCGATCGGCGTTCGACTGGACCTGCAGGTTCGACATGCGCGCCGCCAGATCGACCACCGCGTTGGGGTGCGCATCGAGGAAGCGGGCGAGTTCGTCCACGCTCCATTCCAGGCTTGCCATGTGCGCGCCGTCGAAACGAAGCCCCGGATGCCGCGCCACGAAGCGGTCGCGCGCGGCCATCAGCGCCTCGTAGCTGGGCTCCTCCGGGTGGAGATACATGTAGTATTCCGGGTGCTCGCGGAAATAGGAGCGGTCGTTCTCGGTCGTCATCCGGTCGAGCGGAAGCCAGCAGTTTTTGGGCTCGGCCTGGTGCGCGATGAGCGGTATCCTGCGCTCCTCGAGGTGGGCCATGAGCCCGTCGAAGCGCGGGTCATCGAGGAACACACGCTTTCCCTCAGCGTCGCGGGCGACCATGCCGATGTTCTTCCACACCTTCACCCCGACCGCGCCGCGCGCAACCGCGTCGTCGATCGTGCGCTCGGTGCGGGCGGTCCAGTCCGGCGCGCCGAACCCCTGCATGGAGAAGGTCGTCGCGAAGTGGAAGCGCTTCGGATCGGCCTTGCGCATGGCCTCGGCGATCCGCGCCTGATCGGCCAGGGCCGGGAAATCCGGGTAGTCGACGTTGATCGAAAGCACTTCGAACCCGTCGCGCCGCGCGACTTCCAGGAAGCGTGGATCATCGACGTTGGCGTGGACGTGCGCGTCGAACTTGGCGACTTTCGGAAAGTCCGCCTCGGTATACGATGCCTCGCGGGCAGGCGCCGCGCCGATCGTCAGCGCCGCTCCGGCGAGCAGCAGGGCCTTGGCCACCCATCGCATTTCACTTCTCCCATCACGCGAAAACGAAAGAAAACGCATCTATAAATTGCGTTTTTGGTTTGCATGGGCCCATCGCCTCGTGCAAGTTCTTTGTGAAAGCGGGTTCCGGTTCACGGGGCGCCAGGTTCGTCAGGAGGGAAGCGATGTCATCCAGCCCCGTCACTCGCCGCGCCGTACTGTGCCGGTTGATGGCCAGCGGCGCGCTGTTCGTCGCGCCCGCATTGACGGATCGCGTCTGGGCCGCCGCCCCCGCCGGACCGCGCCTTACCGATGGTACCCTGACCATCGAGTTCGACTCCGCCATGCGCTCGCGCCTGCTTTATAAGGGCAGGGCGATCACAGACCCTGCCGCCGCCGAGGCGCTGATCCTCGCGGATGGCCCGGCGGTCGACCGCTTCGTCCTGCTCGACCACGAGACGTCCACGGTGTCCGGCCCGCACGGCTCCGGCCGCCGCCACCTTCTGCGCGGCACGGCGGGCAGCGCGTTCGAGCAGCAGATCGCCATCACTTTCCTCGACCATTATCCCGGCCTCGCGCTCTACGAAGTGCGTTTCCGCAACACCGGCACGGCGCCGCACGCCATCGCCGGCTGGCGGCTCGCGACCCACGGCCTGCAAGGCCATCCCGATGGCGCATGGAGCTTCGCGGGTGCGTCTTATCCCGACCGGCGCGACTGGATTCAGAAAGTCGCGCCCGGCTTCGAGCAGCGCAACTTCATGGGCATGAACGGCTCGGACTACGGCGGCGGCACGCCGGTCGCGGTGGTGTGGAGGCCCGACGTGGGGCTGGCGGTCGGCCATGTCGAGACGGTGCCGCGCCTCGTCTCGCTGCCGGTCTCGGCGCAGCCCGGCGGCACCCGTATCGGCCTGTCGGGCGACGAGGCGAGCGTGCTCGCCCCCGGCGCCACGCTCACCCTGCCGACCGCCTTCGTGATGGTGCACGAGGGCGACCACTTCCGCCCGCTCGACGCCTATCGCCAGATCATGGCCGAGCGCGGGCTTGCGGCGCCGAGGATACCGCAGTCGAGCTACGGCCCGATCTGGTGCGCCTGGGGATACGAGCGCAAGTTCACGCCCGAGCAGATCTACGGCACGCTGCCCAAGGCGCGCGAACTCGGCTTCGAATGGGCGGTGATCGACGACGGCTGGCAGATCGCCGAGGGCGACTGGCGCGTCGATCGCACGCGCTTCCCGCGCGGGGACGCTGACATGAAAGCCTTCGCCGACCGCATCAAGGCCGATGGCATGCGCCCGCGCCTGTGGCTGGCGCCGCTGGCGGTGGACCCCGGCACGCCGCTGCTGCGCGAGCAGCCCGACATCCTCATTCTCGACCGCCACGGCGCCGCGCAGAACGTCAGCTGGTGGAACGCCTTCACGATGTGCCCGGCTTACCAGCCCACCGTGGACTATTTCCGCGCGCTCGTCCGCAAGATCATCGGCGAATGGGGGTTCGAGGGGCTTAAGCTCGATGGGCAGCACCTCAACGGCGTGGCGCCCTGCTACAACCCGGCCCATAACCATGCCCGGCCCGAGGAATCCTACGAGAAGCTGCAGGACTTCTGGAAGGCGATCTACGACGAGGCCGTGGCGATCAACCCCGAGGCCATCGTGGAAATCTGCCCCTGCGGCGACAGCTTCGCGTTCCACAACATCCCGGCGATGAACAACACGCCTGCCTCCGACCCCACCTCCGCGTGGCAGGTCAGGCTCAAGGGCAAGACGTTCAAGGCGCTGATGGGCCCCTCGGCGCCGTACTCGGGCGACCATGTGGAACTGACCGAAACCCGCGATGATTTCGCCTCGACTTACGGTATCGGCGCCATTCCCTCGACCAAGTTCACCTGGCCGGAGGACACCCCGACGCCCACCGATCCACTGCCGCCCGGCGGCTTCAGGCTGACGGCGGAAAAGGAGGCGGTCTGGCGCAAGTGGATCGACCTGTACCGCGCGAACATGCTGGCGCAGGCCACCTACCTCGGCGGCCTCTACGACATCGGGTTCGACAAGCCCGAGGCGCACGCGATCGAGAAGGACGGCGTCCTCCACTACGCCTTCTTCGCGGACAAGTGGAACGGTCCGGTCAGCCTGCGCGGGCTGGGCAAGGGGCGCTATACATTGGTCGATGGCTTTAGCGGTGCGGCGCTGGGAACGGCAACGCAGGCGAGTGCGGGCATCTCCGCGAAGTTCGAGCGGTTCCTGCTCGTCCGGGCCACGCCGGTACAGGGAGGCGCGGCGTGAGCGCCGTGGTCGCACCTTCGGGCCGGGCCTGGCTCGTCAACGCGCTCGCCACCGTCGTGCTCTGGGGGGTGTGGGGCGCGTTGTCCGGGCTCTCCCCGCAGCATGGGTTCCCCGAGACGCTGGTCTACTGCGTCTGGGCGCTGACGATGATCCCGCCGGCGCTGGTGGTGCTGGCGCAGGCGGGCTGGAAGCTCGACCGCTCGCCGCGCGCGATCGCCTATGGACTGGCGATCGGGCTGCTCGGCGCGGGCGGGCAGATGGTGCTGTTCTATGCCGTGGCGCGCGGTCCGGCGTACCTCATCTTCCCGATCATCTCGCTCTCCCCGGTCATCACCATCGCCATGTCGTTCGTGCTCATGCGCGAGCGGACGGGGCGGCTCGGGGCGCTGGGGATCGTACTGGCACTGCTGGCGCTCCCCACCTTCGACTTCGCCCCGGCGGGCGGCGGCGTGGCATCGGCGGCGTGGCTGGTTCCCGCGCTGGTGGTGATGGCGTGCTGGGGCGTGCAGGCCTACTTCATGAAGGCGGCTAACCACGTCACCTCGGCCGAGAGCATCTTCGTCTACATGATGCTCTCCGGGCTGGTGCTGATCCCGGTGGCCTGGGCGATGACCGACTTCTCGAAGCCGGTGAACTGGGGGCTCGACGGGCCGTGGCTCGCCGCCGTGATCCAAGTCCTGAATGCGATCGGCGCGCTGACGCTGGTGTTCGCGTTCCGCTACGGCAAGGCGATCATCGTGGCGCCCCTGGCCAACGCGGGCGCGCCGCTGGCGACCGCGCTGCTGTCGCTGGCGGTGCTCGGCGTGGTGCCGGGGCCGCTCAAGGCGCTCGGCATCGGACTTGCGCTGGTGGCCTCGCTGCTTCTCGCCATCGAGCCCGACGCGCAGGACGAGGACGTCGAAGTGAAGGTCGCGTAGTTTCGTTTCATTTCGATTTATTGCGTTTAATTTGGTTTCGCGATAACGACGGAAACGACAAAGGAGCTTCCCGTGAAAGCGATTCGAGACATCGTGCAGCGGCACAAGGCGGGTGAGCGGATCGGGGTCACCTCCGTCTGCTGCGCGCATCCGCTGGCGATCGAGGCGGCGCTGCGCCATGCGCTGCGGACCGGCCAGAGCGTCGCGCTGGTCGAAGCGACCTGCAACCAGGTCAACCAGGAGGGCGGCTACACCGGCATGCAGCCCGCCGACTACCGCGACTTCGTGCGCGCCATCGCCGGGCGTGTCGGCTTCCTGCCGGACCGCCTCGTGCTGGGCGGCGACCATCTCGGCCCCAACCCGTGGGCCGCGCTGCCCGCCGCCGAAGCCATGGACCGCGCGGAGACGATGGTGATGGCCTATGTCCGTGCCGGTTTCAGCAAGATCCACCTCGACTGCTCGATGAGCTGCGCCGACGATCCGGTCCCGCTGCCCGAACGCACCATCGCCGAGCGCGCCGCCCGCCTGTGCAAGGCCGCGGAGGATGCGTTCGAGGGATCGGCGGATGACGCACCCGTCTACGTCATCGGCACCGAAGTCCCGGTCCCCGGCGGCGCGGCCGAAGACCTCGACGAGCTGGCGGTCACCGACCCGGCCGCCGCGCTTGCCACGATCGACATGCATCGCGACCTTTTCCGCGACGCTGGCCTCGGCGATGCGTGGGAGCGCGTGATCGCCACCGTGGTCCAGCCCGGCGTCGAGTTCGATCACGACAAGGTCGTCGACTACCGCCCAGACCGCGCCGCGCAGCTCAGCCGCGCGATCGAGCCGCTGGAGGGCATCGTCTTCGAGGCCCACTCCACCGACTACCAGACCGCCGAGGCGCTCTCCGCGCTGGTCCGCGATCACTTCGCGATCCTCAAGGTCGGCCCCGGCGTCACCTTCGCGCTGCGCGAGGCGCTCTGGGCGCTCGACGCGATCGAGGCCGAGACCGTCGAGCCCGAACGCCGCGCCAACCTGCGCGCAGTCGCGCTCGAACGCATGCGGGCCGAGCCCGGCAACTGGCGCAAGTATTACCACGGTGAGGGCCAGGCGCTGGAATTCCAGCTGGAATACAGCCTCTCCGACCGCATCCGCTACTACTGGCCCGATGCCGAAATCGTCGCCGCGCAGGAGCGCCTCTTCGACAACCTGCGCGAGGCGCCGCTGCCCCTGGCGCTGGTGAGCCAGTACCTCCCGCTGGCCTACGCCGAAGTGCGCGCCGGCCGCGCCGGGCTCGATCCCGCCGACCTGGTGATGGCGCATATCGGCGCCACCCTCGATGCCTACCATGGAGCTTGTAACCCCGATGCCTGACACCCCGCCGGTCCCCGCAAGCCCGGACGCCGAGCCCTGGACCCGCCGCGAGATCGCCCAGCAGCCCGTGACTTTGCGTCAGACGCAGGCCCTCCTCGCTGCGGACAAGGCCGCGATCGAGGCGTTTGTCGCGCCGCTGCTTGCCCGCCCTGACCTGCGCGTCGTCCTGACCGGCGCCGGCACCTCCGCGTTCATCGGCGAGTGCCTGGCGCCGTGGCTGTCGCGCGAACTCGGCCGCAACGTCGAGGCCATCGCGACGACCGACATCGTCAGCGCGCCTGCATTTCACCTGCGCCGCGAAGCGCCGACGCTGCTCGTCTCGTTCGGCCGCTCGGGCAGCAGCCCCGAAAGCGTCGCCGCCGCCGATCTCGTGGACGCGCGGGTCGATGAAGCCTTCCACCTCATCATCACCTGCAATGCCGAGGGTGAACTCGGTCAGCGCAGCGGCGACAATATCCATGTCGTCGTGCTGCCCGAAGCGACGCACGACCGCGGTTTCGCGATGACCTCCAGCTTCAGCGCGATGATGTTCGCCGCGCTGTCGATTCTCAGTGGCATCGACGCGCTGGACACCCGGATCGAGTGCATCACCGCATCGGTGGAGGCGACGCTGGCGAGCGCGGAGCCGGTGGTGGCGGAGCTTGCGGCGCGCGGCTTCAAGCGCGTGGTCTACCTCGGCAGCGGCGTGTTCAAGGGTCTGGCGCGCGAGGCGGCGCTCAAGCTGATGGAACTGAGCGACGGCGCCGTGGTCACCGCGTTCGACACGCCGCTCGGCTTCCGGCATGGTCCCAAGACCATCATCAACGCCGAGACGCTCGCCGTGGTCTTCGTCTCCAATGATCCGCTGACCCGCCTCTACGACCTCGATATCGTCGAGGAACTGCGCGCGGACGACAAGGCCGGGGCGATCTGTGTTATCTCCGCCGGGGCGGACAAGGGCGCCGTCGTCGCTGTCTCTGGAATGACCAATGCGGCCGACGCCGACCTGCTGTTCCCCTTCATCGTCCCGGCGCAGCTGTTCGGTCTCCACGTCTCGCTGGCTCTCGGCCTCACGCCCGACCGCCCCAACGCGAGCGGCACCGTCAACCGCGTGGTGCAGGGCGTGCGGATCCACGCATGACCGGAGGCCAGGTCTTCCTCGGCATCGACGGCGGCGGCACCAAGACCGAGTTCGTCTGCATCGACGCCGCCGGCACCGTGACCGCCCGCGCCGTCACCGGGACGACGTATCACCTGCAGGTCGGGCTCGAGGAAGCGGTGCACCGTCTGGAACAGGGCATCGCAGCCGTCTGCGCCGATCTCGGGATAACGCCGGAGGCGATCGACCGTGCCTTCATCGGCCTGCCCGCTTACGGCGAGGACGGCGTAGCCGATCCGCAGCTCAACGCCGCCTGCGGCCGCCTGCTGGGGCACGGCCGCTACCTGTGCGGCAACGACATGATCTGCGGCTGGGCCGGTTCACTCGGCTGCGAGGACGGGATCAACATCGTCGCGGGCACCGGCTCGATCGGCTACGGAGAGCGCGATGGCCTGTCCGCGCGCGTCGGTGGGTGGGGCGAGGTGTTCGGGGACGAAGGCTCGGCCTACTGGATCGCGGTACGGGGTCTGGCCCTGTTCTCGCGCATGAGCGACGGGCGGGCGCCCAGGGGCCTGCTGCACGGGCAGCTCATGGAGGCGCTCTCACTGAAAACCGACCTCGAACTATGCGAGCGCACGATGGGCCCGCAGGCGATGGCCCGCAGCGAGATCGCGGGACTGGCGCGTGTGGTATCCAAGGCGGCGGCGGATGGCGACGCCGGCGCCTTGACTATTCTAAATGCAGCGGCCGATGAATTGGCAATGCTCGCCTGCGCCTTGCGTGACCGCCTCGGCTTCGCGCCCGACCGGCCGGTGGAGATATCCTGGTCGGGCAGCGTGCTGGCTCAGGAGCCGCTGGTGCGTGACAGGTTCCTCGCGGCATTGTCCGGCCGGCGGTTCACGTTCGTCGAACCGCGCTTCGAGCCCGGCCACGGCGCGGCGCTTTATGCGCGCAAGCTGTCGCGGCGCGCCCGCGTCGGCTGATCCGTCTGCGGCGCCGCTCACCGCCGCCACCCGAAGCCCGTTGCCCAGCCTAGCTGGCCGGCGTGCTTCCGTCTTCGAGCCCTCCGCCGAGCGAGCGGTACAGTTCCACAAGGTTGCCCGCCTGGGTCAGGCGCGTGCTGACCAGTTGCTGCTCGGCGGCATAGGCCGTCCGCTGGGCGTCCAGGCTGGTGAGGAACGAGTCCACCCCCGCCCGGAACCGGGCGTCCGAAAGCTTTGCCGCTACCTGCGCCGATTGCGCACGGCTGCTCTGGGCGCGGACCTGGTCGCCGATCTTGCCGCGCTGGGCGAGGGCGTCCGAGACTTCGCGGAAAGCCGTCTGGATCGCCTTTTCATACGTGGCGACGGCTACCTGCTGCGACGCCTTGGCGTATTCGAGGTTGCCGGTGCGGTTCCCGAAATCGAACAGCGGCAGCGAAACGCTGGGCGCGGCCGTGTAGTTGTAGCTCCCGTCCTTGAAGAGACCGGAGAGCGCGGTGCTCAGCGTGCCGAGCGTGCCCGTGAGCGAGATCGTCGGGAAGAACGCGGCGCGCGCGGCGCCGATGTTGGCGTTCTCGGCGATCAGCTGGTGCTCGGCCTGGAGCACGTCGGGGCGGCGCAGCAGCACGTCGGACGAGACGTCGGACGGCAATGCGTCACGTGTCGCGGGTTCGGCGGGGAGGCCGGCGGGCAGCTGGTCCTGCGGCACCGTGGTTCCGACCAGCAGGTTGAGGGCGTTCTGGTCAAGCGCCACCGTCGTTTCCAGCGCGGCGATGTCGCTCACCGCACTCTGGTAGTTGGTGTCGGCCTGGCGGGCCTCCAGTTCGGAGCCGATGCCCACGCGGAACTGCTCGCGGGTGAGACGCAGGGTTTCCTCGAAGGTGCCCAGTGTCACGCGCGAAAGACGCAGCTGTTCCTGGTCGGCGGCCATGGTCATCCAGGCGGTGGCAATCTCGGCGATCAGGCTGATGCGGGCAGAGCGCTGAGCCTCCTCGCTGGCGAAATACTGCTCCTGCGCGGCGCGTGACAGGTTGCGCACGCGGCCGAACAGGTCGAGTTCGAAGGACGAGAGGCCGATCGTGGCCTGGTAGATCTCGATGTCCGACGCGCCGGCGCTCGCCCCGACGCCGGTGCCGGCGCCCGAGACGGCGCTCGCCGCGTTGTTGGTATAGGTCGCGGTGCCGCCGGCACTGATCGTGGGGAGCAGGGCCGAGCGCTGGACGCGGTACTGCGCGCGCGCCTGAAGCACGTTGCCGGCGGCGATGCGCAGGTCGCGGTTGTTGGCAAGGCCCGTCTCGATGACCTGGCGCAGGCGGGGATCGAGGAAGAAGTCGCGCCAGCCTATCCGCGACACGTCGACAGCATCGGTCGGCGCGGCGGGGTAGACGCCGCCCTGCGGCAGCGTCACCGGGATGGCGCCGCCGGGGCGTTCGTATTTGGGCGCAAGGTTGCAACCCGTCAGCATGGCGGCACCGGCAAGCAGGGTGATGAGCGGCTTGTTCATGGTCAAAGTCCCCGCGGCGCGGCGCCGTCGTCGGTATGGTCGTGCGCGTCGTCGCGGCGTTCGGTGCTGTCGGTCTGGCCGTGTTTGAACAAGCGGCTGATGACGACGAAGAACATCGGCACGAAGAAGATCGCGAAAATGGTCGCGGACAGCATGCCGCCCACCACCGCGCGGCCGATCGCATTTTGGCCACCGGCACCGGCGCCCGACGAGACCGCCAGTGGCATCACGCCGAACACGAAGGCGAGGCTGGTCATGAGGATCGGGCGGAGGCGGAGGCGGGCCGCCTCCATCGCCGCGTCGAAGGCGTTCATGCCCGCCTGCACGCGCTCCTCGGCGAACTCCACGATCAGGATCGCGTTCTTGGCGGAGACGCCGATCGTGGTGATGAGGCCCACCTGCAGGTAGATGTCGTTGTTGAGCCCAGTGATCCACGCGGCGAAGACCGCACCGATGACGCCCAGCGGCACCACCAGCATGACCGCGATCGGCACCGACCAGCTCTCATAGAGTGCGGCGAGGCAGAGGAACACGACCACCAGAGACAGGGCATAGACCGCAGGCGCCTGGCCGCCACTCAGGCGTTCCTCATAGGACAGGCCGGTCCATTCGAGCCCGGTGCCCGGCGGCAGCTTGCCATGCATCTCGGTGATCGCCTCCATGGCGCCGCCGGTGCTCAGCCCTTCGCCGGGAGCGCCCTGGAGCTGCATCGCGGGCTGGCCGTTGTAGCGCGACAGGATGACCGGCGCAGTCTTCCAAGACAGCGTCGAGAAGGCGCTGAACGGTGCCATCTGGCCGCTGCTGCTGCGGACATAGAAGTTCTCGATCGCCTCGGGCGACGAGCGATAGGCCTCGTCCGCCTGGAGGAAGACGCGCTTGGTGCGGCCCCGGTCGAGGAAGTCGTTGACATAGGCGCTGCCCCAGGCGGTGGAAATCTCGGAGTTGATCGCGCTGATGTCGAGGCCGAGGGCGCCCGCCTTGTCCTGGTCGATCTTGACGTCGAGCTGCGGCGCGTCGTCGAGGCTGATCGGCCGGACCTGAGCCACGCGCTTGTCGCCTGCCGCCATGCCGAGCAGCTGGTTGCGCGCGGCGAGCAGCTTGTCGTGGCCCATGTTGGTCTCGTCGACCAGCCACATGTCGAAACCGGTCGCGTTGCCGAGTTCCTGCACCGCAGGCGGCACGACCGCGAAGATCATCGCGTCGCGGTATTTCGAGAACACGCCCATGGCCCGGCCCACCAGTGCGGGAGCGCGGCTTTCCGCGCCACTGCGTTCCGCCCAGTCCTTGAGCTTGATGAAAGCGATACCGGCGTTCTGGCCCTGCCCGGAGAAGGAGAAGCCGTTGATCGTGAAGATCGATTCGACGTTGGCCTTCTCGTCCTCGAGGAAGTGGTCGCGCACCACGTCCAGCGCCTTCTGGGTGCGGGGCAGGGTGCCCCCGGTCGGGCCCTGGACGATGGCGAACATCATCCCCTGATCCTCCTCGGGCAGGAAGCCTCCGGGCAGGCGGGTGAAGATCGTCGCCATGGCGGCCACGATCAGCAGGTAGACGAGACCCGAACGCTTCCACCCCGTCGCCGTGCGCCGGACACCGCCCTGGTACTTCTCGGTGCCGCGATCGAACTTGTCGTTGAACCAGCGGAAGAAGCGCGCAAACAGGCCGTTGCCCTGGCCCTGTTGCGGGTCATGGGGCTTGAGGATCGTGGCGCAGAGCGCCGGCGTCAGGATCAACGCGACCAGCACCGAAAGCGCCATCGAGGACACGATGGTGATCGAGAACTGGCGGTAGATCACGCCCGTCGATCCGCCGAAGAACGCCATCGGCAGGAACACCGCGGACAGCACCATGCCGATGCCGATCAGCGCGCCGCTGATCTCGTCCATGGATTTCCGCGCCGCTTCCTTGGGCGAGAGATGCTCGTCCTGGATCAGGCGCTCGACGTTCTCGACGACGACGATGGCATCGTCAACCAGGAGGCCGATCGCCAGCACCATGCCGAACAAGGTCAAGGTGTTGATCGAGTACCCCAGCACCGACATCACGCCGAAGGTGCCCAGCAAGACGACCGGCACCGCGATCGTCGGGATGATCGTCGCGCGCCAGTTCTGGAGGAACAGGAACATGACGAGGAAGACGAGGACGATGGCCTCGATCAGCGTGTGGATCACCTGCTCGACCGAAAGGCGGACGAACGGGGTGGAGTCGTAAGGGAAGGCGACCTTGACGTCCTGCGGGAAGTTCTTGGCGATCCGCTGGACCGTGGCCTTGACCTCGTCGACCGTGTCGAGCGCATTGGCACCCGACGCCAGCCTGACGCCGAATCCGGAGGCGTTCTTGCCGTTGAAGGCCGTCTCGAAGCCGTAGTTCTCGGCGCCGAGCTCGACGCGGGCCACGTCGCGCAGGCGCACGACGGCGCCGGCCTCGGTGGTGCGCAGGCGGATGTTGCCGAATTCTTCCGGCGTCTGCAGGCGCGACTGGACCGATACCGTGGCGTTGAGCGCCTGTTCCTTCGACGCCGGCAGCTGGCCGATCTGGCCGGCCGAAACCTGGGCATTCTGCGCCGTGACGGCAGCGCTCACGTCGGAGATGGTGAGGTTGTAGCTGCGCAGTTTAAGCGGGTCGATCCAGATGCGCATCGCATACTGGGTGCCGAAGATCTGCAGTTCGCCGACGCCGTTGACGCGGCTGACGGGGTCCTGGAGCTGGCTGACGATGTAGTCCGAAAGGTCGGTGGCCGAGTGGCTGCCGTCCTCGGAATAGACGGCCGTGACCAGTAGGAAGCTCGCCGCCGACTTGGCGACGGTCACGCCCTGGCGCTGGACTTCCTGCGGCAGCAGCGAGGTCGCCGCCTGCAGCTTGTTCTGCACCTGGACCTGGGCGATGTCGGGATCGGTGCCCTGCTCGAAGGTAAGGGTGATCGTGACGTTACCCGCCGACGAGGACGACGACGAGAAGTAGCGCAGGTTGTCGATGCCCTTGAGCTGCTGCTCGATGATCTGCGTGGTTGTGCGCTCAAGCGTCTCGGCGTCGGCGCCGGGGTAGTTGGCGCTGATGGTGACGGTCGGCGGCGCGATCTCGGGGAACTGCGAGATCGGCAGGCTGCGGATGGCGATGGCGCCGGCCATCATCAGGACGATGGCGATCACCCATGCGAAGATGGGCCTGTCGATGAAATAACGTGCCATGTGCGGTTACTGTCCCTGGCCCTGCGGCTTCGCGGCGGGGGCGGGCCCTTTGGCAGCACCGGCGGCCTGCGCCGGCACGGGCTTGACCGTCGCGCCGGGACGCAGGGTCTGCGCGCCGTCGACGATCACCTTGTCTCCCGCCTTCAGCCCGGCGGTGACCAGCCAGTTGGTGCCGATGGTGCGAGGGGCGGTGAGCTTGCGCGTCTCCACCTTGCCCTGCGGACCGACGACCAGGGCCGTGGGATTGCCCTTCTCATCGCGCGAGACGGCGCCCTGCGGCACGAGGATGCCATTGCTGCGGGTGCCTTCGACCAACTCGGACCGCACGTACATGCCGGGAAGCAGCAGGCCGCGCGGGTTGGGGAACTGGGCACGGACGATCTGGCTGCCCGTCGTGGGATCAACGGTGACGTCGGTGAACTTGAGCGCGCCCTGCTCGGGATAGGCGCTGCCGTCCTCCAGTTTCAGCTGCACCTTCGCCGCCCCGCCTTCGCGCGACAGTTCGCCCGAGAGCAGCTGCTGGCGCAGGCGCAGGACGTCGGCGCTCGACTGCTGGATGTCGACGAAGATCGGGTCGAGCCGCTGGATCGTGGTGAGCGGATCGGTCTGCGAGGCGGAGACGAGTGCGCCGGTGGTATAGGTCGAACGCCCGATCCGGCCCGAGATCGGCGCGCGGATGGTGGTGCGGGCCAGATCGATCTGCGCGGACCGCAGCGCGGCCTGCTGGGCCGCGACGTCCGCCTGCGCTTGCTGGGCGCTGACGACGGCGTTCTCGGCTTCCTGGCGCGAGATCGCATTGATCTTCACCAGTTCACCGTAGCGGCGGGCCAGCGCCGAGGTGGAGGCGATCGCGGCGCGGGCGCGGCCGAGAGCGGCCCGGGCGCTCGCCACCTGGGCCTCGTAAGGCGCGGGGTCGATGCGGTAGAGGGCCTGGCCGGCACGGACCTGATCGCCTTCGGTGAAGAGGCGCTCGAGGATCAGGCCGTTGACCTGTGGGCGCACTTCCGAGGATTCGTAGGCGCTGGTGCGGCCGGGAAGCTCGGTGCTGAGCACCACGGCTTCCTCCCGAACGGTCACGACGCCCACTTCGGGCGGGCCTGCGGGCGCAGCCTGCTCGCCCCCGCCGCCGCAAGCGGACAAAAGCAGCACCAGGGCCGGGGTGATCTTTTTCATGGAGTATGTCCGCCGAAAGAGTTAAAACGTGAGTGAATGTTCACTCATGATTCGAGCGCTCTTTATTGCGTCGCAACATGGAACGCAAGCCGGGAGGGAGCCGGGAGGGCAATGACCATCGAAGGAACAATGGAACGGCGGCGTACCATCAGGTCGGCGGCACGGCGAAGACACCTCCTCGAAACAGCACGAACGCTTTTCATCGAAAAAGGTTTCCACCAGACCGGAATGGCGCAGATCGCGAATGCATCGGGCATCGCCGTGGGTCAGATCTACCGCGATTTCGCGAACAAGGAGGCGATCATCGCCGCCATCTGCGAGGCCGACCTTGCCGGTTGGCTGGAGGAGGAGAAGCTCGAGGCCGCGGTGGCCGAGGGGGACAGCCAGGCGATTCGGGACTGGATAGAAAAGATCGCGACCGAAGAACCCTCGATCGAGGATCGCCGGATGATGTGCGATCTGCTCGCCGAAGTCGGGCGCAATCCGATCATTGCGGAGATCAACCGTAAGGTCGACGTGCGCCTGCGCACCAGCCTGGAGGCAGCGCTCGTCTCGCTGGCGCCCGGCGCATCTCCCGCAAGCCGCTCGACCATGATGGATTTCATCATCTCGATTTCCTGGGGAATGGTGGCCCGGATGGAGCTTTTCCCCTACCGCGAACACGAAACCTTGCGGCAATATGTCGCCGCGCTTCTCGGTCGGGAAGTCGCTGCGCTGGGGAGCTAGTCGATCGCCCGTCCACTTGTGGGGATCGCGTCGCCGAACCGCCGTGCGTCCGTGCCGCCGGACTGTTTGCAGCGCTGGACATCGGGTCTTTTTCGTATCATCCTGCCGAACAGCATAGACCGAGGATACGGTCATTACAGAGGATGGTTAGATGATCGAGAACAGCGATGTTGATCCGGGCGACAAGGCAATGATCCTGCTGCAGAGCCTCATCTGCTATCTGCGGGAAAAGAACGTTCTCTCCCGTGCCGACATCGAGGAACTGCGCGATCGCGTGGAAGCCCGCATGGCGGCTCCCGAAACCAACCTCCCCTGCGCTTCCGCGCTGGCCGCGGCGGCGGCCAACGAAATGCGCAACCTAGACGATTTCTGCGGCAAGAAGTATGGTGGCAAGCACCGTCGCCGCATCAACTGACCTCAGCGGGGGTGCAGCGCGGCCAGTGCTATGCCAGCCAGGTTCTGCTCACGCTTGATCCAGCGCACCCGCGCCGGCGGTGCTTGCGCGGCCGTCGCCAGGAAGCGTGCGGCGTGACCCTCGGCCGCCTCGCCCGTTCGCAGCGCGGTGTCGGCGTGGCGGACGATTTCGATGGCATCGCCGATCAGTTCCACATCCCGCAGGCCTTGCCCCTGCGCGATCTCCAGCGCGCGAATCAAGGCCATCCATTCGGCGTCGCTGTTCGATCCGGCGCCAAGATCGTCGAATATGTGCGCGACGCCGCGGATGACCACGGCGACTTCGATCGGGCCGGGGTTTGGACGGCAGCCGCCATCGAAGAACACTTTCACCCTGCGTCGTGCCAAGACAGCCTCCATTCGCCATCCCGGCTGAACCCGGGCGCGTCTGCCGTCAATAGGCGGCGTCCTTCGGCGGCGTGATGGCGGGAATCCACGGTTCCGCACCAGCTGACCTGTGCTCGAGGCGGCAAGTCGCGCCATGCAATACAGTAGGTTGACGCGGCGCAGGCGCTTGGCGCAAGAGATGGCGTCCGTGGGCCATCGCCGCGGCGCGGTCATCAAATGTCGTTGAGGCCGTGACGTAGGCGCAAGATGTGGCTAGGACCAGTTCCCCATAACTTCAATTCGACAGGAAGAACGATCATGAACAACAGCGATCTCGCCGATGCTGTCGCCGCAAGCAGCGGCATTGCCAAGACCGACGCACGCAAGCTCGTCGACGCGGTCTTCGACGCAATCGGCAACGCTGCGGCCAAGGGCGAAGAAGTTTCGCTGAACGGTTTCGGCAAGTTCAAGGTCAAGGACAGCCCGGAGCGCGAAGGCCGTAACCCCGCGACGGGCGAAGCGATGACCATCAAGGCTTCGAAGAAGCTGGCCTTCGCGCCGGCCAAGGCGATCAAGGACAAGCTGAACGGCTGACCTGCCCGCTGGGGATGGCGCTCCGCTTGCGGGGCGCCAGTTCCTTTGTTCCGCGGCCCTACGCCGGGAATTGAAATCCACGGATGCGACGTTCAGCGTCATCCCCCGGTGCTTCTGCGCAACGCGGCACCCCATCCGGCGCTGGTGGCCGCATTCGTCGCCGCCCGCTTCGTCGCCCAGGCTGGAAACAGGCGAGCGAACCTAAAACGACATTGCGCGGGCTGGCCGAGGCCGAAACTCGCCTGCGCGGCGGTTACGGCGACCTGACCCGCGAGTTCGAGTCCGCACGGCGGGCCTTTGCAGACCACCTCGGACACAGGCCCCAAGGCGACCCAGTGGCTGCTCGACGGATGTTGTCCGCTGGCAAGCTGGCTGAGCGGCCTGACCTTCCTCACCCGCATTCAGGGTGAGCGAGAGGATAACCAAGGCTTCCGCGGTTCGCGACCCTTTCGCCGAAGTGACCACCATCACCCCGCCGGCAGGCGCCCCGTGCGTACTGCAGTTCCGGGGTACTCGTTGCCGCGGTGCAGCCGGTCTAAAATCCATGGCGAGCCGCCTTTCGGGCGGAAGACGCCATAGGCCCGAAGGCGTATTCGACGTCGTGACCAAAGCCTTCGGGAGCCAGCGCCCGGCGCAAGCGTTTACTGGCCACGCCGATAGTAAAGTACCCGGTCGGGCTTGGTATGCCCGGATAAATCCTTAATACTTAGATGTCAGAAAATCGCGACCGGGGGTCAGGCAACAAGGCGCCGATGATCGAACTGCAGAACACCATTCTCGAGATGATCGCAAAGGGTGACTCGCTTGTCGATACGGCCCGGAAGCTCTGCGTCGAGGTCGAGCGTGTCTTTCCGGACGTCATCTGCTCGATCCTGACGGTCGATCCGATCGGGCGCATCCGTTCGCTCGCTGCTCCAAGCCTGCCTGCCTCTTACAGTGCGGAAATCGACGGCGTTCCCGCCGGACCGCAGGCAGGAACCTGCGGAACGGCCGCGTATCTCGGCGAGGAAGTTACGACGCGGGATATCGCCACCGATACGCGTTGGGATGCATACCGGCACCTCGTGCTGCCACTGGGCATCAGGGCCTGCTGGTCGCGGCCCATATTCGGCTCGCAGCGTACTCCGATCGCAACCTTCGCGCTCTATTTCCGAGAAAGCCGGGGACCATCTGCCTCGGAGCGCGAGATCGTCGCTCGCTGCGTCCACCTCTGTGCCATCGCGCTCGACCGCCACCGCCGTGTGGTCGAGTACGAGCGCCGCGCCAATACCGATGCGTTGACCAGCCTTGCCAATCGCGCCGCGTTCAACGCCGCGCTCCTCGACCTCGACTGCACCCTGGCTGGCGCGTGGGCGCTATGCCTGCTCGACCTGGACAATCTCAAGGTCGTCAACGACACGTTCGGGCACCACGCGGGCGACATGCTGCTCAAGCAGGTCGCCGACCGCCTGACGATAGCGGCGTTTCCGGAACGGGCATTCCGCATCGGCGGTGACGAATTCGCAATCATCATCAGAACCGAGCCCGCCCTGCACGACCTCGGGGCCACCGCAAGCCGGTACTTGCGCGAACTGGCTGCACCGGCAGATTGCGGGGGCAACGTCATCGTGCCGCGAGGCACCATGGGCGTCGCCGTGCTTTCGAGCGACGATGGGACCGCGGAACGGGTGCGACAGAACGCGGACTTCGCTCTCTACCATGCGAAGGAGACCGGGCGAGGGGGGCACGTGCTGTACTGGCCGGGCATCGGCACACGCATGACGCGCCGGCTGACCGCCATCCGCGACGTCGACCTCGCTCTGCGTGAAGATCGGATCGAACCGCATTACCAGCCCGTCGTCCGCCTCGAAACCGGCGAAATCGTCGGCGTCGAAGCGTTGTGCCGGATGCGGGTGGGCGACCAGATCGTCTCGGCGGCGGCATTCCACGAGGCGACCACGGACGCCCATATCGCCAGCAGCCTGACGGCGCGCATGATGGCACGGGTCGCCGGTGACGTGAGAACATGGCTCGACCGCGATATTCCTCTGCAGCACGTCAGCATCAATGTCTCGTCGGCCGACTTCCACGGCGCCTCGATCTCCGATTCGCTGGCGGAGACCTTCGAGCGGCAGGGCGTACCTTTGCGCCACCTCATTCTCGAAGTGACGGAATCGGTCTACATGGACGATGATGCCGGGGTGGTGCAGCAGGCGGTGGAGGGACTGCGCTCACGCGGGCTCGAAGTCGCCCTCGACGATTTCGGCACCGGCTATGCCTCGCTCACCCATCTCATGACCGTGCCGGTGGATTACATCAAGATCGACAAGTCCTTTGTCGACCGGATCGTTTCGCACGGTCCCAGTCAGGCCATCGTTGGCGGGGTTATCGGCATCGCGACGAAGCTGGGCATCCGCGTCGTCGCCGAGGGGATCGAAACAGCCGAGCAGGCCCTCCAGCTGATCGAGCTTGGCTGCGCCATGGGTCAGGGCTATCTCTATTCCCCCGCTGTCAGCGGCGAGGTGGCCGCGGCCATGATGTTGGCGCAGGTGCACGGCCCGGCCTTCACGCCCGCGCGCGCCATGACCGCCTGACGAGGCGAGTCGACGCCTTTTCAGGCACGGAAATTACGCTCGCCATCGCTCAGGCGAAGTCGCAGCCTTGCCAAAAATTCTCGTTCGGTCGGTCTCGGGCTCACGCTTAAATGGGATTTCACTGCATTTCCAGCCACCTGAGACGGTTCCTCCGCCGCCAACAAGCTGCGCCTGTCAAGGGTACAGAAAAACTTCCATTGACCACGGGACAGTCAACCAAATAAGTAGACATTACGCAGTACGGAGGTCAGCCGTCCTGCAAGACAATATACTGACCCGCGGCATTTGATCGGGAAGCAGCTTGCTCCGCGTTACCAACCGCTAAAGCGCGCGATGCTCGGGCGACAACGCCAGGCTTCGTGTTCCCCTCTCGAGACGATGAGGTGATACGATGCGCATATCTTCGAACGACCGATGAACTGACCGCCGCGCGGCAGGCACGCCGGACCTGACATCGGGCCGGGAACCGGACCGCCTCGTGCGCGGCTTCGAAAAGCGCCGGCATGAAGCCCGCGTGTACCCGATCCGATCCCATGCCGCGTCTTGCGGCGGCGGAGGCGCTCGCCAGCGTCTGCCGCGATGTTTCTCCATGCCCATTTTCAATTCTGGAGGCGTTACCATGACCACGCTTATCGACCGCTACCCCAATGCCAAGGACCCCGCATCGCCGCTCGACATCGTGCCGGTCGGTGGCCGGATCGGAGCCGAAATCCGCGGTGTGCGCCTGTCCGGTGAACTCGATGCGGCGACCGTCGCCGCGATCGACGCCGCGCTGGTGCGCCACAAGGTCGTGTTCTTCCGTGGCCAGGACCACCTCGACAACGAGCAGCACGAAGCTTTCGCCGCCCTGTTCGGCGATCCCGTCGCCCATCCCACCGTTCCGGTCGCGGAAGGCTCGCGCACGCTCCTCGAACTCGACAGCAAGGAAGGCTATGCGGCCTCCAGTTGGCACACCGACGTGACATTCGTCGATGCCTATCCCAAGGGCTCGATCCTGCGCGCGCTGACCGTTCCGGAAGCGGGCGGGGATACTGTCTGGGCCAACACGGTCACCGCCTACGAAGGCCTTCCCGAGCCGCTGCGCCAACTGGTCAATACGCTGTGGGCCACGCACACCAACAACTACGATTACGCGGCGCGGTTCGGCATCACGAAGGACACTTCGGAAGCCCAGAAGGAGCGTGCGAATTTCCAGAAGAACGTTTTCGCCTCGACCATCTACGAGACCGAGCATCCCGTCGTCCGCGTCCATCCCGTTTCCGGCGAACGCAGCCTGCTGCTCGGCCACTTCGTGCGCGATTTCGTGGGGCTGAGCCAGAAGGATTCCGCACGGATATTCGACATCCTGCAGGAACACGTCACTCGTGAGGAAAACGTCGTGCGCTGGCGCTGGCAGGCGGGCGACGTGGCCTTCTGGGACAATCGCGCCACGCAGCACCGCGCCGTCGCGGACTTCGCGCTCCAGCGCCGGACCCTGCGCCGCGCAACCGTGCACGGCGATGTTCCGGTCGGCATCGACGGGCGCACCAGCACGACCGTGCGCCGCGAACCTGCGGCGGATCACGCCCCCGCCTGACGTCTCAAACGCGCGCGAGCCGGGGCGCTGAACCGCCCCGGCCGCCTGCTTCCTGCAGCTTTGGGAGTCCGTCATGGCCACGAGCTTTGCCCCTATCGGCCTATCAATCTCGCCCCAGCCTCGTGAGAAGCGGCAAGGCATAGGCTTTGCCCGCCTGGCCGCGTTCTCCACGCTGGCGGCGCCGGTGGCGGCGGCGCAAGTGCCGATCGCCAACTTCCTGCCTTCGATCTACGCCCAGCGCTTCCACATCTCGCTGGCCATGCTGGGCACCATCTTCCTGGCCGAGCGGCTGTGGGGCGCCTTCGCCGACCCCCTGGTGGGAGCACTGAGCGACCGCACCCGCAGCCGCTTCGGTCGGCGCCGGCCGTGGATCGCGGGCGGCAGCCTGGTCTATGCCCTATCGACCATCGCGCTGTTCTTCCCCCCCGCTGCAGTGACGCCGCTCTACCTCGGCGTGGCGCTCTTCGCGTTCTACCTAGGCTGGGCGATGATCCAGATTCCTTACCTCGCGTGGTCCGGCGAAATATCCAGCGACTACAACGAGCGTACCCGCGTCGCGACTTTCGTGACCGTCGCCAGCGCCGGCGCGCTGTTGCTCGTGATGCTGCTGCCGGCGCTGATCGACCAGGTGCGCCCGGGTGACGACCGGCTTCGCCTCGCCGCCATGGGCGCGGTGATCCTCCTTACGCTGGTGCCGGCGGCGTTCCTGACCTTGCGCGCCTTCCCCGACGCCCCGGTCGTGCCGTTGCCCGCGAAGCGCGAACGGCCGCGCTTAGGCACGACGCTGCGCCTGATCCTTGGCGAAAAGCTTCTTCTGCGCGTCGTGCTCTCGGACCTCGCCGTGACGTTCGGGCAGGGAGTGCGCGGCAGCCTGTTCCTGTTCGTCGTCACGTTCTACATGGGCCTGCCGCAGCTGGGCGCGCTGCTCATGCTTTCACAGTTCGTGTTCGGCGTTCTCGCCGGGCCGATCTGGATGAATATTGCCGGCCGCATCGGCAAGCACCGTACCGCCATTACCGGCGAACTGGTGCAGGTGGCGATCAATCTCTCGCTGCTGCTGGTGACCCCGGGCAATCTCTCCCTGCTGATCGGCCTGACGATCGCGCAGGGCCTCGCCCAAGGGTCTGGCAACCTCATGCTTCGCGCCATGGTCGCTGACGTCGCCGACCATCACCGCCTGAAGACCGGGCAGGACAGGACTGCGCTGTTCTTCTCGACTTTCAGCATCTCGATGAAGGCGGGCATGGCCCTGGCGGTCGGCGTGGCGTTCCCGCTGGTCGCGCTCGCCGGATTTGATCCTTCCGCCGCCCGCCAGAGTCCCGACGCCCTGCGCGCGCTCCTCGCCATCTTCGCGCTCGGCCCGGCATTGGCGCACCTGGCCTCTGCCCTCCTGCTGCGCGGTTTTCCGCTCGATGAGAAGGCGCATGCCGCCGTCCGCCGCGAGCTGGACCTGCAGGCAAACCTCGCATCGTGAGCCTCGGCTCCAGCTCCTCGAAAGGAATAGAACCATGAACGCGATCACCACTCTCAAGCTTGTGGAAACCCATGAGGCCGGCACGGTCGAAGTTCTCCGCGTTGAAGCGAACCTCGGCGCGGAAGTGCGCGGCATCGACCTCGCCGCGCCGATCACGGACCAGACCGCCGCGCTCCTGCGCTCGCTGCTCTGGGAGCACCAGGTGCTGTTCTTCCGCGACACCGGCGTCGACAACGAACAGCAGGCCGCGATCGGCCGCGTGTTCGGTCCGCCCGTCGCCGACAGCATCGCCAAGCGGCGCGGCGTCAAAGACGAAGACATCCAGCCCATGAACACAGGCCCTTATGCCAATGCCTATTACGGCACGCCGTGGCACGCCGACGCCACCTATCTCGAGAGGCCCTACCTCGTTTCCGTCCTGCGCAGCGTGATCGCGCCGGAGCTTGGGGGCGACACCGTCTGGTCGAGCGGCCTCTCGGCCTACGAAAGCCTGTCACAGGAGGTGAAGGACCGGATCGAGACGCTGACCGCAATCCATCGCCCGAACAGCAAGGCCTACAAGCTGATCACCGACAAGGCCGATCTCGACGACTACCTCGGTCGCTACAACGGCGTGCAGCACCCGGTGGTGATCACCCACCCCCATAGCGGGCGCAAGGTTCTCTATGTCAACGAGGGCTTCACCGAAGAACTCGTCGGCTTGCCAGAAGGTGAGGGCAGGGAGCTGTTGGACTACCTCAAGCAGCGCTTCGCCCAGCCCGAGCATCAGGTTCGCCTCAAGTGGCGGCCGGGAACGGTGGCGATCTGGGACAACCGCGCGGTTCAGCACAAGGGCGTCGCGGACTACGGCAACGCGCAGCGCCAACTGGTGCGCATCGTCGCGGCGGGTGAGCGCCCCTCGCGCTGACGTATTCGGGCGGCGCTTAGCCGCCCCCATCCATCCACACCAACCAGCCGGGAGTGCGGTCAGCCGCTGCCTCCCGCCAAGCATGCCTGCGCCCGCCGGTCGGCAGACACCGTCGCGCGCCCACAACAGGACAACAGGGAAACATCATGAAGACCATCAGCCCCGCCACCAGACGCCGAGCACTCCTGCATGCGAGCGTTGCCGCACTGGCGCTCGCAGGCGCCACGCCTGCCTTTGCATCCGAGGATGCGGCCGCCGAGGCGGGCACGGCGGATGCCGTCGCCGCCGAGGCCGAAGGAGGCTATGGAGCCCCGATCCTCGTCACCGCGCGCCGCCGCGAGGAGGACTCGCAGGATGTCCCCGTGGCGATCAGCGTGATCGGCGGCGAAACGCTCGAGCACACCGGCAACTTCACCCTCAACCAGATCCAGCAGCTGGTGCCGAGCCTTCAGATCGCGAGCTTCAATCCGCGCAACAGCAACATCAACATCCGCGGCCTCGGCGCGAACTCCTCGCTGGCTGTCGACGGGCTCGAATACGGTGTCGGCTTCTATCTTGACGGGGTCTACTACGGACGGCCGGGCCAGTCGCAGTTCGACCTCGTCGATCTCGCGCAGGTGGAGGTGCTGCGCGGACCGCAAGGTACGCTGTTCGGCAAGAACACCACGGCGGGCGCGATCAACGTCACCTCGCGCGAGCCGAGCTTCGACCCCGAGTTCACCGGCGAAGCCACATTGGGCGACTACGGCTACCACCAGGTGCGCTTCTCGGGATCCGCACCGCTGATCGCCGACAAGGTGGCGGTGCGCCTCAGCCTTGCCGACACCCACCGCGACGGGTTCCTGCTCAACCGCTACGACCTCAGTAAGGCGCAGGATTACGACAACTTCACCGTGCGCGGCCAGCTTCTCGTGAAGCCTGCCGAAGACGTGAAGATTCGCATCATCGGCGACTACTCGAAGCAGAAGCAGCACTTCTCGCTGAGCCTCATCGACGGCTACTTCTCGACCTATGCCAACGGCGCGCGCATCGCGAACAACATTTTCGACCGTGCCGCCCGCACCGGTTACACGCTGCCGGAACCCGATGCCTTCCAGCGGGTCGGCAATGCCGACGCGCCGTTCCAGGCGAATATGGAAAGCTACGGCGTCTCCGGCCAGGTCGACTGGGACCTGGGGCCGGCCACGCTGACCTCGATCACCGCCTATCGCTGGTGGGACTGGTATCCCGCCAACGACGGCGACGGTACTTCGCTGTCAGTCAACCGCAAGGCACAGCAGCAGAACTTCCAGCGCCAGTTCAGCCAGGAGCTGCGCATCGCGTCAAACGGCGAGAACAGGATCGACTATGTTGCTGGCCTGTTCTACTTCTGGCAGGTCGTTCGAGGCTACGGAGCCACTCAATACGGCGCCGACTTCGCGGCCTGGAACCTCAATCCCGCTACCGTTCCCGCCGCGACCATTGCCAATACCGCGCTGGCGCTCACGGGATTCGAGGCCGACAGCTATTCCGACCCGCGCATCAAGAGCTACGCCGCCTTCGGACAGCTCGACTGGCACATCACCGACGAACTGACGCTGACCGGCGGCCTGCGCTACACGCATGAGGACAAGGACGGCTCGTTCACCCGCTACCAGATCGCCAGCAGCGGCGTCGACCTCAACACCCTGACGCCGGCGCAGCGCGCTGCCGTAACCGCGATCCGCAACGCTCCCGCCAACCAGCTCAGCAACCTGACTTTCGACGCCGCGCTCAAGGATGATGCGGTCTCTGGCCTGCTGACGCTGGGCTACAAGGTGACGCCCGATGCGCTGCTCTACGCGAGCTATTCGCGGGGCAGCAAGTCGGGCGGGCTCAACGTCACTGCCGGCGGCGCGAGCCGGCCGACAGTCGATCCGGAGAAGGTCAACGCCTACGAGATCGGGTTCAAGTCGCAGTTTCTCGACCGCCGGGTGACCCTGAATGCCGCCGCCTTCCTCACCGAGATCGAAGACTACCAGGCCAACGTCTCCGAGCAGATTCCCGGCACCACGGCGACCAACCAGTACATCGCCAATATCCCCAAGGTCCGCTCCAAGGGTATCGAGACAGACCTCTCGTTCTCGCCGAGCCGCTGGATCAACCTGACCGCCTCGGCCGCCTATACCGATGCGAAATACGTCAGCTACGCAAACGCCCCGCAGCGCCCCGAACTGTCGATCCCCGGAACCCTGCAGGTCCAGGATCTTTCGGGCGTGCGCCTGCCCGGGGTCTCGAAGTTCGCCTATTCGCTCGGCGCCGACGCCGCCCAGCCGCTGAGCGACAGCTTCGAGGTCTACGTCCACGCCGACTACCTGCACCGCTCGTCGTTCAACGCGACGCCAACCAACAGCATCTACGGCGTCGTGCCTGGCTACGGCCTGCTCAACGCCCGGATCGGTCTGCGTACGGCCGATGGGGTCTACGATTTCGCCTTCTGGGCCCGTAACCTCACCGATGAGAACTACTACGTGTCCCGCTCGCCGGGCACCTTCGGCGTCATCAACGGCGCGGTCGGCGATCCCCGGACGGTCGGCGCGACGCTGCGGGTCAAGTGGTGAAGAACGAAAATCTGAGGGAGAATGAAATGAAACGCAAATTCGCCCTGTTGGCGGCCGTCTTCACGCTTGCCGCCGCCGTGCCGACTGCGGCTCAGGACCGGCAACAGCCGCGCCCGAACTTCCTGGTCATCGTCGCGGATGATCTCGGCTATTCGGACATCGGCGCATTCGGCGGCGAGATCGACACGCCCAACCTCGATGCACTGGCCGCGCACGGGCTGAAACTCACGGGCTTCCACACCGCGCCGACCTGCTCACCCACGCGCTCGATGCTACTGACGGGCCTCGATCATCACGAGGCCGGGCTCGGGAACATGGCCGAAGTCATCGCGCCCAACCAGGTCGGCAAGCCGGGCCACGAAGGCTACCTGCGCGCCGACACCGCATCGATCGCCGAACTTCTGGCGGCGGGCGGCTACCGCACTCACTATTCGGGCAAGTGGCACCTGGGCCTGACCCCCGCCCAGGATCCCCACGCACGGGGCTTCCAGACCACCTTCGCGCTGCTTCAGGGCGGACATAATCACTTCGGCCTCGAAGTTGCGCAGAAGCCAGGCGACAAGGGCTGGTCGTATACGCAGGATGGCAAGCAGATCACGAGCCTGCCTCAGGACTTCTATTCGTCGGACTACTTTGCATCCCGGCTGGTCGACCAGCTCAAGGCCGGCAGGAAGGGCGCCGATGGAGCCAAGCCATTCTTCGCGTACCTTGCCTTCACGGCGCCACACTTCCCGCTGCAGGCACCCCCGGAGGTGATCGCCAAATACAAGGGCCGCTACGGAGCGGGCTACGATGTCCTGCGCGAGCAGCGACTGAAACGGCAGGTCGAACTCGGCCTGCTCAAGCCTGGAGCGGTGCCGCATGTCACCGACCTTTCCGCCCGTTGGGACTCGCTGACGGCTGAGCAGAAAGCCCGCGAAACCCGCCGCATGGAAGTCTACGCGGCGATGGTGGACCAGCTGGACAAAGGCGTCGGAAAGGTGATCCAGACGCTCAAGGACACCGGAGAATACGACAACACGGTGATCCTGTTTCTGGCCGACAACGGCGCCGAAGGATCGGTCCTGTCCGAACCGAGCATGGGCATGCTCAACGCGGTCTACGCCAAGGCGGACAATCGGATCGAGAACATCGGCGCCGCGACTTCATACGAGTACCTCGGCCCCGGCTGGGCCTCCGCCGCCACCGCGCCGTCGTGGCGGGTCAAGGCGTTCGAGAGCGAGGGCGGCACGCGTGTCGTCTCGTTCCTGACCGGGCCGGGCGTCAGGCAGGGGGTCGGCTCTGCTTATACGAACGTCATGGACGTGGTGCCGACCTTCCTCGACCTCGCCCATGTCGCAAACCCGGGGAGCCGTTTTGCGGGCAGGGCGGTGACGCCGATCCGTGGGCTCAGCTGGGCTGGATGGCTGGGTGGCAAGGCGGACCGGGTCTACCCCGCCGACAAGCCGGTGGGCGACGAACTGTTCGGCGGCCGCTCGCTGCGGCAGGGCGACTGGAAGCTCGTCGACCTCGGCGACGGCAGCAACTCGCGACTGTTCAATCTCGCTGTCGACCCTGGCGAGATCAACGACCTTTCGAACGAGGAGCCGGCTCGAAAGGCCGAACTCGTCGCCGCGTGGGACGCTTATGCCAAGCAGGTCGGGGTCGTCCTTCCCGATCCTCGCCAGACCATCGTCGACCGTCCCGTCCGGCGATAGAGGGCCGCGCAAGGCTGGAAATCCTCCCGGACTCCCCGTCCTCGCGCTGCGGGTAATCCCCGATACCGTGGCGGATTGACCGTCATACTCTTCCCGGATGCGCGTGACCCGTCGCGCCAATCCGGGAAGGAAGCGGCAGTGATTGTTACCCCCACCATCGGCCGGAGAGCGGCCGCGGAGACGATCGGCACATTCTGGCTGGTGCTGGGCGGATGCGGCAGCGCCGTGCTTGCCGCCGGGCCACCCGCCTCGATCGGCGCCCTAGGAGTGGCGCTGGCTTTCGGACTGACGGTCCTGACGATGGCCTATGCCGTCGGCCACATTTCCGGGTGCCATCTCAATCCGGCCGTGACGGTCGGGCTATGGGCGGGCGGACGCTTTCCGGCGCGCGACATCGTGCCTTACGTGATTGCGCAAGTGGTCGGCGCGGTGATCGCGAGCATGGTGATCTACCTGATCGCCAAGGGTATCCCGACTTTCGATTTTCCCGCCAGCGGTCTCGCGCAGAACGGCTACGGGGAAGGCTCTCCCGGCGGCTACTCGCTAAGTTCGGCCCTGATCGCCGAAGTGGTGCTCACTGCCGGATTCCTGCTGGTGATCCTTGGCTCGACCGACGGACGCGCCCCGATCGGTTTTGCCCCCATCGCCATCGGCCTCGCTCTGACGCTGATCCACCTGATAAGCATTCCCGTCACTAACACCTCGGTGAATCCCGCCCGGAGCACGGGGCCGGCGCTGCTCGTCGGAGGGCTCGCGCTCCAGCAGCTCTGGCTGTTCTGGCTCGCGCCGCTAGCGGGCGGTGTGATCGCCGGCGGGCTCTATCGAGGAATTTTCGCGGTGCAGCGTCCTGACGTTTCAGGGATCGACAAAGCCTAGCGATGACGGAGGGGCCGTTCATGTTTCTGCTGTCGCTCATGCTTTTGACCGGAGCGCCGCTACCCACGGCACCGCGCGAGCCGGTGTTGTGGCTACTGGCGAAGCCGCGTCAAACGTCCGACCTTTGCGACGCCGAGTTCGATGGCTGGCAGTTGTCGTCAGCATCGCGGCCTGTGGTCAGCGACATGACAGAAGAACAGGATGAAGGACCGCCCAGCGACGATCCATTCCCAGGCGATGACCATGCGCCCGATGTCGACCCCGACGAGGAGCAGTGTCCCGCGATATTCGTGATCCCGTTCGATTTCTGGGAAGGCGAACTCTGGTTCGAAACCGCTGGCTACGGCGAGAAAGTCTAAACCTTACGGAATACGATAATATATCTTATGTAAAATATTGCCGACTCATGAGCCAGCGGCCAGGGCGACGCTGCCGCTGCGCTCCAGCTTGCCCCATCCAACCACCCATCCGGCTACGGCCGAAGCGATCGCGCGCACGACGACCCCGTACATGATCTGGCGGTACACCAGCCTCTGCGCAACCAGAAGGTGCGCGGGATAGGGCTCGCGGTGCCCGTCCAGGCGGTAGGCGATCCAGCCGCAGGCCACGTCGATGGCGGTGAATGCGATCCAGTAAGTCGCCATCATGCCGACATCGCCGCTCGTCTGCGCCCAGCCGTGCGCGGAGACCCGCACGGCGGTGCCGATGATCGAGAGCACCAGCGCAAGGTCGATAAGCGGCGAGATCGCGGCGAAGGCGATCTGGAACAGCCACGCCTGCGGCAGGCCCACAAGGCCGAGCCCCGGTGGCTGGCGGCGGGCCATAACCGCGCGATGCTTCCACAAGCACTGCAGAGTGCCGAAGGCCCAGCGGAAGCGCTGCTTGGCGAGCGCCGAGAAACTCTCCGGCGCCTCGGTCCAGGCGACCGCGCGCGGATCGTAGGTTACGCGCCAGCCATAGCGCTGGATCGCGATGGTCAAGTCCTGGTCCTCGGCCAGCGTATCCTCTGGATAGCCGCCCACCGAATCGAGCGCGGCGCGGCGCCATGCGCCCACGGCGCCGGGCACCACGGTGATCGCGTCGAAACCCGCGAGCGCGCGCCGCTCGAGGTTCTGCGCGGTGATGTATTCCACCGCCTGCCAGCGCGTGACGAGATTGACCCGGTTGCCGACGCGCGCGTCGCCCGCGACCGCGCCGAGTGCTGGATCGGCGAACCAGCGGGTCAGGCGGCGGATCGTCTCGGGCTCGAACTGGGTGTCGGCGTCGAGCGCGATGACGACCTCGCCGGTGGCCTCCTTCAGCGCGCGGTTGAGGGCAGCCGCCTTGCCGCCGTTGCGCAGGGTAAGCAGCGTGACGCCCGGGTCGTTGCCGAAGATCTCGCGCACGATGGTGCTGGTGGCGTCCTTCGATCCGTCGTCGGCAACGATGACCTGCAGCGCCGGATAGTCGCTCGCCAGCACGCGGGCGACCGAGGCGGCGATCACGCGCTCCTCGTTGAACGCCGGGATGATGACCGAGACGGTGGGTTCGAAATGCGGCGGCTCGGCGCGCTTGCGGCGGCTCTGGAACCAGGCGAGGCCGGCCATGATGACGGCGCGCGCCATGCCGAGCGAGATGGCGACGTAGAACAGCCAGGTCAGGATCGTGGCGAGCACCATCATCACGATGAAGGCGGTCACGTCGACGCGCACGGCGGCGAGGTCCGGAGTGGAGATCGCCGGCATCGCCCGCGCCTGCGGGATGCCCACCAGCTGCGAGGCGGTGACGAAGCTGTATCCCTCGCCCTTCAGCGCCGAGATGATGCGCGGCAACGCCACCACCGTCTCCGAACGCTCGCCGCCGCCGTCGTGCAGGAGAACCACGTTTGTGGCGTTGGTCGGGGACGCGCCATGGACCTGGTCGAGCACCTGCTGGACGATCGCGTCGGTGCCGGGCCGCTGCCAGTCGTTGGGATCGACGTGGAGGCCGACCACCGTGTAGCCGGCCTTCTGCGCCTCCAGCGCCGGGCCGAGTTCGTCGGGCGTGGTCGGCTCGGCGTCCCCGAAGTAGGGCGCGCGAAACAGCGTCATGCTACGGCCGGTATAAGCTTCGACGAGGCGCTGGGTGGCGTTCAGCTCGAGCCGAGTCTGCTTGGGACCGGCGTTTGCGAGGTTGGGGTGGGTGTAGGTGTGATTGCCCAGCTCGTCACCGTCGGCTACGATGCGCTTGAGCAGGCCGGGGCTGCCGAGCGCGTTCTCGCCGATCACGAAGAACGTGGCGGGCACGTGCGCGGCTTCCAGTTCGGCGAGGATCTTGGGGGTCCAGGTCGGATCAGGGCCATCGTCGAAGGTCAGCGCCAGGACCTTGGGATTGGAACCCCCTGCCCGCTGGACGACGTAGGGCGTGGGGAGCGACCGGTACTGCTCGTCCCGGATCATGCCTTCGGCGTCGAAGCGGATGGTGCGGTGTCCGTCGCGCGGGGTGGCGGTGATGCGCAGGATTTCGCCCGAACCCTCGACGTCGGCGCTGCCCGCCGTCTTGGGCGTGGAGAGGTCGGGCGTGCCGCCCTTGCGGAAGGCGCCGAGGTCGGCCCAGAAGCCCGAGTCCTCGGTGCCGAGGCGCCACATCGCCATGTCCTGGATGCCCAGGCGCCTCAGCGCGGCCAGCTCGTTCCAGTTGGCGGCGGCGTCGAGCATCCAGATCGTGTGGTGCTGGCTGTCCTTGCCGTCGCCGTCGTCGTAGGCGAACCCGGCATTGCCGCTGGCGGGATCGAACGATACCGGCGCGCTGCTGTCATGCGCGGCGAGCCAGGCATCCTCGATCGAGAGCGCGTCGGTCTGGTCGCCGTGCCAATCGTAGGCGTAGCTGCCCAGCGCGACGACGATGTGGTCCGGTCCGATGCGCCTGAGCGCGCCCTGCACTTCGCGCAGGAACCAGTCCTGAGCGGCGATCGGGCCGGGCGTGCCGCCTTCCCAGTGCTGGTCGTAGGCCATGAAGATGATCTTGTCGGAAACCTTCGACAGGGCCTCCAGCGGCCAGCCCGATGTATCGGCCGGAACAGTCAGCGCAAGGCGGGAGCCCTGCGGCAGCGCGGCACGCAGCTCGCGCAGGAAGGGCACGTAGTCGGGCATGGCGCTGGCGGGCAGCGCCTCGAAGTCCATGACGAGGCCGGCTTCGTGGCGCTGCACGACCATCGCGGCGAGCCGCTGCTCGAAGGCGCGGCGCTGGACGTTGTCGTGCAGCAGGGCGGCCGCGCCGGCGCCGTCCCATTCGGTGCCGTAGTTCTGGACCATCGGCAGCACCTTGAAGCGGTGCGCCTCGCCCGCGACGAGGTGGTCGAAGCGCGCGTCCGCCTCGACGGTGATGTCGTGGTGCGGGCCGGAGACGTTCACCACCGCCGGGACCACCCAGTCGAGGTCGTTGCCGTGATGGACCAGCGAGAGGAAGCTGGCGTCGTTGTTGGGCAGGTAGAACCCGATGCTCAGCGGCTTCTGCTGGCCTGCGGGACGCAGCTTGGGCAGCCACGAGGTCAGCCGGTGCTTGAGCGGCGATCCGTGCAGGGTGGAGGCGTGGAGGCGCTGGAGGGGCAGTTCCAGCTCGCGCTGTGGCGGCACCGCCACCAGTGTCGTCGCGAAGGCCACCGCGCCGATGACCACCGTCAGCAGCAGAAGCGACAGCACACGCCTTGCCCAGCGACCGCGGCGGCCGGTTGGGTCGTAGAAGATGGGCTTGGTCATGACTTGCACTGGCGTTCCGCGAATGAGGAAGAGCCCCAGCGATAGGCCCGCCGGGATGAGGGTGACCTGATCGGCCCCTTAACTTTTGGTCATGTTCGCAAAAAGGCGGAAGTCATCCCATCATCCCCGAACGGAACCAGCGGCGCAGCGAGGGAATGCGGCGCAGTTCGCACCCGCAGATACGGCACCGGCAACTCTGGATGCCCGAGGCATCGACGGTGAACTTCGTGGAGGCGACGTGTCGCTCCTCGCGGCAGTCGGCGCGGCTGCCGGTCAGGCGCCTGGCGGAGCGGGCTGGTTCGCTCGCCATCGTCAGATTCCCGCCGCCGGCGCCGCCGCGCGCAGCGCTGCCAGTGTGGTCTCGGCCACCAGCGCCCGGTTATGCTCGAGGTGGTGGTTGCCCGGCAGGCCGATCACCCGCGCGGCGCCTCTCAGGACGGGACACAGGCTACCTTGCTCTTCCCGCCCATAGACGCAGACGACCGGCGCCCAGCGCAGCGCACGCAGCGCCGCCATCGGGCGCGCGTCAGGCTTACCGATATAGGCCAGCGTGCTGGGATCGGCGCGAAAGTAGACGGTCTGGGCCGGCACGGTCAGGTCGATTGCCAGGATGCGGCGGCGCAGGTCGCGCGGGAGGTCGGCCGCGGTGGTGGCGATGATGTCGGCGCCGTAGGACTGTCCCATCAACAGGATCTTTCCGGCGCCGGTGCGGGCAAGCGCGAGGCGGATGGCCCCTTCCACTACGGCGTCAGCCTCGGCGCGGGTGCGATGGTGGGCGAAGACGACCGGTGAACTCACTCCGACGACCGGGATACCCCTCGCGGCGACGGCCTCGGCGATGTGCGCTCCCATCCCGAAGTTGAACCCCATGTCGCCTGAAAGGAACACCGCGGCGACTTTGGGTTTGCCGGAAACGGAGGCATTCCGGGCCGGAAACAGACGGATCGGATCGGAGCCAAGCAGGTGCAGCGCAGGGGCATTGATCGCCGCCAGCGCCAGCAATGCGATCAGCATCAGTGCTAGACGCGCCGGACGGAAGCGCAAGATGGTCATGCCGTCACTATCCTTTCCGGGAGACACTGCCGGGATTCCATCGACACTGCTGGGCGAACCACGGTGGATGTGGCGACGGGACCGGCCGCGATCAGCCGGGATACGTCGTGGAGCCCCTGTATCAGCCCGATACCATGGGGTCCGGCGACGTAGCGGGGCTCCCACCGGGGCGCGAACTTCTCCTTGTACCCGCGCAGGCCGCGGAAGCCGTAGAAGCTTTCTCCATGGCGGAACACCAGCGCCGCGGCCTTGGCCCAGGAGGGCGCGAGGTGTCGGCCCTCGATGCCGGACAGCGGCACCTGCCCCAGCGTGAAGCGCCGGTAACCGCGGGCCTTTGCCCAGATCATCAGGTTGGCGAACAAGAAATCCATCGTTCCGCGCGGCGCGTCATTGCGGTGGCGCATGAGATCGACCGAGGCCTCGGACTGGTCCTGCGTCAGCCACAGGTTCGCGAAGGCGACGATCCGGCCTTCGACCATGACCAGCGCCATGTCGAAATTGAGCAAGTACGTGCGGTCGAAGCTGCCGAGGCTGAAGCCCTTTTCGCGGTGGCCCTTGGCCTCCATCCACTCGGCGGAGATCGCCTCGAGGTCGTTGAGGATGATCGGCACGGCGGCGGCGGGAACCACGCGCAGGGTCGCGCCCGCCTTGGCCGCCACGCGCTCGGACTTGCGGACGCTGCGCAGCTGCGGGGTGCCAAGCTCGAAAGTTTCGAGGTCGACTATCGCCTCCTCGCCGTACTTGACGATCTGCAGGCCCATGCCGATCGCGAGGTCGAGCACGGCGGGCGACACCTCGTAGAGCATCAGGCGTCCCTGCCGGCGGTGCGACAGGTCACGGATGGCCCAGAGCAACTCGCCCCACGACCTTTCCGCGCCGACCGGATCGCCCATGACGACCCAGCTCGCCCCCTTGACCTGGTACATGACGAAGGCGTCGCCGGCGTTCGAGACCAGGAACCGCTTGTCGCCGGTCAGCGCCAGCATCGCCTCGGTGCGGCCGCTGGAGGCGAGGATCGCGCGGATCGCGGGACCTGCATTCTCCACGTACTGCCGGCGGCTCGATGGTGCGAACAGTCGCGAGAGGGCGAAGCCCGCAACGAACACGGCGGAGGCCAGTCCAGCGCGCAGGTAGCGCGGGGCATCGGCGCGCAGGGCGAACTTCCACCATAGATCGTCGTCATAGGGAACGTGGCGATACGCGAAGATTCCGGCCCACACGGCAAGCGCCGCGACCATCGCGATACCCGCCAGCCAACCGGCAGTGAGCGGCGTCTCGGTCAGCGCGGTCCGGCGATAGAAAGCGCCGCGCGTCAGGTGCAGCAGCGCGGCCAGCCCGAGGCAGGCGGCCGCCTCCTCATAGTCGATGCCCTTGGTGAGCGAAAAGAACGCCCCGGCCAGCAGCAGCAGCCGGGTCGCGAGGCAGGCCCCGTCGAGCCGCCGATATAGGCCGGGCGCCAGCAGCAGCAGTGCGGTGCCGACGAGGCTGGCGGCGATGTGGCTCGCCTCGATGAAGGGGAGCGGCAACACGTCGGCCAGCAGCCCCATGCGCGCGTGGATGGCGGGAAGCGAACCCGACAGCAGCAGCATCCCGCCGCCGAGGAAAACCGCACCGCTCAGCAACAGAGGCGATATGCTGGTGGCGAGCGTCTGCATCCCGTCCACCAGCATCGCCATCCGGCGGCTGCGCGCACCCTCGTGCCACGCCAGCAGCAGCGCGGCGATCACCAGCGGCAGCAGGTAGTAGACGAGGCGGTAGGCGATGAGCGCGGCGAACAGCGTGGCCTTGTCGATTGGCAGGACGGCCAGGACGACTGCCTCGAACACGCCGAGGCCTCCCGGAACATGGCTCACCAGCGCGACCACGATGCCCAGCGCATAGGCGAGCACGAAGGCGGGAAGCTGGGCGGGATCGGCCGCCGGGATCAACACGAAGAGCGCGCCCGCCGCGCAGGACAGGTCGATGAAACCGATGCCGGTCTGCACCGCGATGTCACGCGGGCGCGGAAGGGGCAGCCGCATGCCCACGATCGAGAGCGGTTCGTTCACGCGTCCGGCGATGACCACCAGAGCCGCCATGACAGCGAGCATCGCGGCTCCGCCCAGATGCGTGGCGACGGGGCCGAGCGACACCGGGCCGAAGTCCAGCTGGCCGCGATGGAGTAGCATCGCCGCCCCGCCGATCGTCAGCACGCCTGCCCAGAAATTGCCCGCTGCCAGTGCGACGACGCGGGCGACGTCCGGCCCGTCGAGCCCTGCCGCAACGTAGATGCGATAGCGCGCCGATCCTCCGGTCAGCAGCGAGAGCCCCAGGTTGTGGCTCAGCGTATAGCTTGTGAACGAGGCCAGCGCGGCAGTCCGCCACGGCAGCGGGCGGCCGATGATGCGCAGCGCCAGATAATCGTAGAACGTCAGGGCGAAATAGCTGGCGGCCGTGAACCCCAACGCCAGCACGATCTGCGTCCAAGTCAGCGCATGGACGGCGGCGCGAACGTCTCTGTAGCGTATCTCCCGCGTCAGGGCGTCGAGCGCTGCGAAACCAAGCGCGATCACGGCAAGAACGACGGCCAGCGTGATAAGTCGGCGATGGCGCTCGAACAGGCCGCGCAAGAGGGTCATGCCGGCACCTGCCCGATCCGGCTCCACACCTGCGACCTGCACAGCAGGCCGCCCAGTATGCAGCCCTTGACCTTCAGGCGGTCGGGCGAAATCTCGTCGATCTCGGACGCGAAGCGGCGGCCCATGTTCGGCACGAAGACGGTACCCTCCCACACGCCCCGGGCACGGAGGCGGTAGTTCTCGAGCAGTTCGGTGCCGATGAGGCGCGGGACACTGGCAGCGGCGGCGTCGGCCCGGGCCTGTCCGCTCGCCCAGACGATCCGGCCGCACAGTGTGCGTTCCCTGCTCTGGCCGCATGTATCGGTGTGCACCGCCAAGGTGTGTTTCGGGTTCATCCAGAGGCCTTCACCACCCTCGCTCGCGAAAGCCGGTGTGGCGCCAAGTACGGCGAGAAACGGGATGAGGAAGGCGAAACGCATGGCAGGCTCCGGAACATGAGCACCGAATAGTCTCCGCCGGATTGCAGGATCTTCGCCGCGGCATGAACAATCGGCAATCTAGGTGGCCCGCTCAGCTCCCGAGCGAATAGGTGATGACGAAGCAGGCGACCGTCAGCATCACCATCGCCGCGATGAACGTCACGTCGGCGACCCGTTCCAGCCAGTGCAGCCGCGTCACCGACTGCACCCGCAGAGCGAAGTAGGAACACAGGGTCGCCGACAGGAACGCCAGCGCGTCTGCCGAAAGCAGGTCATCCGCGATAGTCTCGCCACCCCGCGCCACCACCGCGACGCGCAGCAGCCCGATCCCGGTCATGCAGACGCCGACCATGGCCGAGGCGATGGGGCAGATCAGGCGGCAGGTCCCTTCATCGAGCCTTGCGCGGCGCTGGCGCGGGTTATCGGATGCCGTGTCTGGTTCCATCGTCGGGGAGCCTTGCTGCCTCGCCCTTGCTGCGGGCGTCTCGACGTGAGTACGATGGTGCGCGCTTCTGTCGGCTGGAGGGCAAATGACCGAAAGTTAATGTGCTCCCCACGGCCTTCGATATCCGGCAAAGGGTATGGATGAATTGAAAACCACGGAGACGCCGGCGGAATGAGCCAGAAAATCCTGCTTGTCGAAGACGATGCGGCGACCGCCGAATTCATCGCCAATGGCCTCGAGGAAGCCGGCTTCCTCGTCGATGGCGCCGCGAACGGTCGCGATGGCCTGTTTCTCGCGACCGACGGCGGCTACGGCTGCATCGTCCTTGACCGCATGCTGCCGGGCCTCGACGGCATGGCGGTGCTGGCCGCGATGCGCGGCGCGGGCGTGGAAACGCCGGTCATCATCCTTTCCGCGCTCGGCTCGCCCGAGGACCGGATCAAGGGCCTGACCAGCGGCTGCGACGACTATCTCGTCAAACCCTTCACATTCGCCGAACTCCTCGCCCGCATCCGCCTGCTGATCCGCCGGGGCGCGTCTTCGGCATCGGGCCCAGAAACCGTGCTGCGCTGCGATGACCTTGAAATGGACCTGCTTTCCCGCCGCGTCCGCCGGGGCGAGCGCACGATCGACCTACAACCGCGAGAGTTCCGCCTCCTGGAGTTCCTGCTGCGCCATGTCGACCAAGTGGTAACGCGCACGATGCTGCTCGAAGGCGTCTGGGACTATCACTTCGATCCCGGCACCAACGTCGTCGACGTCCACCTCAGCCGCCTGCGCAAGAAGATCGACGAAGGCGAGATGCGGCGGCTCCTGCATACGGTGCGCGGCGCGGGCTACCGCATCGGCGCCGAGCCGTGAGCTTCACGTCAGCGATCTGGCGTTCGACGACGTTCCGTTTCGCCGCGCTGGTATTCCTGTTCCAACTCATCGCCGCGGCCGTGCTGCTGTTCGGCCCCACCGCGCTGCTGCGGTCCCAGAACCGCGCCGACGCCGTCGCGGTCGCCCAGACCATGCGCGACGACCTGCTGGAGACCTACGACAATGGCGGCCTGCCCGCCCTCACCCACGCGGTCATAATGCGCACCTCGCGGCAGGTCGAGCGCTCCGCAGTGCTGCTGGTCATCTCACCCGAAGGCCGGCCGATTGCAGGGAATCTCGAGGCATTGCCCACCGACCTGCCATTCGCCGGGCCCTACACCCTGGTGAATAAGCAACGCTCAGGTCATGCTGCGCGCGAGGCCATGCTGGTACAGCTGGTCCGCCTGCGGAGCGGCGGGACCCTGCTGACCGGAACCGTGGTGGAGAACGAGCGCCAGGTCATTGCCCTGCTCGAGCGCACGAGCATGATCGCGCTCGGCATGTCGGTGCTTTTTGCCGTGGCCGCGGCGTTCCTCTCCACCCGCTTCATCCTCGGCCGCCTCAAGGCAAGCATCGCGACGCTGGGTGATGTCCGCTCGGGCAACCTCTCCCGCCGCGTCCCGCGCGATGACACCGGCGACGCTTTCGCCCTGCTCGGCAGCGAGGTGAACCAGGCGCTCGACCGCGTGGCGGCGCTCAACGACGAACTCAAGATCGCCACCGACACGCTCGCCCACGACCTGAAATCCCCCCTCACCCGCATGCGCGCCGCGCTCGACCGCGCCGCGCGGCACGTCGAGGACCCGCAGGCGCAGCCGTTCATCGACCAGGCCCTCGCCGAAAGCGAGCGGCTGCTCGCCATCATCGAGACCGCGCTCAGCATCACCCGCGCCGAGGCTGGACTGGGCCGCGAGAGCTTCGTCCCCGCCGACCTTTCCGAACTGCTGGAGACTGTCGCCGAGATATACGCTCCGCTCGTGGAGGACCAGGGCCGCGCCATCGTCGTCCAAGCACCTGCCCGGTTCGACATGCCGGTGCACCGCCAGCTGCTCGATCAGGCAATCGGCAACCTCGTCGACAACGCGCTGAAATATGGCCGGGGCACCATCAGGCTTGCGCTCGTGCCCGACGTTGACGGCGCGGCCATTACCGTGGCCGACCAGGGCCCCGGCATCGCACCCGGGCAGCGCGAGCAGGCGCTGCGCCGGTTCAGCCGCCTCGACGAAGCACGCGGCGGCTGGGGCGCGGGCCTCGGCCTCTCGCTCGTACAGGCGGTTGCCCACCTCCATGGCGGCACGGTGGATCTGCGCGATGCTGCCCCCGGCCTCGACGTGACGATCAGGCTGCGCGTCTGAGCAAGGTCGAGGGGATTGTCCCGAATGCCGGGGCCATCAACTTCATCCGTTATCGAGTGCCGACGGTACGGAGGATTTCCCTTAAGCGGCAGCGGCGTTTGGTTCCCGGCCAATCCACTCGGATTCGGATGAAGTCTGAATTGGCTGATCCCGGCATGCGCTTAATCCAAATGATCCCGGATCCCGGCAATGGTCGAGCTTCGCGGGCACGGGGGCGAACAACGTCTCTCCGCCCTCATGCCGACCGCAGACGAGATCAGGAAAATTGCGATGTCCGGCACCGACGCAGCCGGGCGGTGTCGCGTGCGCGCTCCGGCCATGCTGGTCCCGATCGCACGGCACCGCAGGGCTGCCTTGGCCAGGACCATTTAGGTTCGCCGTTCGTGGGAGATCTGAAATGCCTGTCGAAGCCAAGGTTGCACCGAATACCTCAGGAATAAGCGCCTCGCCTATTCAGGCTGTGGAGGGATCGGTCACCGTCCCCGCAGGTAGCAGCATCGCCCTCAACGTCGCGCCCGAAGCTGTCGCCGGGTATGGCCGCGAAGGCGCCGACCTGCTGGTCCACCTCAAGTCGGGCGAAGTAGTCCGCATCACGAACTTTTACATCGACCCGACCAAGGTTTCACATCTCCTTCTCGTCAACGAGGATGGGCTGGTCACCACCGAGATCGGCCAGGCAACCACCGGTGCGCTGTCTTCGGCCGCTTATGTGCCGATCGACGCCACGGCGGCTTTCTCCGCGACGACGGCAGGAACCGCCGGTGCCGCTGCTGGCGCCGCCGCGGGCACTGGCGGCGCGGCGCTGGGCGCCGGGACGCTAATCCCGCTGGCGGCGCTGGCCGGTGGAGGGTTGGCTGTCGCAACCGGTGGCGGAGGGAAGGCCGAAGCGGCGGCTCTTCCCGACACCACAGCACCGGCGGCCGCGACCAACCTTGCGATCAGTGCCGCAGGCGACCGCCTGACCGGCAGCGCGGAAGCCGGCGCGACGGTTAGCGTCGATATCGACGGCAACGGGTCGGGCGACTATTCCGCCACCGTTGGTTCGAACGGTACTTTCACCGTGCCCCTCGTTCCGCCCCTCCTCGATGGCGAGACGGTGCGCGTCACCGTCAGGGACGCGGCCGGCAATGTCGGGCCCGCCGTCTCGGTGACCGCTCCCGACACCACTTCGCCCGGCGCGGCTGAAGAGGTGACGATCGCTGCGGACGGCACCGGCATTTCAGGCAGCGGCGAGCCCGGCAGCACTGTGACCGTTGATGTCGATGGTGATGGCGATACCGACTACACCACGACGATCGGGGGCGACGGTAGGTTCAGCATCGTTTTCGTCGCTCCGGTCGATAACGGGCAGCAAATCGACGTCAGCATTACCGATCCTGCCGGCAACACGAGCCCGCCCGTGGTCGTCACTGCGCCGGACCTGTCGCCGACTCCTGCCACCGCGCCCACCCTGTCGCCGACCAATGGCAATGTCCTTTCGGGCACGGCGGGGAGCGGGGTCGCGGTCCTGCTGACCGATGCGGCGGGCAGCACTCTCGGGCGGGCCACAATCGGCAGTGACGGCAGATGGTCGTTCACGCCCAGCACTCCGCTGCCGGATGGCACGGTCGTTTCGGCAGCGGCCGTCAACGCGGTCGGTGAGGCAGGGCCATCCGCCACCGTCACGGTGGATGCCGTCGCTCCCCGTGCGCCGGTGATCGCGCCTTCGAACGGCGCCGCGGTCTCCGGTTCGGCAGAGGCAGGGGCTACGATCCTGCTCTCCGACGCCAGTGGGCATCCGCTGGGAAGCGCCGCCGCCCGTGCCGATGGCACGTGGATCTTCACGCCGGCGGAGCGGCTTGGCAACGGCACCGTGGTGACCGCCGTAGCGGTCGATGCATCCGGCAACGGCAGCGCGCGAACCAGTGTTACCGTCGATGCCATAGCACCCGCCGCGCCCACGATCGCACCGTCCAACGGAATTTCGATAACCGGCACCGCAGAGGCGGGGTCAACCGTGACGCTGACCGACCACGACGGCAGGGTGATCGCCCGGGTAATTGCCGACGCTAGCGCGCACTGGACTTTCACGCCACCCACCCGTTTTGCGAATGGAACAGTGCTGATCGCCACAGCGCGCGATGCCGCTGGCAATACCGGGCCTCAGGCCACAGCGACCGTAGACTCCAGCGCGCCCGGTGCACCGGTCATCGATCCCACCAACGGAAGCATTTTGTCCGGCAACGCGGAAGCCGGCGCCGTCGTCACGCTGACCGATGGGGGCGGCAATTCCATCGCGCAAGTCCAGGCAGACAGCAACGGCGACTGGATCTTCGTCCCGCCAGCGCCCCTGCCCGACGGAACGGTGGTCGTCGCTGTGGCAACCGATGCTTCCGGCAATATCAGCGGACAAGCCATTGCGACCGTCGATGCAATCGCTCCGGCGGCGCCCGTGATCGCTCCCAGCAATGGTGCGATGGTGTCGGGTACGGCTGAGCCGGGTGCAACCCTTTCGCTCACCGATGGTGCCGGCAACGCCATTGGGCAGGTCAGGGCGGACGGCACGGGCGACTGGAGCTTCACGCCCGCATCGCCACTTCCCAACGGGACCGTGATTCATGCGGTGGCGCAGGATGCCGCCGGCAATTTCAGCCCTCAGGCCAGCGGCGCAGTCGATGCCGCGGCGCCCCCACAACCTACCATCGCGGCGACCAACGGCGCGGTGCTGACGGGAACGGCCGAGGCGGGCGCAACGTTAACCCTGACCGACGGAAACGGAAACGCGATCGGTCAAACCTCGGCGAACCTCGGAGGCAACTGGAGCTTCACGCCGGGCACGCCCCTGCCGAATGGTACCATCGTCAGGGCAGTGGCGCAGGATGCCGCGGGTAACGAAAGTCCGGCCGCAACCGCCACGGTGGACGCGGTGGCGCCTGCTGCGCCCATCATCAACCCCTCGAACGGCGCCGTGCTGACCGGCTCTGCCGAGTCTGGCGCAACGATTTACCTCACCGACGGTAACGGCAACCCCATCGGCCAGATAACCTCAGACGTGAATGGCGGATGGAGCTTCACGCCTGGCTCGCCCCTTCCTGATGGAACCACGGTCAATGCCGTGGCATTCGACGCGGCAGGTAATGTGAGTGCTCCAGGCAGCGCCAGGATCGACGCGGTAGCGCCCGCCGCGCCTGCCATCGATCCCTCCAGAGGGACGGAATTGACGGGAACGGCGGAGCCCGGCAGCACCGTCACGCTGGTCGATGGCAATGGAAACCCGATTGGTCAGGTCCTCGTCGACGGCACCGGCCACTGGGCCTTCACGCCCACTACCCCGCTGCCCGACGGGTCCGTAGTGGAGGCGACAGCCCAGGATGCGGCGGGCAATACCGGCCGTCAGTCCACTATCTCAATCGACGCTGTCGCTCCCCCAGCCCCCGTCATCGCTCCCAGCGACGGCAGCGAAATCAACGGTACCGCCGAGCGCGGCGCGCGCGTTATCCTGACCGATGGCAACGGCAATCCCGTTGGCGAAGCGACGGCAGATGGCCTCGGCAACTGGTCCTATGTGCCCGGTTCCGCGCTGACGAACGGCACCGTCATCAACGCCGTCGCGCAGGATGCGGCGGGCAACACCAGCGCGCCCGCCAGCACGACCGTGGACTCGACGGCGCCGGTCGGCCCCACCATCGATCCCACGAACGGTTCGCAGGTCACAGGAACGGCCGAGCCGAACTCGACGGTTGTTCTCATGGATGGCACCGGCAACGCATTCGCCCGCGCCGCCGTGCCTAACCTCGGCCTCGTGATCGGAGAGACGATCGCCGACGTCAGCGGGCACTGGACGTTCACGCCGCCGCTGCCTTTGCCCGACGGCACCGTGGTGATCGCGGTTTCGGTCGATGCGGCGGACAACGTGAGCATGGCGGTCAGCACTATCGTCGACGGGATCGCACCGCTCAACCCCACCATCGAACTCACCAACGGTCTCGCGATCGAGGGTACGGGGGAACCTGGTGCGACGATCGTCCTTACCGACGTGGCGGGCCTCGTCATCGGCGAGACTACGGTCGGACTCAACGGGCACTGGACCTTCACCCCCTCCTCGGCCCTGCTCAACGGCTCAGTGGTGCATGCCGTGGCTATCGATGCCGCGGGCAACTCCAGCCAAGCCGCCACCACGATCGTCGATGCGCTCAGCCCGGCGATGCCGGTCATCAACGTCAGCAACGGAATTTCACTGACCGGCACCGCGGAGCCCGGCACGACAGTGCTGCTGACAACCAGTTTGGGGGCGACGATAGGGCAGGCCACTACAGACATCCAAGGCAACTGGCACTTTATCCCCGCATTGCCGTTACCCAATGCCACGGTCGTGATCGCCACCGCGCAGGACATGGCAGGCAATGTCAGCCTTCCTGCGGTGACGGCGATCGATTCCATCGCACCGGCGAGCCCGACGCTCGTGCTTTCGTCCGATGGCGCCATCCTGAGTGGTTTGGCTGAGCCAAACAGCCAGCTGTCGATCGTCATCAATGGCGATACCGCTCATTCGATCGTGGTGTCGGTCGGCCCCGCCGGCACGTTTTTCCTGCCTTTCGCACCGCCCTTGGTCGCAGGTCAAAGTATCAGCGGCACGTCGATCGACCCGGCCGGAAACCACAGCATTCCGGCCGCCATCATCGCCCCCGACCTCACCCCTCCGACCATCACCGTGCCTGAAGCGGCGGACGGTTGGGTGAATTCGGCGGAGGCGGCAAATGGTATTCAGGTCCAAGTGATCCTGCGCCCCAGCGCGCAGATTGGACAGGTGGTCACCGCCAAGTTCGACGGCCAGAACGGTTACGAAACACATGCGACGCATGTACTGGCCGCAGGTGATATCGCGCTCGGACGGGTGGTCCTGAGCATCGTGCCGACCGGTAGCCTTGGTCCGTTGCCGGACGGGGCTGCCGCCGTCACGGCAAGCATCGGGGGCGGCCTGCCGTCCGCATCGGCATCCTTCACCATTGACACCACTCCTCCCGCCGCACCGGTCCTTTCCTTGACCAGCAGCCTGCTGACGATCTCGGCCGAGCCGGGAACCGAACTAGACGTCGCCATCGACCTCGGCGCCACAACGGCCAACGCGGTCCTGACCGCCGACAACAGCGGACTGGCTTCTCTCAACCTGCTTACCGGTCTCGATATTGGCCTGAGCTGGGATCAGCTGCTGGCGGCGCAGGTGGCCGTGACCGGGAAGGACCCTGCGGGCAACTCCAGCAACGTCGTCACGCTGCCGATTCTTTCCAACATCGAACAACCCGTGACGATCGGCAACTTCGCGGTAGACGCCAGCCTCAACCCGTTGAACCCGCGCCTCGGCATCAGCGGGACCACCGAGAGTGACGCGTCCGTGGCGATCAGGGTCATCACGCCGGCGCTCAATGTCCAGTTGCTGCCGGTCCAGGCGGACAGCTCCGGTCATTTCGAGCTTAACCTGCTCAGTCCGACGATCCTGAGCCAGCTGGGCCTCAACATCACCGATCTTCTCAACCTGGGCTCGCAGATATCGTTGAATCTGGTGGCCACCGACAGCCAGGGTGACGACAGCGCGTCCTACGGACTGGACCTGAGCCCGGCCGGACTGTCGCTTAACATTGGCCAGATCGACGTGAATGGAACCATCAGCGATGACGTCATGTCCGGCGTGAACGGCAGTGCCGAGCATATCAACAGCGGCAGCGGCAACGATCTCATCTTCAACGTAGGGACAGGGGATCACGTCTCGGCCAGCAATGCCGACGACACGATCCAAGTCACCGCGCCGAACTTCGCGGTGATCGACGGTGGTGCCGGATTCGATACCCTGCTGCTCGCGAACGGCATCCACCTCGACTACAATGCGCCGGGGGTCGGCACGCTCACCAATATCGAGCGGATTGATCTCGGCAGCGGTGACGGCGGCAGCGTGGTCACACTCACCGCTCCCGAGGTAAGCGCCATCACCGATGCCGGCCACGTCCTCCAAATCACGGGGGAAAGTAACGACGTGCTGAACATCGTGGGCGCGGTGGATACAGGCGCTACTCAGCTGCACAATGGGATCGTCTTCGATATCTACACATTCGGCACGAACACCCTGCTGGTCGAGGACAATTCCGTCCAGGTCGTCGTGTGACGACCGCGTGGGCGACGCGAAAGCGATCGTGCTGGGCTCTGAAGTCGGTGATTCTGCTATCGCTGGCGTCATGGCCGTGCCGCGTCTCGGCCATGACGCTCGAGGAAGCGGTGGCGGCGGGGATCGCTCGGCATCCCGAAATTGCCGCCGCCAACGCCGAAATCAGGGCGGCGAAAACCGACGTGGACGTGGCAAAGGCGGGATACCTGCCAGCTGTTTCGGTATCGGGGGGGCCACAGGACATATCGCCCGATGAATGGGCGTATGAAGTGACGGCGGCACAGATGGTCCACGATTGGGGGCAAGTCAAAAGCCAGGTCCGGGGTGCCCGCGCCGCGCAGCGGCAGCGGCGGGACGAATGGCTGATCGCGCGGGATGAGGCCACGTTGGATATCGTCGAAACCTACCTCGATGTCCTCTTGGCCCGCCGCCAGCGCGAGGTCGACCTTGCTCAGATCGCCACGCTGGACGATTTCGCGCAGATGACCGGGCTGCGTGCGCAAAGCGGCTATGCCGACCGCAGCGAGCCCGATCGATCGAAGCTCGAACTGGCGCGCGCGCGCCAGCGTCTCGCCAGTGACGACGGGCTTTTGGCCGATGCCGTCAGCCAGTTCGAAACTCTGGTAGGTGGTCCGCCCGATGAGCTTGTCGAACCCTCGCCGCAGTCGATGATGCCGCTCGTCATCGGCGGCACGGATGCGCTGATCGAGGCTTCGCCGCTCTACCTCAAGGCGGTGGAGGACACCGAACACGCCCGGGCGACATACGAAGAAAGCCGTTCCTCGAGCTTGCCGCGCGTCAACCTCGAAGCCACCGCGCTCAGCCGTGAGATCGGTGGCCGGATGCAGAGCGACGCCATCCTCGCCGTGCGATTCCGGATGAATCCGATGCAGGGACTATCCAGCTTCGACCGCGTGGACGGGGCCCGCCAACGCGTCGATGCCGCGCAGTGGAAGGAAAGTGCGGCGCGGCGGGACCTCGAACGCCGCCTACGCAACCTCGCCACCAACGGGGCGGCGCTGGCGGACCAGGAGGTTGCGCTGGAGCGGCAGGTGTCCAGCGCCGGTGAACTGGGCGGCCTCTATCGCGAACAGTTCGAGGCGGGCCGGCGCGACATCATTGACCTCATCACCATCCAGCGTGAGCACTACGACGCGCGGCGGTCGCTCAACGAAGTGCACCTGCAGATGATCCGTATTCAGTACCAGATCGGGGCGCAGCTGGGCCGCCTGACCGACCTGATCGAACTAGGGGAGCCAACGCCGTGAGCGCAACCAACGCCGAAACCTCCCGGCCGCTCTCCTTGCACGTCCGTGACCCCTTGCGCGAAGGGCTCGTCCTGCTCGCGGGGATGCTGGGGCGCCACACCAGCGCGAGCGAACTGGGAGACGGGCTGCCTCTGGTCGACGGGCGATTGCCAACCGAGATGGTGCCTCGGGCCATGCGGCGCCTGGAAATCGCCGCGCAGGTGCGCTGTTCCGATCTCGCGCTGCCGCGGTATCTCCTGCCCGCTCTGCTCTTGCTGGAGGACGGGGACTGCGTGGTCCTTTGTGCCATCGACGGCGATACCGCGACGCTGCGCCTGCCGCGCGCCGATGGCGGCGTGCAGAAGATGCCGATGACTGAATTGACCGCTCTGCATTCGGGCATGGCGGTCTTCGCCAAGGCCCGCTTCCGCTCCGAGGAGCGGGCTGGGGCGCTGGCGGCCACGGCCGGACAGCACTGGTTCTTCGGGGCGCTCCGCCGCTATCGCAACGCCTATCTCGAAGTCGCGCTCGGCGCGATGATGGCGAACCTGCTCGCCATTGCCTCGGCCCTGTTCGCGATGCAGGTCTACGACCGCGTGGTGCCCAATGCGGCGTTCGACACGCTGTGGCTGCTGGCGAGCGGCGTCGCCCTCGCCATCGTGTTCGAGGCCCTGCTGCGCCACATGCGGGGGCATCTGCTCGATACGATGGGCAAAAGCCTCGATCTCACCCTGTCCACTCAGCTTTTCGCGCGAGTGCTGCAGACCCGGCTTTCGGCGCGCCCCGCCTCGCTCGGCGCCTTCACCAGCCAGATCCGCGAGTTCGAGGGCGTGCGCGAGTTCTTCACCTCCTCCAGCGCGGCGATCGCCAGCGACCTGCCCTTCACGCTGATATTCCTGTCCGTGATCGCGCTGATCGGCGAGTGGATCGTGGTCGTACCCATCGCCGGGATCGTGTTAATGATCCTGCCCAGCCTCGTCATGCAGCGCCGCCTTGCCGAACTGTCGCGCCGCAACCTGCAGGAAGGCGCGATCAAGAACAGCATCCTGATCGAGGCGGTAGAGAACCTTGAGGCGATCAAGGCGGGGCGCGGCGAAGGGCGTGCGATGATGTTGTGGGAAGCGCTCACGGCGCAGCTCGCGGAAACCGCCAAGCAGACCCACTCGCTCGGCAGCGCGCTGACGTATGGCGCGGCGATGGTGCAGCAGCTGTGCTACGTCGGCGTCGTCGCCTTCGGGGTCTATCGCATCAGCGAGGGGGCGATGACGGTCGGCGCGCTCGTGGCCTGTTCGCTGCTCGCCGCCCGCGCAATCGCGCCGATGACGCAGGCCGCCGGTATCCTCGGGCGCTGGCAACACACCCGCGTCGCGCTGGAAGGGCTCGACCAGCTCATGGCCGCGCCGGTCGAGCGTCCGGAAAGCCGCGTCTTCGTCCGCGCCGAACGTCTGCGCGGCCGGTTCGAGGTTCAGGACCTCGTCATGCGCTACGGCGCTGACGGGCCGCCGGTTGTCAACGTCGCCGCGCTGGGCATCCGGGCTGGCGAGAAGATTGCCATCATAGGCGGCAACGGGGCGGGCAAGTCCACGATGCTGCGCTTGCTGTCAGGACTGGGCGACGCCACCTCCGGCAGCATCGTTCTCGACGGGATGAACCTTGCCCAGATCGACCCGTCCGACCGCCGCGCTGCGATCGGCTTTCTCCCGCAGGATGTCGCGCTGATGCATGGCACCCTGCGGGAGAACCTGAACCTCGAAGGGCGCGCGATCAGCGATGCGGACATGTACGCGGCGCTCGACGACGTTGGGCTCGGCCGGTTCGTGCGGGCCAATCCGCTCGGGCTCGACATGCCGCTGCTGGGCAGCCGCAGCCTTTCGGGCGGTCAGCGGCAGGCGGTGGGCCTTGCCCGCGTGATCCTGCAGGACCCGCCGATCGTCCTGCTCGACGAGCCCACCGCCTCCTTCGATCAGGCCAACGAGGAGCACGTCGTCGCCCGTCTGCAGGCCTGGCTGGGCGAGCGGACCTTGGTGGTGACGACCCACAAGCGCACCATGCTCAGCCTCGTCCAGCGGATCGTCGTGATGCGCGACGGGGCGGTGGTGATGGACGGACCGGTGGACGGGGTCGTCTCGGGAAACCAGGTGAAAGTGCCTGCCAGAACGACGGAAGCTGCACATGGGGGTTGAAGGCATTTCCGCGCAAGGGTTGCGCCGCGAACTCGACGATCCGTTCCGGACAAGTGCGCACCCGCTCTATCGGCCGCTGCTCTGGGCGGTGCTGGCCTGCATCGTGGTCGTCGTGACCTGGGCGGCGCTGGCGCGCATCGACGAGGTGACGCGCGGCGAAGGGCGCGTGGTGCCGGTCAGCCGGATGCAGAAGATCCAGAGCCTGGAGGGCGGCATCCTCGGCGACCTGCTGGTGCGCGAAGGCGACATGGTGCGTCGGGGACAGGCGCTGGTGCGGCTCGATCGTACCCATTTCCAGACCTCCTACGACGAGTCCGCGAACCAGGCGATCGTGCTCGCCGCCGCGATCGCGCGGCTCCAGGCCGAAGTGCTGGGCAAGGGCGCGATCGCCTTCCCGCCCGAGGTTCCGCCCGGCAGTTCGGTCGCGCGGTCAGAGCGGGAACTCTTCGCGTCCCGTCGCAGCAAGCTGGAGGAAGGGCGCCGCACGCTGCACCAGCAGATGCGGATCGCTCAAGGCCAGCTTGCGATCGTCCAGCCTCTCGCCGCGCGCAAGGTCGTGAGTGAGATGGAGGCCCTAAAACTGCGGCAGGACATCGCCACCTATAACGGCAAGCTGGTCGAACTCGAGAACACTTATGCGCAGGAGGCTTATACCGAGCTGGCGAACAAGCAGGCAGAACTGAGCGCGCTCAACCCGATCGTGCAGCAGCGCGGCGACCAGCTGCGGCGCACCGAAATCCGCTCGCCGGTGCGCGGGCGGGTGAACACGGTGCTCATCAACACGCGCGGCGGCGTGGTGCAGCCGGGCGAGCCGATCATGGAAGTCACGCCGATGGAGGATCGCCTGCTGATCGAGGCCCGCATTCGCCCGCGCGACGTCGCCTTCATCGTCCCCGGCATGCCCGCGAAGGTGAAGATCACCGCCTACGACTACACTATCTACGGCGACCTGAGCGGCAAGGTCGAGCGGATCGGGGCCGACACCGTCGAGGAGGAGACGGTCCACGGCAAGGAATCGTACTACCAAGTGCTCATCCGGACCGATGGCGCACACCTCATGCGCGAGGGGCGGCCGCTGCCGATCATCCCCGGCATGGTCGCCGAAGTGGACATCCTCAACGGCAAGCGCAGCGTGCTGAACTACCTGCTGCGGCCGATCATCAAGGCGCGGCTGAACTGAGGAGCGGTCATGCGGCGGAGCGCTTTTCCTCGGGTTCGTCCGCGTCTTCCTCCGCATGGCCGCTGATCTCCGCCCCGGCGTCGGGTGCAAAGCGCAGGTTCCACCAAGTGGCCGTCAGCGATACGGCCGTCACCACCCAGAACGCAGCCGAGAAATCGCCCAGTGCCGGCGTCGAATGGCCTTTCGCCAGCATCGCCAGATGGAGCGCCATCGCCGCGACGCAGATGCCGAGGGAAAGCATCAGCTGCTGGAACGTCGAGTAGAACGCGGTGGCGCTGCTCATGTGCTTCTTGTCGACCGCGGCGTAGGCGATGGTATTGTACGCGGTGAACTGGAACGACATGAAGAAGCCCGATACGGCGAGCACGCAGAACATCGCCCAGACCGGCCAGCTCGGGCCGAAGAAGCCGCAGATGGCATAACCGGCGGTCGCGATCACGCCGTTGCAGATGAGCGCGCGGCGGAAGCCGAAGCGGCGCAGGACGCGCTGTGCAAGGCTCTTCATGGCGAGCGAGCCGATCGCGGTTGCCACGGTGATCGTGCCGCTGCGCGCCGCCGAGAAGCCGAGGCCGACCTGCATCATCAACGGCAGCAGGAACGGCTGCGCGCCCTGGGTGATGCGGGTGATCGACCCGCCGATCACCGCCAGGCGAAACGTCTCGTCCTTGAGCAGGCCGAGGTCGAGGATCGCGCCCGAGCGGCCCCGCGCATTACGGACGTAGAAGACGCCGGCCACCACGCCGATGGCCACCAGCACGGCGGCCATCGCACCTTCGCCTGGGCGGCTCACCATCTCGAAGCCGAACAGCAGGCAGCCAAGCGACATGCCGCTGAGAATGAAACCCCGGGTGTCGAACCGGGCGGGCTCGTCCTCGCGGATGTTGGCGATGTAGCGGCCGACCAGCCAGAACCCCAGCGCGCCCATCGGCAGGTTAATGTAGAAGATCCAGCGCCAGTCGAGGTACGTCACGATGAAACCGCCCAGCGGCGGTCCGAGGATCGGCCCGATCAGCGCCGGCACCAGCAGCCACGACATCGCATTCACCATGTCGCGCTTGGCGACCGAGCGCAGCAGGACCAGGCGCCCGACGGGGATCATCATGGCGCCGCCGATGCCCTGCACGAAGCGCGAGACCACTATCAGTTCCAACGTCGGCGACTGGCCGCAGGCAAGGCTTCCAGCCACGAACAGCGCGATCGCGGTGCGGAACACGGTGCGCGATCCGAAGCGGTCCGCCAGCACGCCCGAGGCTGGGATGAAAATCGCCAGCGCCAGCAGGTAGGACGTCAGCGCGACGCTCATCTCCTGCGGACGGACGCCGAAGTCGCGCGCCATGGTGGGGAGCGCGGTCGCCAGCACCGTAGCGTCGACGAATTCCATGAACAGCGCGGAGGCAATGATGAGCGCGACGAGGCGGTAATTCGCGCTCGATTCCGGTGGGCCCACGTCCTGCGTCTTCGCCAGCGAACCACCGGCGGGGACGATACCGTCGCGCACTTCGGCATTGACCGAGGCGATGCCGCGCCGCCGTGGCCTCAGCATGGAGGCTCGCCGGGAAGGACTGGGAAGTACATGGTCTGTTTTCCGGTTCGAGGTCTCGACAAGGCCTCTCCCAAACCGGGCGCCTGTCTTCGCTGGCGCCGTTTGAACGCATATAGGAACGGACGGCTTCATTGAAACCGTTCTTTTGGCTTGTTTCCTCGCCAAGCGAGGCGCCGCCGCGTTTGAAAGCGCGGTGCCGGATTGACACATTAGCTTAGCATGGCCGGCCTAATCGGCCTTTTCGGCAACCGAGGCACTTTCTCATGACACGCTTGCTTTACGGCCCCGTGATCGCCGCTCTGCTGCTGATGCCGGCGGCGTCGATCGGCGCGGCGGAGCTCACTAGCGACGCCCCCTCGCCGCCGCCGTCGCCGGTTGCGCTGCGGATGAACGCTGCCGAGGCGCACCAGGGCGCGGCTTCCGACGGCACGTACCTCTACGCGATCGACAACGACCGCATCGGCAAATACCGCATCGCCACCGGCGAGAAGGTCGCCCAGTGGCAGGGCGAGCGCAGGCTCTACCCGCACATGAACAGCTGCACCGTGGTCGGAACCGAACTCGTCTGCGCCGCGTCGAACTATCCGGCAGTGCCGCAGACCAGCGCGGTCGAGGTGTTCGACACGCGCACGCTCAGGCATGTCCGCAGCGTCAGTCTCGGCTTCGGGCCGGGCTCGCTGACGGTGATGGACCATCATGACGGCAAGTGGTGGGCGGTCTTCGGCAACTACGAAGGCAAGGGTGGGGAACCGGGCCGCGACTATCGCTACACCGTGCTGGTCCGCATGGACGACCAGTTCCGCTCCGAGGCCAGCTGGGCTTTTTCCGAGGCAGTGCTGGCGCGCATGGCGCCCAGGAGCTGCTCGGGCCTCAGCTGGGGCGAGGACGGCCTGATCTACGCGACCGGCCACGATCGGCCCGAAGTCTACGCGATGCGCCTGCCCGAAGCGGGCTCGCGGCTCGAACTGGTGGACACCATCGGCATCGCCACTCCCGGCCAGGCAATCGACTGGGATCCCAAGGTCAAGCGCCGCCTGTGGTCCATCGGCCGGGGCGCGAACGAGGTCGTCGCAAGCGACATTCGCGAGGTTGCGGGGCACTGACCGCCGTCATCCCCGCTTTCGCCGGGATGAGGTTATGGCGTCAGGACATCGCCGGTGGCGGCTTCAGGAACGGGTCGTCGGGCAGCGGGATGAACTCCTGGTCGTCGGCGTCGGGCAGCTTCATGCGGCCCGCCTGCCAGTCGGCGGCGGCCTGGCGCAGGCGTTCCTTCGAGGACGAGACGAAGTTCCAGTAGAGGAAGCGTTCGCCTACCGGCTCGCCGCCCAGCACCATCACGGTCGAGCGTTCGGCCGCCGTCATGCGCGACACGTCGGGGCCGAGCACGAGCATGTTTCCCGCCTCGTGCCGCTGGCCATCGATCTCGACCGCGCCGGTGGCGATGTAGATCGCGCGCTCGGAATGACGGACGGGGATTTCCGCCTGCGCACCCGCGTCGAGGTCGAGATGCGCGTAGAACAGCGGCGAGTGGGTGCGCGCACCGGCGGTCAGGCCGTAAGCGCTGCCGGCGATGAGCTGGCCGTGGAGGCCCTTCTCACTCCACTGCGGCAGGTCGGCGCCTGCGTGGTGGGAGAACGAGGGCGCGGTTTCCTCGTCGCCGTCGGGCAGCGCGACCCAGGCCTGGATGCCGTGGAGGTGGTCGCCCTCGGTGCGGGCCTTTTCGAAGCGTTCGCTATGGGTGATGCCGCTGCCGGCGGTCATCCAGTTGACCTCCTGCGGCCGGATCGCCTGATGCGAGCCGACGCTGTCGCGGTGCATGATCTCGCCGGAGAACAGGTAGGTCACGGTCGACAGGCCGATGTGCGGGTGCGGCCGCACGTCGACGCTGCGGTCCACCCCCGCCGCCATGTCGAGCGGGCCCATGTGGTCGAAGAACACGAACGGCCCCACCATGCGCCGCTTCGCGAAGGGCAGCACGCGCCCGACGTCGAGCCCTCCGCCAAGGCTGCGGCGGCGCTGTTCGATCACCATCTCGATCATAAGGGACCTGTGTTTTCGTGTGCAGGGTCAGCGGGGCGGACGGCCCCGGTCATGGCTGCCCGGCATTCGCCGAGTCCAGCAGAGGCTAGACGAAATGCCCCTGCCCCGCAACGCTACTCGGCCGCCATGTCGAGCGCCTCCTCTTGGTCCTGCAGTACCGGCTCGATCTCGATCGGCACGCCGCTGAAATAGGCCATGCCGCCCAGCCAGTCCATGTCGTCGGTGCAGGTCAGGTTGTTGATGTTGGCGTCCTGATGGCCGTGCGGGATCGAGCAGACGCCGCGCACGATCGTCGGGTCGAGCTTGGCCGTCACCACGATCTCGCCCGACTTGTTGGAGACGCGCATCTTCTGCCCGTCCTCGATGCCGTGTTCGGCGGCGGTGTCCGGATTGATGAGGCAGTCGGCGATCTCGCCCAGGAAGCTCATCTGCGCGTTGAACTTGCGGCGCTGGCGGCGCGAGGAATAGACCAGCGGCTTGGGCTTGCCCGCATTCGCCTCGTCCTGGGCGAGGAAATGGTTCCACTGCGCGACGATCTCGGCGGGCATGAGCTGCCATCCGCCCGCGCGCTCGAAGTGGCGGTCGACCCAGGGCGCCGGAAGCTCGCGCGGATATTCGACGACGCGCTTTTCCTTCAGCTCCTCCCAGGTGCAGCGCGCCATCGCGAGGTGGGTGCCCTGCATGAAGTCGTCGTTCTCGTCGCTGTCGATGGCGGGCACATGATCCGCAACCGGCAGCCCGGCGCGGCGCATGATCTCGGCGATCACCCACCAGGCCGAGCGCCGCTCGCCCGTGGGTTTGACCAGACGCGGCGCGTATTGCAGCGAGACGTTCCAGTTGAGCGTGTCCCAGCGGGTGAACTCGTTGCGTTCGACCGTAGACTTGGTCGGCAGGATGTGGGTGCAGTAGCCGCTGACCTCGTTGTGGGTGATCTCCATGCTGACGTGCAGGTCGAGCTTGGGCAGCGCCTTGCGGATGGCATTCGCGTCCGGGAACGAGCGCAGCAGGTGGCCGCCGAAGTTGAAGAAGGCGTGCATGTAGCCCTGCTCGATCTCCTGCGGCAGCACCGCGCAGGGCCAGTCGCCCAGCACGCCCTTCACGTCCGGGCGGACGTGCGAGCCGCGCGTGAAGGCGCTGTCGAGGAGCGGCAGGTGGTCGACGAACTTGTCGAACGGGAACAGCACGCCGGGGTGCATCCAGAGCCCGCCCCTAGCGTTCATCGAGCCGGTCAGGATCATGATGAGCCAGCACATCCACACCGTCAGGTTGCACCCGGGCGACATGCCGACGCCGGTGCCCGTCTCGATCGCGACGATCTTGCGGCGGCGGATGGCGTCGAGCAGGTCCTGCAGCTGCTGCTCGGGCACCCCGGCGATCTCGGCAGCCTTGGCGCGGGTGTGGTCCTTGAGCAGCGCGCGCAGCGGTTCGAGGTCGTTGATCGGCTGCTTCGGATCGAGCGGCCCGCCCTCGATGATCTCGCGCACGATCCAGGCGAGCGCGGCGTAGTCCTTGCCGGGATAAGTGGCGATGTGACCCCTGGCGAAGTCGGCGGTCTCGGTGCGCACCGGGTCGATCACCCAGATCTCGCCGCCGCGCTTGTTGATGGCCTTGAACCACATGCCGGGCTGGTACATGCCGGTGTTGTGGGCGTGGCTGACCATCGGGTTGGTGCCGACGTAGATGACCATCTGGCATTCGTCGTAGTCGGTCTTGGGATTGAGCCCGTAGAAGCGCCCCATCGCGCCCGACATCATGACCTTGGCGGTGCCGTCGTTGGTCAGCGGCGTGAATTTCGGCCCATGGTCGAGCGCCGCCCAGAGCGCATCCTCCATGGTGTAGCCGGAGGAATCGAGCCCCAGACCGCTGCCGAAATACATGCCCACCGAATGCGGCCCATGCGCGTCCACGACCTTGCGCAGCCGCGCGCCGACATCGTCCAGCGCCTGGTCCCAGCTGACCTCGACGAGTTCGTCGCCCTTGCGCATCATCGGGCGCGTGATCGGGCGATCCAGGTGGTGGAGCTGGCCGGTCGCCCTGCCCTTGGGACAGCTGTAGCCCTTGGTGATCGGGTGATCGCGGTCGGCCTTGACCTTGAGGATCTTGGTGTCGTTGGCCACTTCCGCGACGATGCCGCAGTTGGTCATGCAGACCTTGCAGTAGGTCCGCTTCAGCTCGACGACGTCGCCTTCCTCGGCCTGCATGGGGATCGGCTGGGCTTCCGCGGGGTCGAACGCGATGGGCGTGATGGCCACGACTCTCTCCTGTGTCCGCGATCCTCTAAGTGATCGTTCGTTCTATTAGGACACAGGGCCAGCGCGCTGGCAAGGGGCTTGAAGTCAGGTTTCGTCGACGATGTCCTGCATCGCCTTCGCCAGCCACTTCACCGAAGCGGGGGCGATGTGCCTGTCGTCGAGCATGCGAACCTGGATCACGAAGCCGCTCATCAGCCCGTAGAGGTTCATCGCGCGGGCCTGCGCGTTGGGGGCGCCGAGCCATTCGGCGAGCGGCTCGATGACCTGCCGCAACAGCACGCGGCTCGCCACCTCGCGCGACTCCGGATCGGCGAGGGCCATGACCATGAGCGAGGTCAGGCGGGCTTCGCCGGCCTCGCAGATCATCCTGGCCATGCGTTCGCCGAAACGGGTCTTGTCGCGGGTGAACAGGCTCTCGTTGACGATGCCGTAGACCAGCGCGTCGTGAAATAGCGCCGCCTTAGTGTCGAAGTAGCGCAGGATCAGCGACGAGGCGACGTCCGCGTCCTGCGCAATGTCGCGGATGCCGGTGCTGGCAAAGCCGGCCTGTGCGAACCGCTCATAGGCGGCGGCGAGTATCCGCGCCCGCGTCTTGACCGGATCGCGCCGCCTGGGTTCCTTCTTCACGTCCATGCCGCCCCTCCCCCGCATGAGCCCGCCCCCTCGCTACAGGGTAATCGTGCCAGCGAGAACCGCCGCCGTGCCGTTTTCCTACATCGCCGCGGCCTGTTACGGTCGCGCATGCTTTTCTCGACTGAACTCCCGATGCGGGAACGGCCCTCACCGTCTCCGCAACAGGCTGTCCTTGATAGTCAGCTGCAGGGTCACGCTGCGCGGCGGGCTGGCGGTGCCCAGTACGTCGCCTTGCCGGGTGACCGAAGTGCCCGTACCGGCAGCCGTCGCGCCGACCACGGAACCGGCGACGACGTAGAGCTTGTTGGTCAGGTTGCGCCCGATCAGCGCCACTTCCCACGGCTTGTCGTCCCCGCCGTTCAGCGTGATCGCGCCGTTGAGCTGCCAGTACGACGACTGGTGGTTCAGCGGGTTGGCCTCGGTCTGCGTGGTGTAGCTGCTGCTATAGGCGGTATCGACGGCCACCGTCCCGCCAAGGCTGGTCGAGAATTCGTGGTCGTAGGCGGCGCCCGCCGTCAGCGAGAATTCGGGCGCGCGGAACAGGCGCTGGCCGGTCTGGTCCTGGTCCTGATAGGGATTGGCCGCCGTGCCGTAAGTCGATGCCGGAAGGCTGGGTGTGCGCGGATTGAGGTTGCACCCCGCCCCGACCGACTGGCCCGCGTAGCACCCGCCGATGAAGTCGGTGTACTTCGAGTGATTGTACGCCGCTGCCGCGTTGAGCGACAGGCCGGGCAAGGCGCCGGGCCGATAGCTCACGCTCGCCTCGACGCCCTCGATCTCCGCCCCGCCCGCGTTCTGGGTGAGCTGGGTGAACGAGGCATTGTCGTAGCGCGACAGCTGCAGGCCGGAATACTTGTAGTAGTACCCCACGAGGTCGAACATCACCTGCCGCCCGCCGAGGTAGCCCTTGATCCCGGCCTCCCCGCCCTTTGCGGTCATCTGCCCGTAGGACAGGTCGACGCGCGGCGGGGTCTGGTTCGCCTGAGAGCGCAGGGTCGTCGGCACCGTGTTGAAGCCGCCCGAGGTGAACCCCTCGCGATAGGCGGCGTAGAGCGTCAGGTTGGTGCTCGGCCGCCAGGTCAACGTGACCTCGGGCGAGAAGTCGGTGTACCTGCGCTTCGGATTCAGCACGTCGATCGGGCTGGCGAACGATGTGCCTTCAAGCGACTTGGTCTCCCAGGAATAGCGCCCGCCCGCCGCCAGTTCGAGGTCCTCTACCAGCTTGTAGCGCGCCTGCCCGAACAGCGACGAGGCTTCGGTATGGACGTCGTAGTAGGTCGAGCCGACGAGGAACGGCGTCGTCACCCCGCCGAAATCGACCGCGAAGGCCTGTCGGATCTTGAAGTGCGCGTCCTGGTAGAACCCGCCGGCGAGGAAGTTCAGCGGTCCGTCGAAATCTGTCGCAAGACGCAGTTCCTGGCTGAAACCGGTGGCGTTGATGTCGTTCGAAGCGCCAAAGTAGGTGGCGTTCGAGAAGGTGAACGGATCGACCGACTTTTCGCGCAATTGGTAATAGCCCGTGACCGACGACAGCGTCAGCGCCTCGCCAAGGTCCTGGTCGATCGAGAGCGAGGTCAGGAACTGGCTCGACTTGGCGAAGGGAACGCCGTCCTGCAGCGTAGGGTCGAGCGCGGTCATGCGGGCGGGCAGGATGACGCTGTAGAACTTGCGGTTCAGCTCGCAGTCTATGGCGCCGGAGAGACGGCTCACGCCGCCCGGGCAGAACACGATCTGCGAGCCGCCGGTCGGCCCGACGCCGTCGCGCGTGCGCTTGCCATAGGCGATCTTGGCCTTGGCCCGCGTCCCGCCGCCTGCGGAATCGTAGGTCAGGGTGCCGCGCACGAAGACGTCCTCGGCGTTGTAGCTGTCCGCCGCCGGGCCGGGTGTCACCCCGGCGATGGGCACGGCGACGTTCTGGAACCAGCCATCCTCCTTGGAGTAGTAGCCGACCACGCGCGCGCCGATGGTCTCGGTCAGCGGCGAGGATACCGTGCCCTCGACATAACGCTGGTCGCCCGCGAACTCGTAGCCGGTGCGCAGCTTGGCCTCGAACACCTTGCCCGGATCCTGCGAGGTCAGCGAAACGATGCCGCCGGGGCTGTTCTTGCCGTAAAACAGCGCCTGCGGGCCCTTCAGCACTTCGACCTGACTAAGGTCGTACTGGCCGAGGCGGATCGCGTTGCCGTAGCTGATCGGCACGCCGTCGATGTTCAGGGTGACGGCGGTCTCGGTCGAGGGGTTGGAGATGCCCGAGCCGATGCCGCGCAGGTTGATCGAGCCGCCGACCTGGTTCTGGGACTCGGCGATGACGAGCTGCGGCACCTGCTGGCTTATCGTGGTGAGCGTTACCGTGGCATAGCGCTCAAGCTGTTCCTTCGACAGCGCCGAAACCGCCACCGGCACGTCGAGCAGGCGCTCGCTGCGCTTGCGCGCGGTGACGATGATGTCGCCGGACGTATCTCCGGCGGCCTGCGGGGCCGCCTGCGCCTGCGCCTGCGCGGCGGGTGTGGCCGCAAGGGTTCCGAACACGGCCAGCGCGGTTCCCGCCGCAAGCCTTTGCGCGTTCCTCATAATCCTCTCCTCCGACGACGTCCCTTTGCTGGACTATCGCGGCGGAGGCTTCCACCTGGATAGACAGTTGTCAACGCAGGCGCTCCCGACGAGGGGCGCCAGCGCGTCGTCATCGTTCCGGCGTTGCCGCGAGGGTCAAGCCCTCGCGAGGTTCAGCGGGCGAAGGCTTTCAGTTCGGCGAGGCGGATCGCGCGGCCGGGAGCGGGGTTCATGGTCACGCGGATGCGTTCGGCCTCGACGGCAGGCCATGCGACCTGGGTGATGCCGTTGGCGAGCGGCACGGTGCCCACCGCCACCTTGCTCCATCGGCCGCCGCGGAACAGTTCGACCACCACGGTGCGCGGCGCGGCGAACGTGCTGTCGTCGGCGAAGAAGGCCAGTTCCGCGCGGCCCAGCGTGACGGTCTTGCCGAAGTCCACCGCGTACCACTGCGGCTTGTCGGAGGCGGCGGAATCCCAACCGTTCGGCAGTTCCGGGTAGAACCACGCGCGGCCGTCGATGCCGTCGTGCAGCTTTTCGGCGTCGGTGCCGGATGAAGCGTCGGGCCTCGGATAGGCGCCGCGCACGAGCTGGACCGCCAGGTTCTCCTCGCGCGCGATCGCGGCGTTGGCCTTGCGCGCGACGGGCACCTCGATGCGCCCAAGCTGCGGCTTGCGGGCGACTTCGCGGCCGTCCACCTCGATGGCGAGGCCCCTGCCCCGGCCGTAATGGGTGCCGTCCGCGTCCCATGTGACCGAGACTGCGTGGCCGTGGTAGGGCACCCGTTCGACGCGGAACCACGCCAGCGCCTGCAGGTCACCGGCGGCGGGCAGCAGTGGATTGACCTCCAGCACGTCGTCGGCGCGCGGGCGGATGCCGACGAGGCCGCTCAGGATCAGGTCGAGGTAGCCGGAGTGGAAGTAGTGATGGCTGCGGTCCAGCCCGACGATGGGCTTGCCGGTCTCGGGGTCGTAGTCCTCCTCGAGGTCCAGCTTGTCACCCTGGAAATGCATCTGGGTGTAGAGGCGCAGCTCGCGCATCCAGTCGCTGCGGGTGACGGGGCCGCGCGCGTCGTAGTGATCGAGCAGGTTGGCCATGCCGGTCAGCACCTGCGTGGTCTGGTAGGGCCACACGGGTCCGTTCCACTGGCACTCGCGCGCGGTGCCGAGGTAGCGGTACTGGCGCATGTAGTATTCGTAGTTCTTCTCGACCGTGCGCATCCCGGCCTTGCCCGCCAGCGAAGCCGGGTCGAGCAGGTGCGTCCACGCCTTTGAATACTTCGCCTCGTCGGGCACGAGGTCGAACATCCACGGCAGGTAGCCGACCAGTTCGCGGTTGCGGATCGGGTCCCAGTACTTGACGTATTCGTTGGTAAGCTGGTGCCGGTCGGTGAAGTGGGCGAGCTTGGGATTCCACAGGTCGGCGAGCACGCGCGTGCGCAGCGCCTCGGCGCGACCGGCGTATTCCTGCGCCATAGCCGTGTCGCCCGCCAGCGTCGCCATGCGCGAGAGGGCGCGGGCGTTGGCGAACATGTAGCTGTTGACCGAAGGCCGGAACGCATCACCGCCCCGGAACCCGTCCTTGCCGCCCGAGGCGTCGATCGAGGACACGGTGTACTCGGTCGCGTCCAGCAGCGGCTCGACGAAGTAGAGGCCCTTGTCGAAGTCGAACTTCTCGTCCCACAGGCGGTAGACGTGGCGCATCGTCTTGAGGTGCGCGAGCACCGCCTCGCGGTCGCCGTCGACGAGGTAGCGGCCCCAGACCGAGTCCGCCATGTGGTCGGTGAAGTGGCGGTCGTTGCCGCCCTCGTACATGAAATTGACGTAGTCGTCGGTGAACCGGCGGTCGTTCAGCCAGCGTCCCTCGGCGATGTGGAAGCCGCTGGCGTCGTTGAGGCTGGCGAAGGGATGGCGCTGCCAGTCGACGTCGTCGGCGAACTCGGTGGTGATGTAGCCCTGCGCGCCCAGGTCGCGCTGGTGCGCGCGGAACAGACCCCAGCGGTAGTAGTAGACCGCGTCTATCTTGGGATCGGAGGATTCGAAGAAGGGAATGCGCCCCTCGTACCACGGCGCGTCATTGCCGAAGCGCGCCTTGGCGATGGCGGGAATGTCGAGGGCCGGTGCGGCGCCGGGCGGAGGGCTCGCGGCCGTTGCGAGAAGCGCCGCGGCGGCGAGGATCATCCCGTTCTTCAAGCGCATCTTCACCCCTTCGAAACGACATCGTCCCCGGCTCGACCGGGGACCGCTGGCGGCACTTCAGGCACAGCCCCACCGAAAGGTGGGGTGGCCCGGCCAGCGGTCCCCGATCGAGCCGGGGACGACGATATAGCACTTCGGGCGACCGTTCCCCGGGTGTTGGGAGAGGAAGGAGCCCCGGAGAAACGGTCGCCCGGTGCGGGCCGCGCCGCGTGAATGGCGTTCACGTCGCGGCCTGCATCCGATCAGAACTTGAAGCGCGCGCCGACTTCGAAGGTACGGTCGTAGGTGCGCGTGTCACGCGGCGTGCTGGAATACACGCCGCTCGCGTTCAGGCCCTTGAAGCGGTCCTGGTACGTGCGGTCGGTGATGTTGGTGGCATCGAAGGTCACCGTGAACGCCGGCGTCAGGTCGTAGCTGGCCGAGAAGTCGAGCTGGCCGGTCGGGTCTGCCACGACCGAGTTCGCCTGGATGCCGCCTGCATTGTAGGTGTCCACGAAGCTCGAACGCCAGTTGTAGGCGAGACGGGCCGAGATGCCGTACTTCTCGTAGATCGCCACGAGGTTGTACGAATACTTCGACACGTTGACGAGACGCTGGCTGCCGCCGTTGATCGGGTCGTCGTTCTTGCCTTCGATGTAGGTGCCGTTGATCTGGGCACCCAGGCCGCTGAGCGCGCCCGGCAGGAAGTCGAAGAACTGCTGGTAGGCCAGTTCGACACCCTTGAGCGTACCCTTCACGCCGCGCGGACGGCTGACCAGCCAGGTCTGGCCCTGGTACTGTTCGGGCGCCGCGTAAGTCTGGATGTAGCCGTCGAACTTGCGGTAGAACGCCGCCGCCGTCAGCGAGGTATTGCTGCTGATGTAGTATTCCAGCGTGGCGTCGTAGGCGTCCGACTTGATCGGGGCGAGGTCGGGGTTGCCGCCGCCGCCGGTGCCGGCATAGCCCTGGTTGCCGGTCGAGCCGCTGGGCACATAAGTGACGAGCGGGTTGAGGTCGGCGAAGTTCGGGCGGGTGATGGTCTTGCCCGCGGCCAGACGCAGCTTCAGGTTGTCGGCCAGGCCGAAGCGGATGTTGATGCTGGGCAGGACGTCGACGTAGTTCTGCTTGCTCTCCACGCCGTTGCCGGAAAGGTTCTGCACCGTGTTGACCACGCGCGCGCCGACCACGCCGTCCACCGGCATCGAGCCGATATCGAAGCGGTAGGCCGCCTGGCCGTAGAAGGCATAAGTCTTCTCGACGTCGGCGAAGGCAAGGTTGGGCTCGTAGGGACGGTCACCGGCGGCCTGGCCGAACCAGCTGCGGACGGTGTCGCTGTTGCTCAGCAGGTAGTCGCCGTTGGCGTCGAGGAACGAGCCGATGCCGGCCTTGCCCTTGACGAGGCCGCTGGGCGACAGGTCCCAGAAGTCGGTCGGCAGGGTGCTGACGAGGACCGGATTGGTGGCGGCCAGCGGGATCGAGGCGGTCGCCTGCGAGTCCACGCGGCGGTTGGTGTAGCGTGCGCCGACCTTGAGCGCCGACAGGAAGCCGTCGTCGAACCGGTGCTCGACGTCAGCGCGCCATGCCCACTGCTTGCTGATCGCGACGCTGTGGTTGTCGAACAGCGTGCGCAGCGTGAAGTTGGCGGGATCGGTGAGATCGACGCCCTGGATGTCGATGTTGGGCGTGCCGCCCACGTCGAACTGGTACACCGCCGTCGGGGCGTTGAACGAGGTGTCGACGATCATGTTGCGGTTGGCGATCTTGCTGCGATTGTACGTCAGCTCGGTCGTCAGCGTGGTGTAGTCGTCGGCGTCGTACTTCAGGCCACCATTGATCTGGTAGGTGGTGGTCTTGTCCTTGTACGCCTGGTTGCTGGTGATCGTGTAGGCGTTCTGCACCGTCACGCCGCTGGCGAGGCCGGGATAGTCGGCGTCGGGCGTCACCGAGGTGACGTTGCCCGCCTTGGGCAGGCCGACGAAGAAGTCGGTGTCGTAGCGGTTCTTGTACTGGGTGTAGATGCCGTCGACGTAGACCTCGAGGTTCGAAGCCGGGCGCCACTGGAACGAGCCGTTGTAGGCCATGCGCTTGCGGTCGCCCTGCGTGTACAGGCCGCCCACGGTGTCGGGCACGCCGACCATGGCGCCGGTCGCGGGGTTGGCGATCGGGTTCGACACGAAGTCGAACGCGGTGTTGTCCTCGAAGCGGCGGCGGTTGTACGAAGCCGCGAGCATCAGGCCGATCTCGCCGATCGGGGTCTCCCAGCGATTGCTGACGAGGCCGCTGCCCAGGTAGCTCCACTTGTCCGACTGGTCGCTGTAGATCGCGCGGCCGCCGCCGGCGATCTCGAGGCCGGTGAAGTCGAACGGACGGCGCAGGCGCACGTCGATGACACCGGCGACGCCGCCCTCGACGAGGTCGGGTGTGCTGGTCTTGTAGACGTCGACGCCGGCGAGCAGTTCGGCCGGGATGTCCTGAAGAGCGACGCCGCGGCCGGTGCCGGTGAAGGCTTCGCGGCCGTTGAGCAGCGTGGCGGTGTTGGGCAGGCCGCGGATCAGCACGGTGCCGGCTTCACCCGCGCCGCGCGTCACCTGGACGCCGGTCACGCGCTGGAGCGCATCGGCCACGGTGTTGTCGGGCAGCTTGCCGATGTCCTGGGCGACGATCGAGTCGACGATCTGGACCGAGTTTTCCTTGATCCGCTGCGCGCTGGCGAGCGAGGCACGGACGCCGGTGACGATGATCTCTTCAGCCGAAGCGTCGTCAGCGGCCGGGGCCTCGGGGGCCGCGGTGTCCTGCGCATGGGCCACGGTGGCCAGGCTCAGCGCGAAAACGGATGCGGTGCAGAATGCGAATGGCTTGAGTGCCATGGTATCAACCCTCCCAAATGGGGCTGGTCGATACCATGCCCCTCCAATTACTCCGGCTAGTTATTAGTCGGACTAATTCGTTGCAAGAGGAAAAACACCGAAGCTGTCAAAAACCTTTCACGGGTGTTGCCGATCCGCCGCAATACCGCCGGAAACCGGGAGGTTTCCGGCGGAAAGCAGGGAGAAACGAGGTCAGCCCGGAAGCCACGCGCTCGCCGGATCGGCAGCGGCCGCGAGTCGCACGTTGTCGGAGGAATGGGCCAGCGCCTTGCCGGAGAACGCCTGCGAGACGAAGCGCACGGCCCCGCCCTTAGCCTCCTCGCGGCGGAAGCGGTCGGCGCCCGGCACGGCGCCGGTCGCGGCGCGGGGCGCAAGGGTGACCGAACCGTCGGCGGCGGCGACGAGGCACTGGTCGCGCTTCATGATCGGCGAGAGCTGCACCGTGCCGTCGTCCGCCGGCCACGAGCGGAACTGCGTCTGCTCGATCGGGCCGGTTCCGACCTTGAGGCGGTCGCCCTCCAGCAGGAGGTTTACGCTGCGCTTCACGGCCGGGGCAAAGCGCTCGGGAAGCGGCCCGTTGCCGACCGGCACGCCGAAGTCGGGGCTGCCGTTGGCGCCGAAGTACAGGCGCTGGACGCGCGTATGGCGGTCCGGGTTGTAGAGCGGGTCGCCCTCGATCGCCTCGTAGTCGCGGCCGTGGTAGACGAGGATGTCGCGGCCCTGCTCGTCCACGGTGAAGCTGTTGTGGCCCGGCCCGTAGACCGAGGTCTCGCGGCAGGTGACGAAGACCGGTTCCTGCGACTTGGTCCAGGCGCGCGGGTCCATGATGTTGGCGGTCTCGTCCACGCTCAACAGGCCGAGGCAGTAGCGGGCGTCGGTGGCGCTGGCGGAGTAGGTCATGAACAGGCGCCCGTTCTTGACGATGAACGCGGAGCCCTCGTTGACCTTGTAGCCGCGCACTTCCCAGTCGAGCGTCGGCACGGTCAGGCGCGCGGGCGCTGCGGCGAGGGTCAGCGCGTCCTTCATCGGCGCGATGTAGACGTTGGAATTGGTGTCGATCCCCGGCTCGCGCTGCGCCCACGAGAAGTAGCGCACGCCGCGGTGGGTGAAGACGGTGGAATCGAGGTTGAAGCTGTCCCACGGCGCCTTGAACTGGCCCAGCACCGACCAGTTGCCGGTCATCGGGTCCGGGCCGTCACAGACCACGGCGAAAGTGCGGATGCGGAAGACGTCCTCGCCGCCGCCGCTCGGGCCCGCCGCGAAATAGACGATCCAGCGCCCGTCGATGAAGTGCAGTTCGGGCGCCCACAGGAAGCCGGACATCGGCCCGCTTGCCTCATGGCGCCAGAGCACGCGCTCCTCGGCGGTGGCGAGGCCGGCGATGGTCTTGGCGCGGCGCAGCGCGAGGCGGTCGTACTCGGGCACCGAGCCCATCAGGTAGTAGAAGCCGTCGTCGTGGAGGAAGATCTGGGTGTCGGCGCGCTGGCGCACCAGCGGGTTGATAGGGCCGGTCGGCTTGGGTGCCGGCGGGGTGCCCAGGGCGGCCGTGCCGGGGTTCGTGCAGGCGAGCGGCAGCAGCGAGGCCGCGGCGGCGAAAGTGCGGCGCGATAGAAGCATCGTCATGTCGTCCTCTCCGGTGGTCGTGTATGTTTAGGTGTCGTTCAGGTGCCGGTTAGGTCTACCTGAAAAAAGAGCGCCCCGGCACGAGGGCCGGGGCGCCGTCAGGTGGGTCTCAGTATTGCGCTACGGGCCAGCCGTCGGCATCCCAGCGGACCGGGGCGATGCGCAGTTTCGGCGCGCCTTTGTCCTGCTTGTCGTAGGCATGGTAGACGACGTAGGTCTGGCCGTCCTTGTCGGTGAAGGCGCCCGCGTGGCCGGGCCCGCGGAAGCGCTGCTGCTCCTGCAGGTCGGCGCGCAGGAAGATGCTGCCGCCCCCCTGCATCATGTCGCTGCCGTCCTTGCCGAGGTAAGGTCCGGTGACCTTCTTCGAGCGGCCGACCACGGTGTAGTACGTGCTGTTAACGCCCTTGCAGCAGTAGTCGTAGGACGCCAGCAGGTAGTACCAGCCCTCGTGCGGGATGATGAACGGCGCCTCGATCGGCGCGGGTCCGCCGGCCGGGGCAGGACGGCGCGCGATCGAGTAGGGCTCGGTCCCCGGCGCGGGCTTGCCGGTCCTGGGATCAAGCGGGAAGAGCTTGATACCGCTCCAGAAACTGCCGAGCGACAGCCACTGGCGGCCCTGCGCATCGACCACGAAGTTGGGGTCGATCGCGTTGAAATCGTCCTCCTTCGTGGACAGGACGACGAGGCCCTGGTCCTTCCACTTCGCCTTCGCGCCCAGCGTCGGACTTGTGGCGAGGCCGATGGCGGAGCGGTTCGAACCGAAGGTCGAGACCGAATAGTAGAGCCGGTATTCGCCGTTCACGTAACTGATGTCAGGCGCCCAGATGCCTTCGGTTCCGGGAACGGCCTCCTTGGCCCAGGCGGGAATCTCGGCGAAGACGGCACCCGCGTCGGTCCAGGTCTTCAGGTCCTTGGAGGTCCTGATCCCGATGTATTTGCCCACGGTGCTGAACACGTAATAGGTGTCACCCTCGCGGATGATGACCGGGTCGTGCACGGTGAGGTCGCCCGTGAGCTGCGAGTTGAGCGTCGGCGGCGCAGTGCCCTGCGCCAAAGCGGGCGCAAGCGCCGCGTTGGAAAATCCCAGCGCGGCAAGGGTTAGGAACAAGGTCTTCATTGCAGTTCGAGCACGACGACCGACTTCGCCGGCAGCGTGACCACGAGGTTTCCGCCCTGCACGCTCGCGCCGGTGAAGGGGACAGGCTTGACCACGTCGGGCGCGTCGAAGGTGTTGTGCGAGTTGATTGCCGAGGCCGTCAGCACCCGTCCGGTCACGCCGGCAGCGGACACGCCGTCCAGCTTGATCGTCACGGTGTTGGGCTGATTGGGATCGAGGTTCGACAGGCCGACATGGACCTTGCCGTCCTTGCCCTTCACCGCCGAGCCGCTCACCGCCGGCATAGTGAACTGGTCCTTGGCGTACCAGGGGGACTTGATCTCGATCGGCAGCACGGTCGCATCCTGCCACGGCTTGTACATCTCGAAGACGTGGTAGGTGGGCGTCAGCACCATCCTGTTGCCGTCCGCGAAGATCATCGCCTGGAGCACGTTCACCATCTGCGCGATGGCGGTCATGCGCACGCGGTCGGCGTGCTTGGCGAAGATGTCGAGGTGGGTGGAGGCCACAAGCGCGTCGCGCAGGGTGTTCTGCTGGCGCAGGAAACCGGGGTGCGTGCCGGGGTCCTGGGCGAACCAGGTGCCCCACTCGTCCACGGCCAGGAAGACCCGCTTGTCGGGGTCGTACTTGTCCATGATCGCGCTGTGCTTGGTGATCAGCTCGTCCATGCGGCGGGCTTCGTTGAGCGTATCGGCCCAGCCATGCTCGTCGAAGTTCACCGGGTCAGCCTTGGGCGGCCAGCCACCTTCGGGCAGCGTGTAGTAATGCAGCGAGACGCCGTCGAGCTGGGGCGCGGCGACACGCATCATGGTCTCGGTCCAGTTGTAGTCGTCGACGTTGGCGCCCGCTGCGACCTTCAGGATCTTGGTGCCGGCGGGCGGCTTGATGAAGGTGGCGTAGCGGCGGGTCTCGTCTGCCGCGAACTCGGGGCGCATGTTGCCGCCGCAGCCCCACAGCTCGTTGCCGACGCCGAAGTACTGGATCTTCCAGGGCTCCTTGTGGCCGTTCCGGGCGCGCTCGTCGGCCAGCGAACCGGCGGGCGAGGTCATGTATTCCACCCACTCGGCCATTTCGCGCGGCGTGCCGTTGCCGACGTTGCCGGCAATGTAGGCTTCCGCGCCGACCTGGCGGATCAGCTCGAAGAACTCGTGCGTGCCGACGGTGTTGGGCTCGGTGACGCCGCCCCAGTGGGTGTTGATCTTCACCGGGCGCTTGTTCTGCGGGCCGATGCCTTCACGCCAGTTGTACTCGTCGGCGAAGCAGCCGCCCGGCCAGCGGATCACCGGCACCGACAGGTCGCGCAGCGCCTTGACGACGTCGTTGCGGAAGCCGTTGGTGTTCGGGATCTTGCTGTTCTTGCCGACCCACAGGCCGCCGTAGATGCCGGTGCCGAGGTGCTCGGCGAACTGGGTGAAGACTTCCTTGTGGTAGACCGGGCCGGGCTTGTCGGCCTCGATCGTGGCGGTGGTCGGCTGGTTGTTGGTATCGGCCTGGGCCGTGCCCGCCAACGCGGTCGCGCCGAGCAGCATGGCCAGAGTAGTGCGGCGAATTGCCTTGATCATGTCCTGTCCCCTCCCTGGGGTTGTCAGTCGTGGAATGCGTCGACGATCTGGCGATTGCCGCGCAGGAATGCGTCGGCGACGAGGCGAAGCGGCGCGATGTCCGCATCGCTGCGCCCGCCCCGTATGAGGTTGGCGAAACGGGCGTAGAGGCCCGGATACTCGAGGTCCTCGTTGTGCTCGGTGCCGCTCGGCAGGGTCAGCACCGCACCGCCGTGCGAGAGCTTGAGCGTGCCCGCGTCGGTCTCGACCACGATGTCCCAAGACTGCGGGCCGGTCTGGCGCCAGTCGAGGTCCATGTGGATTTCGGCTCCGGCGGTGTCGCGGAACTCGATGTCCGCAGCGATCGGGGCAGCGCGGTTGGAGGGTATCTCCAGCGTCGCGGCCTTGATGAAGAACGGACGCGGCAGGATGTGCGTTGCGATCGAAAGGGCGTTGATGCCCGGATCGAAGACACCGAGGCCGCCCGGCTCCCAGATCCACGCCTGGCCCGGATGCCAGACGCGCACGTCCTCGCGCCAGACGATCTTCGCGCTCGTGACCGTGCGTTCGGCCAGCCATGCGCGGGCCGGGCCGACACCGGCCGCGAAGCGCGAGTGCCACGAGGCGAACAGCGTCACGCCCACCTTGTCGGCGCGGCTTTCCAGCGCGGCGACTTCGGCCAGCGTTGCGCCCGGCGGCTTCTCCAGGAACACGTGCATGCCCTTGGCGAGCGCCAGCGCGGCCAGATCGTAGCGCACCTGCGGCGGCGTGCAGAGCGCCACGGCGTCGACCGCCGGGCCGCTCTCGATCAGCTCCTCGAGGGTGTCGAAATGCGGAATGCCTTCCGGACCCTTGTGGTGCGGGCTGACCGTCGCGGCGAGGCTGAACGCCGCGTTGCCGTTGATCGCGGGGATGTGCTGGTCGCGCGCGATCTTGCCGACGCCGACGATGGCGATGCGGATCGGATCCATGCTCAGAGCGACTTCACGTTGGTCGTCGGCTCTTCCGAAGCGGCGGCGCGGGCCAGCGGGTTCGACACGGGCAGCGTGAAGGGCGCGGCGGCGATTTCGAAGACGTCGCCTTCCTCCGTGGTCACGCCGTCGGCGAACGACAGCGTCGCGGTGCCGAAGAAGTGGACGTGCACGTCGCCGGGGCGGCGGAACAGGTCGTACTTGAAGTGGTGGTGCTCCAGGTTGGCGAAGGTGTGCGACATGTTGTCCTCGCCCGAGAGGAAGGGCTTTTCCCAGATCGTCTCGCCATTGCGGACGACCTTGCTGGTGCCCTCGATCTTCTGCGGCGGGGTGCCGAGCAGCAGTTCCGGGCCAAGCGCGGCCTGGCGCAGCTTCGAGTGGGCGAGCCAGAGGTAGTTGTGGCGCTCGGTCACATGGTCCGAGAACTCGTTGGCGAGCGCGAGGCCGAGGCGGTACGCGGTGCCGTCCTCGCCGATCAGGTAGATGCCGGCCAGTTCGGGCTCCTCGCCGCCGTCCTTGGCGAAGGCGGGCATGACGAGCGCTTCGCCGGGGCCGACGAGCAGCTGGCCGTCACCCTTGTAGAACCACTCGGGCTGCTGGCCTTCGGTGCCCGCGGCGGGCTTGCCGCCTTCGAGGCCCTCGAGGAACATGCGCATGGAATCGGTCAGGTTGCCGCCCGAGGACGCGGCCTGGTGCATCTTGTCGCGGCCCTCGGCGGAACCGAGGTGGGTGAGGCCGGTGCCGGTCATCAGCAGGTGCGCCGAATCCTCGTGGTCGATCGGGGCCAGCAGGTTGCCGGCGGCGAATTCGGCGGCGATGTCGATGGCTTCGCCCTGCCCGCAGGCTTTCGCGGCTTCGGCGAGCGTCACGCCCTCGGCGATGGCGCGCAGCGCGAGTTCGCGGGTGCTGGTGACGCCCGGAAGGACATGGGCGGCATCGCCCTCGGCGAGAATGACGGAGCGTGCGCCGTCGGCGCTGCGATGCTGGAGCAGGCGAAGGTAGGTCATGGGGTCTCTCCCGAGGGATTCTTGGCCCTGCCGCGGCGCGCCTTCTGGTGAGGAGCGCCGCGGGGACTGGCTGGTGATCAGTTGAGGGTAAGCGTACCGTCGATCAGGCGCGGGGCGCCGTCACCGAAGGCATCGTCGCGCAGTTCGGGCGGAAGCACGCCCTGCGCGAGGTTCTGGTAGCTGACCGGACGCAGGAAGCGGTCGATTGCCATGCTGCCGACCGACGTGGTGCGCGGGTCGGAGGTCGAGGGGAACGGGCCGCCGTGGACCATTGCGTGGCACACTTCGACGCCGGTCGGCCAACCGTTGGCGAGGATGCGCCCGACCTTGCGCTCCAGCACGGGCAGCAGGCGCGAGGCAGTGCCCTCGTCCGTATCGTCCATGTGCAGGGTGGCGGTCAGCTGGCCTTCCAGGCCCTCGAGCAGGGTCAGCAGCTCGGCTTCGTCCTTGGCGCGCACGACGATCGAGGCTGCACCGAAGACTTCGTTGCCGGCTTCCTTGTCGGCGAGGAACTGCGCCGCCGTGGTCTGGAACAGCGCGGCGCCGCCGGTGGTGCGGCTGCCTTCCTCACCCTTGGCGACCGTCTCGACGCCCGGCAGAGCCGAGAGCGTCTCGACGCCCTTGGCGTAGGCGGCGGCGATGCCGGTGGTCAGCATGGTCTGCGGCTTGGCTTCGGCGACCGCGCCCGAGGCGGCGGCGATGAAGGCGTCAAGCCCCTCACCCTCGATGGCGAGGATCAGGCCGGGGTTGGTGCAGAACTGGCCGGCGCCCATGGTGAGCGAGCCGACGAACGCCGTGCCCAGCGCCGCGCCGCGCGCCTTCAGCGCTTCGGGCAGCAGCACAACGGGGTTGATGCTCGACATTTCGGCATAGACCGGGATCGGCACTTCGCGGGCCTGCGCCAGCTTGACGAGGGCGAGACCGCCGCCGCGCGAGCCGGTGAAGCCGACCGCCATGATGTGCGGGTTCTGGACCAGCGCCGCGCCAAGCTCGTTCGACGGACCGGCGAGGTGCTGGAACATGCCCTCGGGCAGGCCCGAAGCCGCAACCGCCTTGCTGATCGCGGAAGCCACGAGGCCGCCGGTGATCGGGTGCGCGGGGTGGCCCTTGACCACGACCGGGCAGCCGGCCGCGAGCGCGGAGGCGGTGTCACCACCCGCGGTCGAGAAGGCGAGGGGGAAGTTCGAGGCGCCGAACACGGCGACCGGGCCGACCGGGATCATGCGCAGGCGCAGGTCCGGACGCGGCAGCGCACGCTCGGGCAGCGCGGGATCGATGCGCAGCTGCTGCCACTGGCCCTTGCGGACGACGTCCGCGAACAGGCGCAGCTGGCCCATGGTACGGCCCCGCTCGCCTTCGCTGCGCGCACGCGGCAGGCCGCTCTCGGCGGTGTAGGCGTCGAGCAGCGAATCGCCGAGCGCGAGAATCTCGTCCGCGATTCGCTCGAGGAACGCGGCGCGCTCCTCGCGGCTGGTGGCGCGGTAGGTGTCGAACGCGGCGGCGGCGGCGGCGCATGCGGCCTCGACGTCGGCGGCGGTGCTCACGGGAAGGGGTTCGCCGTGGGGTTCGCCGGTGGCAGCGACGATGGAGCGGAATTCGGTCATCTGGGCTCTCCTGATTTACTCCGACATATTGTCGTCGAGCCGGAAACGCAATGTTTGTCGTTCCTTCTCGTGGAAAGGACTGTTAGTTTCGGTTTTGGAGGAACTCGTGACAGTGTCAGAAGCCGATTATACCAATACCGACGCGAGCGCGAGGCAGGGCGAGGAATCGCGGGGACCGGGGCGGAGGCTCCACGGCGCGATCGCCCACAAGCTGGGTACGGCCATCTTGTCGGGCAAATATGCCCCCGGAGACATTTTGTCCGGCGAAGTTGCTTTCGCCGAGGAACTGCAGGTCTCGCGCAGCGCCTACCGCGAGGCGATCCAGGTGCTGTCCGCCAAGGGGCTCGTGGCAAGCCGCCCCAAGGCCGGCACCCGCGTCCTCCCGCGCGACCGCTGGAACCTGCTCGACCCCGAAGTGCTCGGCTGGGCCTTCACCGGGGAGCCGGACATCGAATTCGTGCGCAGCCTCTTCGAACTGCGCGCCATCGTCGAGCCCGCCGCCGCCCGTCTCGCCGCCCAGCGCCGCGACAAGGTGGACCTCAAGGCGATGAAGGACGCGCTCACCGCCATGCGCCGCCACACCCTCACCACCGAGGCCGGGCGCGCGGCGGACCGCGATTTCCACAAGGCGATCCTGCAGGCGACCCGCAACGACGCCCTGCTCGTCCTCAGCGCCTCGATCGGCGCGGCGGTGAACTGGACCACCCAGTTCAAGCAGCGCGCCCGCGCCCTGCCCCGCAATCCGATCCCCGACCACGTGCGGGTGTATGACGCGATCGCAAACGGAGACGCCGCGGGCGCGGCCGAGGCGATGAACGTTCTTGTGGACCTGGCGCTCGAGGATACCCGCAGCTCGATGGAAGAGAAGTAAGGGCGAAGACCTGGGCCATCGCACCAGGTTTTCCCTTTCCTGACCTCTGAAACGAAAAACCCCGGCGATCTCTCGCCGGGGTTTTTCGCTTGTTCAGTCCCGCCCCTACTCGGCCGCGGCAGGCACCTGATCCGGCACCGCGTTGGTCACCTTGCTCCCCCACAGCGCGTAGAACAGCACGTAGAGTTCGCATGCCGCGGTCAGCAGGAACGAGGTCTGGAGGCCGTAGTTGTCGGCGATCCAGCCTTGCACGATCACCAGCGAACCGCCGGCGATGGCCATCACCAGCAGGCCCGAGCCTTCCTCGGTCAGCGGGCCGAGCCCCTTGATGCCGAGGGTGAAGATGGTCGGGAACATGATCGAGTGGAACAGGCCGACAAGGATCAGCGACCACATCGCGACGGGGCCGGTGGTGAACACTGTAACCATCATCACCACGAAGGCGCCGACCGAGAACACCGCGAGGACCTTGCCCGCATCGAAGCGCTGCATGATCGCGGAGCCGGCGAAGCGGCCCAGCATCATGCCGCCCCACAGGAAGGTCAGGTACTTGCCCGCCTGCTCGTGGGTGAGGTTGGCGATCTGCGGCTGGCTGACAAAGTTGACGAAGAGGTTGGCGACGCCGATTTCCGCGATCAGGTAGATGAAGATCGCAGGGATGCCGAACACGAGGTTGCGGTGGTTCCAGAGCGACAGCCCCTTGCGCTGCTCCTTGGCGACGCGCGAGCCGGCCGAGCCCATCGCGGGCAGCGGGAACTTGGCGATGATGACTGCAAGGATCACCAGCACCGCGGCAACGAGCGCATAGGGCAGCAGCACGGACTGTGCGTCCGCGAGGCGCTCGGCGTCGGTGAGGACGGTGCCCACCGCCGAAGTACCGCTCTTGGAGCGGCCGAGGATCAGGTAGGCGCCGAACAGCGGCGCGAGCATGGTGCCCGCCGAGTTCAGGGCCTGTACGAGATTGAGCCGCGAGGACGCGGTCTCGGGGTTGCCGACGACGGCTACGTAGGGGTTCGCGGCAACCTGCAGCAGCGTGATGCCGCTGGCGATGACGAACAGCATGACCAGCGTGACGCCGTAGGACGGGATGCTCGCGGCCAGCATCATGCCCAGCGCGCCGGCGGCCATGATGAGCAGGCCGGTGACCAGCGACTTCTGGTAGCCGATCCGCTCGATCAGCTTGGCCGAGGGAATCGAGGCCACGAAATAGGCGATGAACCACACGGATTCGATCAGCGTCGTCTGGGTGTAGCTGAGGTCGAACACGCTGCGCAGGTGCGGCAGCAGCGTGTTGTTGATGACGGTTATGAACCCCCACATGAAGAACAGGCTGGCGAGCAGCGTGAGCGCGGGACCGTAGCGGACGCCGGGCGTCTGCGCGTGAACCACGGGGGCGTCTCCGGACGAGACCACTGGGGGCATGACATTCCTCTCAAAAACTCAAAGCCGTCGACCAGTGGCAAACCGGCTTGCGCTCGTTCTATTTGTCGGACTATATGCGCGACAAGACGTCGTCAATGGTCGGCGTCATCACGCTGCTAACAGAAATCGATACTTGGACAACAGGTAGGAGTCAGGGAATGAGGAACGTGGGCAAGGGCTTGATGATGGCAGCGGCGGTATCCGCGCTCGCCTGCACTCTCTCGGCCGGACCGGCACTCGCCGCCGATGCCACGCAGGCTTCCGCCGGCAAGCTCTCCGACGGCACCGACGTACGGGCGGTGACGCTGACGGCCGCCAATGGCGTCTCGGCGACGATTCTCACCTATGGCGCGACGCTCTGGAAGCTGATGGTCCCGGACCGCGACGGCAAGGTCGCCGACGTCCTGCTCGCCTACGGCGACGTCGCCGGCTTCGAGAAGAAGCCGAACTACTGGGGCGCCACTATCGGCCGCTACGGCAACCGCATCGCCGGCGGCAAGTTCACGCTCGACGGCAAGACCTACCAGCTTCCCCAGAACGACCACGGCCAGTCGCTGCACGGCGGCGGCAAGGGCTTCGACGTCCAGAACTGGAAGGTCGAGTCGGTCAAGTCGGGCAAGGTCGCCACGGCGGTCTTCTCGCTCGTCAGCCCCGACGGCGATTCGGGCTACCCCGGCACGGTGAAGACCAAGGTCACCTATTCGCTCGACGAAAGCGGCAACCTGCAGATCGTCTTCGACGCGACGACCGACAAGCCGACCGTGCTCAACATGACCAACCACGCCATCTTCAACATGGCCGGCGAAGGTTCCGAGCGGGACGCGACGACGAACGTCCTCACCATCCCGGCAAGCCGCTACACCCCGGTGGACGACAAGCTGATCCCGACCGGCGAACTGCGCCCCGTCGCCGGTGGCCCGTTCGACTTCACCAAGGGCAAGGCTGTCGCCGTGGGCCTGCGCGACGGCAAGGACCAGCAGATCGTATTCGGTCGCGGCTTCGACCACAACTACGCGCTCGACAAGGGCCAGACCAAGACCCCCGAACTGTCCGCCCGCCTGGAGGACCCCATCTCGGGTCGCGTCCTCGAAGTGCTGAGCACCGAGCCCGGCGTGCAGTTCTACTCCGGCAATTTCCTCGACGGCACGCTCGTCGGCAAGGAAGGCCACCTCTACCGCATGGGCGACGGCATCGCGCTGGAACCGCAGAAGTTCCCCGATGGCCCGAACCATGCCGACTTCCCGTCCACCCGCGTCGATCCCGGCAAGCCCTACCGGCATGTCATGATCTACCGCGTGACCACCTCTCCGCGCTGACCGACACGAAACGAACCGATCCATGACCGAAAACACCGCCCCCAAGCTGCGCTCGCGCGCCTGGTTCGACAATCCCGACAACATCGACATGACCTCGCTCTACCTCGAGCGATACCTGAACTTCGGCCTCAGCCTCGAGGAACTGCGTTCGGGCAAGCCGATCATCGGTATCGCCCAGACCGGCAGCGACCTCTCGCCCTGCAACCGCCACCACCTCGTGCTGGCCGAGCGCATCCGCGAAGGCATCCGTGAGCAGGGCGGCATCGCGCTGGAATTCCCGGTCCACCCGATCCAGGAAACCGGCAAGCGTCCGACCGCCGGGCTCGACCGCAACCTCGCCTATCTGGCGCTGGTCGAGGCGATCTACGGCTACCCGCTCGACGGCGTTGTGCTGACCACCGGCTGCGACAAGACCACCCCGGCACTGCTGATGGCGGCGGCGACCGTGAATATCCCGGCGATCGCGCTGTCGGTCGGCCCGATGCTCAACGGCTGGCACAAGGGCGAGCGCACCGGCTCTGGCACGATCGTGTGGAAGGGCCGCCAGATGATGGCGGCGGGCGAACTCGACGCGGACGGCTTCATCAAGCTCGTCGCCTCCTCCGCCCCCTCGACCGGCTACTGCAACACTATGGGCACGGCGACGACGATGAACTCGCTCGCCGAAGCGCTGGGCATGATGCTCCCGGCCTCCGCCGCGATCCCCGCGCCCTACCGCGACCGCCAGGAATGCGCATGGCGCACCGGCAAGCGCATCGTCGACATGGTGCACGAGGACCTCAAGCCCTCCGACATCCTGACGCTCGACGCGTTCCACAACGCGATCGTCGTCAACGCCGCGATCGGCGGCTCGACCAACGCGCCGATCCATCTCGCCGCGATCGCACGCCACATCGGTGTCGACCTGCCGCTCAAGGACTGGGAGCGCCTCGGCCACAAGATCCCGCTGCTGGTGAACCTCCAGCCCGCCGGTGAATACCTTGGCGAGGACTACTACCGTGCAGGCGGCGTGCCCGCCGTGGTCGCGCAGCTGATCGGCCAGGGCCTGATCAACGAAGGCGCGATGACGGTCAACGGCAAGACCATCGGCGACAACTGCCGCGATGCGACCATCGAGGACGACAAGGTCATCAAGACCTTCGACACGCCCCTGGTCGAAGAAGCCGGCTTCCTGGTCCTGTCGGGCAACCTGTTCGACGCGGCGATCATGAAGACCAGCGTGATCTCGGACGAGTTCCGTGCACGCTACCTGTCGAACCCCGACGATCCAGAAGCCTTCGAAGGTCCTGCCGTGGTGTTCGACGGTCCCGAGGACTACCACCACCGCATCGACGACCCCTCGGTCGGCATCACGCCCGAGACGCTGATGTTCATGCGTGGCGCCGGCCCGATCGGCTACCCGGGCGCGGCGGAAGTCGTGAACATGCGTCCGCCTTCGTACCTCATCACCGAGGGCGTGAGCGCCCTGCCCTGCATCGGCGACGGACGCCAGTCGGGCACCTCTGGCAGCCCTTCGATCCTCAACGCCTCGCCCGAGGCGGCGGCGATGGGCGGTCTGGCGCTGCTGAAGACCGGCGACCGGGTGCGCATGGACCTCAAGAAAGGCACCGTGGACGTGCTTATCTCCGACGAGGAGCTGGCCCAGCGCCGCGCCGACCTCGAAGCCAAGGGCGGTTATCCCTACCCGGCCTCGCAGACGCCGTGGCAGGAAATCCAGCGCGCGCTCGTCGGCCAGATGGACACCGGCGCGATCCTGGAAGGCTCGGAGAAGTACCAGCGCATCGCCCAGACCATGGGCCTGCCGCGCGACAACCACTAAGACATAGGGGCCGGCGTTCTGAACCGCGCCGGCCCGCTCCCCACCCGGTCTTTGATCCTGTCCGACCGGGGACCGGGTGGGGGCTCCAACCCATACCGAGGGAGAGAACGGATGCCGCTCTGGCGCAAGATCGAGCGCGACGTGCGCGATACCCTGGGCGAAGGCGCGCTATGGTCCGCCCGCGACGGGGCATTCTACTGGGTCGACATCCTCGGCCCGGCGCTCAACCGCCTCAGCCTCGCCGACAATTTCATCACGCGCTGGGACATGCCTGCGCCCCTCGGCTGGGTGGCCGAGCGCGCTTCGGGCGGCCTCATCGGCGGCTTCCGCGACGGCGTTGCGGCGATCACGCTGGACCCGCTGACGGTAGGCGAGCGCTCCGATCCCGAGCCCCATCTCCCTGGCAACCGCATGAACGACGGCAAGGCCGACCGCCACGGCGCGATCTGGTGCGGCACCATGGACATGGCCGAGGAGGAAGTCACCGGCTCGCTCTACCGCCTTTCTCCCGGCGGCGAATGGCAGGTGATCGACACGGACTATACGGTGCCCAACGGCCCGGCATTCTCGCCCTGCGGGAACTGGATGTACCACGCCGATTCCGGCCGCCGTGTAATCTACCGTTTCTCGCTGACCGAGGGCGGCGTGGGCGAGCGAGAGGAATTCGCCCGCTTCTCCGAGGAGGACGGCTATCCGGACGGCATGACTACCGACGCCGAGGGCTACCTCTGGTCCGCGCACTGGGACGGAGGGCGCATTACGCGCTTCGCCCCGAACGGCACGCGCGACCGCTCGATCGAGCTGCCGGCGAAGCGCATCACCAACATCGCATTCGCGGGAGAGGGGCTCGACCGCATGTTTGTGACCTCGGCCTCGACGGGACTGCCAGAGTCGGAGTTCGACGGGGCCTTGTTCGAGGTCGATGCGGGCGTGACGGGAAACGCGGCCGGAACGTACCTAGGTTAGCCCAAAACACCGCGTCGTCCCCGCATGCGCGGGGGCGACGGAGATCTGGATTCAGTTCGGAGACTGCAGCAGGGGCGGGAGCATCGCTGCTCCCGCCCCTGCACCATCAGAACAACACCAGCAACCCGCGAGCCGGATCGACCAGACCTTCCCAGATCATCTTGCCCGCAACATAGACGATCACCAGCAGCCCGACATAGGCGAGCCAGCGATAGCGTTCGATCACCCGCGCCAGCACGTTGGCGGCAAGGCCCATCAGCGCGACCGAAAGGATCAACCCGATCGCGAGGATGCCGGGGTGGTCGCGCGCGGCACCGGCAACGGCGAGCACGTTGTCGAGGCTCATGCTGACGTCCGCCACCGCGACTGCCCAGGCGGCGGCCGCAAAGGTGCGCGGCGCCGACTTGGCGATGGCGTCGGTATCCTCGCCGCCCTCGCCCCCGGCCTGCAGCTCGCGCCACATCTTCCACGCTACCCAGACGAGCAGCAGCCCGCCCGCGAAGACGAGGCCGACGACCTGCATCAGCTGGCTGACCACGAGTGCGAAGGCCACGCGCAGGACCAGCGCGGCCATCACGCCGATCAGGATCACCTTGCGGCGCATGACCGGCGGCAGGCCCGCGGCCAGCGCGCCCACGACGATGGCATTGTCCGCTGCCAGCATGATGTCGATCAGCACCACCTGCCCGAACGCGGCGAGCGCGGCGGGGGAGCCGATGTTGGAGAAGTCGGCAACGATATGCTGCCACAGGTCGGTCATTCGGGATGTTCCTTGTTGGTCCATGCGGCGCGCGCGGCCGCGAGCAGAAAGTCGGAGTAGCGCCAACCGATCGCGGCGGCGGCGAGGGTGGAGAGGCTGTTCTGGTCCTCGCGGCCGTGCCGTCCGGCGCCGGTAAGGTTGGGCTTGGCGTTGACGTCGAACAGCAGGAACGTGCCGTCGGCGTCGGCCCGGCAGTCGATGCGCATGGTGGCGCGAATTTCTAGCAGCGCGGCGGCGGTCTCACAGGCGGCGGTCACCGCCACGATGGCGGGATCGGCGCATTCGTCGAGCGTCAGCGCCGCGCTGTTGCGGCTCACCGGCACGTCGCCGTTGTAGGGCGCGACATCGCCCACCTGGTCGAAGCGGCGGATCGGAGGGAGCGCGAAAGGTGCGTGTTTACCGGGGTGGGCGGCGGCAGGCATCACGGTGATCGTGATCTCCTCGCCCGGCAGGAACTGCTCCAGCATGATCGCCGCGCCGAAGCGCCGGCTTGCCGCGAGGGCCGTGACCTGGAGGCTGAGCTGGTCGAAGTCGCGCGCGACGCTTACCCCCTGGCTTCCCCGCCCGCGCAGGGGCTTCACCACCAGCGGCAAGCGGTCGGCGAACGGCCTGATGAACGCGTCGACGTCAGGCGCATCGCCGTCGATCAGCCACGAGCGCGCGACCGGCAGGCCCGCATCGCGAAGCCGGCCATTGGTTGCCCGCTTGTCATCGATGGCCTGCATTGCCTGCGGGTCGGGACCGACGATCCAGGCACGGCGGCTCGCCTCCTCGATCGGATGTCCTGCGAACACCACGGTATTGGCCCATAGCAGCGTCGCGCCGGCTGCGAGAGCCTCGGCAATGCCCTCCGGCGTATCGGGCCACACCCAGTCGAACACGCTCGCACGATCGGGATCAGCCACCGGCGTCACCAGCGTGCAGCCCGCCGAGACGAGCGCCGCGCCAATGTCGGCGCCGCTGTCCGAATAACCGCCGGGCTTGGCCTCCTTGCGCGCGCCGTCGATAACCGGCGGTTCGAGCGCCTGGTAGAGAATGGCGATCTTCTGCCGTAGCGGATCAGGCGCTTTCATCGGGAGCTCCCATCATGCGGAACGCGAAGGGCGCGCCAGCGATGACCAGCATCACGCGCACGAGGTGGTGGACGATCACGAAGCCCGCCTCGAGCGACAGGCTGAGCGCGACCATGCTCATCTCCGCCACCCCGCCGGGCGAATAGGCCAGCGCGACGAGCGCCGGGTTGAGCCCCGTGCCCCACCCGATCGCGAATGACCAGCAGAAGGTCACGACCAGCAGGATTGCGGTAGACCCCGCCGCCAGCACGAGCGTGCGGACCAGCGTCCGGAAGGATAGGCCGACGAAGCGGCAGCCGATCGTCGCGCCCAGCCCCACTTGCGCGGCGGCGATCGCCCAGGCGGGGATATGGAAGTCGCTTAGGCCCGAAAGGTGCACGGCGGCGCTGACGAACAGCGGGCCCATCAGGTGCCACGCGGGAAGGCGCAGCGCCTTGCCCAGCGCTGCGCCGACGATGACGCAACCGAGCGCCCACGGGAGCAGCGACCAGCTCGCCTGCCCCACCACCTGCGCCGCTGCCATGACCGGTGCGTGGGTTCCGGACTCGAAAGCGCGGATCAGGAACGGCAGGATGAACACGACGAGGAAGATGCGGGCGCCGTGGATCAGGCCGATGGTGCGCTCGTCCGCGCCGCGTTCGGAGCCCATGACGACCATCTCGGCGATGCCGCCCGGCATTCCGGCGAAATAGGCGGTCGGCGGGTCGAACTTGGCGACGCGGCGGAAGTAGAGGATGCAGGCGAAGGCGGAGGTCGCCAGGAACAGCGGCAGCAGCGCGATGGGCACGATCCACTGCATGGCCTGCGCGAACAGACCGGGATGGAAGGCGCTGCCCAGCACGACGCCGATCACCGCCGCCATCGGGCGGCGGCTGGCGCCCGATGCCTCGATCGGCAGTCGCGCTATGCTGCCGCCCGCGCAGGCGATCATCGAGCCGAGCACCCACGGCAGCGGCGCGCCGATCGACCAGAACAGCGCGCCCCCCACGGCCCCCAGCGCCAGCGCGGCAAGGAAGCGCAGGACGGTGCGCCGCGCTCCTTTGCCCGTATTCGCGCCCTCCCCCGTCATCCGACGAAGGGGAACGCCAGCACGAGCATGCCCACCACGGTCATCACCAGGCAGCACAGCGCCGCTGGGACCAGCGTGAAGCGCTGGTGGTCGGCAAGATCGACGCCGGCGATGCTGACCAGGAGGTAGGTCGAAGGCACCAGGGGGCTGAGCAAATGGACCGGCTGGCCCATCAGCGAGGCGCGGGCGATGGCGATCGGCTCCACCCCGTAGTGGGCGCCCGCCTCGGCGAGGATCGGGAGCATGCCGAAGTAGAAGGCGTCGTTCGAGATGAAGAAGGTGAACGGCAGGCTCAATAGCGCCGTGATAGGAGCCATGTAAGGGCCCAGCACGGGCGGGATGAAGTTCACGACCTCGTGGCTCATCGCGTCGACCATGCCGGTGCCCGAGAGGATGCCGGTGAAGATGCCCGCCGCGAAGATCAGGCCGACCACCGCCAGCACGTTGCCCGCATGGGCGGCGATGCGCTCCTTCTGCGTCGCGGTGTCGGGGTAGTTGGCGATCATGGCGATCGCGAAGGCCAGCATCATCAGGATCGGCAGCGGCAGCACGCCCCAGACCAGCAGGACCAGCAGCGCGATGACCAGCGCGGCGTTGAACCAGATCATCTTCGGCCGGCGCGCCTCGGGATACTGCGAAACCGCAAGGTCGCTCGCCTCGAGCGTCGTGGGCATCTCGATCGTGCCGATGCGGCGGCGTTCCTTGCGGCCGAAGTGGATCGCCAGGCCGATCAGGAACACGAGGCCCGCGATCATGCCCGGGATCAGCGGTACGAACAGCGTCGCGGGATCGAGCTTGAGCGCACTGGCCGCGCGCGCGGTCGGGCCGCCCCAGGGGGTCAGGTTCATCACGCCGCTGGTCACCATCAGCAGGCAGACGAGATGCAGGCGGTTCATGTCGAAGCGTTTGTAGAGCGGCAGCATGGCCGCCATCGTGATGATGTAGGTCGTCGAGCCGTCACCATCGAGGCTGACCAGCGCGCAGAGCACGACCGAGCCGATCAGGATGCGCATCGGGTCGCCGTGGACCAGACGGATCAGCTTGCCGACCAGCGGGTCGAACAGGCCGGTGTCGGTCATGGTGCTGAAGAACAGGATCGCGAAGAGCAGCATGACGCCGGTCGGCGCGAGGTTCTTCAACCCGTCGATCATCATGGCGCCGAGGCCGGAATGGAAGCCGGCGAGCAGCGCGAAAAGCGTGGGCACGACGATCAGCGCGACCAGCGGTGTCATCCGCTTGGTCATGATGAGCGTCATGAATGTGGCCACCATCAGGAAGCCGATCAGGGCAAGGCTCATGTTCGTCCTATGTCTGGTTGGGTGCGGTTCAGAACGTCACGCCGACGCGGGCGGAGAGCGTCTCGCCGTCGTCCTTGCCGGTGTAGGCACCGGCGGCGTTGTCGGTGTTCCAGTGGATCGCGTTGACTTGGAAGCGGGTGAAGCTGTTGAGATACCAGTTCACGCCCAGCGTCGCCGCCCAGCCATCGGCGGGGGTGACGATGTCGTCGAAGGCCAGGTTTTCGTAGCGCGCGGTGACTTCGATCGCGCCGGGGCCGCCCTCGAAGATCGAGCGCTTGACCTTGGGCTGGCCGAAACTGCCGAGGCGCGGGTTGTAGGGCGGAAGATCGCCGGTCAGGAACCAGCCACCCGACACGCTCCACGCCTTGGTCACGAAGTCCGGGCGGCCGCTATCGAGCCGCGCATGGCGCTCGCCGGCCTCGGCCATGACCCAGACCGGGCCGGAATAGCCGCCCAGTTCGGCGCCGTAGCCGGTGGTGCCGGTCCCGCCGAGCAGCGTGCCCGTCGAGAGGCGCAATCCGCCGCTGAAGCGGCCGCCGATCACCGTGTTGCGCGTCAGGGTGCCGCGCCCCGGCTGGAGATGCTCGTCGAAGCCCCAGATGCCGAGGTGCAGGACCTGGCGGTCGGACTTGATCGGGTTCCAGTGCGCGCGGCCCAGAACCGTGCGGTTGTCCGAGGTGGACTGGTCGCCGTCGATGCGGTCTCCCGTCACCGTCAGCGAGGCGTGGCCGGTCTTCCAGAACAGGCGCGGCATGATGCCCAGGCCGTAGAAGGCGCGCTGCGGGATGATCGCGGTGGCGACCACGGTACGCTCGAGGAACGGCGTCGAATCCGAGCCGGTCGAGCCTTCGAAGCTGCGGTCGTTGAACAGGTGGCCGATGCGCACGTCGTAGTCGAGCCCCGGCGAGATGCGGTTGCGCCAGCCCATGAAGGCGGTGACGACGTCGACTTCGTTCTCCGAGAAGTCGCTCTCGAACTGGTAGAAGAAGTGCGTGCCGACAGTGCCTTCGAGGCCCATGCGCAGCGCGCGCATGCCGGTGGTGGTAAGGTTGCGGCCCTCGTACTTCGAACCGGTCGAGGTGCTCACGTCGGTGATGATGCGCCCGCGCGGCTTGAAGGTGAACATGCCGTCGGCGGAGTGGAATACGGGGAGGCCCTGTCCCCATTCGGTGCTGCCGCCGGCTGCCGCGACCGCTGCCGCGCGGATGCGCTCGATGTCGCGCTCGGCGGGGCCGGGGGGCAGCAGCTGGGCGGCGTAGGGCTGGGTCACGATCGGCGCGGGCGGCGTCACCGGCTCTGCTGCGGCCAGCACCGGCGCGGGTGCCTGCGGCGCTGCCGCGGCCACGGCGCGCTCCGTCTCCAGCTTTTCGACGCGCTGGCGCAGCGAGGCGATCTCGGCGGCCTGCGCGCGCACGAGGTCGGCAAGGTCGTCACGGCTCGGCGTCTGGGCGAGCGCCGGGGTCGACGCGATCAGCGCGACGAGGGCCGCGCCGGTGGACAAGGTGCGTGTCATGGATTCGTGTTTCCGGAGGACAGGATCGCGTTCCAGTCGCGCAGGAAGCGCTCCCGGGTCAGGCGATCGAGGTTGACGAGAAGCTGGGGCCCGACGCGCACGACGCGCGCTTGCCCCGCAGGCAACCGGCGCGAAGGAACGTCGCTACGCACCGGCCAGAGGCTGTGCCGGGCAAGCTGCGACTGCCCGGCGCGAGAGAGGAGAAAGTCAAGGAACAGCCGCGCAGCCGCCGGATGGCGCGCTTCGCGGGAAATGAAGGCGATGCGCGAGGTCACCAGCGTGTAGTCGCGCGGGAACACCACGCCGAGGTTCGGATTGCGCCGCGCCTGCTCCAGCGCGTAGGAGCCGATCACGTTGTAGGCGATGGCCAGCTTGCCCGAAGAGACCCCCGCCAGCATCGGCCCGGTGTTGGTCGCCAGCACCGGCCTGGTCGCCGCGATCGCTTCCATCAGGCTGCGGGTGTCGCGGGTCGTCTGGAAGTCCTGCGAAAGATAGAGGTAGCCGGTGTTCGAAAGCGCCGGGTCGAACGTCGCGACTTTGCCGGCGAAGGCCGCGCGGCGGGTTCGGAGCAGGGTTTCGAGGTCCTGGTGGCTGCGCGGGACCTGCGCGGCGGGAACCCGCTTGCGGTTGTAGACGATGCCGATCGGCTCCGCCGTCACGCCGAAGCCCATGTTCTTCCACACCGCCGTGTCGGGCAGGTAAGGCTTCTCGGGGCTGGCGTACTGCTGCGCGTAACCGTCGTTGATGAGCTTGATCTGCAGGTCCATCGCCGAGGACCAGACGATATCGGCCGAGTACTGCCTGGCGCGGGTCTCGCGCACGTAGCGGCTGTACATCTCGGTCGAGCCGATATCGGCGTAGAAGACCTGGATACCGGGGAAGCGGCGCTTGAACTCGGCCACGACCGGGACCAGTTCGGCGCGGTCGGCATTCGCGTAGATGCGCACGCGGCCTTCGATGCGGGCATCGGCGATCGTCGCGTCGTACGACCGGGGGTAGCCCGCCGGGCGCTGCGGCGCGGCCGGTCGCTGGGCAGCCGCCGGCACCGCGAGCAGCGCGGCCAGAGCCAGGACAGGGGTGACGATGCGCATTTCGGTTCCTCTCGCTTTCCGGATCGAATGTCGGATAAGCAGTGCCGATGCTCTACGATTGCAACCTGTCATTCACCTTTCACGGATTCCCGCCTTGCGGATCCTGATCGTCGAGGACGACGCGGCCCTCGCGCGCGGGGTCGTCACCCTGCTGCGCGCCGCCGGCCACGCCGTCGACCATGTCGGCTGCGGGGAGGAAGCGCTGTCGATCCTGGCGAACGAACCCTACTCGCTGGTGATCCTCGACGTCGGCCTGCCCGACATCGACGGCTTCGAAGTGCTGGCCCGCCTCCGCACCCGGGGCGATCAGGCGCAGGTGCTCATGCTCACCGCGCGCGACGGCCTCGACGACCGCGTGCGCGGGCTGGACCTCGGCGCCGACGACTACTTGCGCAAGCCCTTCGAGGTCGAGGAACTCGAGGCCCGCGTCCGCGCGCTCGGCCGGCGGCGGGGCGGTGACGCGGCGCCGGAAATGCGCATCGGCGCAATGACCATCAACCGCTCCACCGGCCGTGTCGAGGTGGATGGCCGTCATGTCGAGCTGCGCCGCCGCGAATGGTCGGTGCTGGAAGCGCTGGCGGCGCGGGCCGGGCAGATCGTCCCGCGCGAGACGCTGCAGGCCGAGGTTTTCGGCTTCGACGATCCGGTCGGCTCCAACGCGCTCGAAGTGAACGTGACGCGCCTGCGCAGCAAGCTGGCGCCCGATGGCCCGGCTATCCGCACCGTGCGCGGGGTCGGATACATGCTCGACCGTCCATGACGCAGTCGCCGAAAAGCGCGGTTTCTCTGCGCCATCGCCTGCTGACGGCGATGATGGTGCCGCTGGTGATCCCGGCGCTGGCGCTGGGCCTCATCGGCTGGGTGCTGATCTCGGACGTCGTGCGCCGCACCAACGACCGCGTGCTGGGCGGCGCGCTGGGGGCGATCGCGGAAACCGTGCAGGTGGAGCGCGGCGAGATCACGCTGGACCTGCCGCCCGCAGCCTTCGGGATGCTGGAGAATTCCGAGCGCGACAACGTCTACTACCGCATCGCCGTGGGGAACCGGATGCTGACAGGCTACGCCGACCTTCCCGCGCCCCCCCTCTCCGCCCTCTCGGCCGAGCGCGCGCGCTTCCGCTTCGCCGACTATCGCGGCCAGCGCATCCGCATCGCCGAGGTCCGGCGCGACCTGCCCCGCATATCGGCTCCGGTCGTCGTGCAGGTGGCCGAAACGCTCGAAAACCGGCGCTCTCTGGAGCGCGGGCTGATGACCGCCCTGCTGATCGGCGAGTTCGTGCTGGTCGGCATCGTCCTGCTCCTGATCCGCCCCGCACTGGGCTGGAGCTTGCGCCCGCTCGCCGAACTGCGCACCGTGATCGAGGCGCGCGACACCCGTGCCGCGCCCGACCTTTCGCCGCTCGAGACCGGGCCTCTGCCCGCCGAGCTGCAGCCGCTGTCGCGCTCGTTCGACCGCCTGCTCGCCCAGCTGGACCAGGCGACGACCGGCATGCGCCGCTTCACCGCCGATGCCTCGCACCAGATGCGCACGCCGCTTTCGGTGCTGAAGGTGCAGCTCGCCCTCGCGCGGCGTGGATCGAACGAGGCCCTGCACGAGATCGGCGAAGCAGCCGACCGGCTGGAACGCCTGCTGACCCAGCTCCTCGCCCTAGCCCGCGCGGACGAGGCGGGCGAGCAGCCGCCGTTCGTGCGGATCGACCTCAGGGAAGTCAGCCGCGCGGTCATATCCCGCCGCATCCACCAGGCGATCGACGCCGACGTGGAGCTGCGGCTCGATTGCGAGGGCGAAGGCCCCGTACTGATCGCGGGGCATCGGACGCTGGTCTTCGAGATGCTCTCCAACCTCGTGGACAACGCCATCCGCTACAACCGGGGGGACGGCACGGCGACGATCATGCTGGAACGGGGCGAGCGCGTGCGCCTGACCGTCACCGACACCGGCCCGGGCATTCCGGCCGCCCTGCGCGGCCACGCTCTCGATCGCTTCGCCCGCCTGCAGGGCGAGCAGGGCCCCGCCGGCAGCGGTCTCGGCCTGGCGATCGTCAAGGCCGTGGTCGAGCGGCTCGGCGCGGGACTGGAACTGGGCGACGCCGGCCCCGGCCTGCGCGTCACCGTGACCTTCCCGGCGGCGTAGCAATTTCTGGCCGAGAAAATGCCTATGGGAAAGAGGCTTAGGCGCTCGTTAACCAACAGCGGCTACCAAAAGCGCTCCTAAACCCCGGGGGCTCATTTTTTCCGATGTTCGATGTTCTGCTGTGCATCCACGACCAGCACGACGGCTTGCTCGTTCTCCTGGCGGCGCTGATCTGCGTCATCGCGACGATGAGCTCGGTCCAGTTGCTTCGCCATGCACGCTACCTTTCGGGCCATGCGGTGACGCGGTGGATCTGCGGCGCCGGCATCGCAGTCGGCTTCGGCATCTGGGCGACTCACTTCGTCGCCATGCTGGGATACGATCCGGGCGTGATCGCCGGCTTCCGGCTTCCCGCGACGGTCGTCTCGCTGGTGACCGCGATCGCGATGACGACCATGTCGTTCTCCATCGCCCTCGCCCGGCCCGACCGCAAGGGACTGGCGCTTGCCAGCCTGCTCGGCGGCGGCGGCATCGCGGCGATGCACTACATCGGCATGTCCGCTCTGGAAATGCCGGCGGACATCCGCTGGAACGGCGGATACCTCGCTCTCTCGCTGCTGTTCGCGGTGCTGCCCATTGGCCCCGCCCTCGCACTGGCGGTGCGCGGTCGCTCGGTGCGCAGCGGCGTCGGGGCGGGCCTGCTGATGACGCTTTCGATCGTGTTGCTGCACTTTACCGGCATGACGGCCGTCCGGCTGGTGCCCGCGCCGCTCGACCTGCGAACCGGCGTCCTGATGTCGCCCGAAGGCATGGGCGCGGCGATCGCTGCCGGGGCGCTCGGCATTCTGGCGGTCTGCATCTCGGTGCTGGCCGTGGCGCGTCAGGCCCGCCTGGCGATCCACGCGAGCGAGCGCGACATGACGATCCTCGTGAAGGGCATCACCGACTGCGCGATCTACATGCTCGACCTAGACGGTATCGTCGCCAACTGGAACGCCGGGGCTCAGCGCCTGAAGGGCTATACCGCGAGCGAGGCGATAGGCCTGCCGCTCGCCGGCTTCTACACCCCCGGGGAACGCTCCGAAGGCGTGCCCGAACGGGCGCTCGCGATCGCCGCGCAGACCGGCAAGTTCACCGGCGAGGGCTGGCGCGTGCGCTGCGACGGCAGCCGCTTCTGGGCGCACGTCACGATCGAGAAGATCGCCGACGAGAATGGCGACCACATCGGTTTCGCCAAGATCACGCGCGACATGTCCCGCTTCAAGGAGGACGAGGACCGCCTCAAGGCCATGGCCCGCCATCTCGATGCAGCGCTGGGCAACATGTACCAGGGCCTCTGCCTGTTCGGGCCGGACGAGCGGTTGCTGGTGGTCAATGCCCGGTTCAAGGAAATCTGGGGCATCGACCAGGAGCTTTCGCTGATCGACATGACGCCCGCGGACGTCGCGCGGCTGGTGCTGGAAGCGCACGCGCACGCGGCGGTGCCGCCAGGACGGATGGACGAACTGCACCGCCTGCTCGCCCTGCCGCCCGCCGATCATGGCACCTCATCCGTCCTGCTGGACCTGGGCGACGAGCTTGTCGTCTCGATGACGGGCTGCGCGATGCCCGATGGCGGATGGGTCACGACCTTCGAGGACATCACCGAACGGCGCCGCTCGGACGCCAGGATCGCGCACATGGCGATGCACGACGCCCTCACCGGTCTTCCCAACCGGGCCAGCTTCGCCCACTGGATCGATGCCGAACTGGGGCAGGCGCGCCATTTCGGCCATCAGCTGGCGGCGGTCATGATCGACCTCGACCGCTTCAAGGAAATCAACGACACCCGCGGCCACGGTGCCGGCGATGCCGCGTTGCAGCACCTTTCGATGCGCCTGCTCGACGTGATGGCGGAAGGCGAAGTGGTGGCCCGTCTCGGCGGCGACGAGTTTGCCGCCGCCAAGCGCTTCAAGGACAAGGCCGAGCTGGCCGGGTTCCTCAGCCGCCTGGATACCTGCTTCGCGACCCCGTTCGGCCCCGACGACAACTGCTTCCTGCTCGACGCCAGCATCGGCCTTGCGGTGTTCCCCCATGACGGGCAGCAGCGCGAGCAACTGCTGAACAACGCCGATCTTGCGATGTACCGCGCCAAGGCCAATGTCGGCGAGCGCATCGCCTACTACGAGCCCGAGATGGACGAGACCGCGCGCGCTCGCCGCCAGCTGTCCAACGACCTGCGCCAGGCGATCGACCGCAACGAGCTGTCCGTCCTCTACCAGGCCCAGCACGGCCTCGCGACGGGCGAACTCAACGGCTACGAGGCGCTGCTGCGCTGGCAGCACCCGACGCGCGGGCAGGTCCCGCCGGACGAATTCATCCCGATTGCGGAGGAGACGGGCGAAATCTTCCGCATCGGCGAGTGGGTCCTGCGCGAAGCCTGCAGGGAGGCGCGCAACTGGCCCCAGGACCTGAAGGTGGCGGTCAACCTCTCCGCCATCCAGCTTTCGCAGAACGAAGTCGTCGAGATCGTGCGCGGTGTCCTCCTGGAGACCGGGCTTTCACCGAGGCGCCTAGAACTGGAGATCACCGAAACCGCGATCATCGGCGACAAGCTGCGCGCGCTGCACCTGCTCCGCCAGATCAAGAGCCTTGGCGTCAGCATCGCCATCGACGATTTCGGTACGGGCTATTCCTCGCTGGACACGCTCCACTCGTTTCCGTTCGACAAGATCAAGATCGACAAGTCCTTCCTGCTCCGTTCGCAGTCGAGCGCGCAGGCCCGCGCGATCATCAAGGCGGTGCTGGCGCTGGGCCAGAGCCTCAACGTGCCCGTGCTGGCCGAAGGCGTGGAAACGGCGGACCAGCTCGATCTGCTCAAGGAACAGGGTTGCGACGAGGCGCAGGGCTACTACTTCGGGCGACCGGGACTTTCGCCCAGTCTCGCCGCCGCGCAGGCCGCCAGGCAGATCGCCTGACGGCCCGGCGGCGCCTCATTCCCCCATCAGGTCGCGCACGCGCGCGGCGAAGGTCTCGACGACGAACGGCTTGGTGAGGACCTGCATCCCCGGCTGCAGGTGCCCGTTGCCGATCACCGAATTCTCGGCATAGCCGGTGATGAACAGCACCTTGAGGTCGGGCCGTGTCTCGCGGCCGGCGTCGGCCATCTGGCGGCCGTTCATGCCGCCCGGCAGGCCGACGTCGCTGACCAGCAGGTCGATCCGGATGTCGGACTGCAGGACCTGGAGACCCGAAACGCTGTCCGCAGCCTCGATCACGGTATAACCCAGGTCCTCGAGGATGTCGGTCACGAGCATGCGCACGCTCGGCTCGTCGTCGACGACGAGAATGGTTTCCCCCGCCTCCGCCGCCGGGAGCGGCACGTCCACCGGCACCATGCGATCCTCGACCGAATCGCCGTAGTGGCGCGGCAGATAGATGCATACCGTGGTCCCCGCGCCCACTTCCGAATAGATGCGCACCTGCCCGCCGGACTGCTTGGCGAAACCGTAGATCATCGACAGGCCCAGCCCGGTGCCCTGGCCGAGCGGCTTGGTGGTGAAGAACGGATCGAAGGCCTTGGCGATGACGCCCGGCGTCATCCCGGTGCCCGTGTCGGTCACGCAAAGCGACAGATACTGGCCCTCGGGCATGTCATGGGTACGCGCGCCGTTGCGGTCGAGCCACTTGTTCGCGGTCTCGATGGTGATCCGCCCGCCGTCGGGCATGGCGTCGCGCGCGTTGATGCACAGGTTGAGCAGCGAGTTCTCGAGCTGGCTGGGGTCCACCAGCGTCGACCAGAGTCCCCCCGCGCCCACCGTCTCGACCTTGATCGCGGGGCCGACGGTGCGCTGGATGAGATCGGTCATGCCGTTCACCAGGGCATTGACGTTGGTGGGCCGGGGATCGAGCGTCTGGCGCCGCGAGAACGCCAGCAGCCGGTGCGTCAGTGCGGCCGCCCGGCGCGCGGCGCCCTGCGCGGCGACGAGATACTTGTCGACATCGGCGAGGCGCCCCTGGCTGAGGCGCGTGCCCACCATCTCCAGCGCCCCGGAGACCCCGGCGAGCAAATTGTTGAAATCGTGCGCGAGGCCCCCCGTCAACTGGCCGACGGCTTCCATCTTCTGCGCCTGCCGAAGCTGTTCCTCGGCCTCCATCAGTTCGACCGTACGCTCGACCACGCGCTGTTCCAGCGTCTCGTTCAGCGCCCGCAGCGCAGCCGCGGCGCGGTCGCGCTCTTCCTCGATGGTGCGCCGCTGCTCGATGTCGAGCAGCACGCCGGGGAAGCTCAGCGCCGAGCCGTCGGGCGCGCGGTCGACCCGGCCGTTGGCCTCGATCCAGTAGTAGCGCCCGTCGGCCCGCCGCACCCGGTAGGGATGGGCGTAGGAGCCGCCGCGCTGGATCGCTTCTGCCATCGCCTCGGCCAGTCCGGCGCGGTCTTCCGGGTGCACCGATGCGACCACTTGCGCCAGGCTGAGCGTATCGCGGCTCAATGACGGATCTAGGCCGAAGGCCTCGGCGAACGCCTCGTCGACGGTGAAGCGATCGTTGGGTATGTCCCAGAACCACGTGCCGATGATCGCACCCGCCGACAGCGCGAGGTTCACCCGGTCGATGTTCTCGCGCGCCAGGGCCTCGCTCTTTCGCAGAGCGTCCTCGGCCCGCTTGCGCGCCTCGATGTCGCGGAACAGGACGGACACCTGCCGCCGGCTCGCGGGTTCGACGCGCGCCGCGGACACTTCGATGTGGCGGCCGGCGGCGAGGAAATAGCGCTCGAAGCGGATCGGCTCGCCCGTGCGCAGCACGTTGCCGTAAAGTTCCGCCCAGCCTTCCGCGTCGTCCGGCTCGAGCTCGCGCAAGGTCATGCCCGCCACGTCGGCGATGCCCGACTGGCGCTCGTACCCGGCGTTGGCCTCGACATGGACGTAGTCGCTGAGCGGGCCGTGCGGCCCGTCGAAGAACTCGATGATGCAGAAGCCGTCATCCACCGCCTCGAACAGCGCGCGGTAACGCTCCTCGCTACGGGCCAGCGCATCGGCCGCTTCGCGCTGCCGGGTGAAGTCGCGGGCGATGCCGACGAAGCGGATGGGCGTGCCGGCTTCGTCGAATTCCATTTCCCCGGCGCGTGCCAGCCACCGGACTTCGCCCGTCTCCGCGTCCCGCACCCGGTATTCCACCTCCCGCACGGTTTCCCCCCGGCGCCGCGCCGCGGGCGTCGTGATGAGGTGATGGTCCTCCGCGATGATCTGCGCCTCGAAGGCCGAGGCGGGATACTGCGACGCCGCCGGCAGGCCATGGAGGCGGCAGAACTCGGCTGTCGGCGTGACCGTGCCGTCTTGCAGATCGAGCGTGAACAGCCCGACCTTGCCCGCTTTCTGGGCACGGCGCAGACGCGCCTGCTGCTGGTCGGCGACGAGGGCGGCGCGCCGCAGGTCCAGCGTCGTCATCACCTGCCGGGCGAGAACCTTGAGCGCCTGCTCCTGCAGGGGATCGAGATCACGCGGCTCGTAGTCGAGCACGCAGAGCGTCCCGATCGGTGTGCCCTGCGTGGTCTTGAGCAGCGCACCGGCATAGAAGCGCAGACCGGGCTCGCCCGTCACCAGCGGATTCTGGCTGAAGTGGCCGTCCTGCGTGGCGTCGGGCACCACCAGGAAATCCTGCTCTCCCTGCAGCGCCTTTATGCAGAACGAGGTTTCCAGCGGTGTCTCGCGAACGCCGAGGCCGACTTCGGCCTTGAAGAACTGCCGGTCGCTGCCCACGAAATTGACGACCGCGATCGGCGTGCGGCAGATCGCCGACGCGAGCTGGGCAATCTCGTCGAAGGCATCCTCGTGCGGGGTGTCCAGGACAGCGTACTGCGCCAGCGCGGCGTCGCGCCGGGCCGCGGGATCAGGGGCGTCGTTCATCGGGATCGGCTCTTGTCATTCCAGCATCGGGAAAGGGCACATCGGCCGCACGTGGCGGATTCGCTACTTCAACTCATGGGAGAAGTATATCTTGGCCGTTCCGTTCCATCCGGCCTTCCACTTATGAATTTTTGAGCCGGCGGCAACCGGCCGGCCGGAGGGGCAACCGCATGGGGCGGAACGAGATTTCCCTCCAGCGATATCGTGTCGCAGAACCACGCGCCCGCTTTTGCGCCGAGAGCGATGGAAAATATGCTCTATATCAATGCTATAGAATAACACTTGCGTTCCCAAGCGGCACGATCTCCTCTTTCCTCCACCCCTTGCGAGCCATGGTGATTCATATCAAACATGGGGGAGAACGGCGTTTCCACCCCGACTCAATGAGGGCGGACCGCATGCCAGGGAGAGAGAGCCGATGAAATCCGTCCACTTACGCATGGTCCTTCTTGCAACAAGTTCGCTGGCGTGGGCCGCGCCCGCCTTCGCGCAGGATGCGCAGAGCGGCGCCAGGGTCAGCATCGGCAGCAACGACATCGTCGTCACGGCCCGTCGCAGCGAGGAACGCCTGCAGGACGTGCCGATCTCGATCACCGTGTTCAACCAGGAGCAGCTCTCCGACCGCAACGTGGTCAACGCGGGCGATCTGGCGACCTATACGCCGTCGCTTTCGTCGAACTCCAACTTCGGGTCGGAGAACACCACGTTCGCGATCCGCGGCTTCGCACAGGACATCGGCACCCTGCCGTCGGTGGGCACCTACTTCGCCGAGGTCGTGACGCCGCGCGGCGCTTCCAACGGCCTGCCCACGGGTGACGGGGTGCTGCCGGGCAGCTTCTTCGACCTCCAGAACGTGCAGGTCCTGAAAGGCCCGCAGGGCACGCTGTTCGGCCGCAACACCACCGGCGGCGCCGTGCTGCTCGTGCCCGAGAAGCCGACCGACGTGCTCGAAGGCTACCTCGAGGGCACCATCGGCAACTACGACACGCGCCGCGTCCAGGGCGCGATCAACATTCCGCTGGCGGACACCTTCAAGATCCGCCTCTCGGGCGACCGCATGGTCCGCGACGGCTACCTCAAGAACCAGAGCGGCATCGGTCCCAAGGACTTCAACGACGTCGACTACTACGCGCTGCGGCTCAGCGTGGTCGCCGACCTGACGCCCGACCTCGAGAACTACCTGATCGCCTCCTATGTCCATTCGGACACCAACGGGCCGATCACCAAGCTCGTCGCGGTCGATCCGACCGAGGGCCTCGGCGGCCTCTTCGCGGGCCAGCTGGCGCGGCAGGGCACCGGCTTCTACAACGTCATCAACCCGCTGGCGAAGTCGTTCAACAAGATCGACCAGTGGCAGGTGATCAACACCACCACGTGGCATGCGTCCGACACCGTGACGGTCAAGAACATCGCCAGCTACGCCGAATACAAGCAGACGATGAACGCGCCGGAATTCGGCCTCGATGCCATCATCGACTTCGGCGCGCTGACCGGCGGGGCTCTGCCGCTCGGCACCTACCATGTGCCCTTCACGCAGATTTCGCCCCCGCCCGGCCTCAAGACCGCCGACCAGTACACCTTCACCGACGAGCTGCAGATCCAGGGCAAGGCGATGGACAATCGCCTCGACTGGCAGGTCGGCGCCTATGCCGAGATCAGCAATCCGCTGGGCTATGCCGGCAGCCAGTCGCCGTTCCTCGCCTCGTGCACCGACCAGGGCGCGAACTTCCGGTGCAACGACCCGATCGGCCTGCTCACCTATCTCGGCGCGGTGCAGCAGGTGATCGCGGCGGGCGGCAACCCGGCGCTGGTGCCGCCGATCCACGTCGGATCGGTCAACTACACGGTCGGCAAGACGTTCTTCCAGGATTACGGGCTCTACGCGCAGGCGACCTATGCCCTTACCGACCAGCTCAAGCTGACCGGCGGCTTCCGCTACACCTGGGACAAGCAGCGCAACTCCAGCCTGCGCCAGACCTACACGCTGGCCTATCCGCCGTCCTACGGCCCCTTCCCCAGCCTGCCGGGCGCGCCCAACCCGCGCTGCACCGATCCCACCTCGACCGCCGACGGCTGCGTGGTGGAACTGCACCAGAAATCGAGCAAGCCGACCTGGCTGATCGACCTCGACTACAACCTGACGCCCGACGCCATGGTCTACGCCAAGTATGCACGCGGCTACCGCGCCGCCACCATCGCGCCGAACGTGGCGGCCCCGCTCAACCTGGTCGCACCCGAAAAGGTCGACAGCTTCGAACTTGGCTTCAAGAGCAGCTTCCACGGGTCCGTCAACGGCACGCTCAACCTCGCCGCGTTCTACAACGACTTCGCCAACCAGCAGCTTCAGGTCGGCTTCAATGCCGTGCCCGGCAGCGGGCAGGCGTCGACGGCGGCGCCGGTCAACTCCGGCAAGTCCGAGATCTACGGTCTCGAGGCCGAGGCCACGCTCAACCCGTTCGAGGGCCTCGCGCTCGCCGCCAGCTACACCTACCTCCACACCGAGATCAAATCGGTGCCGGAAGCGCTCTATACCTACACCGACCCGAACTTCACGCTCGCCGCGCCGTTCGAGCCGGGCGATCCGGAAGTGCTGTCACCCAAGCACAAGTTCACCGTCTCGGCGAACTACACGCTGCCGCTGGACGAGAGCATCGGCCGGGTTTCCTTCGGCGTGGCCTATACCTACCGCACCAAGATGCTGGTCAACTACATCGACCGCGAGAACCCGAACCCGGCGATCGCCGCGTTCAGCACGCTGCCTTCGCTCGGCCTGCTGAACCTCAACTTCGGTTGGGATTCGATCGCCGGCGCGCCGATCGACCTCTCGCTGTTCGCGACCAACGTGACCAAGGAAAAGTACTATAGCTTCGCCTCTGGCCTGGGCTCGCCGGAAGTCGGCTTCGAAGTCGCCTCGGTGGGTGAGCCGCGCATGTACGGCCTGCGCCTGAAGTACCACTTCGGCCGCTGACCACCGCCGAACCGCAGGAACCGCCGCCGACGGGGGCGGCAGGGGAGGGATGCCCGGGCGCCCTCCCCTGCCCATCGGCGCACCGCCCGCACCTCGATATCCCACTGAAATGCATTGTTTAGGCAGGTGCGGATGAAATCGAGGGGACAATATTACCAATATCCTCGCCGCTCTCCAAAAACGTACAAGTGTCGAACCTGAACTCCTACGGGCGGGAGCGGCATGTCTCGCACCACTATTCCTTCTCAGAAAACCGAACGCCTGCAGATCGTCGATGTCGTGCGCGGGTTCGCGCTGTCGGCGCTGTTTCTCGTGCATATGCTGGAAGGCTATGAGCTTTACTGGATCCATCCCGATCCCAGCTGGGCCAGCAAGGCCGTGTTCCTGCTCTTCATGGGCAAGTCCTTCCCGTTGCTGTCGATAGGGTTCGGCTTCAGCTTCTACATGCTGATCGATCGACCCGGAGCGAAGACGTCCCGCAATTCCCTGTGGTTCGCCTGGCGCCTCGTCATTCTCGAATTGATCGGCTGCGCCCATGCCATGATCTATTCCGGGGACATCATCGAGGTGCTGGCCACCCTTGGGCTGCCCCTGCTGCTGATCGCCAGGATCAGGGGGAAGCGCACACTGGTCGCCATCGCCATCGTATGCTTCCTGCAACCCCTGCAGTGGTGGGACATGGCGATCGCCGGACCCGGCATCCTGTCGGCGCCCTTGTCCGTGGGCGGCAATTCGGGCGTGTCGGCATACCTGCACGGAGGCCTGATGGAAGTCATCCGCGCGAACATGTGGGCCGGGCAAGTGACCAAGTGGCACTTCATGCTGGTGTCGGGGCGCATCTCCCAGATTCTCGGACTGTACATAGTCGGCCTCGTACTGGGCCGCGCCAATTTCTTTGAGCGGCTGACAGAGCTGCGCCGGGCCAGAATCCTTGCGCTCGTCGGCGGGCTGGCGCTGGTGCTCATCCTCCACTTCGGCCGTGCAAGGCTGCTGCATGAAGCTGCGGGAACGGAGGCGGCAGGCATCCTCGGCGCCATCCTGGAAGGCTGGGAAGACCTCGCCGCCACGATGTGCTGGGGCCTGGCGCTCTGCAGCCTGTGGCAGAGTTCCGCTCGCGTTCTTCTGGGTCCCCTCGCCAATGTGGGCCGCGCGACGCTGACGCTCTACATCATGCAGTCGGTGATATTCATTCCCCTGCTCTATCCGTTCGGCGCCGGCCTTTTCGCGGCCTGGGATGGGCCGACGCGGCTGTTTGCCGGACTGGGGGCGATCGCGGTCCAGATCGGCGTGGCAAACCTGTGGTTCCTGCGGTTCCGCTATGGGCCGATCGAGTGGGTCTGGCGGGCCGCGACGGACCTGCGGACGGACATCCCGTTCCGACGCGCACCTGCCGCGCCGAGGCTGCCCGCGCTCGACATGCAACCGACGCCCAGCAGCTAGGGCGCTGGCCGAAGATCGGGATGCGGCCGGCGAGCCGCCTCGCATCCCGATGGAGCCGGGCGCCCCGGCATCCCCAATTTCCAGATGGCCCTTCGCACCGCCAACTATCCCGTCCCCATGCGAGCGGATACGCATCGCACCGCAGTTGTGGAAGGGTTGCGTCACCATTTTCATTTCGTACTGGTGACTTACCTTGGTTTCATCCTGCCGTTCCAGCACCGGTCTCCCTGCCCGCCGGCACGCGCCGTGGCGTTGAGCGGGCAGAACCAGATGCTGCGTCCCTTCCTCCGTCCTGGACTGCACGGCGTGTCCCGCCTGATGGGCGCGAAGCCGCGGGACGTGCTGGCCCGGGCGGCGGAGCAGTGGGAGATCGCCCCTGCGAGCGTCGTCCACGTCCGCCCGGCACTGGTCGCCCCCGGCCAGCTCGAGCGCATCCGGGGGTCGGAGTTCGGCTCGGTCGAGGAAGTGCTCCGGGACTTTCGCGGCGGCTTCGATTCGGCTCAGGCGCCCACGCTCGGCTACTGCATCCGGAACGTCCTGCTGATGGACGGCATGCTCCATGCGGGCAATACGGCGCGCCATCTGCGCCAGGGTGCGGGTCGGCGGCCGCTGGGACTGGCCCCGCGCGAGGTGTCGCGCGCGGCGATGTACGAAAGCTGGGTCGGCAACCGCTGGTTCGGCAACTGGCTGAGCGACGACTGCCTCACCTACCGGTTGGCCGAAGCCGCCGGAGTGCCGATGGCCACCATGGTCCCCAAGGGGCATCAGTCGGCCTATGAGCGCACGCTCGGCATGACGCCGGTCAGGACGCAGGCCATGCTGTTCGACGAGCTGATCCTGTTCGACGACGGCTCTCACAACGCACACAAGCAGGCCCGCGCGGCGGACCTGCGCCAGCGTCTGGTCGGCAGTGCCCCGGTCCGCCATCCCGGCGTCTTCCTGCAGCGCGGCACGAGCGGCGAGAAGCGCCTGCTCGTCAACGAGTGCGAAATCGCGGAGCATCTGGTGACCCGCCACGGCTTCACCGTGCTCGATCCCACCACGTCCACCCTCGAAGAGATCGTGGCGGTATGCGCGGGCGCCGCGGTGGTGGCGGGCGTGGAGGGGAGCCAGCTGGTTCACGGGCTGGTGGCGATGCCGCCCGGCGCCCGCGCGCTGGTCATCCAGCCACCGACGCGCGCGGTGGCGGTGCTCAAGCTGTTCACCGACCGGCAGCAGCAGGATTATTCGCTCGTGGTGGGGATAGGAAGCGACGATGTATTTCACGCCGACATCGAAGACATCGACCGGACCCTCGATCTTGCCTGACGCCCCCACCGACGACGGCCCCCGGCGCGAGACGGCATGGCAAGTCGTCGCCGCGGACTATCGCCGCCACGGCTCGTCGATCACCAACGGCGCCTTCGTTTCGCTGTGCCTCTACCGCCTGGGGCACTGGGGCCAGGGGCGGCGCAATCCGGTCGCGAGGGGCGCGGTGTCGCGGCTCTACGGGCTGATGAACTTCTTCGTCGCGAACGTCACCAAGATCTGGATCCCGCCCCGCGTCACGATCGGGCGCGACATGCACATCGTCAACAACGAAGGCTCGCTCTCGATCCATCCCGACGTCGTGATCGGCGACCGCCTCGGCGTGATGCACAACGTCACGATCGGCACCAACATGCGCCCCGGCGCCCCGACGATCGGCGACGACGTGTTCATCGGCACCAACTCCACGGTTCTGGGCGCCATCCGCGTCGGCGACCGGGTGCGCATCGCGGCGAACTCGGCGGTGACCACCGATGTGCCCTCGGACTCGATCGTCGTCGGCTCGCCCGCAAAGATCTACCCCAGACTAGGACCGTTCCGGTGAACCCAGACATGCGCCCAGAGATTTGCAGCGTCTTCGACCTGTTCGACCACAACCTGCCGGACAGGGGCGACAAGACCTTCCTCGTCGATCCCGCAAGGTCCTGGACGTACGCCGAAGTCGCCGCCGAGGTCGACCGCGTCGCGGCGTTCCTGACGACGCGGGGCGTGCTGCCAGGAGACCGCGTGGCCGTGCAGGTCCGCAAGGGCATGCGCGAGGTCGCCGCGATGCTGGCGGTCAGCAGGATCGGCGGCGTGTTCGTCAACGTCAGCACCGCCTGGACCGCCGAGCAGCTGCTCTACGTCGTGCAGGACAGCGGCGCGCGGGCGGCGATCCTGGAGCCCGCCGCCGCCTCGGCGCTGGGCGATGGCCTTGCAGGCCTGACCGTGCTCGCCACCGGACCCGGCGCCGCGGCACCCTGCTGGCACGACCTGCCCGATGCGCCCGGCTGCGCGGCGCACGCCGGCGCTGAAACCGACCTTGCCGCGATCATCTACACCTCGGGCTCCACCGGCAAGCCCAAGGGCGTCATGCTCAGCCACCGCAACGTGGTCTGCGGCGCGGTTTCGGTGGCATCCTATCTTCAGCTGCACGCGGGCGACAGGCTGCTGAGCGTGCTGCCCTACAGCTTCGACTACGGCTTCAACCAGCTTACCACGATGATGCTGGTCGGCGGGACGGTGGTGCATCAGCCCGTGGCGATGGCGACCGAGATCGTGCGGGCCATCCGCGAGCATGCGGTCACCGGCCTTGCCGCGGTGCCGCCGCTGTGGATCCAGTTCATCCGCCTGCTCGACGCATCGCCGCAGGCCCTGCCCTCGCTGCGCTTCATCACCAACTCGGGCGGCAAAGTCCCGCCCAGCATTCTCGAGCGCATGCCCGAGGTGCTGCCGGGCGTGCGCATCTACCTCATGTACGGATTGACGGAGGCGTTCCGCTCCACCTTCCTGCCGCCGGAAAAATTCGCGCGGAAGATGGGCTCGATGGGCCAGGCCATCCCGAACGCGGAAGTCTACGTCATCAAGGAGGGCGCCGGCATCGCCGCGCCGGGCGAGCAGGGCGAACTCGTCCATCGCGGGCCGCTGGTGAGCCAGGGCTACTGGAACCGCCCCGAGGCCACCGCCGAGAAGATCAGGCCCTGCCCCGAGCTGGCGCCGCTCATCGGCGACGAGCCCGTCGTCTACAGCGGCGACATCGTCAGGATCGACGAGGACGGCGACCTGTGGTTCGTCTCCCGCCGCGATGCCCTCATCAAGAGCAGCGGCTTCCGCATCAGCCCGGACGAGGTGGAGGACCTCGTCCACCGCAGCGGCATGGCGACCGACCTCGTCGTGTTCGGCGTCGCGGACGACCTGCTGGGGCAGAGCGTCCACATCGCCGCCACGCTCACGCCGGGTGCCACGCGCGACGGACTGCTGGCCTACTGCCGCCGCGTCATGCCCGCCTACATGGTCCCGCGCGCCATCCACGTCTGGGACGCACCGATGCCCCGCACGGCGAGCGGCAAGCTCGCCCGGCCCGACGTGGTGCGGGCCTGCACCGTCCCCGCCGCCCCAAGCCCGCAAATCTCTCTCCAGGAGTGAACGACGTGCCTTTCACCACCGACAAGATCATCGAGCAGCTCCACGCCCTTTCCGGCTTCGACGGCCCCGTCGATGCGCAGACGCCGCTGTTCTCCTCCGGCGCGCTGGATTCCATCGCCATGATTTCCCTGATCGCCTTCGTGGAACAGGAACTCGGCATCGAAATCCGGGCCGACGAGGTCACGCTGGACAACTTCGACACCGCCGAGAGGATCAGCCGTTTCGCCCTCGAGCGAGCCGCATGACCCTCGATCGCGACGCCTGGCTGGCGGCGGCGGCGGACCAGTTCGGAACACCCGCCTTCGTCTATTTTCCGGGCGACATCGCCGCCCGGATCGACGAGATCAGGACTGCCTTCGACGGCCGGCTGGCGCTCAGTTTCGCCGTCAAGTGCAACCCCAACCCGGCGCTGCTGCGCTGGATGGTCGGCAGGATCGACCTGCTCGACGTGTCGTCGATCGGCGAATTCCGGCTCGCCCTCGAAGCGGGGTGGGACCCCGCCCTCGTCAGCTTCACCGGGCCAGCCAAGCGGGAGTTCGAGATCAGGGAAGCGGTCCTGGGCGGGATCGGCCTGCTGGTGCTGGAATCGCTGCGCGAGGCGCGCATCGCCAGCGAAGTCGCCTGCGCCGCCGGACGGGTCCAGCCGGTGCTGCTGCGCGTCGCCCCCGACAGCGTGCCGCGCGGCTTCGGCGACCAGATGGCGGGGCGTCCCAGCCCCTTCGGCGTGGACCTGCCCGATGCCCCGGAAGCGCTGGAGCAGATCGCCGCGATGCCGGGGCTTCGGATCGCGGGGCTGCACATCTATTCAGGCACCCAGTGCCTCAAGCCCGACGCCATCGTCGAGAACTACCGGGGCTTCCTCTCCATCTTCGCGGACCTGTGCGAAAAGGCCATGCTGACGCCCGAAAGCCTGGTGATGGGCGCGGGCCTGGGCGTGCCCTATCACGACGGTGACACGGCGCTATCGCTGGCCGGCGTGGCCGATGCGATCCTCCCGGATATCGCCCGCTTCCGCTCCGACCCGCGCTTCGCCGGGGCGAAGATCAAGCTGGAACTGGGGCGCTATCTGGTCGGCGAGGCCGGGTTCTTCCTCGTGCGCGTCGTCTCGATCAAGCATTCGCGCGGCGTGCGCATCGCCATCTGCGACGGCGGCATGAACAACCACCTGCCCGCCTCCGGCCATTTCGGCATGGTGATCCGCCGCAACTACAGCATGCACCGCGTCGGCGGCGGCGAGGGCATCGAGCCGGTGGACCTCAGCGGGCCGCTCTGCACCTCGATCGACAGGCTGGGCAGCCAGGTGCCGCTGCCGCCGCTGGCGGAAGGCGACGTGATCGCGGTCCACAACAGCGGCGCCTACGGCCTTACTGCCAGCCCCATCCACTTCATCAGCCACGCGCCCCCCGCCGAGCTGATGCTGCTGGATGGCGTGCTGCACGATGTCTCCCGCTGCTTCGCGCCGACTTCGGCTCCCGAAAGCAGGAGCCTCGCTGCGGCCGAATAAGTCAGCGGTGCGCCTGCAGGATCGCGGGCGCAATCTGGCGGTTCGCGACTTCGCGCAGGACGAAGCTGCTGCGGATGCGGGCGACGTGCGGCAGCACCGACAGTTCCTTGCGGTAGATCATGTCGTAGTCCTCCAGCGACTGCACGTTCAGGATCATCAGGAAGTCGGTGTCTCCTGTCACGAAGGCGCAGAAGCGCATCGAGGGGCTTTGCAGGACGGCGCGTTCGAAGTCCTGCAGCACGTTCTCCGCCTGCGACATCAGCTCGATCGACACCACCACGAGCGTCCCATACCCCAGCGAGCGCACGTTGAGGTTCGCCGAATAGTGCGTGATGTAGCCGGTTTCCTCCAGGATCTTGCGCCGCCGGGCGACCGCCGTGCTGGACAGGTGGACGTTGTCGCCAAGCCAGACGTCCGATGCGCGCCCCTCGGTGACGAGCGCGCGCATCAGGCGGAAGTCGGTGTCGTCGAGTTCGTGCTGGATGGGCCGGCTTCGCGCCGGTTCGAGCCAGTTCAATCGGCCTGACGGCATGTCCATGTTGCTTTGCGCCCCCTTTTTCGTTTTCAGAACCATAGTGCCGCAAGCCTCCGCGATTTCAAACGCAACAGGGCGAAAGGAGCGATCAGTTCGGCAGGACGTCGTCGAACCACCCGGTGTCGCCGATCGGCATGCCTGCCGGGATATCCGGCCTGGGTCGCCGCTGCTTGTCGATCTCGGCTTCGAGCCTTGCGGGATCGCCCAAGGTGCCAGCCATCGACACCTGCCACAGTCCCTCCTCGGAACCGCGCCTGGCCTTGGCGAAGCTGCCCGCGATGTCCTTGAGGAAGCCGTCGAGCACCGCCGCCACATCGGCGGGCGTGGCCGGATCGCGCGAGGCGGAGGCAAGCGCGAGCAGCGTCGTCTGCGCGATGCGCCGGGTGATCGCCCGGTCGTGCGCCCCGATCACCGGCCTCAGCTTGTCGAGCAGCGCCATCACGCCCGGCTGCCCGGCGTCGTAGCCGTGCTGGATATGCAGGCGCGTCAGGCGCGTGGGCGCGAGCAGGCTGTCGAGCGTGACCTGCGCGGCGACCTGCGCCGCAACCAGCGGGTCGAACACGGCCGAACCGGCGCCCAGCAGCACTTCCGGATCCGCCTCGGCATCGCTGCGTCCGCTCGTGCCGCTCGAGAGCATCATCGACAGCGGCCCAGGCACCGTCAGTTCGCGCTCCGAGAGCGTCGCGACCATCGCGTCCATCGCTGCCAGCTGTTCGGCTGCGGGGACCGGGCTCGGCGACGGCCTCCCGTCACCCGCCACGGCGTAGTCGTAGCGTACCCCGCCCACGAGCTTGCCGGTGGCGTCGATCGAGTAGCGGTGGAACAGCCAGATCGGCACGAACTTGCGCCGCAGGTTCGACAGCGGCTCACCTGCCAGCAGCACCCCGGGACCGAAGTTGCCGAGCGCTATGCGGCGCACTTCCAGCGTATGCGCGAGGTCGGCGGGCGTGTCCTGCCCCTCGGTCCACATGTTGACGCCGGGGACGGCGAGGTCGGCGGCGCGGCCGTCGATGTCGGTGCCGTAGATCATGCCGGACTTCTCGGCCGCATCGGCCTTGGCGGCGGCGGCCGTGTCGGCATCCATACCCGGGGCGGGTTCTCCGTAAAGCCAGTCGACGGTGAACTTGTCCCATTTGCCGATGCCCGAGGCGTAGGCATCCGCGAGGCTGAGGTTACCATCGGCGATGTCGACCTTGGGGCCGGGGTAGTCCATCACCGAGGCGCGGTCCTGGAGGCTGGCCTTGAAGTTGTGGACGAAGCCGATCGAGTGCCCGACTTCGTGCGCGCCGAGCTGGCTGATGCGCGCCAGAGCCGTGCGAACCGGGTCGTTCGGGCCGCCATTGCCGTTCTGCGCGGTGCCGACGAGGCCCTCGAAGATCGTGATGTCCTGGCGTACCCGAAGCGCGCCCAGCACGACGTTGCCCTTGATGATCTCGCCGGTACGCGGGTCGATGACGCCCCCGCCGTAGGACCAGCTGCGGTTCTGCCGGTCGGTCCAGTTGACCATGCTGTAGCGCACGTCCTGCGGGTCCACGCCGGGCGGCAGGATTTCCACCTTGAAGGCGTCGATGAAGCCGGCGGCGTCGAAGGCGTCGGCCCACCAGCGCACGCCGTCCGCCAGCGCGGTGCGGATCGGCTCGGGCGCGGCGCTGTCGATGTAGAAGACGATCGGCTTCCTGACCGGCGAGCGGGCGGCCGCCGGGTCGGTCTTCTCCAAGCGGAAGCGGTTGGCGTATTCGACCAGCATCGGCGAGCCGAGCGGGGTGCCGAAGTCGTAGACCTGCGTGGCATGGGCGCCCGAGCGGATGTCGAAGCGGCGGGGCTTGAAGCCGGGCTCGGGCAGCGCCACCAGCGAGGAGTGGACCGTGAAGCTGACCGCGCGTCCATCGGGCGCGAGGATATCGAGTTCGCGGCCGGCGCTGTCGGCGGCGAAGGTCTGCACCGTCTCCAGCTCGATGTTGCGCGGGAAGACCTTGATCGAGGCGGTGTCGACCGCGCTGAGCTTTTCCGACAGCCTGTAGCCCTTGGCGCCGGCGCCGAGAGCACCTGCGAGGTCCATGGAATCGGCCATCAGCAGCGGCGTCAGGTCGACCTTGACCGGGCCGGTTTCAGGCGCCTCGCCGACGATCTCCAGCATGGCGACGGTGCTGAACGGGAAGCTGGCGCGCGCGCCGCGGGCGACGCCGGTATCGCCGGTCGCGCGGTAGCGGGGGTTCTCGAAGACGACGGCGACCTTGCCGCCCAGGCGGCGGAAGGCCAGTACCTTGGTGTCGCCCTGCATGCCCCGGTCGATACGGATGCCGGCCGAGCCCAGACCGGTCTTGATCGCCTGCGTGAACAGGTATCGGCCCGAGACGCCCTCCGCGTCCGGCGCGGGAAGCACGAGCAGGACCTTGCCCTTCTGCGCATCCGCCTCGACCGGCAGCAACGCTCCGTCGGGAGACGCGGGGACGCGCACGGGCGCAGCGAGCGCATGCGCGCCGTGCAGCATGGCCAGCGCCGATGCCGCGCCGAGCAGGCATCTGCCGAAGTGTTTGGTGCTTGCTTGTATCGGCATCGGAAAAACAACCCCTGTTCTTGGACTGCCCGCGCAAATGGCTTGCGAAGCGGCCGGTGATGACCTGCCAAGACTAACAGATATCGCAGTGCAGCATCCCCGATCTTATCAGGCGATCAACCCCCGTCGATGATGAAATCCTGCGTCGAATGCCCACTTGACAATGGATTCCCCATCGGAGTTGGCGATCCGGGTTGCGGCTTCGGCACCGAAATCGCAATGCGTCGCCGTATTTCCGAATCGCGCTAATGCTGGGTGATCGGAAAATGCGCCCGAAAAGACTGCGCCGCACCTTTTCTGCGCCGAGACCGCCTTTCGCGACGGATTCTGTCAACCCGCTGCAGCAATCTCCCCATCTTTCATGGGATCACGCGCGGCGTTCCCGCTAAGATCGTCGACATCGGGAAGAGCACCGCGGGGCAGCGGCGCCAACGGGCACTTTCCGAAAATGGACCCTCGCGATCGTCGCGGGGCGGGGACGCAACGGATCGTAAAGCAGCGGGCAAGAATCCGCCGACCGGCCTTTCGCCGGTACGACCGAACGCGTGCCTTCCATTCACGACGGGAACGGGGACGCCTGCGGCAGACATGGTTCAGGCCGGAGGGAATTATCGCGATGCACAGCGCCACTGAAACAAGCGCCACCCAGATCACGAGCGCGGGTCGGACTTCCGGCGCTCGAAACAGGTCGAAGAATTTCACCGCCCGGATGCTGCTGCTGGCATCGGCGGCGCCGCTCCTGTCGGCCACCCCGGCCATGGCGCAGGCACAGACACCGGCGGACGAGATCGCCGAAGGCCCCACCAGCGACATCGTCGTCACCGGCTCGCGCATCGTGCGCGACGGCTACAGCGCCCCCACGCCCGTCGCGGTGCTGGGCGAAGCGGACATCGCCGCGCAGTCGCCCGCCAACATCTCCGACTTCGTGAACCAGCTTCCGGCCATCGCCGGGAGCGGAACTTCGGGCGGTTCCTCGGGCGGCCTGTCGAATGCGGGCGCGGGCATCAACTCGATCGGCCTGCGCGGGCTCGGGGTCGGGCGCACGCTCGTGCTGGTCGACGGCCAGCGCTCGGTCGCCTCCACCGTGGGCGGCACGGTCGACATCAACACGATCCCGCAGGACCTGGTGAAGCGGGTCGAAGTCATCACCGGCGGCGCTTCGGCGGCCTACGGTTCGGACGCGGTGGGCGGCGTCGTCAACTTCATCCTCGACACCGGCTACACCGGCGTGAAGCTTGCCGCCGACACCGGCATCTCGGACTACGGCGACGCCTTCAACTACCGCATCGCCGCCACCGCCGGCTTCTCGCTGCTCGATGACCGGCTGCACCTGCTGACCAGCGTCTCGTGGTTCGACCAGAAGCGCGAGGAAGGCATCGACCGCGACTGGAACGACAGCGGCTACTTCCAGATCAACAACCCGGCCTACACCGCCACCAACGGCCAGCCCCAGCGCCTGATCGGCAGCGGCATCGGTCCCTCGGGCTACACCGCGGGCGGCCTCATCACCAGCGGCCCGCTGATGGGCACCTACTTCCTGGGCGAAGGGCAGACCGCCAGGCTGAACTACGGCACCGTCTCCAGCCCGTGGATGGTCGGCGGCGACTGGCAGACGACGCTGGCGGGCCACGTCGGCACCAACACCCTCGTACCCAAGGACGAGCGCCTGAGCGTGTTCCAGCGCATCGGCTTCAACGTCACCCCCGACATCGAGCTCTTCGGCCAGTTCTCGTACAACCGCTCGGTCAGCGCCAGTTCCTACCAGCAGACGCCCAGCACCGGCGTCTCGATCCGCGTGGACAACGCCTATCTGCTCAGCCAGTACCCCGCCATCGCCGCGCAGATGGCCGCGCGCGGCCTGGCCTCGATCACGGTGGGCACCTCCAATGCCGGATTCCCGATCCCGGGCAGCGACATCAAGCGCGAAGTCTACCGCGGCGTGATCGGCGCCAAGGGCAGCCTCGACCTGTTCAGCAAGCCGATGAACTGGGACGTCTACTACCAGAAGGGCGTCACCAAGGCGCGCGAGGAGCTGACCAACACCTGGCAGAACGCCCGCATGGCGCTGGCGCAGGACGCCGTGTTCGCGGGCGACGGCAGCATCGTGTGCCGCTCCACGCTCACTGATCCGACCAACGGCTGCGTTCCCATCGACCGCCTCGGCACCAACGGTCCTTCGGCCGAGGCGCTCGACTACATCTACTACGACGGTTACCAGCCGATCCGTCACCAGACGATCAAGCAGGACGTTGCCGCCGCCACCATATCGGGCAGCGCCTTCGCGCTTCCGGCGGGCGACGTTGCCTTCGCCACGGGCGCGGAATGGCGGCGCGAGCAGATCAACGGCGAGGTCGATCCGGTCCACAACTCGGGCTGGCTCTACGGCAACTTCCGCGTCAACCAGGGCAAGTACGACGTCTACGAGGGCTTCCTCGAAGTCGACATCCCGGTGATCGACGGGATGAACCTCAACGCGGCGGCGCGCGGCACGCATTACTCGACCTCGGGCTGGGTCGGCACCTGGAAGGTCGGCGCCAACTGGCAAGTGATCGACGACGTGCGCCTGCGCGGCAACATCAGCCACGACATCCGCGCGCCCAACCTCGAGGAGCTGTTCGCCGCAGGCACCGCGCGCACCAACTCGGTCATCATCCCGGCCGGTTCGGGCGCTCCGGTCACCGGGTCGCAGCAGTTCGTGCAGAACGCCTTCGGCAACCCCGACCTCAAGCCCGAAGTCGCCGACGGCTGGACGGCGGGCATCGTCCTCACTCCGTCGTTCCTGCCCGGCTTCAGCGCCTCGTTCGACTACTACGACATCAAGATCGACGACGCGATCGGCTCGATCACGGCGCAGCAGACCGTGGACCTGTGCTATGACCAGGGCATCGCCTCCTACTGCCCGAACATCAAGTTCGTGAACGGCGCGCTCAGCACGATCGACCTGACGCCGATCAACTTCGCGACCCAGAAGACGCGCGGCTTCGATATCGAGGCGAGCTATTCGGTGGAGGTCGGCCCGGGCATGCTGCGCCTCCACGGGCAGGCCACGCACTACATCGAGAACGTGCTGGACGACGGCATCAGCTTCCCGATCGACTACGCCGGCGTCCTGACCAACACGACCTATGCCTCGCCCGACTGGGTCTACCGCCTGAGCGCCTTCTACGAACTGGAGCCGTTCACGCTCAACCTCGTCGCGCGCGGGTTCACCGACGGCGTCTATGGCAACGACTGGATCGAGTGCAACGGCGACTGCCCCGCCAGCACATCGCAGTACCGCACGATCAACGACAATTCGATCAACGGCGCCACCTACTTCGACGCCTCGATCGACTTCAAGTTCCCGACCATGGGCGGCAACGGCCACCTGACCTTCATCGTCAACAACCTGGCCAACAAGGACCCGGTCCTCGTCGGCAACGGGCCGGACGGCAACAACGTCCCCGCCTACGCCCAGACCAACCGCAGCCGCTACGATGTCGTGGGCCGCACGTTCCGCGTCGCCGCCAAAGTCGAATTCTGAACAAGCAGATGAGGAAACCCCGCAAGATGAGGACGTTCACCCGCGCCGTTCTGGCCGCCACCCTTGCCTCCACCGTGCTGGCCGCCGCGCCCGCCCGCGCCGAGGCTCCGCAGGCGCTCAAGGACGAGGTGGCGATCGAGGTCGAGGCGCAGCGCAAGCAGATCCAGGTCATGGTCGACCAGATCTTCAGCTACGCCGAGCCCGGCTTCCAGGAGTTCAAGACGTCCGAATACCTGACCGGCATCCTCGCCAAGAACGGCTTCACCGTGACCAAGGGCGTCGCCGGCATCCCCACCGCCTTCACCGCCACCTGGGGCAAGGGCGGCCCCAAGATCGCGCTGGGCAGCGACATCGACGACGTGCTGGGCGTCTCGCAGATGCCCGGCGTGCCCTACCTCAAGCCGATGATCGAAGGCGCGCCGGGCCACGGCGAGGGCCATAACTCGGGCATGCCGCTGATGGTGGCCGCCGCCATCGCCACCAAGAAGGTCATGCAGAAGCACGGCCTTGAGGGCCGGTTGATGCTCTGGCCGGGCGTCGCCGAGGAACTGCTGGCGACCAAGGCCTATTTCGTGCGCGCCGGGCTGTTCAAGGACGTCGACGCCTCGATCTTCACCCACGTCAGCTCCGACTTCTCGACCGGCTACGGCGAGATGGGCAACAACGGCATGGTCTCGGTCGAATACTCGTTCAAGGGCAAGACCGCCCACTCGGCGGGCATGCCGTGGGAAGGCCGCAGCGCGCTCGACGCGGTGGAGATCATGGACGTCGCCTGGAACTTCCGGCGCGAGCACCTGCCGCTTACCCAGCGCTCGCACATGATCATCACCAACGGCGGCGGCCAGCCCAACGTGGTGCCCGACAAGGCGAGCATCTGGTACTTCTTCCGCGAGCGCACCTTCGCCGACATCCGCAAGCTCTATGACATCGGCAACGACGTCGCCAAGGCCGCCGCGCTTGCCACCGGCACCACGATGACCCAGCAGACGCTGGGCTACGCCGCGCCAAACTTCGGCAACAAGCCGATGGCAGAGGCCGCCTATGCCAACATCAAGGCCGTCGGTATGCCCAAGTGGAGCGCGGACGACCAGGCCTTCGCCAAGGCCGTCCAGACCTACAACGAGCGCAAGATCGAGCCGCTCAAGGACGAGGTCACCGAACTCTCGACGCCCGAGAACCGCAAGCCCTCGACCGGCGGCGGCTCGGACGACATCGGGGATATCATGTGGGCGGTCCCGACGATCACCATCCGCTTCCCCTCGAACATCCCCAACATGATCGGCCACAACTCCACCGCAGCGATCGCGATGGCCACCCCGATCGCGCACAAGGGCGTGGAAGCGGGCGCCAAGGCCGTGGCGATGACGGTCCTGGACCTCGTCACCACCCCCAAGCTCATCGCCGACGCCAAGACCTACTTCACCGACGTTCAGCTCAAGACCGACACTTACGCCCCGGTCCTGACCGACGCGGACGTGCCCGCCATCTGGCTCAACGAGCGCAACATGGCGCTCTACCGCCCCCAGATGGAGAAATACTACTACAACCCGGCCAAGTACCCGACGTACCTCGACCAGCTCGGCATCAAGTACCCGATGCTCGAAGGCCCGGCGAAGTGAAGGGAGCGAGGCCCATGAAAAACAGGAAGCTCGCGGCGCTGCTGGCGCCGATGCTGGCGGTCGCGGCGCTGGCCCCCGTCCCTGCCCTCGCGGCGGCGGACCCGGCGCTCAAGCAGGAAGTGCTGGCCGGGGTGGAAGCCCAGCGCAAGCAGATCCAGGTCATGGTCGATCAGATCTTCAGCTTCGGCGAGCCCGGCTTCCAGGAGACGAAGACCAGCGAGTACCTCATCTCCATCCTCGAGAAGAACGGCTTCCAGATCGAGCGCGGGATCGCCGGGGTGCCCACTGCCTTTACCGCCACCTGGGGCAAGGGCGGGCCCAAGATCGCGCTGGGCAGCGACATCGACGGGCTCGTCGGCGTCTCGCAGGTGCCGGGCGTGGCAGAGGTCAAGCCGCTGACCGAAGGCGGCTCGGGCCACGGCGAGGGCCACAACTCGGGCATGCCGCTGATGGTGGCGGCCGCCATCGCCGCCAAGGACGTGATGACGAAGCACGGCATCCAGGGCCGGCTGATGCTCTGGCCCGGCGTCGCGGAGGAGCTGCTGGCGACCAAGGCCTATTACGTGCGCGCGGGCGTGTTCAAGGACGTCGACGCCTCGATCTTCGCGCACGTCAACACCGGCTTCGGCACCGGCTGGGGCGACCTCGGGCTCACCGGCATGATCTCGGTCGAGTACGAGTTCAAGGGCAAGACCGCGCACTCCGCCGGGATGCCGTGGGAAGGCCGCAGCGCGCTCGACGGGGTGGAGCTGATGGATGTGATGTGGCAATTCCGCCGCGAGCACCTGCCGCTCGCCCAGCGTTCGCACAACGTCATCACCAACGGCGGCGGCCAGCCCAACGTCGTGCCCGACAAGGCGAGCAGCTGGTACTACTTCCGCCAGAAGGACTTCTCCTCACTGCGGGATCTCTACAAGACCGGCAACGACGTGGCCGATGCCGCCGCGCTCGCGTCCGGCACCACGGTCAAGCGCAAGGTACTGGGCTTCGCCGCCCCCAACTACGGCAACAAGCCGCTCGCCGAGGCGCTCTACGCCAATATCGAGGCGGTCGGCGTGCCGCAGTGGACAGCGGCGGACCAGGCGTTCGCAAAGGCCGTGCAGACCACCAACCACCTCAAGGTCGAGGCGCTGCCCGCCAAGGTCACCCCGCTCTCCACGCCCGAGACGCGCGGCGATGCCAGCTTCGGCGGCTCGGACGACATCGGCGACGTCATGTGGACGGTGCCCACCGTCACCATCGGCTACCCGGCGAACATCCCGAACGTGATCTTCCACCACTCCACCGCCGCGATGGCGATGGCTACCCCGATCGCGCATAAGGGCACCTTAGCAGGGGCTAAAGCCGTCGCTATGACCATCCTCGACATCGCCACCACCCCCCAGCTGGTGGCCGACGCGAAGACCTGGTTCCGCGACGTGCAGCTCAAGGAGCAGAAGTACGATCCCCTGATCGCCGCCACCGACATGCCCGCGATCGACCGCAATGCGCGAACCATGACGCAGATCCGCCCGTCGATGGAACAGAATTACTACCAGCCCGACAAATACGACACATACCTGCAGCAGCTGGGCGTGGATTACGAGGCTTCGGGTCGCGAAACCTCGGGCGCAGGGGGCTAGGCCCGCCGCGCCGACCGGTCGGGGCCCTGTCCAGGGAAACTGCCCCGACCGGACCCTCTCAGGCCCGACCACCAGACAGGAGCCCGCGATGGCCCGGATCATCATCATCGGCGCCGGTATCACCGGCGTGACCTCGGCCTATGCCCTGCTCGAGCGCGGGCACGAGGTGACGATCGTCGAGCGCCTGCGCTACCCGGCGATGGAAACGTCGTTCGCCAACGGCGGCCAGCTTTCCGCCAGCAATGCCGAGGTGTGGAACTCGGTCACGACGATCACCAAGGGCATGCGCTGGATCTTCCGGGCCGACGCGCCGCTGCTGTTCAACATGCGCCCCACGTATCACAAGTACTCGTGGCTGGCCGAATTCACCGCCGCGATCGGCAAGCACCGCGCCAACACGGTGGAGACCACCCGCCTTGCCATCGCCGCGCGTCGCCACCTGTTCGCCATCGCCGAGCGCGAGGGGATCGACTTCGACCTCTCCCGCTGCGGCATCCTCCACTTCTACCGCGACCCGGCGACTTTCGCGCAGGCACGCCAGGGCAATGCACTGCTGCGCGAGGGCGGCCTGGAGCGCGAGGAAGTCTCCCCGGCGGAGGTCGCGCAGATCGAGCCCAGCCTCCACGGCGACTTCTGCGGCGGCTTCTTCACGCCCTCGGACTCCACCGGCGACATCCACAAGTTCACCAGCGGCCTCGCGGCGGCCTGCGAGCGGCGCGGTGCGCGCTTCGTGTTCGGCAGCGAAGTCGCCGGGTTCGACCTTCGCCCCGACGGTGTGTCGGTGCGGCTGCAGGCGGTGGGCGGCCTTGGGGAAGGACAGGCCCACCGTCCGCAGGACGCCCTCGAGGGCGACGCGGTGATGGTCTGCGCCGGGATCGCCAGCCGCGCGCTGGCCGCAATGCTGGGCGACCGCGCCAACATCTACCCGGTCAAGGGCTACTCGATCACCGTCCAGCTCGGCGACGAGGCCAGCCGCGCCGCCGCCCCGCGCGTCAGTTTGTTGGACGAGGACGCCAAGATCGTCACCAGCCGTCTCGGCGACGACCGTTTCCGCGTCGCGGGGACCGCCGAGTTCAACGGCATCAACCGCGACATCCGCGCCGACCGCATCAAGCCGCTCATCGCCTGGAGCGAGCGCCACTTTCCCGGCATGTCCACGCGGCAGGTCGTCCCCTGGGCGGGCCTGCGCCCGATGACGCCGACGATGATGCCGATCGTCGGCCGGGGCAGGCACCCCCGCGTGTTCTACAACACCGGCCACGGCCACCTCGGCTGGACCCTTTCCGCCATCACCGCCGAACTGGCGGCCGAACATCTGGGCAATCTGCCGGCGGCGGCATGAGCGGCCCTTGCACAGCCGCACCGCCAAGGTATCGTCCGCGCATGATCCGAGCCCTGCTTCCCCTGCCGCTGCTGCTGGCCGCCGCCCCCGCCCTCGCCGAAGTGTCCGCGCCCGAGCGCAGGATCGTCGCCTCGGCCGATGCGGGGGCGGACCATGACCTCGCGCTGCTGGAGAAGCTGGTCGCGCAGAACAGCGGCACCCGCAACGTCGAGGGCGTGAAAAAGGTGCGCGACATGGTCGTGCCTGAACTGACCGCACTCGGCTTCACCACCAAGTGGGTACCGATGGACGCGGTGAACCGCGCCGGACACCTGATCGCTGTCCACAAGGGCAAGGCGGGCACGACGCGCATGCTGCTCATCGGCCACCTCGACACCGTGTTCGAGCCGAGTTCGCCGTTCCAGACCTCGACTCGCGAAGGCGACCAGCTTCACGGCCCCGGCGCTGGCGACGACAAGGGCGGTATCGTCGTCATGCTCGCGGCGCTGCGGGCGATGAAGGCGGCGGGCACGTTGGCGGGCGCGAATATCGAGGTCGTGCTGACGGGGGACGAGGAAGCCTCCGGCACCCCGATCAGCACCTCCCGCGCGGACCTGATCGCGGCGGGCAAGCGGGCCGACGTGGCGCTCGATTTCGAGGGGCTGGTGGTCATCGACGCGCAGGACTACGGCTCGGTCGCCCGCCGTTCCGCGGCCGACTACACGATCACCACCACCGGCGTGACGGCGCATTCGAGCGGCATCTTCTCGCCCGGCGTCGGCGACGGCGCGGTGTTCGAGCTGGCGCGGATCATCACCGCCTTCCGCCAGGAACTGCCCGAGCCCAACCTCACCTTCAACATCGGCCTCGTAGCCGGCGGCGCCACCGCCAAGCTGAGCCCGGACGAGGCGGTGATCGAGGCGACCGGCAAGACCAACATCATCCCGCCCGTCGCCATTGCCAAGGGCGACTTCCGCGCGCTGACGCCGGAGCAGGTCGATCGGGTCAAGGCGAAGATGCAGGCGATCGTCGCGAAGCACCTGCCGCAGACGAGCGCTGCCATCACCTTCAAGGAAGGCTATCCGCCTATGGCCCCGACGCCGGGCAACCAGGCGATGCTGGACAGACTGAACGCAATCAACGCAGACCTCGGCCTGACCACCATGCCTGCGCTCGACCCGCTCAAGCGCGGCGCCGGGGACATCAGCTTCGTCGCACGGGACGTCGACGGGCTCGCCGGCCTCGGCCCCAGCAGCAGCGGCGACCACACCCCGGAGGAGCGCGTGGATCTCGCCAGCTTCCCGCGCCAGATCAAGCGCGCCGCGCTGCTCATGACGCGCCTCAGCCGGGAAAAGGCGAAACGCTGAGTATCGGATTGCGAAGAACGCCTTCTCCGCTAAACCGCGACATGCGCATGAAAATCACCGCGATCGCCGCCGCACTTCTGCTGGCGCCCGTCGCCGCCCCCGCGCAGGAAGCGCCCGCGCCTCCAGCCGGGAAGCACTCCATCGCGTTCGGCACCAGCTATTCGCTGAAGTCGGCCGTCCTGAACGACACGCGCGAGGTAAACGTCTGGCTGCCGACAGGCTACGACAAGTCGAAGGACCGCTACCCCGTCGTCTACGTGCTCGACGGCGGGACCGACCAGGACTTCACGCATGTCGCGGCGCTGGGTAGCCTCGCATCGCTGAGCTGGACTTTCGGCCCCTTCATCGTCGTGGGCATCCAGACCAAGGACCGCCGCGCCGAACTGACGGCGCGGCCGACCGACGAGCGCTACCTCGCCGCGTTCCCGGAAAGCGGCGGAGCGGACCGCTTCCGCCGGTTCCTGCAGCAGGACGTCGTGCCCTTCGTCGAAGGCCACTTCCGCACCAGCGACCGCCGGGCCGTGATGGGCGAATCGCTTGCCGGGCTCTTCGTGGTCGATACGATGCTCATCGACCCCACGCTGTTCGACGACTACGTGGCCGTGAGCCCGAGCCTGTGGTGGGACGATCGGCGGCCCCTGCGGAACCTGGAGCGATCGGCCAGATCGAACCAGCTGTCGAAAGCGCGCCTCTACCTCGCCGTCGCCGACGAGGGGGGCACGATGCAGGACGGCATCGACCGCCTGCGCTCCTTCCTCAAGACGCAGCCGTCCAGCCGGATAACCGTGCGCTACGCCGACTTCAGCAAGACCGCGTCGCACGACACTGTCTATCACCGCGCCGCCGAGGACGCGCTGCGCTGGCTCTACCCGGCGCCGCCCTATCCTGCCGAACCGACGCCCTGGTTCATGATCGAAGGCGCCTCTCCGCCGGCCGGGCCCGCTTCCCGCTGACCGGCAACGTCCCGGTGCCGCTCAACGGCGATCCGGAACGGGAAGCGTCTCGCGACACGGATGCCGGCCGGATCGAGGCCCGCCCCGCCCAGCACCTCGGGCCATTCCTCCGGCCGGAACGACCGGGCGATCGACAACTGCCCATCCTCGCGCACGATGCGGTGGACGCCCATGACCCGGGCCAGCCATGGATAGCCGTGATAGGCGAAGGCGTGGCGGTTCAGGTCGCAGACCAGCCATCCGCGCTTCGCGGCATCTTCCATGTGGCGCAGGAACCGGCCGAGTTGCTCGCCGGACATGTGATGGGCGACCTGGCTGCTGACGATGAAGTCGAACCGCTCGGGCTCGTCGGCGTAGTCTCCGGTGCGATAGTCGATGGCCATGCCGGGCGGGGTCATCGCCCGCGCCAGTCCCTCGCTCGCGGGGTTGAGATCGACGCCGACGAGCCGGGCCTCGATCCCCCGGCGCGCGGCCCAGCGGGACACCCTGCGCAGCACGTCGCCGTATCCGAAACCCACGTCGAGCAGACTGAAGCCGCGGGCATCGCCGATCGCGCGGGACAGGAAGGACAGCGTCGGATGAGCGGTGAAGGTCCAGCGGTTGACCCGCGCCAGATCGTGCAGCACCCGGCCGTAAGTGGCCTCGTCCAGATCGGCTGCATCCATCTGCTCTTCGCAAACGGAACGGGTGGCAAGATTGCTCATGTCCGGGCTCCAGCGTCCGTCGCGCGGGCAGGCGACTCCGGGATTTCAGGCCCACATCGTTAGCACACGGGGGAAGTTGCGGTGCAGGCATATCGCTCACTCGACGCCCTTGCGGGGACCCGGGAAAGCGCGCAGTCTCCGGCCTGAAAAAAGCGAGCCGGGATGCCATGATGAAAAGCCGATCACCGGTAAAGACAGGCTCCGCGTGACGGACCGCCGATCGCTCCTCCTCATCATCCGGCACCGCGTCGCCACGGAGAACAGCCGATGACCTATGACGACATCATCGCCCTCATCTCGAAGGAAACCGGCGTACCCGCCGGGCAGCTCCTTCCCGAGGCGACCTTGGCGACGCTCGACATCGCCTCGCTCGATCTCGTCAGCCTGCTGTTCGAAGTGGAGGACCGGTACGGCATCGAAATCCAGCCCGAGGAACTCTCGCGCGAAACGACGCTGCGCCAACTGCTCGAACGCATCGGGGTGACTGCACCGCAATGACCGGAACCGGGAAGGGCCGTGTTCTCGTGACCGGCATGGGCTGCGTGAGCGGCCTCGGATACGGCGTCGCGGCGAACTGGCGGCGCTTGCGGGAAGGCGGCGGCGCGATCCGTCCGCTCGTGCCCCCGGCGCCTGCAGGGGTCGCCGCCTGGGTCGACGAGCAGGGTGACGGTGCCGAGCGTTTCGCGGGCGTCGATCCGCAGCGCTTGCGCCGCCTCGGGCGGCTCGACCCGATCTCGGCCTTCGCGATTCACGCGGCGCTGGAAGCGCTGGACGACGCGGGGCTGGCGGAGCATCCCTCGCTCGCCCACCGCACCGCAATCCTGCTGGGCTGCGGCAGCGGCGGCAATGCGACGATCGACGCAGGCTACGAACGGCTGTTCGGCAAGGATGAGGCGCGCGTCCATCCCCAGACCATTCCCAGCTCGATGATAACCGCGCCCGCGGCGCAGATTTCCATCCTGCTGGGCGTGCACGGCCCGGTCTTCACGCTCTCCAGCGCCTGCGCATCGTCAGCCCATGCGCTGGGCGAGGCCATGCACATGATCCGCAGCGGCCGCGTCGACGTCGTCATCGCCGGGGGTGCGGAGGCTTGCCTCACGCGCGGCGCGATGGCGGGCTGGCAGTCGCTGGGCGTGCTGGCGCCAGACACCTGCCGCCCCTTCTCGCGCGATCGGCGCGGCATGGTGCTGGGCGAAGGGGCCGCCGTCCTGGTGCTGGAAAGCGAACGCCATGCCCTCGCCCGGGGCGCCCGCGTCCACGGCGAGCTGGCGGGCTACGGCGCGACCAGCGACGCGGGCCACATCACCGCGCCCGACACGGCCGGGATCGCCGGAGCCCTGTGCGCCGCGCACGAGGACGCCGGCGTCGCTTTCGATGCGCCGGTGCTCATCTCGGCGCACGGCACCGGCACCGCTCTCAACGACGTGGCGGAAACCGCCGCGCTGCAGGCGGTCTACGGCGCCGGCCTGTCGCGGCATCGCGTGATCGCCACCAAGTCCGCGCATGGCCACATGATCGGCGCGGCCGGCGCGATCGAGTTCCTGCTGGGCATGGTCGCCCTGTCCGAGGGGGTGGCCCCGCCGATCCTGAACCATCTCGGCCCCGATCCCGACTGCGACCTGCCGCTGGTCCTCGCGCCCGAGGCCATCGCGCCGGAGGCACTGATATCGAGCAGCTTCGCGTTCGGCGGGCTCAACGCCGTACTGGTGGGGAAACGGGCATGAGCGCGGCCGTCGCCCACATCAACCGCATCGGCACGGCCAATCCGCCGTTCGAAGTCCACGACGCCTTCGTCCGCTTCGTCGCGAACGAGTTGCAGGACGAACGATCCCGCCGCCTGTTCGAGCGCATGGCGGCACGGTCGGGCATCGCGAAGCGCTATTCCTTCCTCGAACCCGAGACGCTGCCGGACGGCACCGTGACCGACACCGAGCGGTTCTACGGCACCGGATCCTGGCCCTCTACCGGGCAGCGGATGGCGCGCTACGAGCGCGATGCACCGCGCCTCGCGCTGGCGGCCATCGACGCGCTCGGCATCGACGCCGCGAGCGCGGGGATCACCCATCTCGTCGTCGCCTCGTGCACCGGGTTCATGGCGCCGGGGCTCGACCAGATGATCGTCGCGGGCGCCGGGCTCGATCCCGGTGTCGAGCGCACGGTGGTCGGGTTCATGGGGTGCTACGCGGCGGTCAACTCGCTGCGCCTCGCGCATCACATCGTCCGCTCCACCCCGGAGGCACGGGTGCTGGTCGTCACGCTGGAGCTTTGCTCCATCCATTTCCAGCGCACCGGGGAGCTTGCCAGCCTATTGGCCATGCTCCTGTTCGGAGACGGCGCCGCCGCCGCGCTGGTCACCGCCGAACCGGCCGGCATCGCCCTGCGCGACTTTCGCGCCGTGACGATCCCGGGGACGGCGGACGCGATCACCTGGGGTATAGGCGACCAGGGCTTCGACATGCACCTGGGCGGCGAAGTGCCCGCCCGCATCGCCGAGGCCCTTGCCGCCGACGCCCGCCGCAATGACGACCTCGGCCTGCTGCGCGGCGCATCGGCGGGCGACTTCGCGCTGTGGGCGGTCCATGCGGGCGGACGCACCGTGCTCGACGCGGTGGAACACGGTCTGGGCCTGCCCCCCGAAGCGCTCGCGCCCTCGCGCAGAGTGCTCAACGACCACGGCAACATGTCCTCGGCGACGCTGATGTTCATCCTCGCCCGCATGCTGTCGGGCGAGGCGCAGGGGCCCGGGCTGGCGCTCGCCTTCGGGCCCGGCATGGCGGCGGAAAGCTTCCGCTTCACGCTCGGAACCTGACGTGCGCGACGCGCTCGTCGTCGGCGCAGGACTGGCGGGCAGCGCCGCCGCCTGCCTGCTGGCGCGCGCGGGCAAGGACGTGCTCCTGCTGGAGCGCGAGAGCGCGCCGCACCACAAGGTCTGCGGCGAGTTCCTGTCGGTCGAGGCGACCGCGCATCTGCGCCAGCTCGGCGTCGATCCGCTCGCGCTCGGCGGAGTGCCGATCGACAGGATCCGCCTGATCTCAGGCGCTGTCGAAGCCGAGGCCCCCTTGCCGTTCGGCGCCTTCGGGCTCAGCCGATACGCGCTCGACGAAGCTCTCATCGCCCGCGCCGCCGAGGCGGGCGCGCAGGTCGAGCGCGGGGTGCGTGTCCTGGAACTGGACGGCCTGGCGGCACGCACCAGCCAGGGCCATCACGAGGCTCGCCACGTCCTGCTGGCAACCGGCAAGCTGCCCCTGCGGGAAAAGGGCCTGCCGTCCCCGGGCCGTGCCGCCGACGGTTTCGTCGGCTTCAAGATGCACTACGGGCTTTCCCCTCTCGCCGCGCGGCGGTTGAGCGGGACGATCATGCTGGTCCTGTTCGACGAAGGCTACGCAGGGCTGCAGATGGTGGAGGATGGCCGCGCCAACTTGTGCCTGGTCGTGCGCCGCACGCTGCTGGCGCGCATCGGCGGCGACTGGAATGCCGTGCGGGGTTGGCTCGATGGCAACGAAGCCCTGCGAAGCCTGCTGGCGGACGCGGAGCCCCTGTTCGACCGCCCGCTGACGATCGCGAACCTGGCATACGGCATGGGACAGACACGTACCGACGACGGCCCGGTCCTGCCGCTCGGCGACCAGTGGGGCATGACCGCCTCGCTCACCGGCGACGGCATGTCCATTGCCCTGCGCAGCGGCTTCCTCGCGGCGCGCTGCCTCGTCGCGGGAGAAGGCGCGGCGAGCTACCGGCAGCGGCTCCATGCCGAGGCCCGTGGCCAGATCCGGCGCGCGATGATGCTGCAGCGCGTGCTCGATCGCCCGCTGCTGCGGCAGGCCGGCTGCCACCTCGCCCGTCTGTTTCCGTCCACGCTCACCCGCGCCGCCCGCGCCACGCGCCTGCGCGAATGGCCATAGTCTCCTGCGCGCAATCGCTCGGCGCCGACCCGCCGCCTCGCGTCATTACAGGCAAAGTCACTTGACGCCCGGACGAAACAGGAGCCTCCTGACGAACACATAAAGAGCACTAGGGCCGCCAGTCATACCGCAAGCCAGTCGTACCACAACAAGTGGGCGGCACTGTCGAGGGGAACATGGTGGTTGCTAGAGGACTTCTTCTGGGCCTGTCGCTCGTCACGCTGGCGGCCTGTGATCGCGGGCCCAAGGACGAGGCCCAAGCGGCCGGTGTCAGGGATGATACGCTCGTCCAGGCAGACGAGGATTACTTCCGCGAGATGGACGACGGCGTCCCCCTCAACCCCGACGAGGTGAAGGGCCGCAACATGTGGCTGGTCTGGACCGGCGGCAACGACCGCTTCTGGGACGGCATGACCAAACCGACGCTCGGCGGCTTCGACCTGCTCAAGATCGTCGCGCCCCCGCCGGGCAGCGCCAATGCCCGTCCCACGCGCTGGAAGGTCATGGGCCTCGTCAACGAGCCGTGCTTCGCGACCTCGAGCAAGCCGGACCAGTATGGCCTGTGGCGCGACGCGCGCGACCCCGCCTGCCCGCCCGATCCCTTCGCCGATGCGGCGAAGTATCCGGGCGTGAAGATCGGGGCGCGGGGCAGGACGGTGCCGGTCGGTTCATACTTCGGCGAACCCTCCGGCATCCTCGGCCTGCGCCTGTTCCCCAATCCCGATTTCGACGAGAAGGCCAAGGCCGCCTGGAACCCGCAGAGGTACTACGAGGACCCCCGCTACTACAACAACCCCAGGCTCGTGCGCCCCTACCGCGTCGGCATGAGCTGCGGCTTCTGCCACGTCGGCCCCAGCCCCACGCGTCCGCCCGCCGACCCCGAGAAGCCGACTTTCGCGAACCTGAACTCGACCGTCGGCGCCCAGTACATGTGGGTGGACCGCCTGTTCATGTGGAAGGCCGACCCCACCAACTACATGTACCAGCTGGTCTCCACCTACCGGCCGGGAGCGATGGACACCTCGCTCGTCTCCACCGACAACATCAACAACCCGCGCACGATGAACGCCGTCTACCTCCTGCGCGACCGCCTCGAAGCCGGACGGAGCATCGGACGCGAGACTCTCGCGGGCGGGAGCCGGAACAACGCCCAGTTCAACGACATCCTCGAGTCCGGTCCGCTCACCCGGTACTTCCACAAGCCCGACACCGTCTGGACGCCGCATGTGCTGAAGGACGGGGCGGATTCCGTGGGCGCGCTCGGCGCGCTCAACCGGGTCTACCTCAACATCGGCCTGTTCAGCGAGGAGTGGCTGCGCCACTTCAACCCGGTGGTCGGCGGCAAGATCATCTCCTCGATCGAGATCGAGACCGCGCGGCGCAATTCGGCCTACTGGCGCGCCACCGAGAAGGGCACGCCGCTGACGGCGCTGTTCTTCCTGAAAGCGGCGCGGCCCGACCCGCTCGCCAACGCGCCCGGCGGCGCGGGCTATCTGAAGGCGAGCCCGCAGGTGCTCCAGCGCGGGGCAAAAGCCTTCGCCGAAACCTGCGCGCGCTGCCATTCGAGCAAGCAGCCCGAGGCGCCCGCAAGCGCCACCCTGGCGAACGCCATCGGCACCGATTACGTCGCGCGGTTCCAGTCCTGGTGGCGCTGGACGCAGACGGAGGACTTCAAGGGCAGGATGCGCGCCATCGTCGCCCGGCCGGACTTCCGCCAAGGCAACTACTTCAGCACCGACGCCCGCATCCCGGTCACCCTGCTACGCACCAACCTGTGCAGCCCGCTCGCCACCAATGCCCTGCGCGGCAACATCTGGGACAACTTCTCGTCGGAATCGTACAAGACGCTGCCCTCGGTCGGCACGGTGGCCTACCAGGACCCGTTCACCGGCGAGGCGAAGCCCTACCGGATGCCGGGCGGCGGGCGCGGTTATACGCGCGTGCCTTCGCTGGTCTCGCTATGGTCGACCGCGCCGTTCCTGCTGAACAACACGGTCGGCGCTTTCAACGGCGATCCCTCGGTCGCCGGGCGCATGGCCGCTTTCGACGACGGCATCGCCAAGATGCTCTGGCCCGAGCGGCGCGAGCATGACGCGATGGTGCCCGGCGCCTGGGGCACGATCGACCGCACGAGCGCGCGCAGCTACCTCTACGTGCCCTCGGCCTTCCTCCCCGACGCCCCCGGCCCGCTCGACGACGAGGCGAGGAAGGCGCTCAAGTCGCTGGAGAACGCCGCCGGGGACATCGAGCTGGGCCCGATCCCCAAGGGCATGCCGGTCAACCTGCTCGCCTCGCTCCAGCCGCTTGCCGAAAGCCGCGATCCGGTGGCGGTAACGCGGCACTACCGCGACCTTATCGTGCTCCTGGCGCGCCTGAAGAAGAGCCTGCTCACCGCGCCCCGCGGAGCGGACGACGCCGCGCTGCGCCAGCACTTCGCCCCGCTGCGCAGTCAGCTGATGGGGCTCAACAAGTGCCCGGACTTCGTGGTCAACCGCGGCCACTACTTCGGCACCGCCCAGTTCAACCAGCGCCAGTTCACCAGGGACGAGCGCGCCTACGGCACCGAGCCGGTGCTGGGCGACGAGGACAAGACGGCGCTGGTAGAATACCTCAAGACGCTCTGACCAGCGCCATGGCTGCGCCCGAACATGACTACATCGTGGTGGGTTCGGGCGCCGCCGGGGGCACCGTCGCCGCGCGCCTTGCCGAGGCCGGGATGCGGGTGCTGGTGATCGAGGCAGGCCCGGACCCCCGAGAGGACACCGAGGCGCGCGCGGCGGCGGATTACGACGTTCCCGCCTTCCATGCCTTCGCCTCCGAAAACCCCCAGTTCGCGTGGGACATGAAGGTCCGGCACTTCGCGGACCCAGCGACGGCGCGGGCCGACGAGAAGGCGGTGGACGGCCTGATCGCCTATCCCCGCGCCGGGGCGCTGGGGGGCTGCACCGCGCATAACGCGATGATCTTCATGGTCCCGCCGGACAGCGACTGGCAGGCGCTGGCGGAACAGACCGGCGATCCCGGCTGGGCGCCCGGGGCGATGGCCGCGCACCGCAAGGCGGTCGAGAACTGCCGCCACCGCCCGCTCTGGCGCTGGCTCGCGCGCCTTGGCCTCGACCCGACCGGGCACGGGTGGCACGGCTGGCTGCCGGTCGAGAAGGCCGTGCCGATGCGGGCCCTGCGCGACGCCGCGCTGATCCGCTCGCTGGTGCTGGCAACGCTGCTGGACCTCGCACGCGGACGCGACTGGCTGGGCAGGATCGCCGTTTTCCTGCGCAACTGGGGCGATCCCAACGACCGGCGGCGGGGGAACCGTGAGCAGGTCTGCTACGCGCCGCTGTCCACCGACAACCATGGCCGCAGCGGTGCGCGCGAACGGGTGGAGGCGGTGCGCCGCCGCCACCCGGACCGCCTCGAAATCGTGACCGACTGCCTCGCCACGCGCGTCCTGTTCGACGAGGCCGGAACCGCGATCGGCGTCGAGTGGCTGCGCGGCCGCCATCTCCACCGCGCCTGCCCGCAACCGGGCGCGCCCCTCGGCCAAGGCAGGAGCATGGCGCTGCGCGAAGTGATCCTCGCCGGCGGTGCCTTCGCCACCCCGCAGCTGCTGATGCTGTCGGGCATCGGCGAGGCGGCGCACCTTGCCGAGCATGGCATCCCCCTGCGCGCCGACCTCCCCGAAGTCGGCCGCAACCTGCAGGATCGCTACGAGATCAGCGCGGTCCACTGCATGGCGCGCCCATGGCGCTCGCTGCAAGGCGCGACGTTCGCGCCGGGCGACCCGCTCCACCGCGCATGGCGTGAGGGCCGGCGCGGCATGTACATCTCCAACGGCGCGGCGCTGGCCGCGCTGCGCCGGTCGAGCACCGCGCGCGACGCCGCGCCGGACCTGTTCCTCATGGGTCTGATGGCGCGCTTCAGCGGCTATTATCCGGGCTATGCAGCCGACCTCTGGCCGGGGCTCGACGGGTTCAGCTGGACCGTGCTCAAGGGGCAGACCGGCAACCGCGCCGGCCGGGTACGCCTCGCCTCCGCCGACCCGCGCGACCAGCCCCGCATCGACTTCGCCCATTTCGAGCAGAACGGCGAGGCGGACCTCACCGCCCTCGTCGAGGGACTGGAGATGGCCCGCGCCCTCGCCCGCCCACTGATCGCTCGCGGCGTGATCGCCGAGGAGGAGCTTCCCGGCGCCCACATCACCGGCGCGGCGCTGCGGGAATGGGTACGCGTCAACGCCTGGGGTCACCACGCCTGCGGCACCGCCGCGATCGGCACCGTGCTCGATGCCGCGGGGCGTGTCCTGGGCATACCGGGCCTGCGGGTGGTCGATGCCTCGATCTTCCCGCGCATCCCGGGCCTGTTCATTGCCGCGCCGATCTATTTCGCGGCCGAGAAGCTGGCGGCGGACATCCTCGCCGACGCCGGCGTCCTTCCCGGCAAGGAGCCCTGAACCATGCTGCGCTTTCTCCACCGCCTGTTGGAACTCGGCCTGCATTTCGAGCGGCGCTTCGACCCGTTTTTCCGCCCCCTGTTCGACCGCCTGCTGCGCATGGCGCTGACCCGGTTCTGCAACTGGACGATCAACCTCACCCGCAGCCACGACGTGCCGCCGATCGCGGGAGAGGACGCCGATGCCGACGAGGACCTCAGCCTCGACACGATCATCGCCGAGATGCAGCACCACCTCGACCTCGACTTCAAGCCCGGCTACTACGAACGCGCGGGCAACACTAAGACCCACGGCCTCGTGCGCGGCACGCTGACGGTGCTGCCCGGCCTCCCCGAGCATGTGCGCCGGGGTATCTTTGCCGAGGAGCGCAGCTTCCCGGCCTGGATCCGCTTCTCCAACCCCGGCCCCCACGTCGAGCCCGACATCGACGACGTCGGCTTCGGCAGCATGAGCGTGAAGCTGATGGACGTGCCCGGCCCCAAGCTGATGGACGACGAACGCTTCACGCAGGACCTCACCGCGATCACCGTCATCACCTTCCCAACCCCCGACACGCGCGAGAACGCGCACCTGCAATACTGGAGCCGCCGCGAGATGGGGGTCTGGTACTTCCTCAACTTCAAGCGCCCGCACGTGCGCGACTTCATCATGCAGGCGCTGTGGAACCGCACGCTCGCCAACCCGCTGGCCAACGCATACTTCTCCTGCACGCCCTACCTGCTCGGCGAGGGGCAGGCGATGCAGTACAGCTTCCACCCGCTGACCCGCGTCACCACCCGCATCCCGCGCCTGCCGCTGCGGCCCGGCGACGAATACCTGCGCGACAACCTCGCCGCGTCGCTGCGCGAGGGCGAGGCGTGTTTCGAGATGCGGCTGCGGTTGCAGAAGGACCCGTTCCTCCAGCCGGTGGAGCAAGGCGCGGTGCTCTGGGACCCGGGCAGGACGCCGTACATCCCGGTCGCACGGATCACGATCCCCCCACAGGAATTCCGCTCCCCCGAACAGTTCGCCTTCGCCCGCCAGCTCACCTGGAACCCCTGGCACTGCGTTCCCGAACACCGCCCGCTCGGCAACCAGAACCGCGCGCGGCGGCGCCTGTACTACGAGATGTCGCGCTACCGGCAGGGCAAGAACGGCGAGGCGCACGTCGAGCCGACGGGTGACGAGCGGTTCGGCTGAACCGTCAGCCGCGCAGGATGCGCGCCAGGCCGCCGATCCCGGGGAGGAAGAAGTAAGCGCCCCCCACCACCGTCACGAAGCGCGGCAGTCCGGCGGTGAGCCTCGGGTTTCCGGCGGCGTCGTGCCAGGCGAAGGCGTCGGTCGGCATACCGCCACTCACCGGGCAGCGGTTGCCGAGCATCGGGTCCTGCTCGCCCGAGAGCCCGCCGAAGTAGGGGCTGGCGAGCCAGCTGCCCTGAACGAACTCGAACTGGCGGGCGAGGCTGGCGTTGAGGCAGATGAAGTGCAGGCCGCGCGGCTCCGCCGATGTGATGCCCGCGATGGCGGCCTGCGGGTCCGGCGCCGGGCCGTAGGGACGCCCCCGCCGCAGCAGCCGATGGAACCGCGCCGAGGCGGCAGCATCGTGCATGGCGCTGCCCTTCAGGCCGAGCGAGGAGACCACATCGCCGACAAACCCGCGCCGCCCGCGCGGATCGTCGCCGCTGCGGGGGTTGGCGCGGCGGATATGGGCGCCGATCGGGCAGATGGCGCCGTCCGGGTCGGCAGCAAAGGTGAAGCCGTTCACCCCCTCGCCGCCGAGCGCCGGGATCGGATCGCCGTCGATGCCCCGGCCGACCATGCGTTCGGCGAAGGCCACCGCCTCGCCCGCCCCGGCGGTCTGCGCGGCCCAGCCCCAGAAGCCCGCCACGTCCTGCTCCAGCTGGCGATAGACGAGGTACGTCCCGTTGTGCTCGATGCCGTCCCGGGCCGGATGGTCGGGCACGAAGCCGTATTCGTTGCCGTGGCCGAGCAGGAATTCCCCCAGCGCGATGCGCTCGCGGTAGAGGCGGTCGCGTGCGCCGCCGGGCTCGAGCGTCCCGTTCCAGTCGATCTCCGGCTGCGAGATGCCGTCGACGAAACCGAACGGCTCGCGCCCGACCGGGCCGCTGGCGGCATTGACGAGTAGCAGCGAGCAGGCGCCGGCGGGCATGGCGGCCAGCGTCTCGGCGAGGTGAGCCTCGATATCGCCGCCATCGCCCAGCAGGATCAGCAGGACATGGGGTTCCGCATCACCTGCGCCCCACCGCCAGAGCGCCGGCGCGCTGGCCTCCACATCCCCCAGCCGGCGCGAGCGCGAGGGGTCGCCCGCCAGACCGTCGAGGAACTCCGGCGCGAAGCCGTCGATCGTATCGACCGGCAGGTCCAGCGCGCGCAGTCCCGCCGCCGTGAAGGCCACCTGTCGCACGCGCGCAAGACGCCGGGCCTGCGCCTCGGCGAGCGTCGTCGCGCCGAGGCCGCGCAGCCATGCCCGCGCCGGCCCCGCTTCCTCCACCCGCAGCAGGACGTAGCGCGCGCCGTCCAGCGACCCGAAGCCGCGTCCGACGAGGGCCTGGATATCGCCGGGATTCATATCTCGGCGATCCAGCGGCGCAGCGCCTTGCCGCGTGGGCGGCGCTCGAAACCCGCGCGGATCCGGGCGTTGCGGGCCATGTCGTAGTTCGAGAGGCCGGGGAAGGCGTTGTACCAGACCTGCGTCGGGATCTGGTGATGGAACAGGTAGCGCTTGAAGTCCTGCTCGCGCCGCGCGCCGCCGACGATCAGCCAGTCCGTGCGCGGATAGCCGAGCCCGTTGGAGAACGAGAGGTTGAGCCCGAACGCGACCTTGTTGATGAAATCGTCGTTGTAGGCCTCGCGGCTGCCGTCGTAGTTGCTGGCGAAGTAGACGCGGCGCCGGTCGTCGAGGAAGGTCCAGCTCGCGAAGTGGATCGTGTTGACCCGCGCCAGCCGGCCCTTGCGGTAGATATGCCGCGCCCCCCAGTCGATCACCCAGAGGATCACGACGGTCAGCCAGCGGCGGAAAAGCCCGGGTTTCAGCGAGCCGATGGCACCGTACTGGTTGGCGATGTCGTGGTCCTCGTGCGCGGAAAGCATCCGGTTGCGCTCGCGGTTCGGCACGGGCGCCAGCACCGCGTCGGCCCGCTCGCGGCGGCGCAGCAGGAGGATGAACGGGACGAGGCCGATGAGGAGGAGCGGCAGCAGAAGCAGGCCGAGCAGCGGCAGGAGCAGGAAATGCGCGATGTCGCCGAGGCTATCCCTCAGGCTTTTGCCTCCGAGGGGTGCCAGCGGGACCGTTCTGCCGGCCTCCACGAGAATCGGCCAGAGCGTTTCCGGGTCGGCGCCGGCATGATCGAGGCGCGCGGCGCGCAGCACGCGGTGGAGCTGCGCTTCCTCCGCGATCTGGCGGGTCCCACGCCCGCGCCAGTTCACGTAGTTCGCCGCCACCGACACGCGGTTTCGCCGCATCCATCCGGCAAGGTCGGTGCCCTCGTCGAAGTCGATGCAGAACGCGAAGATGCGCCTCAGGCCCGGTGCGGCGAGCGCCGTCAGCGCCTCGACGAACGCCGCCTCGGTCCCGTCGAAGTCCGCTATGAAGGCGAGGCGCACCGGCTCGTGCACGGGCAGGCTCTCGGCCTGCAAGGCGATGCGGTCCGGCAGCGAGGGATCGTCGAGCACCACGAACCGCGCGAAATGCACCTGCCGGAGCCGGCCGAACGGGACCAGCGCATTGCCGGGGTCGGCCTGCCCCGGCGCCAGGGTCATCGTCGCCAGCAGGCTCTCCAGTTCCTCGCGCCGCCCGTGGCGGATCGGCGCGGCGACGAAGAAGTGCCCTTGCCGGACCACGTGCCCCGGCTCAGTCGCCGAACTCGAGCGCGAAGTCGATCAGGCGATTCCTGTCCCAGTAGACCTTGCCGAGATAGACCCCCGGCTCGACCATGCGGATCTCGTCGCGCACATGCGCGGCGAGCAGCGAGGTGTCCGAATAGTCGAGCACGATGCATTCCCTGCCGTCGAGCCAGCTGGGTTCCTTGTAGACTTTCGCCACGATCGCCTTGAGGCCGAAGGGCAGGATCGCATTGCGCAGGAACCCGCGCTCCGCGTCGAACACCTTGCCCTGCCAGGCGAAGATGTTGACGAGCTTGGCGATCTCGTCGGAAACCGAAGTGCCCGGCGCGATGATCGCCGTGCCCCTGGCCTCGCCGTCGGGGATCGGCCCCGCCTCGTGCGCGGAGAAGACCGCATCGAGTGCGGCCTGATCCATCTTGAGCCATTGCGAAACGAGCTGTCCCATGGCGATCCTCCCGGCAATTCCGAACAGGAACAGTCTTCCTGCCCGGTAATGCCCGCCATGATAGTATCATGGCGCGAGGGATTATAATGAAAACTCCCGTTCTATTTGGCGTGGTCCATAATATTTCCAGGCTCGTGGCCCGGATCGCGCGCGCGTCCTGTCAGGTGCCGCGATCGCCCAGGCTTCGCCTGATCTCGTTGAGATCGAGGCCGTGACGGGCGACCTTGTAATAGAACGTCTTGCGCGCAAGGCCGAGGGTCGCCATCGCCTTGCTGATGTTTCCCCCGGCCGCGCGGATCGCCTCGACCATGATGCTGCGCTCGAATGCGTCCACCTGCTCGTTGAGCGGGAGCGGCGCCGCACCGGCCGAGACGCCGTCTTCCAGGCCAAGGACCACCCGCTCGGCGAAATGCGCCAGTTCCCGCACGTTACCCGGCCAGTCGTGCTCGACCAGCCTGGCCCAGGTCGTCCTGTCCAGCATGGGGACCTCGCGCCGCAGCCGTCCGGCCGCCGCTTCCAGCAGGTGCGCGAAGATCAGCGGCACGTCTTCCCGGCGCTCGCGCAGCGGCGGAATACGCAGGCGGATCGCGGCGAGGCGGTAGAGCAGGCCCGGCCGCACCTGCATTGCGCCGAGGGTCTCGCGCATGCAGGCGATCACCCGCAGATCGACGGGCTGCGGCTCGCGCGTGCCTTCCGGGTGCACCACCCGGTCCTCCATGAACTGGACGAGATTGGCCTGAAGCGCGTCGCCTGCCTGGTCCACGTCGTCGAGGAACAGTGTCCCGTCGTGCGCCTGCAGCAGCTTGCCGTCGATCGGACCATGGCCCGAGCGCATCCCCCCGTGCAGCATCCGCCCGGCGACCTCGTCGGGCACGGCGCCGCAGGCGATGGTGACGAAACGCTGGCGCGCGCGCGGGCTGCGCTTGTGGATCATGCGGGCGACGAGTTCCTTGCCCGTCCCGGTCTCGCCCTCGATCAGCACGTCGATGTCCGTCGCAGCCAGGCTCTCGATCGTCGCGCGCAGCCGCACGATCTCGGGAAAGTTGCCGATCAGCGGCGATGTCGGCTCGCTGACCATCCGGCGCAGCCGCCGGTTTTCCAGCACGAGCGCGCGCTTCTCGCTGGCCCGCCCGGCCGAGGCGACGAGACCGTCCGGGTCGAAGGGCTTGGTGAGGAAATCCCACGCCCCGGCCTTCAGCGCATCGATCGCCATCGGCACGTCGCCGTGGCCGGTGACCAGGATGACCGGAAGCTCCGCATCCATGGCGACGATCGCGCGGAACAGCTCGATCCCCGACATGTGCGGCATCCGCACGTCGCTGACCACGATCCCGCGAAATTCGGGGCCGAGCGCCTTCAGCGCCTCGCGCGGGTCGTGGAAGGCGATGACCTCGTACCCGGCGAGCACGAGGGTCTGGCGCATGGCATCGCGCAGGTCCGCGTCGTCGTCGACGAGCGCGACGCGCCGGATTTCGGGCGGTTCCTCGGTCATGCCCGGCGTAGCTCCATCTCGAAACAGGCGCCCCGTGCGCTCGGCACCAGCCGCAGGACGCCGCCGAGGTCGGCCATGATGTCGCTCGCGATGACGAGCCCGAGCCCAAGGCCGGCGGGCCGGCTGGTGGCGAAGGGGGTGAACAGCCGCTCGCGCATGTCGGGCGGGATGCCCGGGCCGTTGTCGTGCACGGACAGGATGACCACTTCGCGCTCCGTCCGCACATCGAGCGTGATCGACGGCTGCGGCGTGTCCTCCAGCGCTTCCAGCGCATTCTGGAGCAGGTTGACCAGCACCTGCTCCAGCCGCACGGCATCGGCCATGACGCGCAGGTCTTCAGGCAGGTTCGGGATCGTCAGCCGCACCCCTCCCATGCGCGAACGCAGGATCAGCAGGCTACCCTCGACCGGCTCGCCCAGCGCAATGGCCGACACGGCCCCCGCCCCCTTGCGCGAGAAGCCGCGCAGTTCGGCGGTGACCCGCCCGATCCGCTCGGTCAGCCGCTCGATCGCGGAGAGGTTCTCCATGACGGAGGCGACATCCCCGCGCGCGATCAGCTGGCGGCTGTTGGCGGCATAAGTGCGGATCGCGGCCACGGGCTGGGCGGTCTCGTGCGCTATGCCCGCGGTGATCTGCCCCAGCGATGCGAGGCGATTGGCCTGCCGCAGCCCTTCACGCAAGGCATCGGCGCGCACCTCTCCGGCGGCGCGTTCGTCCATCTCGCGGCGCAGCTCGCGCGTCCGCTCGGCGACGAGGGCTTCCAGTTCTCGGGTCCGCTCCCGCTCGAGCCGCGCGCGCTGCGCCCGCCGGATCGCGCGGTCCCGCGCGGTCCATCCAAGCCCCGCCAGAACGAGAAGCGCCAGCAGCGCGGAAATCCGCGCATTGCGGGCGGCGCGCTCCACGCCCTCGGTCGAAGTCAGCACGTTCAGCCGCCAGCCCGGCACACCCATCGGCTCCGATGTCCACAGCAGCGGCGCGCCGGGGGCACCCTCGACATGGACGATGCCCGGCGGCGCGCCCTCGATCGGAGTCGGGCGCAGGGAGCCTTCTCCGGATTGCAGTTCCGCCCGGAAGCGGTGCTGCGCTGCCTGCGACAGAGGCTGCGTGGCCGTGAAGCGCCACTCGGCGCGGCTGGTGATGAGCACGATCCCCTCGGCCCCGGTGACGAAGGTGATCTCGCCCAGCCGCGCCCATTCGCGCTCGATCCGTTCGAACTCCAGCTTGACCACGACATAGCCGCCGCCGCGCGTGCGCTGAGCGAGGTAGAGGCCCGGCCGCTCGCTGACAGTGCCCAGCGCGAACTGGGTCCCGGCCCCGCGCTCCGCCGCGCTGCGGAAGTAGTTGCGAAAGGCGTAGTTCTGCCCGACGAAGCTGGCAGGTTCTGCCGCGTTGCTGGATGCGACGGTCGTTCCCCGGGCATCCAGCAGATAGATCTGCGCCGCCCCCGTCGTCCTCGCCAGCGTTTCCAGCTTCCCGGCGACCTCCTGTAGTGCCCGCCGCGACCCGGCCAGGCCGGCGACGATGTCGCTGTCGTCCGAAAGCGTGAGCGGGAGCAGGCGGAAACGCGCGATCTCGCTTTCGAGGTATGCCTCGCGCAGCGCTGCGGCGTTCGACGCGTCCTGCGCCAGGCGGGTGCGCGCGCCGTTCGCGGCCATGGCTCCCGCGCCCCATACCGCTGCTCCGCCGAGCAAAAGCAGAGCGATGCGCAAGGCGGGAATCCAGAAGCGCGGCAGGGTCATCGCTCCCCTCTAACCGCTCGGACGCGCTGTGCCAATAGTGGCACTGGAGGGCGTCTGGCTTGTGTTGAAACCGACACGGTCTGTTTGCCCGCAGGTTCGTCGAGTTACGATCATGACATTGATATAACTATATATTATGCGATCCTGCGGGAAAATTGCATCACCGACGCGCGTGGAGATAATGCCGGCGAAACGAACGCTAACCGGCTGCGCGCGCGAAATGCACAGATGGGCCGGGCCGGAAAGACCTGAGCCATGCCTGCCTGCCCCGTCATCGGACACCCCCGTGGCGCGCGTATTTCGCGTGGCGGCCCGCGCCGCCGCCAAGCCATTCGCAAATCGGAAAAAACCCTATGAACGACCTATCCAAGCGGGAAGCGCGACCCCGTTCCCGGCGTGGCCTCAAGATCGCCGGCGGCGTGGTCCTCGCCCTGCTGCTCGCCTTCGTGGCCTTCCTCTATCGCCCTCTCTACTTCGGCCCCGGCCCGGCGGCGCAGAACGACAAGCCCGTCGACGTGGTGGTGATCGGCGGGGGGATCATGAGCGTCACTCTGGCGACCTACCTCCAGGAACTGGAGCCGGGCTGGCAGGTGCGCCTGTTCGAACGCATGGACGAGGTCGCGGGCGAAAGCTCGAACGGCTGGAACAACGCCGGCACCGGCCACTCCGGGTTCGCCGAACTGAACTACACGCCCGAAGAGAAGGACGGCTCGATCGCGACCGAAAAGGCCGTCGACATCGCCGAGCAGTTCGAAGTCTCGCGCCAGTTCTGGGCCCACGAGGTCGCTCAGGGCCGCCTGCCGAAGCCTTCCGCCTTCATCAACCCGACACCGCACATGAGCTTCGTTTGGGGTGACGCGAACATCGCCTACCTCCACAAGCGGCAACAGGCGCTGGTGCGCAACCCGCTGTTCTACGGCATGCAGTATTCGCAGGACCACGGCCAGATCGGGCGCTGGGCGCCGCTGGTGATGGAAGGCCGCAGCGCTTCGCAGAAGGTCGCGGCGACCTACATGCCGCTGGGCACCGACGTGAACTTCGGGGTCATCACCCGCGAGCTGACCCGTTCGCTCACGCGCAATCCGAACTTCCGGATGCAGCTATCCCACGAAGTGCGCGGCCTGCGCCAGAACGCCGACAGGACATGGAACGTCACCGTCCACGATCTCAAGACCGATCGGGACACCACCATCAAGTCGCGCTTCGTCTTCATCGGAGCGGGCGGCGCCTCGCTCAAGCTGCTGCAGCTTTCCGGTATCCCGGAGGCGAGCAACTATGCCGGCTTCCCCGTCGGCGGCCAGTTCCTCGCGTTCCAGTCCCCCGCAGTCACCGGCCGCCACGACGTCAAGGTCTACGGCAAGGCGGAGGCCGGCTCGCCGCCGATGTCGGTGCCCCACCTCGACGCGCGCAAGCTCGACGGACGCGACGTGACGCTGTTCGGTCCCTTCGCGCTGCAGAGCACCAAGTTCCTCAAGAACGGTTCCTGGACCGACCTGTTCGGCTCGGTCACCCACGACAACGTCGGCGGCATGGCCAAGGTCGGCGCGGAGAACCTCGACCTCGTCAAGTACCTCGCGCAGCAGGCGATGCTGTCCGACGCGGACCGGCAGGCCGAGCTGGTGAAGTACTACCCGCGGGCCCGCCGCCAGGACTGGAAGCTGGTCACCGCGGGCCAGCGCGTCCAGATCATCAAGCGCGATCCCAAGAAGGGCACCGTCCTGCAGTTCGGCACCGAGATCGTGACCGACAGGGACGGCACCATCGCCGCGCTGTTGGGCGCTTCGCCCGGCGCATCGACCTCGCCCGCGATCATGATCGAGGTGATGCGCAAGGCCTTCCCCGAGCAGATGAAGGGCGCATGGGGCACGCGCGTGCGCCAGATGATCCCTTCCTACGGCCTCAAGCTGAACGGCAGCCCGGCGCTCACCAACCGCATCCGCCGGATGACCAGCGAGCGCCTCGGACTGCCCTACATCGCGGTCCCGGAGGACCTGCGGCAGCCGGCGCCCGCCGGTTCGAAGCCGGGCGTCGATCGCGGGGCCAACCTCAACCGCGAACAGCAGGCCCTGTAACGCGAAACGCCGCCGGGCCCGGGCCCGGCGGCGTTCCTTTCGAGCGGGATGGTTGCGGCGGCCTTACTCGGCCGTCAGCAGCTGCTCGGTCTCGCGTTCGTAGGCGGCGACTTCGTCCGGGGCGCCCAGGATCACGCCGATGCGCTGGTGCAGCCCGGTCGGCTCCGCATCGAGAATGCGCGCCTCCCCGTCGATCGCCCGGCCGCCGGCCTGCTCGATGAGGAAGCTCATCGGGTTGGCTTCGTAGAGCAGGCGCAGGCGGGCCTTGCCGGCCTCGCGGTGGTCGGCGGGGTAGAGGAACACGCCGCCGCGCTTGAGGATGCGGTGGATGTCGGCCACCATCGAGGCCGTCCAGCGCATGTTGTATTCGCCCACGAACGGCCCGGTCTCACAGCCGACGCGCTCGTCGATGTAGCGGCGCACCGCGGGCGACCACTGCGCCCGGCGGGCCATGTTGATGGCGACCTCGCGCGTGCCCGTGGGGATCTGCAGCGGCCCGTCGGTCATCCGCCAGGCGCCCATCTCACGGTCGAGCGTGAATTCGTAGACGCCCGCGCCCAGCGTCAACACCAGCAGGGTCTGCGGGCCGTAGATGGCATAGCCGGCGGCGACCTGGTCGCGGCCGGGCTGGAGGAAGTCCTCCTCGGTCACGTCGCGGCCCGAGGCATTCTCCGGCGCGCGCAGCACCGAGAAGATCGTGCCCACCGACAGGTCGACGTCGATGTTGCTGGAACCGTCGATCGGATCGAACAGGAGCAGGTATTCGCCCTTGGGATAGCGGTTCGGGATGCGATGGATCGTCTCCATCTCTTCCGAGGCCATGGCCGCGAGGTGGCCGCCCCACTCGTTCGCATCGAGCAGGATCTCGTTGGCGATGACATCGAGCTTCTTCTGGACCTCGCCCTGGACGTTCTCGGAACCGAGGCTGCCCAGCACATCGCCGAGCGCGCCCTTGGAGATCGCGTGGGTGATCGTCTTGCAGGCGCGGGCGACCGTCTCGATGAGCAGCCGCAGTTCCGAGGGACAGGCGCTGTCCTCGCGCCGTTGCTGCTCGATGAGGAAGCGGGTCAGGGTGATCGGTTGCATCATGGCCTTTCGCGATGGACGCTGCGCCGACGCGCAACTCAGGTTAACCTGCGGATCGCGGCGAACGGCGTTACGCCCCCCGCAACGAATCCGCGACCTGGGGACCATGCGCGAAACTGGCCGCTTGCGCTACTGCCTCCGCGTCCGGTCGCACCCCGGTATAGAGCACGAATTGCTCGATCGCCTGCAGGACGATGACTTCCGCGCCCGATATCACGGTCTTGCCGGCCGCGCGCGCAGCGCGGACGAAGGGCGTGTCCGCAGGCTGCGCGACGACGTCGAAGGCGACCTCGCAGGCCGCGATCTGCGCGGGCGGGAAGGCGAGAGCATCGGCCTGCGGTCCCTCCATCCCCAGCGGCGTGACGTTGACCAGCAGGGGAGCGCCCTGCCCCGGCATTTCCTCCAGCCATTCAAAGCCGTATTGCGCCGCGAGCGCCGGTCCATCCTGGCGGTTGCGGGCGACGATCGTGCCCTCGCCAAAACCCAGGTCGCGCAGCGCGGCGACCACCGCCTTGGCCATGCCGCCGCTGCCGCGCAGCAGGAACGGCGTCGCCGGATCGATGCCCCGCCGCGCCACAAGGTCGCGCACGGCGACGTAATCGGTGTTGTAGCCGGTGAGCATGCCGTCGTCGTTGACGATCGTGTTCACGCTGTCGATCGCCATGGCGGATTCCTCCAGCCCGTCGAGCATCGGGATGACCGCCTCCTTGAACGGCATCGAAATCGCGCAGCCGCGAATCGCCAGCGCCCGGATGCCGCCGACGGCGGCGGCGAGGTCGGTCGTGCTGAAGGACTTGTAGACGTAGTCGAGCCCGTAATGGTCGTAGAGCCAGTTGTGCAGCCGCGATCCGGCGTTGCCGGGCCGGGCCGAGAGCGACATGCAAAGGCGCGTGTCGCGGCCGATGGTGGTGCGTTCCATGAGTGTCAGTCTCCGGTGGTTTCGGGGGCAGCGGCGCGCAGGCTCGATCCGCGGGGTATCAGGCGGCCTGCCAGCACGACCTTGCGGCCTGCGGCCTCGGGGTTTTCGAGCCGGTCGAGCAGCATCGTCATCGCGGTGCGGCCGATCTCCTCCACCGGCTGCTCGATGACGCTGAGGCCGCCGCCGACGAATTCCATCCAGTCGTTGTTGTCGAAGCCGGCGAGCGCGATGTCGCGGGGCACTTCCAGCCCGAGGTCGCGCAGCGCGCGCAGGACGTTGACGAGCATCACGCCGTTGCTCGCCACCACGGCGTCGGGCCTCTCGGCGCGGCCAAGCAACCGGGCGATGACCTGTTCCGCCGCGTCCTTTGTGTGCGGAACCGCGATCGCCTCCACCGCAAGGCCAAGGCGTGCCGCCGCCTTCGTGAACCCGTCGCGGCGCTCGGCTCCGGTAGTGCTGGCGGCGCCGAACAGGCCGGTAATCCGCCGGTGCCCCTGCGCGTGCAGGTGCTCGACGAGCAATTCGGCCATGCGCACATTGTCGAGCAGCACGCAGTCGAACTCGGCATCCGGCGCGGCGCGGTCGATCAGGACCACGGGATAGTCGAGTTCGATGCGCCCGCCTTTCGCGACCCGCTGGCGCGAAGGCGCGAGGATCACGCCGGTCACGCGCTCCTCGTGGAGCAGTTCGAGGTAAGCGGCCTCCTTGACGGGGTCCTCGTCGGTGTTGCACAGGATCACCCGCAGTCCCCGCGCCGCCGCCACGCTCTCGATCGCGCGCGAGACGGCGGTGAAGAACGGGTTGCCGATGTCGGCGACGACGAGGCCGATGGTGTTGCTGTGCTGCGAGCGCAGCCGCCGCGCAGCAAGATTCGGACGGTATCCCGTGGATTTCACCGCCGCCAGCACGCGCTCGCTCATCGCCGGATCGACCGGCCGGCCGGCCAGCACGCGCGAAACGGTGGCGGGGGAGACACCTGCCACCTGCGCGACGTCCTTGATCCCTATCGCCATATGGAAATCGTTCTCTTATCCAACCGGCCAATCCCTCTTTGATACATCATTTATGCATCAAGGATTGCGCCAATCACAACCCCTCTTGACAAATTCGCTGAGAAAACGTTTTCTGAGGTGGGAGTGAATTGGAGAGGAACGACGATGCTCGCAGACGCCTTCACCGCGTCGCATGCCACCGATCTCGTGAGGATCGACGCCAAGGCCGCCGACAAGGCCGATGCGATTCGCCAGGTCGGCCAGCTGCTGGTCGCCGCCGGCTGCGCCGCGCCCGGCTACGAGGAGAGCATGGTGCGCCGCGAGGCCGTGGCGAACACCTTCCTCGGCTCGGGCCTCGCCATCCCGCACGGGCTGGGTGAGGACAAGGGCCTCGTCCGCCGCGACGGCATCGCCATCCTCCAGCTGCGCGAAGGGGTCGACTGGAACCCGGGACAGCGCGCCCATATCGTCGTCGGCATCGCCGCGAACTCGGACAGCCATATCGGCATGCTGCGCCGCCTGACCCGGCTGATCCAGGACGAGGACCGGCTCCAGGCGCTCATCGCCACCGACGATCCGGCCGACTTCACGCGCGCCCTCGGCGAAGACGCGGCTCCTGCCCCGACCGCCGCGCCGGCCGTGGACCTCGCCCATACCGCCGTCTGGGTGGTCGACTACCCCTCGGGCCTCCACGCCCGCCCCGCATCGACCTGGGTCGAGACCGCGCGCGCCTCCGGTGTCCGCCTGCGCGTGCGCCACGGCGAGGAAAGCGCCGACCCGCGCAATCTCGTCGCCCTGCTCCAGCTCGGCCTGCGCTGCGGTGACGAGGTCACCTTCTCCGCCGACGGTACGGGCGCGGAAGCAGCGCTCGGCAGCTTCGTCGCCGCCGTCCGCCGCCTCACCGCGCGCGAGAAGGAGGACGCCGCCCGCGCCGCCGAGAAGGCCAGGGCGCCGAGCCGCAGCTGGACGCCCGGCGGCAGCCCCCGGATGATCGCCGGCGTCGCCGCCAGCCCGGGCCTTGCGATCGGCCGCGTGCATGTTCTCAGCGCGGCGGAACTGGTGGTGCCCAACGTGCCGGTGGACCTTGCGACGGGGGGCGAGCAGCTCAACGGCGCGCTGGTGCGCACCCGCGCGCAGATGACGGCGCTGATCGACGACACCACCCGCCGCCTCGGCGCATCGGAAGCCGCGATCTTCAAGGCGCAGTCCGAACTCCTCGAGGACACCGACCTCATCACCCTCACCTGCCAGCTCATGGTCGAGGGTCACGGCGTCGCCTGGTCGTGGCATCAGGCCGTGGAGCGCATCGCCGGCAAGCTCTCGGCGCTCGGGAACCCCGTGCTCGCCGCGCGCGCCGCCGACCTCGAGGACGTGGGCCGCCGCGTGCTGGCCCAGATCGACCCGAGCCTCGTCACCGGCACCCTCGCCGACCTGCCAGACGAGCCCTGCATCCTCGTCGCCGCCGACCTGTCGCCCTCCGACACCGCGACGCTAGACATCGCGAAAGTCGCCGGCATCGCCACTTCGCTCGGCGGGCCGACCTCGCACAGCGCGATCCTTGCCCGTACATTGGGCCTGCCTTCCGTCGTCGCAGGCGGCGCGGAGCTTCTCGCGACCGCTGCAGGGACCGTCGCCGTGGTCGATGGCGATGGCGGCAAGGTCTGGATTTCGCCTTCCGAGGACGATCTCATCTCCGCGCGCGCCTGGATCGCCGACCTCGCCGCCCGCCGCGCCGCCGAGGAGCAGGAGCGCGGCCAGCCCGCCGTCACCCGCGACGGCCACCGGGTCGAGATCGCCGCCAACGTCAACCGCGCCGACCAGGTCGCCTTCGCGCTCGCGCAGGGCGGCGAGGGGGTGGGCCTGATGCGCACCGAATTTCTCTTTCTCGAAAGCGGCGACAGCCCCGGCGAGGACGAGCAGCTTGCCGTCTACCGCGCGATGATCGAGGCGCTGGGCGCCGATGCGCAAGGCCGCCCGCTGATCGTGCGCGCGCTCGACATCGGCGGCGACAAGCAGGTGCCCCACCTAGACTTGCCCCGCGAGGAGAACCCCTTCCTCGGCGTGCGCGGCGCGCGCCTGCTGCTGCGCCGTCCCGACCTGCTGGAGCCGCAGCTGCGCGCGCTCTACCGCGCGGCGAAGCTTGGCGGCGATCTCTCGATCATGTTCCCGATGATCACCTCGGCCCACGAACTCATCGCGCTGCGTCAGCGCTGCGAGGCGATCCGGGCGGAGCTGGACGCGCCGCAGGTGCCGATCGGCATCATGATCGAGGTTCCGGCGGCGGCGGTACAGGCCGCCTCGCTCGCCGCCCATGCCGACTTCTTCTCGATCGGCACCAACGACCTCACCCAGTACACCCTGGCGATCGACCGCCAGAACCCTGAACTCGCAGGCGAGGCGGACAGCCTGCACCCCGCCGTCCTGCGCATGATCGCGATGACCGTGGAAGGCGCGAAGGCGCATGGTCGCTGGGTGGGCGTGTGCGGCGGCATCGCCGGCGATCCCTTCGGCGCGGCGCTGCTGGTCGGGCTGGGCGTCAGCGAACTGTCGATGACCCCGCGCGACATCCCGGCGGTCAAGGCGCGCCTGCGCGCATCCGATCGCGGCGAACTCACCGCACTCGCAGAGCGTGCGCTGGCCGCCGAAGGCGCGGCGCAGGTCCGGGCACTCGACGGGGAGGCGATCTGATGCGCACCCTTACCGTCACCTTCAACCCCGCGATTGACCAGACCGTCACGCTGGACCGGCTCGTGCCCGGAGAAGTCCACCGTGCCCATGCGGTGCGGCAGAACGCCGGCGGCAAGGGCGTCAACGTCGCCAGCTGCCTGGCCGACTGGGGCGTGTCCGTCTCCGCCTATGGCCTGCTTGGCAGCGACAATGCGGCGCCGTTCGATGCGCTGTTCGCCGCCAAGGGCATCGAGGACCGCTTCATCCGCACTGCCGGAGCCACGCGGGTGAACCTCAAGCTGGTCGACCCGGCCGGCACCACCGATATCAATCTGGATGGCCTCGCAGTCGATGCCGGTCGCGCCGAAATGGTCGCCGCCACCATCTGCGATGCGGCACGCGAGGGTGACCTCGTCGTGCTGGCGGGCAGTCTTCCTCCGGGCTGCCCGCCCGATATGTATGCCGCCCTGACCGAGCGCCTGCGCGGCACCGGCTGCCGCGTGATCCTCGACACCAGCGGACTGCCGCTCAAATGCGCGCTGGAGGCGGGGATCCCGCCCCACGTCGTCAAGCCCAACCGCGACGAACTCGCCCAGATGCTGGGCCGCGATCTGCCCGACCTTCCCGCGATGGTCGAGGCCGCTGCGACCCTGCGCCAGAGCGGCGTCGCATTGGTCGTGGTCTCGATGGGCGAGCACGGCGCGCTGTTCGTCTCGGACGAGGGCGCGCTCAGCGCCCGCCTCGCTGTCGGCGACCTCGCCAGCACCGTCGGCGCCGGTGACGCGATGGTCGCCGGGATCGCCGCCGCCGTGCTGGAAGGCGCGTCGCTCGAACGCACCGCGCGGCTCGCCACGGCTTTCGCGGTGGCCAAACTCGGGATGATCGGGCCCAACCTTCCGGCGCTCGCGAGCGTGCATGCGCTGGCCGATGAAGTGACGGTGACCCCCGTGAAAATGACCGCGACGACAGCGGCAGGAGAGGCGAAATGAAGACGATCTTTGCCGTCGTCGAGGCAGGGGCCTCGGCCGTGCAGGGCGTGCTGGCGGGCGAGGCCCTGCGCCGCGCCGCCCGCAGCGAAGGGCGCATGATCGAAGTCGAGGTCCGCACCGGGCAGGGCGTGCTCAATCCGCTCGGCGACGACCTGCCGGGCGCGAACGGCCTGCTGCTGCTTGTCGGCGAAGGGGCGTCGGATGACGCCCTCGCGCGCCGGGCCGACCGCCGCGTGACGCTCGAAGCCGTGCTCGCCGATCCTGCCGCCGCATTGGTGTTCGAGGACGCTGGCGCTTCGGACGCGGCCACGCAGACCCCGCGCATCGTCGCGATCACATCCTGCCCGACCGGCATCGCCCATACCTTCATGGCGGCTGAGGGATTGACGGAGGGCGCACGGCAGCTCGGCTACCCGATCCGTGTCGAGACGCAGGGTTCGGTCGGTGCGGGTACGCCGCTGACCGCCGCTGAAATCGCCGAGGCTGACGTCGTCCTCATCGCCGCCGACCGCGAGGTCGACCGCGCGCGCTTCGCCGGAAAGCGGGTGTTTGCCTCGAGCACCAAGCCCGCGATCTCGGGCGGCGCGAAGTTGATTGAGCGCGCCCTGGCAGAGGCCAGGCCGCAGGGCGGGGAGACCGAGACCAGCGACGGGGCTCCGGCCTCCGGACAGGAGCGCGCGGGGCCGTACAAGCACCTCATGACCGGCGTTTCGTTCATGCTGCCCTTCGTGGTCGCGGGCGGCCTGCTCATCGCCATCGCCTTCGCGCTCGGCGGGATCGGCGCGAATACCGACGCCGCGAAGGGCACGCTGGCGCACACGCTGTTCCAGGTGGGCGCGCAGGGCGCCTTCGCGCTGATCGTGCCTGCGCTGGCGGGCTACATCGCCTTCTCGATCGCCGACCGGCCGGGCATCGCGCCGGGCATGGTGGGCGGCATGATGGCCGCGCAGCTGGGCGCGGGCTTCCTCGGCGGCATCGCGGCGGGCTTCATCGCCGGCTACGGGGTCGAGGGGCTCAACCGCCTGATCCGTCTGCCCAAGAACCTCCAGGGGCTCAAGCCCGTGCTGATCCTGCCGCTGCTGGGCACGCTGCTGACGGGCCTGCTGATGGTCTATGCGGTCGGCACGCCGGTGGCCGCCGCCCTCGCCTTCCTGACCGAGTGGCTGCGCTCGATGCAGGGCTCGAGCGCGCTGCTGCTCGGCGTGATCCTGGGCGCGATGTCGGCCTTCGACATGGGCGGGCCGGTCAACAAGGCGGGCTATGCCTTCTCGGTGGGCCTCATCGCCAGCAACGTCTGCACGCCGATGGCCGCGACCATGGCAGCCGGAATGACGCCGCCGCTCGCCGTCGCGCTCGCCACGCGCCTGTTCCGCGACCGCTTCACCGCCGAGGAACGCGAGGCGGGAGGCGCTGCGGCGGTGCTGGGCCTGGCCTTCATCACCGAAGGCGCGATCCCCTTCGCCGCGCGCGATCCTTTGCGGGTCATCCCCTCGCTGATGGCCGGTTCGGCGACGGCGGGGGCGATCTCGATGGCCTCGGGCGTCGAATTGAAGGTGCCGCATGGCGGGATCTTCGTGCTGCCGATCCCCGGCGCGGTGACGCATCTGGCCGCTTACGGCGCCGCGATCGTGGCGGGAACGCTGGTGAGCGCCGTGCTCGTGGGCCTGCTCAAGCGCAGGCCGGTGGTGCAGCCCTAACCCGCTGCTAACCCCGCCTTAACGACACCTTAGAACACCCGAGAGGATCGCACATGCCGGCCCTGCCGCTCAACGCCGCCTGCCGCGCGGGCGTCGCCGCCCTCGCCTTGTCCATCGCCGCCGCGCCTCAAGTCCGGGCGCAGTCGGCCGACGAGACCATCGACATCGCCGCCGGACCCGCGGAAACCCGGTCGTTTCAGCCCCTTTCCGACGAGGGCATCACCCTCTCGCTCAGCTACACCGGCGAGGCGGCGGGCAACGTCAGCGGCGGGCTGCGACGCGATGCGGCCTATGCCGGGCAGGTCTACGTCGGCGCCGACTTCGACATGAACCAGATCGCCGGGATCGGCGGCGGCGCGCTGCATATCGCGGTGACGAACCGGCACGGGGAAAGCCTTTCGGCGCTGGCGATCGGCAACAATACCTCGGTGCAGGAGATCTGGGGCACCCAGAACACCCACCTCGCCATCCTGACCTGGGAGCAGCACCTGCTGAACGACCGCCTCGTGATTGAGGCTGGGCGCAGCCAGGCGAACATCCACTTCCTCAATTCGCCGCTCTATTGCCAGTTCCAGGGCAATTCCGGCTGCGGAAACCCGACTTTCGTGTTCAAGAACAGCAACTTCACCTACTTCCCGGCTTCGAGCTGGATGGCCCACGCCAAGGCGCGGCTGACCGAGCACGTCTACGCCCACGTCGGTGCCTACGAGGTGAACCCCGACCGCAAGCGTGCGAGCGACCACGGCACTGCCTTCGGCACCGCCAACGCGACCGGCGTGATCGTCCCCTGGGAACTGAGTTACGAAACCGGCGAACAAGCCCGCCTTCCCGCTCGATACATCCTAGGGGGATGGGTGGACAAGGGCGACTACGACGATCCCCTGCGCGACGATGCGGGCGGTATCGCCATCGTCTCGGGCCGCCCGGCGCAGGTCCACAACGGCCGCTCGGGTCTCTATTTCCGGTTCGAGCAGCAACTTACCCGCCCCGACCCCCAATCGAAGCGCGGCCTCAGCGTCTACGGCGTTGCCATGACCAACCTGTCCGGCCATGTCGAGGAAAGCCGCTTCTGGGACCTCGGCCTTGTTCAGACCGGGACTTTCGCCGGCCGCGACGAGGACAGCGTGGGCTTCATGGTCAGCGACCAGCGGTTCAGCGACCTTGCCATGCAGCGGATGCGCGCCGCCGATCTCTCGGTGGGCGGGAGCGGCAGAATCTCGCGCCATCAGGTGATGATGGAGCTGTCCTACAGCGCGCAGATCGGGCCGGCGATCCGGCTCTCGCCCAACGTCCAGTACATCCTCAACCCCGACCGCACCGGCGCGCCGTTCCGGGGCCGCCCGACCGGCGACGCGCTGATCCTCGGAGCCAAGTTCACGGTGGACGCGCTGAAGCTGGGCCTTTGAGCCGCCCTGCGCCTCAGTTGCCGCCAGCAGCGTCGTTCTTGGGCGTCCGCGCCATCCGCCTGCCGCGCCCAAGCCGGGTCGGCCGCGCCGCCGGACTTGCGTCATCTCGAGCCGCCGGCGCGGGCGCCGCGTCAAGGGATGATGCCTCGCCAGTCTTGAACAGAGCCAGCTTGCCACGGCGCTTGGGTACGGTTGCTTCCGAAGCGGGCGGGGCGCTCTGGTCGTCGCCCTTGGGCGCGGACCTGGCGCGCGGCGTTTTCTTCGCCGGTTTTTCGGCAAGAACCGGGCTTTCATCCGGGCGGGCTTCGGTCACTTTCCTGGGGCGGGATGTCTTCGGCGCGATTACGGATACACTGGGCGATTTTTCCTTGGCCGCGCCCTTGCCGCGGCGCTTTGGCAGAGCAGCGGTATCCGGCGCCGACCGCGCGGGAGCGGGTGCATCCGTCTCCGGAGTCACGGATGCGGCTGCAACGGACTTCCGGCTGCCAAGCCCGATCTTCGCCGCAATCTCGCGCCGCCTGGCCGCGAATGTCGGAGCGACCATCGGATAACTCGGCGGCAGACTGTACCGCTCCCGGTAGCTTGCCGGTGTCAGACCGTTGGCGGCCAGATGGCGTTTGAGCGCCTTGTAAGGCCTGCCGTCGATCAGGCTGAGGATATGGTCCGGCGAGGCCAGACTTTTGCGCGCCGACACAGCCGGAACATAAGAAGGGACTTCCGCTTTGGGTTCGGTCCCCGCAACTTCTTCGACAAGCGCGGCGCGTGTCGAACGAATGAGCCCGGCCAACTCGTCCGACGCCACCGTGTTGTTGGCAAGATAGGCACTGAGCAACTGAACGGTCAATGCGACGACATCGGACGTATTCTCGTTTTCAGCCATGGATTATGCCTCTCCTGGTGTCCATTGAGCAGGAATATCTTCTGCCAACCTGCCGGATACATCTCATCCGCCGTGTTCGACAACCAGTTCGACAGCAAATGGCTCCTTTGCAAGCCGCTTTTCCGCAGCGCGTAAAAGTCCGAACAGGTTGATGACGGTGGCAGGGCTCCCCATCAACTGCCGTGTGTCGCTTCCTGCGACACACGGTGCAAGCTATCGGAAAAAGACACGCATGAAGAAGATAGGGTTCCTCTCGTTCGGGCATTGGTCGCCCTCCGCCCAGTCGGCCACCCGCTCGGCGAGCGACGTGCTGCTGCAGTCGATCGACCTTGCCGTCGCGGCCGAGGAACTGGGCGCAGACGGCGCCTACTTTCGCGTCCACCACTTCGCGCAGCAACTCGCATCGCCTTTCCCGTTGCTCGCCGCCATTGGCGCTCGCACCCGCCGGATCGAGATCGGCACAGGCGTCATCGACATGCGTTACGAAAATCCGTTCTACATGGCCGAGGACGCTGGCGCGGCCGACCTGATCGGCGGTGGCCGGCTCCAGCTCGGCATCAGCCGCGGCTCGCCCGAGCAGGTGGTCGAGGGCTGGCGCCACTTCGGCATCGCGCCCGCCGAGGGCGAGAGCGATGCCGACATGGGCCGCCGCCACACCGAGGCCTTCCTCCAATTGCTCAAGGGCGAGGGCTTTGCGCAGCCGAGCCCCAATCCGATGTTCCCCAACCCGCCGGGACTGCTGCGCCTCGAACCCCATTCGCCGGGCCTGCGCGAACGTATCTGGTGGGGGTCGGCGTCCAATGCCACCGCCGTCTGGGCCGCCAGGATGGGCATGCACCTGCAAAGCTCGACCCTGAAGGCGGACGAAACCGGCGAGCCGTTCCACGTCCAGCAGGCGCGCCAGATCCGCCTCTACCGCGAGGCGTGGAAAGAGGCGGGCCATGTGCGTGAACCCCGCGTTTCCGTGTCCCGCTCGATCTTCCCGATCATGGACGAGCGGGACCGCAACTATTTCGGGCGCGGCGAGAGCAGCGATCAGGTTGGCGTGATCGACAACATGCGCGCCGTATTCGGCCGTTCCTACGCGGCCGAACCCGCCGCACTGATCGAGCAGCTGCGCGCCGACGAAGCGATCGCCGAAGCGGACACGCTTCTGCTCACCGTACCGAACCAGCTTGGCGTTGCGTACAATTCCCACGTCATCGAAAGCATCCTCAAGCATGTCGCGCCCGGCCTGGGATGGCGTTAGGAGCGTCGATGGATCGGGCTGGCGGGGCCAGGACCGGGGATTGGGGGCAAGCGCGGTATCCAAGCCGCCTCTTGATCTGTATGGGCGGATGCGCGCGCCCGTCCTATGGTCGGCCGCGCCTATTCCTCGCCTTGGGGAGCCGGTCATGAAAGGCCCCTGCTGAAGCCTATGGAAGCACCGCTGCCGCCTCTTGCCCCTCTGCCGCCTGCTGCCGACATCACTCTCGCGGATCTGGGCTGGACACCGTTCTTCGAGCGGCAGGTGACCGCCGAAGAGGAGCGGGCGTGCCGCCCCGTGCGTGTGATGGCGGTTCACCGAGGGATGGTCGCGGTGGCTGGAGAGGGACTGGAAAGCCTGATCTCGTCGCGTTTGCCCAACCCCCGCGGCGGCCCCGATGCGCGCGCCGAGGAAGACCGCCCGACCGTGGGCGACTGGCTGCTGATCGAGCGCGACAGCCTGGAAGCGGTGCGCATCCTCGACCGCGTAAACCTGTTCAAGCGGCCCGCTCCGGGCGACGACCGGCGGGTCCAGCTGATCGCCGCGAACGTCGACACGCTGTTTATCGTCACTTCGTGCAACCAGGATTTCAGCGTCCCGCGCCTCGAGCGCTACCTCGTGCTGGCGCGCGAAGTGGGCGTCACGCCGGTCATCGTGCTCACCAAGATCGACCTGACCGACAGCCTGGACGTGTTCCGCGAAACCGCGCAGGCGCTTCAGCCCGGCCTCGAAGTGGAACTGGTGAACGCGCGTGACCTGGCCAGCGTCGCCAAGCTCGCGGCCCGCTGCGGCCGGGGCGAGACCGTTGCCCTGCTGGGGTCGTCCGGCGTCGGCAAGTCCACGCTGGTCAATACGCTGCGCGGCTCGGACAGCATCGCCACGCAGGCGGTGCGCGAGAACGACGGCAAGGGGCGGCACACGACCACCGTACGCGAAATGCACCGTCTCGACGGCGGGGGCTGGCTGATGGACACGCCCGGCATGCGCGAGTTCAAGATTTCGGATGCGAATACCGGATTGGCCGAAGTGTTCGACGACATCGTCGCATTGACGCTGCAATGCCGGTTCACCAACTGCACCCACGAGGCCGAACCCGGCTGCGCCGTCCGCCCCGCGATCGCGCGCGGCGACCTCGAAACCGCCCGCCTCGAGCGCTGGCGCAAGCTCACGGCGGAAGATATCATCAACACCGGCACCTTGGCAGAGCGCCGCACCCGCGCCCGCAAGTCCGGCAAGAGGAAATGACCCATGGCTGATCTCTATCTCAAGGCGCTTGAATCGGAGCGCAAGAGCCTCTGGGCCGCGTGCCGGCTCAAGGGTCTCGCGAAGGGCACGCCCGAACGGCTGAGGATCGTGGAGCTGGACAGGCTGCTCGCCGAGCACAAGGCCAAGAAGGCGGGTTGACCGTAGCGCGCTCGCCCGACTGTTCGCTGGACGAACGATCTGCAGAATCCTGGCCCGGATGCGCCGGCCTGCGTGCATGGACCGTGCATGGGCCAATTGGCCCCATCTCCCGGGAAGCCCGCGCATGATGCAAGCAGACAGGCGCCAGGTCATGAGGGGCGCCGGCGCCCTCCTTGTCGCGGCACTGTTGCCGTTGCCTGCACGGGTCCGCGCGGCGGTAGCGGTTGACGGGGCATTCGAACCGAACGCTTTCGTGCGCATCGGCGCGGACGGCCTGGTGACGGTAGTCATCAAGGCGGTGGAGTTCGGCCAGGGCGCAGCGACCGGGCTGGCCACGCTGGTGGCCGAGGAACTCGATGCGGACTGGGACAATGTCCGCTTCGAATTCGCCCCGAACGACAACACCCGCTACGCCAACCAGCGCATGGGAACGATGGCGGTCGGCGGGTCGACCACGATGGCGAGCGCCTGGATGCAGATGCGCAAGGCCGGCGCGACCGCGCGCCTGCTGCTCGTCACCGCCGCCGCGCGGCGCTGGGGCGTGCCGGTGTCCGCCGTCACCACCGAGCGCGGAATGCTGCGTGCCGGCCGCCATGAGGCGGGTTACGGCGACTTCGCAGCGGCGGCGGCGCTGCTGCCGGTACCCGCGGAAGTGGCGCTGAAAACGCCCGCGCAGTTCCGGCTGATCGGCAAGGTCGCCCCTCGCCCGGATTCGGCGCCCAAGTCCGACGGTTCGGCGATCTTCGCGATGGATGTGCGCCATGACGGGCTCGTCCACGCGGTCATGGCGCACCCGCCCGCATTCGGCGGCAAGCCTGCGCGCTTCGACGCTGCCGCAGCGCTGGCGGTTCCCGGCGTGCGCAAGGTCGCGCAGGCGGGCAGCGGCGTCGCGGTCTATGCGGACAGCATGGCGGCGGCACTCAAAGGCCGCCGCGCGCTCGACGTAACCTGGGACATGGCCGGCGCAGACACCCGGACCTCGGAACAGCTCGAGGCGGAAGCCATGCGCCTTGCCGCGCTGCCGGGCCACGCCGTCGTCGAGACCGCGCCCTTTCCGTCCGATCTGCCGCCCGGCGCGCGGGTCGTCGAAGCCAGCTTCGTGCTCCCCTACCTTGCCCACGCGCCGATGGAGACGCTCAACGCCACGATGCAGGTTACGGGCGACCGGCTGGACGTCTGGGCCGGCAGCCAGTTCCAGGTGCTCGAACCCGCCGCGATGGCGGAGGAACTGGGCATCGCCGAGGACAAGGTGCTGCTCCACCAGTGCTACGCCGGGGGCAGCTTCGGACGCCGCGCGACGCCGGGCCGCGAGTTCGGGCACGAGGCGGGCAAGGTCTGCGCCGCCTGGGGCGGGCCCGAGCCGCTCAAGTTCGTCTGGACCCGCGAGGACGACCTGAGCGGTGGCTTCTACCGGCCGATGATGGTCCACAAGGTGCGTGCGACGATCGGCGCAGACGGAATTATCCTGGGCTGGGATCACCGCATGGCTGGCCAGTCCATCGTCGCCGGCACCCCCTTCGAGGCGGGCGCCAAAAAGCGTGGGTACGACCAGATGATGGTCGAAGGCGCGAACGAGACCGGCTATCGCATGGGCGCGCATCGTCTTGGTGTCAGCGAGATGGCGAGCCGTATCCCGGTCAACTGGTGGCGCTCTGTCGGCGCGAGCCACACCGGGTTCGTCATCGAGGCCATGCTGGACCGCCTGCTCGCCGGCGCGGGCATCGACCTCGTCGCCGGGCGCATCGCGCTGCTCGAGGACGAGCGCGCCCGCGTCGTCGTGCGCCGGGTGGCCGAGATCGCCGACTGGACATCCGCCCGCCCGGACGGCCGCGCTCTGGGCGTTGCCTACGTCAAGAGCTTCGGCACCCATGTCGCGCAGATCGCCGAGGTGTCACGCGGGGAAGACGGTCTGCCGCGCGTCCACAAGGTCTGGTGCGCGGTGGACTGCGGCCTGCCGATCAACCCCGACAATATCCGCGCGCAGGTGGAGGGCGGCATCGGTTTCGCGCTGGGCCACGCGCTCCATGCCGAGATCGTGCTGGGAGAGGGCGGCCGCGTCATGCAGCGCAATTTCAACGACTATCCCTCGCTGCGCATGGGTGAAATGCCGGAGGTGGAAGTGGCGATCATCACCAGCGAGGCGGACCCTACCGGCATCGGCGAACCGCCCGTGCCTCCGCTCGCCCCGGCCGTGGCGAGCGCATGGCGGGTGCTGACCGGCCAGGTGATCGAGCGCCTGCCCCTCGCCCGCGCCATCCGGGAAGCCAGCGCATGACCACCGCCTTCACGCTCAACGGCAAGCCCGTGACGGCCGACGCCGAGACCGACACTCCCTTGCTGTGGGTGCTGCGCGACGAACTGGGGCTGACAGGCACCAAGTACGGCTGCGGCATCGCCCAGTGCGGCGCCTGCACCGTGCATGTCGAGGGCGGCACCCGCCGCTCTTGCGTCACGCCGGTCGGCACGATCGCCGGCAAGGCGGTGACGACCATCGAGGGCGCCGCAGGTGCCCAGGGCGCTGCCGGACGGGTAGCCACCGCCCTGCAGCGGGCCTGGGTCGAACTCGACGTTCCGCAATGCGGGTTCTGCCAGTCGGGGCAGATCATGGCGGCGATCGTGCTCGTGAAGCAGGTCGCCGAACCGTCCGATGCCGACATCGACGCCGCCATGGCGGGCAACATCTGCCGCTGCGCGACGTACTTGCGCATCCGCAAGGCCATCAAGCTGGCGGCCTCGCGGCTGCGGGAGTCGAACTGATGCGTATCGCCCATGTCGTTCTTGGCTGCAGCCTCGTACTGGCCTCCGCGACGGTCGTCGCCAAGGTGGCGGATGGCGGGGCGGACACCTTGCGCGCACCCTCGGACTTCGCGGGCATTCGCGACGGGCGGAAGCGCTCGCTCGCGCTCTTCGCCGAGATGGGCAAGGTCATCCAGCACCCGCGCTGCATGAACTGCCATCCGCGCACCGACAGCCCGACGCAGGGTGACGCGATGAGCCTGCATACCCCGCCGGTGACGCGCGGCGCCGACGGCCACGGCGTCACCGCCATGCGCTGCCAGACCTGTCACGGCGACGCCAACGTCTCGTTCACCGGCGAGCGCGGCAGTATTCCCGGCGATCCGCACTGGCACCTCGCCCCGCGCGAGATGGCCTGGCAGGGCAGGACCCCGGGAGAGATCTGCCGCCAGATCAAGGACCCCGCCCGCAACGGCGGCAAGACCCTCGCCGCGCTCGTCGAGCACAACCGGGGCGACCACCTCGTCGGCTGGGCCTGGCACCCGGGCGAAGGACGCAAGCCCGCGCCGGGCACGCAGGCCCGCTTCGGCGACCTGACGCAGGCCTGGGTCGAGGCGGGTGCATACTGCCCGGATTGAGTAGGTCGCCCGGCGGCGCGTCACAAGGCGACACTGGTTTACACGGTTTACACGGTCCAGGGGGCAAACTGCCTTCGTGGGGCCGGAATGTGTCGCCTTGCGGCAGGAAAGTGTCGCCTTGAGCGCGGGAAGTGTCGCCTTGCGTGTCCACTTGTGCGCCGCAAGTGTCGCCTTGTGTGCGCCACGCAGGGCGGGAGCGCGTCGCGGCAAGACAGATCGGCAGGTAGGCGCAGGCAAGATCATCCGGCCAGATTACCGCGCGGGCGGAAGTGTAGGAAACCGGCTTGTGCAAAGGCATTCGGACACGCCGCAAGCGGACTGTCTGGAATCGCCCCATAGCGGACGTTACAGAGAAGTCGCGAACGAAAGCTAGCGACACGCTAAGCTTCAAACCTTTCCACATCACCAAGCACCCAAGTCTTGTCGAACAGTGCCTTCTCGGGACCGTAGAATCGGAACAGCGCTTCGAACCTGCCATCCGCCCGAGTAGGAACCCAGTTTCCGTCACGGCCATCTGGGGCCATGGGACCGAAGTAGATGTCCGTAGAGCCATCCCCGTTTGCCTGCAGACCTGGTGAGTTCGACGCCCGGCTCGCGCGGTCCACATCTCGGATCAGGGCATGGGTCGCAAAGTCGTACAACGTCACCGACCAGTATTGCCGCACGGGCACGTTGGCGGGAACTCGCAGGCGGTAGGTGGCCCTCCCGTCCAGAGGGGCCCCTTGGTCGTCGCGGCTCAGGAACAGGTAATACTGCCCTGCACCGGGATGCTTCACGCTGGTGTATGCAGCGTAATACAAGAAGGCCCGAGCATCGAGCGGGTAGATGTCGCGCGTCTCGTAGTTACCGCTCAGCGTGATGTGCAGGTCCTCGTCGTAAGGCAGGAACCAGTGCCTGTCCCGGTAGAAGGGCGGATAGCCTTCGTAGCCCTGGTCGAAGAAGGCCCGCGCTTCCTGCAGGGCCTCGATGAGCACCGCCCCGGTCGCCTCGTCGGGCGCGAATGGCTGGCCTTTGGCGATGCCGATCGAGCGCAGCATGTCGATCGCCATCCGGTCGCGCTCGATCCAGGGCTGGCTGTCGATCATCCTGGCCAGCGCCTCGAAAAACCGCAGGTCGTAAGGGATCGCGGCGTCGAACATTTCATCGGCGGCGTCTACCAAGGTCGTCTCGGGTGGTTCGGATGCCTCGCTGAGCGGATAGATCTTGATGCGCCTGCCGTATGCCACCGCCTCGGCAATGTCGGCCTCGCTCCCCCCGCCGGGGATCGAGCGGAGAAGCGCATAGCCCTGGAACACGTCAGCGGGAAACGCGATGTAGCCCTCCGGCACCGCGCCGTCGTAGCCGGGCGGCAGGATCAGGTACTTTCCACCAGCCCCCTTGTCGACGCCTGCCGGACCAACATCCTCGAACGCGGTCTACCAGCAGTCCATCAGTGTGCCGGTGATCGAGCCACCTTCTGCTGGCGGGATCTCGACAACGACGGGCCCTGCTTCGGCGGTATCCCAGAATGGCATGAAGTAGATCGAGTTAGGGTTAGGCGTGAGGGTCTGGTTCTTCCAGTCGAGCAATTGCGACCAGTAGACGATCTGGTTGATGCACCCACCGATCGCCTTGAATGCCTGCAACATGAGGTCGAAGTTGACGACCGGAATGCCCCAGATCGCGGCCTCTACCGCGCGGCGGTAGGTCGTTCGTGCCGCTAGATGCTCCGATGACGCCCCTGAGGAACGAAACGGGCCATTGAGGGCGTCGGGCATAGGCATCCTTTCACTGGAACGTCAGTAGAAGGTTGTATGCGGAAGAGGTGCTGGGGAACTGGGGCAGACCCCGACCTGGCGATAGGAAAGTCCTATGTCCGGTAACCACCCAAAATCGCAGATCAGCGACGTTCCGGACTCGCCACCATCGCGGAGATCCTCTCTCCCCCCCCTCTCCCACCCTCATTGCAGACAGCCGGACGCGCTGAAAAGGCCGCGGCCGTTCGATCGGCGGGGGCTTCTGTCGCGTGGGTCTCGGCGATCCCCCATTCCTGCGGAACGGGGAGGATCTTCGTCACTGGCGCAGCTTGTACACCACCAGCGCGTCCGACAGCTTCGTGCCCGCGAAGGCGTTGCCGCCCGCCGCAATGGCGATGTACTGGCGGCCGTCAACCTCGTAGCTGGCGGGAACCGACATGCCGGGCGCGGGCAGGTCGACGTTCCAGACCTGCCTGCCGGTGCGGATGTCGAAGGCGTGGAACTTGGAATCCAGCGTGGCGCCGACGAACACCAGCCCGCCCCTGGTCGAGGTCGGGCCGCCCACCGTGGGCGAACCCCAGTTGAGGAACGCCGGCACGGTCAGCCCGAAACGGTGCGACTGGCCGAGCGGCACCTGCCAGGCGATCTTCCCGCTGCTCATGTCGAGCGCGGTCAGCGTGCCCCAGGGCGGCGGCATGCAGGGGATGCCCAGCGGCGAGAGGAAGAACTCGCCGGTCGCGATGAGGTTCGAGTCCGGCAGCTCGCGGGTCATGAAGTCGCCGTTCTTGAAGCCCTTGGGCTTTTCGCGGATCGCCATGGTGGACGCGAGGTTGTCGGTCTTGACGACCAGCAGGTTAGTGACCGGATCGTAGGTCGCGCCGCCCCAGTTGGTGCCGCCCATCGAGCTGGGCACGGTAAGCGCGCCCTTGGCGTCCGGCGGGGTGAACGGGCCATCGTAGCGCAGCGTATCGAACTTGGCGCGGCACCAGGCGCGGTCGATGGGCGTGAGGCCGAACATCTCTTCGCGCGTCACGCTGGTTTTGGCGAAGGCCTGCGGCAGGACCGGCACCGGCTGCGTAGGCGATGCGTGCTCTCCGGGAACGTGCGAGGCGGGCACAGGCGTCTCGCGCACCGGGAAGACCGGCTTGCCGGTATCGCGGTCGAGCACGAAGACCAGGCCGCTCTTGGTCGGCTGGATGACCACGTCGCGCAGACGCCCGTCCTTGCGGATGGTGACGAGCATCGGGTTGGTCGGCAGGTCGTAGTCGAACAGGTCGTTGTGGACGGTCTGGTAGTGCCAGCGCACCTTGCCGGTCTTCACGTCGACCGCGACGACCGCGTCCGAATAGGGGATGTCGAAATTGCGCGTCGCCGAGTAATAGTCGGGCGACGGGCTGGTGGTGGCAAGGAACACGAGGCCGCGCTTCGGATCGCCGGAGAGCAGCGACCAGATGTTGGCGGCGCCGGTATCATGCTCGTGGCCCTTGGGGATCGGGTCGAATTCCCAGAGCATCTGGCCGGTGCGGGCATCGAAGCCGCGGGTGATGCCGTCGGCCGCGTCGCGCAGGTTGTCGCGCGCGCCGGTGGCGGCGATGACCACGCCGTTGATGACGATCGGGGGCGAACTGGCCGGGACCGGGCCCTCGCCCTGCGGGTCGAAATCGGTGTGCGAGACGTAGCCGGGGTGGCCCTTGCCCGCGCCGAAGTCCTCGCACGGACGCCCCGTCGCGGCATCGAGAGCGACGATCGCGCGGTCGCCCGAGGAGCGATAGATGCGGTTCGCGCACACGGCGCCCGCCTTCGCCTCGGGATCGTGCCAGTAGGCGACGCCGCGGCAGTGCTTGGGTGCCATCTCGCCCTTGAACAGCGCGGGTCTGCCGCCCGAAGCCTTGAACGGATCGAAGGCCCAGCGCTGCTGGCCGTCGGTGGCGTCGACCGCGATCACCCGGTCGAACGGGGTGCAGTAGTAGAGCGTGCGCCCGACCACGAGCGGGATGAACTCCATGCGCGTGCCGGAATAGGTATCGCCGTCCTTGAAGTCGCCCGAATGGTGGGTGAAGGCGACCTCCAGCCTGCCGACGTTGGCGGGCGTGATCTGGTCGAGCGCGGACCACTGGCTGCCACCCGGATCGCCGCCGGTGCCCGACCAGTCGCCGCTGCGTCCGGTGCTGCGCTCGATCACGGCACCCTCGCCCGAAAGCGGCCGTGCCGCATCGCCGAAACGCGGCTGCGGAACCGGCACGGTGGCCAGTGTCCAGACGGCGAACGCGAGGAGCGCGCCGAGCAGCGTGTAAAGGATGGGATGCCTACGCAAGCTTCTCTGAAACTTCACAATTCGCCTCTATCGCAAGAGCTGGCGGAGCACCTGCACACGGAGTCGTAACCGACCCGTCGCCATGCTGCACTACGTCATATTGCCCGGTTTCCAGCGCCTGCGTGGCCCGGCAGGCGGAATGATCGGCTAACGATCAAGTTTGCAAACCGACCCCGCGATTTCGCCGAATCGCCGCAGCATTGGGCCTCCAATCCAAGAACATTTCAGGGGGTTTCCATGAGACTGAGGACTCTTCTCAAGCTGACTGCGTGCGCCGGCGCCATGCTGTCGGTGCCGGCTTTCGCCGACGAAGCACAGGACGCGCCGCAGGCGTCGTCCTCCGGCCCGGGTGACATCGTCGTCACCGCGCAGCGCCGCGAACAGAACCTGCAGGACGTGCCCGTCGCGATCACCGCGTTCTCGGGCGACGACGTCGAGCGCCTCGGCATGGACGACGTCTTCGACATCGCCAACTTCGTGCCCTCCACCCACATCACCCAGTCCTCGTTCAAGGCGACCGCGACCTACTTCATCCGCGGCATCGGCACCCTCGACATCACCACGACCAACGATCCGCCGGTCACCATCTACGAGAACGACCTGATCATCGCCCGCTCGAACGCCAACAACATCGGCCTGTTCGACGTCGAGCGCATCGAGGTCCTGCGCGGTCCCCAAGGCACACTGTTCGGCCGCAACACCAGCGGCGGCGCGGTCAACATCATCCTCAAGAAGCCCACCGCCGACTTCGGCGGCTACCTCGAGGGCTCCTATGGCAGCTACGACAAGGTCCGCGTCAAGGCGTCGGTCAACGCGCCGATCAGCGACAAGGTGCTGACCAAGACCAGCGGTTTCTGGGTCAACGACCCCGGCTTCATCAAGAACGACGCCACCGGCGAGACCGTGGGCGGCGAGAAGAACTGGGGCATCCGCGAGGACGTGCGCCTGCTGCCGACCGACTCCCTGACCTGGGACCTGTCGGCCAGCTATTCGCGCAGCGACGGCCTGGGCTTCCCGCTCTCGCCCACCGGCGAGCCGGCGAAGGACCGTTACAGCCCGCCGCCCGCGAACTACTACCACACCAGCGTCGGCGTGAAGGTCGGCGACTGCGGATCGGACCCGATGGCCGCCTGGGCCGCCGGCGAGGGCGGTGCCTGCTCGGTCGCCAAGTCGCTGGGCCTCGGCTCGATCATGAACTTCGAGACCGATGCCGGCAATCTCGAGCTGCTCTACGGCTTCCGCCAGTACTGGGCGACCTACAGCTTCCCGGTCGGCACCGTCGCCAACAATCCCTACGGAGGCAGCAACCTGTTCTCGGACGGCTACGGCTATTCGCATAGCGGCGAGCTCAAGTGGGCGGCCTCGGCGCTCGACGGCAAGGTCGAATACGTCGCGGGGCTCTACTACCTGAACCTCGTGGACGAGAACCGCCTGTCCAATGCCACTGCGACCGGATCGACGATCCGCTACACGCAGGACATCAAGATCCACACGACGACCAATTCCTACGCGGCCTATGCCCAGGCGGACATCAAGCCCGTCGACGGCATCACCGTGACGGTGGGCGGCCGCTTCACCCACGACGTCAAGGAACTCGCCTACATCCCGCAGACCGAGGTCAACGCGCCGACCATCTCCACCGCCGACGTCATCGCGCGCGGCCAGCCCGTCAAGCTGACCTCGAACCGCTTCACCCCGCGCGTCGCCGTGCAGTACGACTTCTCGCGCGACGTCAACGTGTTCGTTTCGGCCACCAACGGCTTCAAGGCCGGCGGCTGGAACGCGCGCGTGAGCAACCCGAACCTGGTCATCGCGGTCGATCCCGAGAAGGTGTGGTCCTACGAGGCGGGCCTGCGCTCGCAGTTCCTCGACGGGCGCGCCAAGGTCAACCTGACCGGCTTCTACCAGAAGCTGAAGGGCTACCAGAACACCGTGCAGGTGTTCCTCGACAGCACCAGCACCCTGACCACGCTGCTCCAGAACATCGCCGACGTGCGCACCATGGGCATCGAGTTCGACACCAGCTTCGAGGTGACCGACGGCCTCCTGCTCAACGCGACCGGCAGCTATCTCGACGCCAAGTACCTGAAGACCTACGTGTTCCCGAATATCCCGGCTTCGGCGCAGCTCACGGACTCGGAAATCCCGACCCAGGCACCCAAGTTCCAGGTCACCGCGGGCCCGACCTACGTGATGGACATGGGCAAGGACAGCACGCTGACCTTCTCGGGTCTGTGGCGCCACATGTCGCCCTACCAGATCGCGATCCTCAACCCGGTGCGCACCAAGACCCAGGACATGATGGACGCCAGCGTCCGTTACGACACGGGGGCGTGGTACGGCAGCCTCGCCTGCACCAACTGCACCAACCAGCACGCCTACATGCTGGCCCTGGCCAGCCGCGTCTACCCGATGGACCCGCGCCGCGTGACGGCGACCGTCGGCCTGCGGTTCTGAGCTGAGCGTCGGCTCGTCCGGATAAGGTCGAGCCGACAACAATGACACGCTGAAAATGACGATACGCTCAACCCAAACCTCGGCGTCCCCGCCTTCGTGCAGGCGACGGGGTGAGGTAGTCGGTGTTTAAAGAACGTACGAAGAAGGAGTCTTCCATGCTGGCCCGTCTCGCGACCTTTGCCGGGGGACTCCTCCTTTGCGCCGCCCCGACCCTCGCCGCACCCGAAGCGACCCCCGCCTTCGCCGTCTGCACCAGCGCCGCATGCCGCGCGCCCACCAGCCTAGACCGCGCGCACGTCGCGCTCGGCAAGGACGCGGTGGCCTATCCCGGCCTGACCTACGCGGCTTTGCGCGGCTATCGCCCGCTGACCCTGGACCTTTACCTTCCCGCCAAGCCCAAGGGCCCGCTCCCCGTCATCGTGCTCATTCACGGCGGCGGCTGGATCTACGGCAATCCGCGCGCCGAGGCCGGTTTCGCCGACCTTCCCAAGCTGCTGGGCGAAATCGCCGCGCAGGGCTTCGCGGTCGCCTCGGTCGAATACCGCTTCGCCAGCGAGGCCCCCTTCCCCGCCGCGCTAAAGGATGTGAAAGCCTCGATCCGCTGGCTGCGGGCCCATTCCGACGAGTTCGGCCTCGACCCCGACCGCTTCGTCACCTGGGGCGGCTCGGCCGGCGGCCAGCTTTCGGCCATCGCCGCGACGACCTGCGGCGTCGACAAGTTCGAGCCCGACACCGGCGAGGGCTACGGCGCCGTCCTCGGCGGTCCGCCCGCCTCGATCTCCGACTGCGTGCAGGGTGCGGTGGCGTGGTACGGTGCCTTCGATTTCACGCAGCCGATCGGCGGACCTTTCCCCATCGAGCAGCACCCCTACTTCGCCTGCAGGCCCGAGGGCTGCACCCGCGAGGAGCTGGAGAACCCCTCCGCCGCGCATTACCTCGACGCGAAGGACCCACCGATGCTGCTGGTCCACGGCGACGCCGACGCCTCCGCTCCCCCGGCGCAGAGCCGCCATTTCCTGGAGCTGCTGAAAGCCAAGGGCATCGAAGCCGAACTGGTCATGGTGCCCGGCGCCGACCATGGCTTCCGCGCCGCCACCGACGCGGCGACGCGCAAGGCACACCGGCAGGCGCTGGCGGCCTCGTTGGCCTTCACCCGCAAGGTCACCGCGCGATGAGGAAGACCCTGTTCGCCGCCGCGCTCGTCCTTGTCTGCGCCGTGGGTGCGATGGCGGCGGACGACGGCCGCTTCTGGCTGCGCTGGGCGGGCCGCGTGCCGGCGATGACCGGACTCGCCCCCGCCGCCGGGGCCAACGCGATTCCCGACGATCGCGCCACGATCGCCGGGCCGGGCGCGGGCGACCTGCCCACCTGCTCGCCGACCCCCGCCCTTGCCGGCGCCGACCTTGCGGCAACACGCTACCTCGCGGCGCGCAAGACCGACGCCTTCCTCGTATGGCACGATGGCTGCCTCGTGTCCGAGCACTACGTCACCGGCGATGCCGCCTCCCCGCGCGCCGCCGGGGCCATGGCCAAGTCGCTGGAGGCGCTGGCGGTCGGCCGCGCGATCCGCGAAGGCGTGATCCCGGGCCTCGACGCGCCGGTGGCCGCGACGCTGCCCGAATGGCGCGGGGATGCGCGCGCGAAGATCCGCTGGCGCGACCTGCTCTCGATGCATGCGGGGCTGCAGTGGTACCGCCAGCAGGCCTCGCCGTTGAGCGACTTCCAGCGCATCATCATCGGCAGCGATTACGCCCCGCGCGCGCTGGCGCTCCGATCCATCGCCGCGCCGGGGACCACGTTCGACTACTCGGCCTGGACTTACGACGTGCTCGGCCTCGCCCTCGCCCGCGCGGGCAAGGCGCCCTACGAGACGCTGGCGACCCGCTGGCTGTCGCAGCCGCTCGGCCTCCATCCAATGAAAATCTACGTCGACCGCCCCGGCGGCAACGTCCACGCCAACTGCTGCCTGTGGAGCCGCGCCGACGACTGGGTCCGCCTCGGCGCCCTGCTGGTCGCGGAATCGCGCCAACCCCGCCTGCTCCCGCCGGGCTTCGTCGAGGAGATGCGCAAAGGCGGGGCCGACCAGCCCAACTACGGCCTCGGCGTCTGGCTCGGCAGCCCCTACAAGGCCGAGCGCCGCATTGCTTCCCCAAGCAACCCCTACCCGACCCCGGTGAAGTCCGTGATCAAGCAGTCCGAGCCCTTCCTCGCCGACGACGTGATGACCTTCGAAGGCGTCGGCCAGACCAAGACCTGGGTAATCCCCTCGCGCGGGCTGGTGATCGTCCGCTTCGGCACCGCGCCCAAGGACTGGGACGACGCCGTGGTCCCCAACCTCTATCTCAAGGCGCTGGGCTCTTGAGGCGCTGGCTCCTTGCCCTCCTCCCCCTCCTCGCCGGCTGCGCGGGGACGCTGGACGAAGCGCAGCTGCTGGAGCAGCGCCGTGCCTGGTGGGCCGCGCCCGACCATGCACTCAAGGTCGATGGCCTGCGCCCCCTCGAACGCATCCACGGCGCGCCGGGCGAGCCCATGCCCGTCGCCACCGGCCGGGCCGACGCCCTGCTCGCCGCCGCGCAAGGTGCCATCGGCAACCACAGGACCGCCGCCCTGCTCATCTGGCACGGCGGCGCGCTGCAGCTTGAGCATTACCACGAAGGCTTCGGCCCGGACATGCTCTCCGCCCCCGCCTCGATGCCCAAGCCGGTCTTGGCACTGGCGGTCGGCGCGGCGGTGGACCGGGGCCTCATCGAACTCGACGCCCCGGTCTCGCGCTGGATCACCGAGTGGCGCGGCGATCCACGCGGCGCGATCACCCTGCGCCAGGCGATGCAGATGCGCTCGGGCTTGGTGAAGTACGGCGCGGCGACCGCCAGGGGCAGCGACGGCGAGGCGCAGATGCTCGGCACCCGCCTCGAGGCGCTGGTGCTGAAAACCCCGCTGGCGCGCGAGCCCGGCAGTCGCTTCGACTACAACAACACCGACAATGCCCTGGCCATGCTGGTCCTTCAGCGCGCGACCGGCGAGCGTTACGCCCAATGGCTGTCGCGCACCGTCTGGAGGCCGATGGGCGCGGGCGACGCCTTCTCCTGGCTCGACCACCCGCACGGCATGGCGCGCACGTTCTGCTGCCTGCTCGCCCGCCCGCGCGACTGGGTGCGCGTCGGCCGGCTCATCAAGGACGGCGGCGCGGCAGGCGGACGGCAGGTCATCTCGAAGGCCTGGATCTCGGCGATGACCGCGCCCTCGCCCACCAATCCCAACTACGGGCTGCAGATCTGGCGCGGCTCGCCTTACGCGCCGACCCGCAGCTACGGCAGCGGCGCAGCCCCGCCTCTGCCGATCGGCGCGCCCTTCGCGGCGGATGACATGCTGATCTTCGACGGCGCCGTCGGCCAGCGCGTCTACGTCTCGGCCTCGCGCGATCTCGTCATCGTGCGGATCGGCGACTTCGCGGCGGACTGGGTCGATTCCCGGCTCCCCAACGCGGTCCTGCGCGTTCTGGCCGAGACCGGCGGCTAATCGGACTGCGAACACATATGCATCGCCAGTCGCGGCCAAGCGGGGGCACGGCAAGGGAAGAGGCATGACGACGCAATCCTACGAGGCATGGATCGGGCGCACCCGCACCAGTCGCGACGTGCTGACGAGCGGCACCGCGGAGCGGCTGCTGGGCGCGATCGACTCCCGCCCGCTCGACCCCGCCGCCGGCGCGCTGCTGCTCGGCCACTGGCTGTGCTTCCGCCCCGAGATGATGCGCGAGCGCACCGGCCGCGACGGCCACCCGATGAAGGGCGACTTCCTGCCCCCGGTCGAGCTGCCGCGCCGCATGTGGGCGGGCAGCCGCATCGCATGGCAGCGCGCGATCCCGCTCGACGCGGCGCTGGTGCAGCGCTCGACCATCGAGGCGATCAGCGCCAAGTCCGGTCGCAGCGGCGACCTCGTCTTCGTCACCGTCCGCCACGAGGTGAGCGACGATGACGGCCTGGTCCTCACCGAGCACCAGGACATCGTATACCGCGAGGCGACGACCGGCGCCGCGCCTGCCAAGCCCGTGGAACCAGTGCTCCCGCTCGAATGGTCCCAACCCTTCTCCGCCGACCCGGTGCTGCTGTTCCGCTACTCCGCGCTGACCGGCAATTCGCACCGCATCCACTACGACCGCGCCTATGCCCAGGCCGGGGAAGGCTATCCCGCGCTCGTCGTCCACGGCCCGCTGACCGCGACGCTGCTGCTCGACCACCTCGTGACCCGCGCCAGCAAGGCCCCGAAATCCTTCGCGTTCCGCGGGGCGAGCCCGCTGTTCGACACCGACGCCATCACCCTCGGCGCCACCCCGCCCGACGGCGACGGCACCGCCCGGATGCAAGCCACCAACGGCCAGGGTGCGCTCTGCATGAGCGCCACCGCACAGTTCGCCTGATCAGACCCAAGGACACCCGATGCCCGCCGACCTTCCCGACGATCCGCACACCCCGATCCGCGACGCGATCCGCGCGCTCTGCGCCGATTTTCCCGACGAATACTTCCGCAAGATCGACGAGGAGCGCGGCTATCCCGACGCCTTCGTCGATGCGCTGGCGAACAACGGCTGGCTCGCCGCGCTGATCCCCGAGGAGTTCGGCGGCTCGGGGCTCGGCCTCGCGGAAGCCTCGGTCATCATGGAGGAGATCAACCGCTGCGGCGGCAATGCCGGGGCGTGCCACGGCCAGATGTACAACATGAACACGCTGCTGCGCCATGGATCGGCCGAGCAGAAGGCGCTGTACCTGCCGCGCATCGCCAGCGGTGAGCTGCGGCTGCAGTCGATGGCGGTGACCGAGCCGACCACCGGCACCGACACCACCCAGCTCAAGACCACCGCCGTCAGGAAGGACGGCCGCTACGTCGTCAACGGGCAGAAGGTGTGGATCAGCCGGGTGCTGCACACCGACCTGATGATCCTGCTCGCGCGCACCACCCCGCTCGACCAGGTCGCCAGGCGCAGCGAGGGGCTCTCGATCTTCCTCGTCGACGTGAAGCAGGCGATGCGCAGCGGCATGGAAGTGCGCCCCATTCCCAACATGGTCAACCACGAGACCAACGAGCTGTTCTTCACCGATCTCGAAATTCCCGAGGAAAACCGCATCGGCGAAGAAGGTAAGGGTTTCAAGTACATCCTCGACGGTCTTAATGCGGAACGTACGCTGATCGCAGCCGAATGCATCGGCGATGGCTACTGGTTCGTCGACCGCGCCGCGAAGTACGCAGGGGAGCGCGAGGTGTTCGGCCGCCCGATCGGCCGCAACCAGGGTGTGCAGTTCCCGATCAGCGAGGCCTATATCGAAGTGCGCGCCGCCGACCTCATGCGGTTTCGAGCTTGCGAGCTGTTCGATGCCCACCAGCCCTGCGGCGCCGAGGCCAACATGGCCAAGTACCTCGCCGCCAAGGCCAGCTGGGAAGCGGCGAACGCCTGCATGCAGACCTTCGGCGGCTTCGGCTTCGCCAACGAATACGACATCGAGCGCAAGTTCCGCGAGACCCGCCTCTACCAGGTCGCGCCGATCAGCACGAACCTGATCCTGTCGTACATGGGTGAACACGTACTGGGCATGCCGCGCTCGTTCTGAAGCTGGAAAATCCTCTCTGTCGCCCAGCGATGGGGAGGATCGGCGCCTCAGCCCAGATACCGCGTTTCCGACAGATCGAGTTCGCGCGTGAGCTTGCGCGCGGTCTCGCTGCTGATCCCGCGCGCCCGCACCAGTTGCGCCAGCGCCTTGCGTTCTGCCCTGACGCCCACGAGGCGGAATTCGCGGAGCAGCTTGTCGCCGGCGCGCGATTCGTCGGACTGGCGGCCGCTCAGTCCCTCCACCCGCTCCCGGTAGAGGTTCATTACCTGCCCGCCGGCCTCGGCGTAGATGTCCGCTTCCACCCGGTCGGCGGCGAGCGCGTGCTGGTGGCGCTCGATCGCCTGGATCGCGGCTTCGGCGGTGGCGACGCGGGCACCGGCTTCCTCGGCATGCCTGGGCGGTTCGGGCGGCATCGTCAGGCCCTTGAGCAGGACCGGCAGGCCGATGCTGGCCAGCACCAGCGAGACGACGATCACCCCCGCCGCGAGGAAGATCGCGAGGTCGCGCGCGGGAAACGGCGTGCCGTCGTTCAGTACCAGCGGCAGCGTGAGCACGCCCGCCAGCGTGATCGCCCCGCGCACTCCGGCGACGGAAGTGGCCGCGATCAGGCGCCAGTCGGGGCTCTGCATGCCGGCACCGCGCTTGGTGCTGCGCAGGATCGTCAGCTTGAGCGAGGCCCAGACCCAGGCGAAGCGCAAGGTGGCGAGCCCGGCGACGATGGCGAGCACGTAGACCGCCAGCCACCACGGCCCGGCATGCCCGGTCAGCGCCACCGTCTGCTTCGCGCCGGTGAGGATGCCGGGAAGCTGTTCGCCCAGCAGCACGAAGATGATGCCGTTGAGCGTGAACTGCACGGTGTCCCACACCGAATTGCGGCGCATGCGGGTGACCGCCAGTGCCTGCCGCGAAATCTCCGCATAGGTCATCGTCACGCCCGCGCTCACCGCCGCGAGGATGCCCGAGGCGTGCAGGTGTTCCGCCAGCAGGTACGAGCCGAAGGGGATCAGCAAACTGACGAGGATCTGCGAGCCGGTGTCCTCTCCCCAGCGCTTGGTGACCCAGGCCTTGGCGCGGGTGACGGCGAGCGTGACCGCCACGCCGATCGCCAGCCCGCCCAGCGCGACCCAGGCGAAGTTCAGCGCCGCTTCCCCGGCGGAGAACGTGCCCGTCAGCGCGGCGGCGACGGCGAAGCGCAGGCACACCAGGCCCGACGCGTCGTTGAGCAGCGATTCGCCTTCGAGGATGTGCATCATGCGCTTGGGGATCGGCACGCGCGCGGCGATGGCCGAAACCGCGATCGGGTCGGTGGGCGAGACCACGGCGGCCAGTGCGAAGGCGACCGCCAGCGGCATGGCCGGGATCATCCAGTGGATGAAGAAGCCCATCCCCACCACCGTGATGAGGACCAGCCCCAGCGCCAGTTCCACCACCGTGGAGGCATCCTTGAGCAGTTCGTCCTTGGGGATGCGCCAGCCATCGAGGAACAGCAGCGGCGGCAGGAACAGGAACAGGAACAGTTCGGGATCGAGTTCGACCCGGTGCGAGGTGGACAGGCCGATCACCGCACCCAGAACGATCTGGACCAGCGGCGTAGGTATCGAGAACGGCAGCATCCTGGCAACGGCTCCGCTGACGACGACGGCCAGCAGGAGGAAAAGAACGATCGAGACTGTTTCCAAAACGTCACTCCATGGGTGGAACCACCGGACCCTAGGGGACGGGCGGCGACCGGCGCAACCCCTGCAACAGCGCTTTTGGAGCTAATTCGGGCCGCGATCTGGGCTTTGGCGGGATCGTCTAGCCGATAAGCCGTCGTCACCGCGCAGGCGGCGACGAGAAGTGGTGTCTTCAATTCAGGCTGGACATCCGCCTTCAGGCCGCGCGCTGCCTTGCCGCATGGCTGCGTTCGTAGAGGGCGAAGAGTTCGGCGAAATGCTCGGTGCTGGTGCGCGCCGGGCATGGGCGGTGCGGCGGGCCGGACAGCACCGCCAGGATCGCGCGCGCGGCGGCGGCGGGGTCGCGGGCGGCATAAGTGGTGCCTGCCCCGCCCGAGGCATGGTCGGCCGCGCCGCCCTCGTCCGGCACGATGACGTGAATGCCGCTGGCGCGCGCTTCGGCGGCGGCCATGCAGAAGGTCTCGGCCTCGCTGCCGTGGATCAGCGCGTCGGCACTGGCGAGCACGCGGGCGAAAGTGTCGCCATTGCGCTCGGGCGTGAACAGGCGGACGTGCGGGTTGCCGGCGATGTGCTTGACGACGACGCGGCGCTCGCGCCCCTCGCCGAAGATGACGAGGCCGATCGGGCGTTCCTGCGCGGCGGCATTCACCGCGTCGATCACCAGCGGCCAGCGCTTCTCGGCGGCGAGGCGCCCGACGCCTAGCAGGAGGCCGGCGCTTTCGGGCAGGTCGCAGTCGGCGAGGAGCTGGGCGCGCAAGCCCGAATCGCGGTTCTCGGGCGAGAAGCGGCCGGGCTGGACGCCCATCGGGATCGACACGGTGCGCGGCACGCCGCCCTCGGCCAGGCGTCGCGCAAGGTCGGGATTGGCGCAGACGACGTGGTCGAAGCGCGCGGCGTGGCGGCGCAGGTGGTCCCAGTAGACCGAGAACTGCCAGTCGATCGTGCGCTGCGAGAAGACGTTGCCGAACCAGCGGTAGGCATAGGCGGAAAGCGGGTCGGCGTGCATGATGAGGCTGCGCGGCGCACTGCCCCGCCAGTCGGCGACGAGACCCGCGCTGCGCCAGGGCGAAGTGGCCTCGACATAGTCGGGCGCCAGTGCGTCGAGCGTGTCGTGAAGCTGCGCGGCCGAGGCGAAGTGCCCGTACTTGCGGTCGAGCGGGAAGCGCGGGTTCTTCAGGGTGATGATCCGCGCGCCCGGTCCGCGCTCGATCACGGCGTCCTCCTCGCCGGGCGCGACGATGACGATCTCGTGGCCCAGCGCCGCGCCGATGCGCAGTTTCTGCTCGACATAGGTACGCACACCCCCGCCGCGGGGCGTGTAGAAGGCGCAGACATCGACGATCTTCATGACGTCATCACCTCGATGCGAGCGGGGCGACGCCGAGGCCCCTGCGGTAGTTGAGCACGATCGACAGCGGCGTCGGACGGTTGCCCGCGGTGGCGGCGGCACGGTCGGCGCGCGGCTTGTTGAAACCCAGCCTGGGATTGCCGGCGAAACCGATGCCGTCGATCTTCCACCCGAACTTGCGGTTCTCGTCGCGGTCGTGGAGCAGGCTGACCGCGTAATTGCCGGGTCCGGGGACGCGCACGCAGAGGCGCACCGGGCCGCTGGCGGGAACGGCGATCTCGACACGGCGGAACGTCTTGCCCTCGCTGACGAGGACGTTGTCGTCGGCGAGGAAATCCTTGTCGTTCGCGGGGTAGACTTCCAGCTTGAGGTTGCCGGTGCGATCCTTGAGACCTTTGACCTCGACCGCGAAGGACGCGCCCGTCTCGCCCTGCCGGCACCGGGCTTCAGCCTTGCCGAGATCGGGCGTGGAGGCGAGGGTGGCGGCGGCGCCCATGGGCAGGATGGTGCTCAGCGAAAGTACGGAAACGAGCGATATCATGTACGGGCCTCCGCATTGTTGGCCAGGTTGTTGGCGAGGTCGTGAAGCGCGATGAGCGCGCCGAGCACCAGGTGCGTGGCGAGGATCAGGCCGGCCATCAGCGCCATGAGCGTGCCGATGTCCCGCTCCTCGCCCAGCACCACCACGGTGATGCCCGCGAACAGCAGGTCCTTGTTCGGGATCAGCGGCAGGCGCGAGACCAGCAGGCGCAGTGTCGCCAGGTAGAACCACCAGGACAGCGCGACGTCGGGCAGCACGAAGTTCCACAGCACCGCCGACAGCAGGGTCGAGATGACGATGCGGGCGAGGTGCATCCGGCCGATCATCCACAGCTGCTCGCGGGGCAGGCTGAAGACGCGGCGGCGGAAGGCCATGGCGCCGATCGAGATCGCCAGGATGACGCCCAGCGAGAGCATCAGCACCGGCCCCTCGATCCCCAGCGTATGCGCGCCCATGAACGGCAGCACGACCGCCATTAGCAGGACGGTGACGGCGTTGCCCGTCATCGCCGAGAGGATCGCGGTGTCCTTGACCGCGCCGAACGGGGCCGCCACCAGCGCCATACGGCGCCGCGCCCAGGTGTAGAAATAAGCGTCGCCGAGATAGCCGAGCAGCAGCTCGTTGTAGAGCTTCTTGCGGATCAGCGCGAAGAAGCCGGCGGCGGGCACCCCCCATAGCTTGCGGAAGATCAGCCACTCGCTGAACGGGGTGACGAGGTACGAGGCCGCGAAAACCAGCCAGAAGGCCGGCGAGGTGGGGATCATCGCCGGCAGGCGGCGCAGCTCGATGCTGCTCGTCTCGTGGAGCACGGCGGCGATCACCGCGAGCGAGAGCAGGATCGAAAACACCGCGTTGCGCCCGCGATGCGAGCGATCCTGCGGGTTCAGCTGGATCGCCGGCAGGTCGAGGCCGCTGAGTGCCGCTGATGGTGGCAAGGACATCTCCATGAATGGTGCGGGGGCTACTGGAACCGGCGCAGCGTGCTGCCGGGCGCGAGCGTGCTGAGCGTGAGGCCGAGCCTGCGGTCGGCGTCGCGACGCCGGATGACCTCGTGCATCAGGTCGATGTAGCGGTCGGCGGCCGCCTCGACCTCGTAGTGCGCGGCGGTGGCGCGGGCGCGGACGGGATCGCCGCGCATCTGGCGCAGTGCCGCGAGTCCGCGCGCGAAGCTGTCGATGCAGCCCGGCGGGACGACCAGGCCGGTGCGGTCGTGCTCGACGATGGCGGCCATGCTGACGCAGCAGTCGGTGGCGAGGACCGGCAGGCCCGCCGCCAGCGCCTCGACGACGACGCCGGGAAGGCCCTCGTAGTCCGAACTCAGCACCAGCGCGTCGTTATGGGCGAGCAAGGGGTCGATGCTGGCGACGTGGCCGGCGAAATGGACCTGCCCGGCGATGCCCAATCCCTGCGCCAGCGCTTCGAGGCGGGCACGGTCCGGGCCTTCGCCGGCGATGGTAAGCGTGTCCTCGGGCCGTCCCGCCGCCGCGAAGGCGCGCAGCAGCATCGGGAAGTTCTTCTGCGGCACGAGCCGCCCCGCCGCGAGATAGCGCATGCCCCAGGCCGAGGGCGGGCGGCGCTTGATCCGGCCGAGCTGGATCAGCCGCTGGCGCGTCAGTATCGGGTTGGCGATGACGCTGACCTGCCGGCGCTCGGCCAGCATGAGTTCGCGGACCTCGCGGCGCATCGGCTCGGAAAGCGCGACGACCGAATCGAACAGGCGCCCCTGCACGCGCAGCCAGGCGCCGTAGCCCGTGCGCATCGGCTGCCCCATGTCGGGCCGGTGGAGCGCGTTGCTGACCTTGAGCACCATCGGCGGCGCATGCTGGCCGAGCAACGCCTTCATCGCGGCGGCAAGAACGGCGTAGGTGTTGCCCGGAAAGAACACGAGGTCCGCCCGGCGCTCGAGGAGGAAGCTGTAAAGACTATGGACCATCCACGGGGTCTGCCAGCTGCGTGTCGAAAGACGGGTAGGGATGCTCCAGTAGTCGAGCGGTGGCACGCTGCCGAGGCTCGAGCCGCCCGACCGGCCGAGCACAATGGTCACGTCATGACCGGCACCCCGCCAGCGCGTCGCCAGGCCCAGCGCGACGCGCTCCACCCCGCCCGGCTCCAGGCTGTGTATGGGTATGGCAATCCTGAGAGGTCGGTTCGTCACGCCCCGCGATCTATGGATCGATGATTTCGCGTTTGTGACGGTGGCTCCGGCGGTCTTTTGCCCGACATGCAACTGCCATCGAAACGCCACGGATCAATGCATTGGCCGCGACGCGGCCCAATTCGTCAGATCATTGTCTATCTTTGGTCACCAAAGTGACTGCGCGTTGTCTCTGAACTGTCTGCACCGCGTCAAAATTCGCGCCCAGATGCTGCGTCGCACAAAGATTTGGCACAGGGGGTTTCAGCCATGCGCACCACTTCATACCGTAATTTCGTCATCCTCGGCGCAAGCCTTGCCGCCATCGCCGCGAGCACGCCCGCTTTCGCCGACGACGCGGCCGACGCCGCCGACTACAGCGCTGACGCCGACGCCATCGTCGTCACCGGCCAGCGCACCACCTACAACAACGCCGCGCTCGACGAGACGCTGCTCGACGACAAGTCGCCGATCGCCGCCGCCATCGACCTCATCGGTACCCTGCCCGGCGTACAGGTCAACGAGGGCGACGCCTACGGTTTCGACGACTGGTCGACCACTTACTCGATCCGCGGCTACCAGACCAACCTCGACACCCAGCAGGTCGGCCTGACCATCGACGGCCTGCCCAACGGCGGCTCGGGCTACGGCGGCGGCTCGAAGGCGAACCGTTTCGTCGACAGCGCCAACATCGCCACCGTCGAAGTCTTCCAGGGGACCGCGGACATCGCCTCGCGCTCGAACGAGGCGCTGGGCGGCACGATCAATTTCGTGACCTCGGACCCCAGGGACGAGCTGAACGTGCGCGTCCAGGGTTCGGTCGGCGACTACGAGGCGCGCCGCTACTACGGCCGCGTCGACACCGGCCTGATCGGCGGCGTTGCCAAGGCATGGTTCTCCTACGCGCATCAGGAAGCCACCGACTGGATGGAAGGCTCGGCGAAGAACTACCGCGACACCTTCTCGGGCAAGTTCGTCATCGACACGCCGGTCAGGATCAGCGGCTACGCCAGCTACGACGATGCGTTCGAGAGCAACTACGACCAGATGTATTCGCCCGAGCAGTACGCGGCGAGCCCGCATTCCGACGCGCTTGTCGGCGTGTGGACCGGCGTGCCGGCGGCCGACCAGAACTATCGTCAGGTCTGGAACACCAAGCGCAAGAACTTCTTCGGCTACGTCAAGGCCGAGACCACGATCGCCGACCAGCTCGACCTGAAGGGCTCGATCTACTACCACGACATGGCCGGCCGCGGTGACTGGGCGCCGCCCTACATCGTCGACGTGATCCAGGACGGCACCGGCGCGCAGAGCGAGATCTCGGGCGGTTCGGTCAAGGGCACGCCCGCCTGGTGGGCCACCTTGCCCGCCGGTTCGGGCACGCCGGTCTACTACGCCACCAACGCCGCCGGACAGGCGGTCAACCCGACCACCACCGCCAACTTCCTGTGGCAGCAGTCCTATCGCCACACCCACTACCGCAAGGACCGCCTCGGCGGCACCGCCGATGCGGCGTGGAACGCACAGTTCGGTTCGATCGAGAACACCCTGCGCGGCGGCCTGTGGTACGAGGACGCGCACCGCCGCGAATGGCGCGACTGGCACCACATCACCGACACCCGCGTCGGCCCGGCCTACGACGCCGATCCCTATTGGACGCAGTACGACCGCAAGTATCCGCAGAGCACCTTCAAGTGGTACGTCGAGGAACAGATCGTCGTCGGCCCGGTGACGGCCAACATCGGCGGCAAGCAGTTCATCAACCACATCGACCGCGAGGACCTGTTCGGCGAAACCGACAACCTCAAGACCAAGTCGAAGTCGAAGATCCTGTGGTCCGGCGGCGTCAAGGTCGAGCCGCTGGCCGGTCTCGACGTGTTCGGCGGCTACTCGGAGAACTTCAAGGCGCTCACCGACAACCTGCTCGAGTACAGTGCCGACGCCATCGCCGACATCAAGCCGGAAACCGCCGAGAACTGGGAAGCGGGCGTCCGCTACGCCAGCCCGATCTTCAACGCCTCGGCGACCTGGTTCAAGAGCAAGTTCTCCAACCAGGTGATCTTCGTGCCCAGTTCCACCTCGGCCGGCCCGGACTACCTCAGCGAAGGTGACGGCCGCTTCTTCAACGCCGGCGGCATCGACTCCGAGGGCTTCGAAATCCTCGCCAACGTCCGCCCCGTCGATGGCCTGAGCCTCTACGGCGCCTACACCTACATCGACGCCACCTATCGCGGCACCGGCAATGCCGAACTCGACGCGGAGCAGGGCGTCACCGCCGGCAACCGCGTCTCGGGCATTCCGAAGCACATGTGGGTGCTGTCGGGCACCTACAACTACGGCCCCGTCACCCTCGGCGTCACCGGCAAGTACACCGGCAACCGCTTCGTCGATGCCGACAACTCGTGGGTCTCGAAGAACTACTTCCTGACCGACCTCTCGGTGGCGGTGAAGGGCGAGGCACTGAGCGATCACTTCAAGTCGCTGCAGTTCGCGCTCAACATCACCAACCTGACCGACGAGGACTACCTCGGCGGCATCTCGGGGAACTACGCCTGGATCGGCACGCCGCGCACCGCCGTGTTCAGCGTCACAGCCGACTTCTGATCGCCCTCGCCTGAACGCCTGCCGGGCGGGCCGGAGCCTTAAAGGCCCGGTCCGCCCGTCTATCTTCACGAACACCGACAAGGGACGCACCCATGACCAGCATCCTCCGCAAGACCCAGGTTTCCCGCCGCGCGCTGCTCGCCGGCCTGGCAGGAACCGCGGCGATGCTGGCCATGCCCTCGGCACTGCTCGCCGCCGCGGCGGTAAACCCGGTGTTCCGCCACGGTGTCGCCGCCGGCGATCCGGACGCGTCGAGTGTGGTGCTGTGGACCCGCGTCGAGGCCGAGGGCGCGCAGGAGGTCCGCTGGGAACTGGCCGCCTCGCCCGACTTCAGGAAGGTGCTGAAGTCCGGCACCATGACCACGGGCGCCGACCGCGACCATACCGTGAAGGTTCTTGCCACCGGCCTGCCGTCCGGCGGCACGTTCTACTATCGCTTCCTGCTCGGCAAGGCGGTGTCGCAGATCGGCCGCGCCCGGACGTTACCCGAGGGCAGGCTCGACAAGCTGGGCATCGCGCTGGCCTCGTGCTCGAACTACGCCTTCGGTTTCTTCAACGCCTACGACGCGATCGCGCAGGACCCCGCGATCGACTTCGTGCTCCACACCGGCGACTACATCTACGAATATGGCGGCAAGGACGGCTGGGGCGAGACCGTCGCGGCCAAGATCGGCCGCGCCCATTCCCCCGCGCACGAGATCGTCACGCTCTCGGACTACAGAATCCGCCATGCCCAGTACAAGACCGACGCCGGCTCGCAGGCGATGCACGCGCATCACACCCTGCTCGCCTGCTGGGACGACCACGAGAGCGCCAACAACCCCTGGACCGGCGGCGCGCAGAACCACCAGCCCGATACCGAGGGCGACTGGCAGGCCCGCCGCGCCGCCTCGATCCGCGCCTACTACGAGTGGATGCCGGTGCGCGAGCCCGAGTGGCTGGCCGTCAAGGGCCGCACCCGCGCGCAGTTCTGGCGCGCCTACAGCTTCGGCGACCTCGCCCTGCTGCATACGCTGGAAACCCGCCACACGGCCCGCGCGCAGCAGATCGAATACATGGATTACGCGGGGCAGATCGTCGACGACGCCTCGGCCGAACACTTCCGCAAGGACGTGCTGGGGGCGCCGAACCGCCCGATCATCTCGCCCGAGCTGGAAGCCGACCTCGAAACCGCGCTGGCCCGGTCGGTCAAGGACGGCCAGCCCTGGCGCGTGATCGGCTGTCCGATGGTGATCGGCCGCCTCGACGTGCCCGACCTCGCCAGGCTCGGCATCCTGCCCGACCCCTTCCCCAAGCTCGCCGCCGCCAAGACCAAGGAGGAGATGTTCAAGCTCGCCATGGACCCCCACGTCTCGCTGGCCTGGCGCGGCCGCTGGGGCCTGCCCGACTACACCGACGCCTGGGGCGGCTACCCCTGGGCGCGCGAGCAATTCTACGACCTCTCGCGCCGCGCCGGGGCCGGCGACCTCGTGTTCCTCTCGGGCGACAGCCACAGCTTCTGGACCAACGACCTCGCTGATGCGAAGGGCCGCCCGGCCGGCATCGAGTTCGGCACCGCGGGCATCTCCTCGCCCGGCGACTTCATCGAAAGCGGCTTCGGCCCCGAGATGTCGGTGACGCTCGACAAGGCCTATGCCGATCACATGCCCGAGGTGGTCTGGACCGACAACATGCACCAGGGCTATGTGCGCGTGCAGTTCGGCCGGGAGCGGGGCACCGCCAGCTTCGTCGCGGTGAGCACGATCCTGTCGCGCAGCTACACCGCTAGGGTGATCCGCGAGGACAGGTTCGAGCGCGCGGGGAAACAGGTCCGCCTCGCCTGAGGTTGCGGGCGGCCCCGGGGCTTGTGCTGCCCCCCGATCGCTTCACCCCCGCCGATCCGTCGTCCCTGCCTTCGCGGGAACGACGAGGTTTGGGCGACAGACACGATCAATCCGCCGCTTGGCGGTACAAGTGAACGGATGTCCCGGCACTAAATCAATGGTATGGCGTTGAACATCTCGAGCGGGCCATGGCGCGTCGGAAGCCCGCCGACTGCAAGGCTGATCCATGACCATCACCGTGAACGGCAATGCCGTGCCACTTCCGCTCGATCCGCGCGTGTCGCTGCTGGACCTTCTGCGCGAGGACCTGCACCTGCCCGGGACCAAGAAGGGCTGTAACCAGGGGGCGTGCGGGGCCTGCACGGTACTGGCGGACGGTGAGCGCATCCTTTCCTGCCTTGCCCTTGCGGTGCAGTTCGAGGGGCGCTCGATCACCACGATCGAGGGGATCGGCACGCCCGGCGCGCTCCATCCGCTGCAGGTCGCCTTCATCGAGCACGACGGATTCCAATGCGGCTACTGCACGCCAGGCCAGATCTGCTCGGCGATCGGCATGGCAGAGGAAATCGCGCGCGGCGTCCCCAGCCACGTCACCGGCGACCTCATGGCCGGAACCATCGCGCTCAGCCACGACGAACTGCGCGAACGCATGAGCGGCAACCTGTGCCGCTGCGGCGCGCACAACGGCATCGTCGATGCCATCGCCGAAACCTTCGCCTCTGCCGAAATGCAGGCGGAGGCCGCCGAATGACCCCATTCACCTATTCCCGCCCCGCCGACCTCGCCGACGCCCTGCGCGAGGGTTCGGTGCCCTGCGCGCGCTATCTTGGTGGCGGCACCAATCTCGTCGACCTGATGCGCGAGACGATCGAGCGGCCCAGCGCGCTCGTCGACGTCACCGGCCTTTCGCGCGCCATCGAGGAACTGCCCGGCGGCGGGCTCCTGATCGGCGCCGGCGTGCGCAATACCGCGCTGGCCGAGCACCGCGCGGTCCGCAGCCGCTACCCCGCGCTGTCCCGCGCCATCGTTGCCGGGGCCAGCGCGCAGATCCGCAACATGGCGACGGTGGGCGGCAACCTGCTCCAGCGCACCCGCTGCGCCTATTTCTACGACAGCGAGGTATCGCGCTGCAACAAGCGCCTGCCCGGTCAGGGATGCGACGCGCTGGAAGGCTTCAACCGCAACCATGCGATCCTCGGCGCATCGCCGTCCTGCGTGGCGGTTCACCCCTCGGACATGGCCGTCGCCCTCGCCGCGCTGGACGCCGTGGTTCATCTGAACGGAAATCATGGCGAGCGCAGTTTCCCGGTGGCGGACCTCCACCGCCTGCCTGGGGACCGCCCCGATGTCGACACCCTGCTTGAACCCGGCGAGCTGATCACCGCAGTCGAACTTCCCCCCCTGCCCTTCGCCGCGCGCTCCACGTACCGCAAGGTCCGCGACCGCTCGAGCTACGCCTTCGCGCTCGTCTCGGTGGCGGCGGCGCTGGATATCGAGGACGGCGTGATCCGCGACGTCCGCATTGCGCTGGGCGGCGTGGCGCACAAGCCGTGGCGCGCGTTCAAGGCGGAGGAAGTCCTGCGCGGCCGGCCGCCCGGCGCGGCGGCCTTCGCCGCGGCCGCCGATGCGGAACTGGCCGATGCCCGGGCGCTTGCCGGCAATGGCTTCAAGATCGAACTCGCACGGCGGACCCTCGCCGCCGTGCTCGGCGAACTGGCGGGAGAGACGGCATGAGCATCCTCAAGGACGCCAAGGACCTCCTGCAGGGCGCGGTCCAGGGCGCGATGGGCAAGGCCGTCGCCCTGGCGCCCGACAGCTGGATTCCGGGGGGAGAGCCCGACCCGCTGATCGCCCTGCGGCATGGACACGTCGGCCGGCCCCATTCGCGCATCGACGGCCCGCTCAAGGTATCGGGCGCGGCGCCGTTCGCCGCGGAGTTCCCGATGGAGGGCATGCTCTATGCCGCACTGGTCTTCAGCCCGATCGCCAAGGGGCGGATACTTGAGGTCGACGCCGCGTCGGCCGAAGCGTCGCCCGGCGTCGTGCTGGTGATGACCTATCTCAACGCCCCGCGCATTTCTCCCCCGCCGGTCTTCCTGTCCGGTTCGAAGGCGGCGGGCGGCGACGACCTGCCGGTGATGCAGGAGGACGTGATCCGGTGGAACGGCGAGCCGGTGGCCGTCGTCCTCGCCGAGACGCAGGAACAGGCCGATCACGCCAGCTCGCTCGTCCATCTCGTCTACCGGGCCGAGCGGGCGCTCATCGATTTCGATGAGGCCAGGGCAGCGGGCAGCCGCACCGCCGTGTTCATGGGAGAGCCGCTGCATCTGGAGGTCGGCGATGCGGACGCGGCGCTGTCCCGGGCGCCGGCAAGCGTGGACTCGCGCTACAGCACGCCGCGCCACAACCACAACGCCATCGAACTCCACGCCGTCACGGCGGCTTGGGACGACGATACCCTGCGCATCCACGATGCCTCGCAGCTGGTGGCGCATACCGCCTGGTCGATCGGCCGGATGTTCGGCATTTCCGAGGACAAGGTGGTCATCACCTCGCCGTTCGTGGGTGGCGGGTTCGGCGGCAAGTGCCTGTGGCAGCACCAGGTCCTCGCGGCGATGGCGGCGAAGCTGGCGGCGCGTCCAGTCCGCCTCGTGCTGTCGCGCGAGGGGGTGTACCGGATCGTCGGCGGCCGCTCGCAGACCGAGCAGCGGGTGGCGCTGGGCGCCGACCGCGACGGCAGGCTGCAAGCGCTGGTCCACTCGGGCACCACTGCCAAGACCGCCAGCAACATGATGGCCGAACCGTTCATCGTCGCGACGAAAAGCCTCTACGCTTCGGAGACGTTCAAGCTGGACGTGCAGGCGGTGGAGCTCGACATGCTCGCCAACACCTTCATGCGCGCGCCGGGCGAGGCGGTCGGCACCTTCGCGCTCGAATCGGCGATGGACGAACTGGCCGAGGTGCTCGGGCTCGATCCCATCGAATTGCGCATCCGCAACGAACCGGAGAAGGACCCGACCACGGGGCTGCCCTTCTCCTCGCGCAACGTGGTCGAGGCTTGGCGCTCCGGTGCCGAGCGGTTCGGGTGGGACAGGCGCAGCCCAGTGCCCGGCGCCACCCGTGACGGGGAGTGGCTGGTCGGCATGGGGTGCGCCACCGGCACTTACCCCTACTACCGCATGCCCGGCGGCGCGGCCCGCATCACCATCACTTCGGGCGGCCATGCCGTGGTCGACATCGCCGCGCACGAGATGGGCATGGGCACCGCGACCGCGCAGACCCAGGTCGCCGCCGACCGGCTCGGCCTGTCGATGGCGGAAGTGACCTTCAACTACGGCGATTCCACGCTTCCCGGCGTGGTGCTGGCGGGCGGTTCGCAGCAGACCGCCTCCATCGGCGCGGCCGTCATCGCCGCGCATGGCGTGCTGGTGAAGGACCTGCTCAAGCTGGCAGGCAACGATTCCCCCCTCGCCGGCCTCAAGCCCGAAGACGTGGTGAGCCGCGACGCGGGCCTGTGCAAACGGGACGAACCCGAGCGACACGAGAGCTACGCCTCGATCCTCGGCCGCGCCGCGCAGGCCTCGGTCAGCGCCGAGGCGGAAGCGCCGATGCCGCTGGAACTCCAGCACTGGTCGATGCACAGCCACGCGGCGATGTTCTGCGAAGTGCGCGTCAACACCGTGACCGGAGAGCCGCGCGTCAGTCGTTTCCTGGGCTCCTTCGACTGCGGGCGCATCCTCAACCCCAAGACCGCGACCAGCCAGTTCCGCGGCGGCATCATCATGGGCCTCGGCCTCGCGCTGATGGAGGAGACGCAGTTCGACGAGCGCAAGGGCCGGGTCATGAACCCCAGCCTTTCGGAATACCACGTGCCGGTCCACATGGACGTGCCCGAGATCGACGTGATCTGGACCGACATCCCCGATCCGCACACCCCCATGGGCGCGCGCGGCATCGGTGAAATCGGCATCACCGGCACGGCGGCCGCCGTCGCCAACGCAATCTACAACGCCACCGGCAAGCGCGTACGTGACCTGCCGATCACGCTGGACAAGCTCTTGTAGGGTGGAACCCGACGAGGGCCGCGCCGGCTACCCCGCGCGGCCCACGTATGGCCGGGCAATTGCGTTCAACCTTCCCCTTCTCGCCTGCCGCGAGAAGGGTTGACGGCCTAGCCCCGGACCGGCAGAAGGCATTTCTGCGATTGCTTCGCAATAGCGTAACTTGGCCATCGATATCATGAACCGCATTACTCAGTTCCTTGTCGCCGGTCTTCTGGCCTTCGCCATGGCGGCGAGCCCGGCGCTGGCCCATCCGCCAATCGTCGCGCCCATCCCCGCAGGGTTCGAGCAGGACCGGGCCGACATTCTTGCCATGGCGGGCACTTACAAGGTGCGCTTCGACATGCAGGAAGCGACGCCCTGGGCCGCCGACTATACCCCGCTGGAACGCAAGATCTCGGGCGGCAACGAAGTCGTCCGGGTGGTCGAGGACACCGGCCGTCATATCGTGCTCCAGCATCTGCTGGTGGTCGAGCACGAAGGCCAGGCCATGGTCATCAAGCACTGGCGCCAGGACTGGGACTACGAGCCCGCCCGCGTGCTCGCCTATGTCGATCGCAATAGCTGGAAGTTCGAGGACGTACCCGAGAAACTGCGCGCCGGCCGCTGGTCGCAGACGGTGTTCCAGGTCGACGATTCCCCGCGCTACGGCGGCTGGGGCCAGTTCGAGACGCAGGGCGGCGTGCGCCGCTGGCGTTCCAGCTGGACCTGGCGTCCGCTTGCCCGCCGCGACGCGGTGAGGAACCCGGTCTACGATCGCTACCTCTCGATCAACCGCCACCAGCCCACGCCGGGTGGCTGGGTCCACTGGCAGGACAACACCAAGCTGGGCCTCAGGGACGGCAAGCTCGTCCCCATCGTCCAGGAATACGTACTCAACACCTATACCCGCTTCGACGGCTACGACGTGAAGGCCGCCGACGACTACTGGGCCGCGACGAAGGACTACTGGGCACAGGTCCGCGACGAGTGGGCGCACGTGGCCGAGGCGAACGGCGGCATCGCGGTGACCGAGCAGGCCGACACCGGCACCGTCATCAGCGGCCGCCTGATGGACCTCGCCGAGGAAATCCGCGCCGGAAAGACCACCACCGCCCGGGCCGCCGCTGCCGCCCGCAGGCTGATCGACGAGAACACCCGCAAGCCGTAACGCAGGAGCGTCGCCGTGTACGACTTTATCGACCGTCCCGTCACCGAGCTCGACAACGACGGGCGCTTCCTCCTGTGGGGCATGCGCGGCTGGGTCCATTCCGCCGCCAAGGGCAGCTGCCCCGCCCAGTCGCTGAGCCGCGCCTTCGCCGGTTTCAACGCGGCCACGGTGCTCCCCGACTTCCACATGGCGATGTCGCTGCTCAGCCGCCGGGCGCTCGAGCGGCTGCTGCTCGCGCCAATGGGATGCAGCCGCATCGCCGAGCACGAAGCCATGCTGCTTGCACTTTGGCGCGACGTCGGTATAGGGCGCCGCGAGAACGTACGTGCGACTCTGGCGCATATCGTGCCGGACGACACCGTAGCGGCGGTCGCCCAGGCCATGTCCCGCGCCAGTGCCGCGATGACCATAGCCGGTTTCGGCATCGCCCTGATCGCCCCGCATAATATCGAGGACTAGAGTTTGATGACCGACGTGAAGGCCGAAGCGGCCGTGCTTGAGCCGACCGGCGCCCTGACCGTGGAAACCGTGCTGTCGGTCCATCACTGGAACGAGCACCTCTTCAGCTTCAAGATCACCCGCCCGGCCTCGTTCCGCTTCCGCTCGGGCGAGTTCATCATGATCGGCCTCCAGGGCGACAACGGCAAGCCGCTGCTGCGCGCCTATTCGATCGCCAGCCCGTCGTGGGCCGAGGAAATCGAATTCCTCTCGATCAAGGTCGAGGACGGCCCGCTGACCTCCAAGCTGCAGCTGATCCAGCCCGGCGACCAGATCTACCTCGGCCGCAAGCCGGTCGGCACGCTGGTGACCGACGCGCTCTCGCCCGGCAAGCGCCTGTTCCTGTTCGGCTCGGGCACCGGCCTCGCCCCGTTCCTCTCGCTGATCCGCGACCCCGACGTCTACGAGATGTTCGAGCAGGTCGTGGTGGTCCACTCGGTCCGCACCGTCGCCGACCTTGCCTTCCGCGAGGAACTGGAAAGCCAGCTCGCCGGCGACCCGCTGGTCGAGGACCAGGCGCTGCTGCAGCTCCACTACGTGCCCACCGTCACGCGCGAGGAGTTCCACACCACCGGCCGCATCAACACCCTGATCGAGAACGGCCGCCTGTTCGAAGGCATCCCCGGCGAGGCCCGCCTCGACCCGGCGATCGACCGCGTCATGCTCTGCGGCTCGATGGCGATGAACAAGGACATCGCCGCGATGCTCGAAGGCATGGGCTTCCATGAAGGCTCGAACAACAAGCCCGCCGACTTCGTGATCGAGCGCGCCTTCGTCGGCTGAGGCGCAGACCCTCCCCGTCGCTTCGTGACGGGGAGGGTCGCGTCACGCCCGTTTCTTCCACATCCAACGCCCCGGTGCACCGCCTCGGGAACGCCCACCCCCGACATGAGTTAGCACCTGCAGCATCACGCAAACGCCGGTCTCCACCGGCGCCGTGCCAGCAGGAGCATCACGATGTCGCAGGGGTCCGCCAGCTTTTCCTTCGCCAAACCCGAGCGGCTGATCCACGAGCTGGGCGCCGAATTCACCGGCCACGGCACCCACTTCGGCGTGTTCTCGGAAAACGCCGAAGCCATCGAGCTGTGCCTGTTCAGCGAGGACGGCGAAACCGAAGTCTCGCGCATGGAACTGCCCTCACGCGAAGGCTCGGTGTTCACGGGCTACGTGCCGGGCGTGAAGCCCAACCAGCTCTACGGTTTTCGCGCCCACGGCCCCTACGAGCCCGAGCGCGGCCACCGCTTCAACCCCAACAAGCTGCTGCTCGACCCCTATGCGCGCGAAGTTTCCGGCGCGATCCGCTGGGACGACGCGCTCTGGGGCTACGACCTGACGACCGAGGACGACACCACCTTCGACGAGCGCGATTCCGCCCCGTTCATGGTCAAGAGCGTGGTCCAGGACCCCGACTTCGACTGGGAGGGCGACAAGACGCTATGCCGCCCCTGGACCGAGACCGTGGTCTACGAGGCCCATGTGCGCGGCCTCACCATGACCCACCCCGACGTGCCCGAGGCGCTGCGCGGCACGTACGAGGGCATGGCCAGCGAGCCGATCCTGCACCACCTCAGGAAGCTCGGCGTCAGCGCGATCGAGCTGCTGCCCTGCCAGTTCTTCCTCGACGACCGCATGCTGCTCGACAAGGGACTGTCGAACTACTGGGGCTACCAGACCCTCGGCTTCTTCGCGCCCGAGCCGCGCTTCCTGCGCAGCGGCGACGTGGCGCCCCGGGCGATCACGCAGTTCAAGGACATGGTCAAGCGGTTCCACAAGGCGGGGATCGAGGTCATCATGGACGTGGTCTACAACCACACCGCCGAAGGCTCTGAACGCGGGCCGACGATGTGCTTCCGCGGCCTCGACAACGCCAGCTACTACCTGCTGAGCCCCGAGAACGCGCGCTACAGCTTCGACACCACCGGCACCGGCAACACTCTGGCTGTGGCGCATCCCATGGTCATGCGCATGGTGCTCGACAGCCTGCGCTACTGGGTCCAGGTCATGCATGTCGACGGCTTCCGTTTCGACCTTGCCTCCACCCTCGGCCGCGAGGCGGCAGGCTTCGACCGCGAGGGCGGCTTCTTCGACGCCATCCGCCAGGACCCCATCCTGGGCGGCGTCAAGCTGATCGCCGAGCCGTGGGACGTGGGCCGCGGCGGCTACCAGGTCGGCGGCTTCCCGCACCCGTTCCGCGAATGGAACGACAAGTTCCGCGACGATGCGCGCGGCTTCTGGCGCGGCGACGAGGGTCTGGTCGGCGACATCGCCCAGCGCCTGATCGGCTCGCCCACCCAGTTCAACCACTCCGACCGCGGCGCCACCAGCTCGATCAACTTCCTCGCCGCGCACGACGGCTTCACCCTGATGGACACCGTCTCGTACAACGACCGGCACAACGAGGCGAACGGCGAAGGCGGGGCCGACGGCCACGACAACAACATCTCCGACGACATGGGCGCCGAAGGGCCGACCGAGGACGCCGGGATCAACGCCGCCCGCGCCCGCCGCCGCCGCGCGATGATGGCCACACTGCTCATCAGCCAGGGCGTGCCGATGCTGCTTTCCGGCGACGAGATCGGCAACAGCCAGCAGGGCAACAACAACGTCTACTGCCAGGACAACGAACTGGGCTGGATCGACTGGCCCGGCCGTGACGACGGCTTTTTCGACTTCTGCACGAAGATGATCGCCCTGCGCCACCAGTTCCCGGTGCTCTGCCAGGAGAACTTCCTGCAGGGCGACGCGAGCGACAACGAGCGCGTGGAAGTCGCCTGGTTCCAGCCCGACGGCCGCGCCATGGATGCGGATCTGTGGGAGCAGCCGGGCCTCAAGGTGCTCGGCATGATGGTCGATTATTCGGCGCGCGAGGTCTTTCTGGACGGCGGGCGGCCGCTGTTCGCGGTGGTCAACGCCGGCGACGGCCTCGACTTCACTCTGCCGAGCGGCAACGGCGCGGACCGCTGGGTGCGCGTGCTCGACACGGCGCGCGACGATCCGTTCACCTCGGAGCCGATCGCCAGCGAGACCGCGGCGATCTCGCCCGGCAGCGTCTGCCTGTTCCGTCCGGTCTGAGCGTGGCGATGGATGGTGCCGAATGGGGCGCGCGGCCGATCGGGGCCGATCGCTGGCGCTTCGGTCTCTGGGCGCCGGATGCGACCAAGGTGGCGGTGGAACTGGGCGGCACGGCGTTGCCCGCGCAGTCGCGGGGAGACGGCTGGTGGCAGCTCGAGGCCGATGCGAAGCCCGGGGATTCGTACCGCTGGGTCATCGACGATACCGCCTACCCCGATCCCGCCGCGCGCGCGCAGGCGGGCGACGTTCACGGCCCCTCCCAACTGGTGGATCCGGCCTTCGCATGGCGGGCGAGGTGGGGCGGCCGGCCCTGGCACGAGGCGGTCGTCTACGAGCTTCACCTCGGCACCTTCACCGAGGAGGGCACGCTCCAGGCCGCCAGCGGCCAGCTTGTGCGCCTGTGCGAACTCGGCATCACGATGATCGAGTTGATGCCCGTCGCCCAGTTCGACGGCCACCACGGCTGGGGCTACGACGGCGTGCTGCCCTATGCCCCGCACCCGGCCTACGGATCGCCCGAAGACCTGCGCAGGTTCGTCGATGCGGCGCACGACCTGGGCATGGGGGTCCTGCTCGACGTAGTCTACAACCACTTCGGACCCGCAGGGAATTACCTCGGCGCATGGTGCCCGGCCTTCTTCCACGCCGAGCGTTCCTCGCCCTGGGGCGATGGCATCGCCTTCGAAACGCCCGCAGTGCGCGAGTTCTTCATCGCCAACGCCCTGTACTGGCTCGAGGAATACCGCTTCGACGGGCTGCGCCTCGATGCCGTCCACGCGATCGAGGACCACTCGGAAACGCACTTCCTCGACGAACTGGGCACGCGCATCCGCGCCCGCGACTGGGACCGCCCGGTCCATCTCGTCACCGAGGACGAGCGCAACCTCGCCCGCTATTTCACGCCCGAGGCGGCCTTCGACGCCACCTGGAACGACGACTGGCACCACGCCGTCCACTGCCTGCTGACCGGCGAGGACGAAAGCTACTACGCCCCCTTCGCCGTCGATCCGATAGCCGACATCGCCACCGCCCTTGCCGATGGCTACGTCGAACAGGGCCAGTCCCGGATCAACGGCGAGCCGCGCGGCGAGCGGTCGGCGGGACTACCGAACACGGCCTTCATCAATTTTCTCGGCAACCACGACCAGGTCGGCAACCGCGCGCAGGGTGAACGCCTCCATCACCTGACCAAAGACCGCCACGCCCTGCGCGTCGCCACCGCGCTGACGCTGCTGTCCCCCTTCGTGCCGATGCTGTTCATGGGCGACGAATTCCTCACCGACGCGCCGTTCCTGTTCTTCGCCGACTTCTCGGGCGACCTTGCCGAAGCTGTGCGCAAGGGCCGCGCGCAGGAGTTCGCGCGATTTAGCAGCTTTGGCAGTGAGGTTCCTGATCCCATTGCAAAAGACACTTTCGTCGCATCCCGGATCGGCGCGCCTGCGCGGGGAGAGCAGAACGAGCACGCGCAATTCGTCCACGGCCTTCTGGCGCAGCGCGCGCGGCACATCGTGCCTTTGCTCGCCCGCAACCCCCACCCGATCTCGAAAGTTTCGAGAAACGGCGCCGGCATCACCGCCCGGTGGTCGTTTGCGCCCGGAACGCTGAGCCTCCACCTCAGGCTGGGAGAGACTTCAGGCGCTTTCGAGCCGCGTCCAGACAGCTTCTTCAAACTGACCGACGCATCGAGCCCCTTCGCCTTTTCGGCCGCCTTTTCCCCGGAGTGACGCCGATGCCTTGTGCCCCCACCCTCATCGCCACATACCGCCTCCAGCTTCGCTGCGGGGTCGACCTCGACCGGGCGCGCGACCTGCTGCCGTGGCTGGGGCAACTGGGCGTCAGCCACCTCTACCTCGCCCCGCCGTTCCATGCGGCGAGCGGATCGACCCACGGCTACGACGTGATCGACCCCAACCGCATCGACCCGGCGATAGGCGGCGACGCGGCGTTCGAGCGGCTGAGCGACGCGGCCCAGGCGGCGGGCATCGGCATCGTCATCGACATCGTGCCCAACCACATGGCCTTCACACCTGAGAACCCATGGCTTGCCGACGTCATGCGCCATGGCCGGGACAGCCGCTATGCCTCGGTGTTCGACATCGACTGGCCCCGCATCGGAGCGGGCGCGCGCATCCATTTCCCGGTGCTCGACGGCACGTTGGGGGAGCTGCTCGCGGATGGCCATATCGCTTTCGCCGGCACTCCGCAAACCCCGGCGTTGAATGTATACGATCGGGAATATCCTTTGCGGGATAGCGACTTATCCCGCGATCTTTCGAATGATTCGAGATCACTCGATGCCGCCACTCTCGATGCCCTCCTGGCCGAGCAGCACTGGTCGCTGGGGGACTGGCGCGGCGATGCCGGCCTCATCGCCCACCGCCGCTTCTTCAACATCACCGACCTCATCGGCGTGCGGCAGGAGGACCCGGAGGTCTTCGCGCTCACGCACCGCTGGATTCTCGACCAGGTCGAGGCCGGGCGCATCCAGGGCCTGCGGGTCGACCATGTCGACGGCCTAGCGCGGCCCGGCGGCTACATGCGCTGGCTGCGCGGTGCGGTGGGCGACCTCCCCGTCTGGATCGAGAAGATCGTTAAGCCGGGCGAGGCGATGCCCTCCTCGTGGCCGGTCCAGGGCATGAGCGGCTACGAGTTCATGGGCCCCGTCACCCGCCTGCTGACCGCACCCGCAGGCCTCGCCGCGATGCGCTCGGCGGCGAAGGGCGCGGTCCCGTCGACCGCGCAGGAAGTCCGCAAGGTCCGGCGCGAACTGCTCGAACAGGTCTTCGTACCCGAACTGGCGCGCGTGACCGATGCGGCGATGGCCGCGCTCGCGGCCACGGACACCGCGCGCCCCGCCCTGTCCGACGCAATCGCCCGACTGGCGACGGCGTGGCCGGTCTACCGCTCCTACGCTGCCGACCTCGCGCCGCTTGCGCCGCTGGTGGCAGACGCCGTGGCGGGTTCGGAAGCCCCGGCGCGCGCCCTGCTCGGCCTGCTGCGTGCCCCCGACGACCCGCTCGCCCGCGCCTTCGCCGCGCGTTTCGAGCAGCTGACCGGCGCGCTCACCGCCAAGTCGGAGGAGGACACCGTGTTCTTCCGCAGCGTCGCCTTCCTGCCGTTCTGCGAAGTCGGCTCCGAGCCCGACCTCGAACCGCTTGACGCCGCCGGGTTCGCGGCGATCCTCTCGGCACGCGCCGCGCAGTCCCCGCTCGCGCTGGACGCGCTTTCGACTCACGATACCAAGCGATCGGCGGACGCCCGCGCGGTGCTGGTGGCGCTCAGCCATTTCCCCGAGGTCGCCGAGGCGCTCTACCGCGATGCCCGCGATCAGGCGCGCGCCGCCGGTCTGCCCGAGCGCTGGGGCCTCTACGCGCTCCAGACCGCGCTGATGCTGCGCGGGCAGGACGAGGCGGAGGAGCGCATCGCCGCCCATATCGCCAAGGCCCTGCGCGAGGCCAAGGACCTCTCCCGTCACGAAGCGCCCGACGAAGCGGCGGAAGGCGCTGTCACCGCCCTCGCCCTGGCGCTTCATCGCCAGGTATCCGGCGAAATCGCTGGCGGGTTCGACGCTGCAGTCGAGACGATCGTGCTCGCACAGGTCGCGCTGCAGCTCACCGCGCCGGGCATCCCGGATATCTACCAGGGCACCGAGGGGCTCGCCGTCGCGCTCACCGACCCGGACAACCGCCGCCCGGTCGCCTGGGACGACCTGCCACGGACCGGCGGCACCAAGCTGGCACTGACCCGCGACCTGCTCGCCCGCCGCCGCGCCGCGCCAGAGCTGTTCGCCCGGGGCAGCTACCGGCTGACGGACCGGGGCGACGCCCTCCTCGTCGAGCGCGAATGGCAGGGCCAGACGTTCGCCTTGGAGATTCCCCTCGTGCCGAGCCGGGACCTGCTCGCTGGCCGCGACGACAGGTTGATGCTTCAGTAGGCTTCTCCAGCACGTCCGCTTCGTTTCTGTTCCCGAGTTGTTCCGTGCATGCGCGTGCCAAGTTGCTCCGGATCGGCGATTTGATCGCCTCGCGTCTCGACAAGCGCGGCGTAACCGTGTTTGGGGGCACGGCGCTGGCCGATCGCCAAGGCGATGCGCGGCCGATCGAGCACTGGCCATTGGAAGACAGGACTGGACATGGACGAGAACCTCCGCCGCGCGGCACTGGACTATCACCTCCTCCCGCGCCCCGGGAAGCTGGCCATCGAGCCGACCAAGCGCATGGTCAACCAGCGCGATCTCGCGCTCGCCTACTCCCCCGGCGTCGCCGCGCCCTGCCTGGAGATCGCGGCCGATCCGTCCAAGGCGCTGGACTACACCGCGCGCGGCAACCTCGTCGCTGTCATCACCAACGGCACCGCCGTGCTCGGCCTCGGCGCGATCGGCGCGCTGGCCTCGAAGCCGGTGATGGAAGGCAAGGCCGTCCTGTTCAAGAAGTTCGCCGACATCGACGTCTTCGACATCGAGGTCGACACCACCGACCCGCAGAAGTTCATCGACGCGGTCGCCCTGCTCGAGCCCACCTTCGGCGGCATCAACCTCGAGGACATCAAGGCCCCCGAGTGCTTCGCCATCGAGGCCGCGCTGAAAGAGCGCATGAACATCCCGGTGTTCCATGACGACCAGCACGGCACCGCCATCGTCGTCGCCGCCGCCGTGCGCAACGCGCTGGTGCTGCGCGGCATCCCGCTGTCCGAGGCGCGCCTGGTGACTTCGGGCGCGGGCGCCGCCGCGCTGGCCTGCGTCGACCTGCTGGTGACGATGGGCCTGCCCGTCGATCACGTCACCATGACCGACAAGGACGGCGTCATCCACGCCGGGCGCGAGGGCATGCTGCCGAACATGGCGCGCTATGCCCGCGTGACCGACGCGCGCACGCTGCCCGAGGTCCTGCCCGGCGCCAACGTGTTCCTCGGCCTCTCCGCCCCCGGCGTGCTCAAGCCCGAGTGGCTGCCGCTGCTGGCGCCCAACCCGCTGATCTTCGCGCTCGCCAACCCCGAGCCGGAAATCCGCCCCGAGATCGCCCGCGAGATCCGTCCCGACGCGATCATCGCCACCGGCCGCTCGGACTACCCGAACCAGGTCAACAACGTCCTGTGCTTCCCCTACATCTTCCGCGGCGCGCTGGATGTGGGCGCGACGCAGATCAACGAGGCGATGAAGGCCGCCGCCGCCGAGGCGATCGCCGCCCTCGCCCGCGTGCCCGCCGATGACAGCGTGGCGCAGGCCTATGGCGGGCGCCGCCTGGTATTCGGCCCCGAGTACATCATCCCCACGCCGTTCGACCCGCGCCTGATCGCCGAGATCGCGCCGGCCGTCGCCCGGGCCGCGATCGAAAGCGGCGTCGCCACCCGGACCATCGACCTCGACGAGTACAGGCGCTCGCTGGCCAGCCTCAACACGCGCTCGGCGCAGGTCATGCTGCCGGTGTTCCAGGCCGCGCGCGGCGCCCACAAGCGCGTCGCCTACGGCGAGGGCGAGGACGACCGCGTGCTGCGCGCCGTGCAGGACGCCCTGCACGAAGGCATGGTCCGCCCGACCCTCGTCGCGCGCCGCCGCATCCTCGAACAGAAGCTTCCCCAGCTCGGCCTGCAGTTCAAGCTCGACGAGGATGTCGACGTCGTCGATCCCGAGACCGATCACGAGCTGATGGGCGAACTGGTCGAGGCCTACCGCGCCATCGCCGCCCGCAAGGGCGTGCCCGCCGCCGAAGTGCTGCGCCACACGCACCGCCGCCCGACCGTCACTGCCGCCATGCTGCTGCGCACCGGCAAGGTCGATGCGGCGCTGGTCGGCGGCAACTCGGAGTACTGGGGCCAGGTCGAACATGTCCTGCGCATCATCGACCGCACGCAGCCGCACGGCCGGGTCTACGCATTGTCGGGCCTGATCCTCGATGCGGGCGCGCTGTTCATCACCGACACCCACATGGTCCCCGATCCCACCCCCGAGCAGGTCGCCGAGATGACCGTGCTGGCCGCCGCCGCCGTGCGCCGCTTCGGGCTGGAGCCGCGCGTGGCGCTGCTCTCGCACTCCAACTTCGGCTCGTCGCACAGCCCCAGCGCGCGCAAGATGCGGGCCGCCGCCGCGATGGTGCGCGCGGTCGCGCCGGACCTGCTGGTGGACGGTGAAATGCACGCCGACGCCGCGCTCAGCCAGGCGCTGCGCGACAAGCTGGTGCCCGACAGCCGCTTCGAAGGCGCGGCCAACCTGCTGGTCATGCCCAACCTGGACGCGGCGAACATCACGCTGACGGCGCTGTCCGCCTCGTCCAGTTCGCCGACCATCGGCCCGATGCTGCTGGGTCTCGCCCAGCCCATCCATGTGCTGACACCGGGCGTCACCGCGCGCGGCATCCTCAACCTGACGAGCATCGCGGTGAGCGGGGTCGAGGAGAGCGCGGCCCGTCTGAACGACGCGCGTTCGGCGGTCTGATCTTCCACGCCTCGCCCTCGCAGGCGAAGCGAAGCCATGCAGGGCGGTGCGTACCGTTCTGCATGGCGGGGCGCCTGTTCCCCGCAAGGACGACGTAAGGGCGAAAGCGCGCGGCCTGCCTTCGCGGCACCATTGCGTGTCCGCACCGACGAAGCCGATCTTCGCCGCCCACCACGTTTTCTTCGCCGGCGGGCTCCAGGCCTCGCTTGACCGTATTTTACTACTAATTTAGTTGAGATATCGTCCCCATCAGGAACCTGGGGGCGTGACCGCACGCCATCGGGCGGTAGCGCTGCCGGGTTCCTCACGATCATGAAGCCCACGATATCCATGCAGACGCCATCTTGCGCCCTTCGTCCCCGCTCATCGCAACCAAGCCGCGAGCGCGGACTTATGCTGGCTGACGGATCCGGGAGCCAGCGCATGAGGATGATCGGTATCGGGGGACCTGCAGCATGACCACGGCGCCCGACCCGTCCACCGACCCCTCCGGGTCCGGCAACGACAACGATGCGGACTTCTGGAACGTCGAGGGGATCGTGCGCGAACTCGCGCAGATCCGCCGCGACTGGCGGCAGACCAACACCCATCACGCCGAGTACGGGGTGGAGAGCTTCCCCTCGCGGGTGCGGCTGGCCAAAGTCATGGACGAACTGTGCGGGGCCCTTTTCCCGCTGCGCCTCGGCCCCGACTTCGTGCGCCTGCACAACGAGGACCTGTTCGTCACCCAGACGCTCCAGATCGCGTTGAGCCGGCTCCATGCGCAGCTGCGGCTCGAACTGACGTACACGCTCGACGAGGCCGAGGGCGAAACCATCGAGCAGGGCGCGACGCGCGTGGTGCTTTGCCTTTCCCGGCAGTTGCCGGAAATCCGCCAGCTGCTGGACATCGACATCGAGGCCGCGTTCCGGGGCGACCCGTCCGCGCGCAGCCTCGACGAGGTGCTGATCTGCTATCCCGGGCTGCTGGCGATCATCCACTACCGGCTGGCCCATGCCCTCCATCTGGAAGGCGCGCCGCTGGTCGCGCGGATCATCTCGGAGATCTCGCACGGGCGCACCGGGATCGACATCCATCCCGGCGCGCAGATCGGCAAGGGCTTCTTCATCGACCACGGCACCGGCGTGGTCATCGGGGAAACCGCGATCATCGGCGACAACGTGCGCATCTACCAGGGGGTGACGCTGGGCGCGAGGAACTTCCCGGCCGAAGCTTCCGGCGCGCTCATCAAGGCGCTGCCGCGCCATCCGGTGATCGAGGACGACGTGGTGATCTACGCCGGGGCGACGATCCTCGGCCGCGTCACCATCGGCGCGGGGTCGGAGATCGGCGGCAATGTCTGGCTGACCCACGACGTTCCGCCGCTCAGCCGCGTGTTCCAGGCGCGCGAGCAGAACCTCGTCATCCGCCCCCAGGGTGAACAGGGATCGCACTGAGCGGCTCGTAGATCACCGCACCATGAACCTCGGCGATGCCCGGTTTCCGACCAGGTCCGCGCCGGTCAGGGCGCGGACGGCTTGCCGGGCTCGGCTTCCGGCAGCGCCACGCCCTTCTGCGCAGCGTACCGGTCCCAGTCGGCCACCAGTTCGGCCAGCTTGGCGGCATGATCGGGTCCGAGATCCGTGCTTTCCGCCGGGTCCGTCGCCAGGTTGAAGAGCTGCCACTTGCCCTCACCCACGCCGTCGCGCGGGTAGGTCGAACCGCTCGTGGGCAGGTAGACGGCCTTCCAGTCCCCCTTGCGCAGCGCCCGGCGATAGAACAGTTCGGTGCCTACCGGTTCGCCCGGAGAGCGCACTTCGCTCGCCTTCTCGGCGAACACCGGGACCAGGCTGTGCCCTTCGAACGGCAGGATCGCGCGGCCCTTGAACGTCGCCGGCTGGGTCAGCCCGGCGAGGTCGAGCAGGGTCGGGGCGATGTCCGTGACGCTGAGATACCCGCGCGCTATCCGGTTGCCGACGACGTCCCGACCCGCGGCGAAAGCCGTCACCCGCGTCCCGCCTTCGGTGGGATAGCCCTTGACCAGCCAGGACGGCGAGCTGTTGGCCTGCGCCCAGCCGGCACCGTAACCGACATAGGACGTGGCATTGCCGATGTTCTCCAGGCTGTTGTCGATGCCCAGCTTCTTCGCGCCGCCGGCGATGGTGCGGACCTGGAACGGCGCGTCGATCTCGCTGCCTTCGGGGCCGTTGTCGGACAGGAAGAGAATGACCGTGTTGTCGTACTGTCCGGTGCGCTTGAGTTCGGCGACGACGCGCCCGACATTCTGGTCCATGCGGTCGACCATCGCGGCGTAGACTTCCATCTTGCGCGCCTCGATGGCCTTCTCCGCCGGCGTCAGGCTGTCCCACGGCTTCACGGCGTCGAACGGGTGCGGCTTCTGGTCGAGCGCGGCGAGGCCCAGCTTCTTCTGCCGTTCCAGCCGCTCTGCGCGCAGGACCTCGTAGCCCGCGTCGTAACGGCCCTTGTATTTGGCGATCGTTTCCGCCGGGGCCTGCATCGGCCAATGCGGCGTGGTGAACGTCAGGTAGGCGAAGAACGGCCGCCCGTCGTTCGCTCCGGCATCGAGGAAGCCGATCAGCTGGTCGGCGAACTGGTCCGCCGAGTAGCGCCCGACGGGGAAACGCACGAACTTGCCGTCCTGGCGATAGAGGGTGTTCGCCTTGAACTTCTTCCAGGCGCTGCCCTGATCCGCGCCGAAGTGGTTGCCCAGCCCCTGCAGCAAGGCATAGGAATGCTCGAACCCGCGCGCCGCGGGCCCGCGATCCTCGGTCAGGCCGAGATGCCACTTGCCGGACATGAGCGTGCGGTAGCCACCCTGCTGGAGCAGTTCCGCGATCGAGGCGACACGGTCGTTGAGATAGCCTTCGTAGCCGGGGCGGGCAGCCAGCGCCGCTGGCCGCGATTCCACCATGGTGCCGATCCCGGCCTCGTGGTTGTCGACCCCGCTCAGCAGCATCGAGCGCGTCGGCGAGCAGGTGGGCGCGGTGTGGAACCCGGTGAAACGCACGCCGCCACTCGCCAGCGCATCGAGGTTCGGCGTCACGATCTCGCCCCCGAAGGCGCCTAGGTCCGACCAGCCGAGATCGTCGGCGACGATCACCAGGAAGTTGGGACGCGCCGCCTCGCGCACGGCTCCGGGCGCGGCGACAGGCGCCGGGGAAGGCGCTGCCGGCGCCGTCTGGGCGACGGCGGGGCGGGTCAGAAGGGTGCTCATGAGAGCGGCGGCGATCAGGGCGGCCTTGCGGGTCACGTCGGGTTCCGTTGATGGCTATGCGGGGACGCACGACCTAGCGGCGGCGCCTGCGCGGGCCTAGAAAGATTTAGTCTATCAAACGAGTAGAGAATCTTTGTTGCGACGAAAAATGAATTATCTACTCAAAAAGTTGAGTTTTCAGCGGCCGTCCGGTCGCCGGTCGCGCCTGCAATAAGGGTTTTTGAATGAACACGATTCTGCGTGCCACCACGCTCGCCCTGCTGGGGTCGAGCGCGCTGGCTGTCGTCCCCGCCAAAGCCGAAGAAGCGCCCGTCGCGTCCGCCGCAGATGCCGGGTCGGACGGAGGCTCGGGCCTCGACATCATCGTCACCGCACGCCGCCGCAACGAACGCATCCAGGACGTGCCGGTGGCGGCCAATGCTTTCAGCGGCGATCAGCTCGCCGCCACGCGCACCTACAACCTGCGCGACCTGCAGCAGCTGACGCCGAGCCTCGTCGTCACCAACACCAACCCGCGCAACACCAGCATCAACATCCGCGGGCTGGGCAACAACGTCTCGGTCTACAACGATGGTCTGGAGCCGGCGGTGGGCGTCTACGTCGATCAGGTCTACCTCGCGCGGCCGGGACAGGCGGTGTTCGACCTGTCCGACGTCGAGCGCATCGAAGTGCTGCGCGGGCCGCAGGGCACGCTGTTCGGCAAGAACACGTCGGCGGGCGCCGTCGTCGTCACCACCAAGTCACCCACGTTCGAACCCGAAGCGGGCGGCGACATCACCGTGGGGAACTACGATTTCCGGCAGGTCCACGCCTATGCCAGCGGCGCGCTGGTGGACGACCTGCTGGCCGCGCGCCTCTACGTGTCCAAGACCGACCGCGACGGCTACATGACCAACCGCTATGATGGCGGCGATACGCAGGACTACCACGACTTCGGCCTGCGCGGGCAGCTGCTGTTCACGCCCGCCAGCAACTTCAAGCTGCGGCTGATCGGCGACTACGGCCGCCAGCATTCGAAGACGGCCGCCTCGGTGCTCACCGGCGTGCTCACGCAGTATGACAACGGCGCCGCCTTCGCGAACAACTACTACGCCCGCGCCGCGCGGACCGGCTACACGCCGCTGCCGATCGACCCGTCGGCCCGCCAGGTCGATGTCGACGCCAATCCGCGCTACAAGATGAACCAGTGGGGCGTGACTTCGATCGCGGACCTGAACATTCCGGGCAACACGATCACCTCGGTCACCGCCTACCGCGCGTGGAACTGGTATCCGCACAACGACGGCGATTCCACCAGGCTCGATGCCGGTTCCGACTTCCACCAGAGCAACGAGCAGCGCCAGTTCAGCCAGGAATTGCGGATCGCCTCGGAAGGCACCCGCAAGGTCGATTACGTCGCCGGCCTCTATTACCTGTGGCAGTCGATCGATGCCGAAGCGCTGAACGCCTATGGCAGCGACGCCGCCGCATGGTTCGTGGCGCCGAGCGTGGACCAGACCGCCGCTGCCGCCGCGCTCAACGGTTATACGATCCTGGGGCATTCGCGCCCGGTGACGAACAGCTATGCCGCCTTCGGGCAGACGATCTGGCACGTCACCCCGACGATCGACCTCACGACGGGGCTTCGCTACACTTACGAGACCAAGACTGGCTGGTTCGAACAGACCGCCTCCGGCGCCAGCCTCGACGGACTGACCGCGGCGCAGCTGGCCGCCGCCAACACGATCCGCGCGCGCTACGGCGTCGCCAATTCCTACTCGGCAAGTACCAGCGAAGGCCGCCTGTCCGGCTCGGCGACGCTGTCGTGGAAGGTGACGCCCGATGCGCTGGTCTATGCGACCTACGGGCGCGGCCACAAGTTCGGCGGCCTCAACCTCGCGAACATCGTGACGACCGGCGCCTATGCCGCCGACCCGGTCATCAAGCCCGAGACCATCGACAGCTACGAACTGGGCGTGAAGACCGCATGGTTCGGCAACAGGCTCACCGCCAACCTCGCCGCGTTCTGGACCGACGACAGCGACTACCAGACCACGGTCGTCGATGTGGACCGCAACAACCAGTCGTACTTCACCAACGTGGGCAAAGTCCGCACGCGCGGCTTCGAGGCCGACCTGCGGGCCAATCCGGCGCCATGGCTCTCGCTCTACGCCTCGGGCGCGTTTACCGATGCCAAGTACGTGGACTACGCCAATGCGCCCTGCCCGATCGAGATCACCGGCCAGACTACCTGCGACCTCGGCGGACGGCGCCTGCCCGGCGTCTCCAGGTGGGCCGCCTCGGCCGGCGGCGAGGGGCGGCAGGATGTCGGCTCGGTGCTGGGCCGCGACAGCGAGGTCTATCTCGGCGCGGACTACAGCTACCGGTCAGACTTCAACACCACCGCCAGCCTTTCGCGCTATTCGCTGATCCCCGGTTATTCGCAGGTCAACGCCCGCATCGGCGTGCGCGCGCTGGACGGGGTGCTCGACATCCAGCTCTGGGCACGCAACCTCACCGACAAGCTCTACTACCTGAGCCTGTCGGCGGGCACCACCGGCGCGGTGACCGGAACGCTGGGCGATCCGCGCACTTACGGCGTCACCCTCAAGACCAGGTTCTGAGGCAAGACAGGGCAGGTATCCGGTCGACGCCGGATGCCTGCCCATGGAAAACCTATCCCCGCTTCATCCGGCGCGGCCGCAGCGCGTCGCGGATCGAGAAGCTGGAGTTGATCCGCGTCACGCCCGGCAGGCGGGACAGGACCTCGCCGTGGATCACCTCGTAGGCGGCGACGCTTTCCGCGCGCAGGCGCAGCCAGTAATCGACATCGCCGGTCATCAGGAAGCATTCGCGGACTTCCGGGCACTGCCGCACGGCGGCTTCGAATCGGGTGAGATAGTCCTCGGTCTGCCGGTCGAGCGTCACCTGCACCACCACGTCGACGCCGCGGTCATCGTCTTCGGGGGCGGTCAGCACGGTGTAACCGCGTATCACGCCGCGATCCTCCATGATGCGGATACGCCTCAGGCACGAGGACGGGGAGAGGCCGACTTCCTGGGCGATTTCGGCATTGGGCCTGCGCCCGTTGGTGTGCAGCAGCCGCAGGATGGCGCGATCGGTATCATCACTCGCCCATGGCATGAATCGGCAAAACCCTCGTGGAACGATGCAACAATTCGCATATGGTAGCTTATCATGGCACAATTCGGCAGATAATTTGAAACGCACTGCGATACGATCGGCGCAGCCGAGAAGGCAGGAACCTTTGGCAGAGCCGGATGATGGGGCCATATCATGACGTCCGCAGCAACCCTGACGATCGACCTTGCCGCGCTCGCCGCCAACTACCGCCTGATCCGCGAGCAGGTTGCGCCCGCGCGCGTCGGGGGAGTGGTGAAGGCCGATGGCTACGGTCTCGGCGCCGTTGAAGTCGCGCAGACCCTGATCGCCGAGGGCTGCCGCCACCTGTTCGTGGCGCTGCAGGGCGAGGCCGAGGCGCTGGTGCCGCAGGTGGGCGAAGTGCCGGTCTACGTGCTCAACGGCCTGCTGCCGGGCGGCGAGGCGGCATGTGCGGCGATCGGGGCGATCCCGGTCATCAATTCGCTCGACCAGGCGCGGCGCTGGGCCGCGCAGGCGGCGATGCTGGGCCGGACGCTGCCGGCTGTCCTGCAGGTTGATACCGGCATGTCGCGCATGGGCCTGCCCGCCGACGAGCTGGACAGCCTGCTGGCCTCGCCCGGGCTGCTCCGCGGCATGGATGTCCGCTTCCTGATGAGCCACCTGGCCTGCGGGGACGAGCCCGCCAATCCCGCCAACGCCGCGCAGGAGAGCGCGTTTCGCCGGATCGCCGCGCGCTTGCCCGGTATTCCCCTGGCGCTCGACAACAGCGGCGGGGCGTTCCAGGCGCGCGGGCATTTCGACCTCGTGCGGGCCGGGATCGCGCTCTACGGCGGTGCCCCGCACGACGGTCCCAACCCGATGCGCCGCGTGGCCTCGCTGGAGGCGCGCATCGCGCAGCTGCGCACGATCCCGGCGGGCACGGGCGTGGGTTATGGGCTGACCTTCCGCACCGCGCGCGAGACGCGCATCGCGACGATCGCGGTGGGCTATGCCGACGGCTGGCCGCGCTGCCTCGGCAACCGGGGCGCGGCCTATATCGGCGACATCCGGGTTCCGGTGGTGGGGCGCGTGTCGATGGACAGCATGACCCTCGACGTCACCGACGTTCCCGAAGCGCTGCTCCGCCCCGGCGCGCCGGTCGAGCTGCTCGGCCCGCACCAGTCGGTCGATCAGGTCGCCGCCGACGCCGGAACCATTTCCTACGAGATCCTGACGCAACTGGGCCGCCGCTACGAACGGACCTATCTTCATCCGGCAGAGCGCCCGCGCAACCTGGGGACCAACGCGGCATGAAAATCGCCATTCTCGGCAGCGGCGTCATCGGCGTCACCTCCGCCTGGTATCTGGCGCAGGCCGGGCACGAAGTCGTCGTGATCGACCGGCAGGACGGCCCGGCGCTGGAGACATCGTTCGCCAATGCGGGGGAAATATCGCCGGGCTATGCCTCGCCCTGGGCGGCGCCGGGGATACCCATGAAGGCCGCGCGCTGGCTGATGATGCGCCATGCCCCGCTGATCCTGCGGCCCCATGCCGACATGGCCATGCTGCGCTGGCTGCTGGCGATGCTGGGCAACTGCAACGCGCGCGACTATGCCGTCAACAAGAGCCGCATGGTCCGCCTCGCCGAATTCAGCCGCGACTGCCTGATCGCCCTGCGGCGCGATACCGGCATCACCTACGACGAGCGCATGCAGGGCACCGTGCAACTGTTCCGCGAGCAGAAGCAGCTCGACGGCATCGGCAAGGACATCGCCGTACTCGCCGCCGACGGAGTTCCCTTCCAGGTGCTCGACCGGCAGGGCTGCATCGCCGCCGAGCCGGGCCTCGCCTTCAGCGAGACGCCCTTCGTCGGCGGCCTGCGCCTGCCGAACGACGAGACGGGGGACTGCTTCAAGTTCACCAATGCGCTGGCCGCGATGGCGGCGGCGAAAGGCGTGCGGTTCCTGAACGGCACCGCGATCACGCGCCTCGTCCACGATGCCGGCCGCATCGTGCGGGTGGAGACGAGCGGCGGGCCGGTCACGGCGGATGCCTACTTGGTCGCCATGGGCAGCTTCTCGCCGCAGCTGGTGGCGCCGCTGGGCATTCGCCTGCCGGTCTATCCGGTCAAGGGCTACTCGCTGACCGTACCCATCGTGGACGAGGGCCGCGCGCCCGTCTCCACGCTGCTCGATGAGAGCTACAAGGTCGCCATCACCCGCCTCGGCGACCGGATACGGGTCGGCGGCATGGCCGAAATTTCCGGTTTCAACCGGGATCTTCCGCCGGCCCGCCGCGCCACGCTGGAGCATTCCGCCGGTTCGCTGTTCCCCGGCGCCGGCGCGATGGAGCAGGCCAGCTTCTGGTGCGGCCTCAGGCCCATGACGCCCGACAGCACCCCGGTGATCGGCGCCACGAAAGTGCCCAACCTGTTCCTCAACACCGGCCACGGCACGCTCGGCTGGACGATGGCCTGCGGCTCCGCGCACGTCATCACCGACATCATCGGCGGCACCGCGCCCGCCATCGAGACTTCCGACCTCGCGATCAGCCGCTACTGAGCGGCGTTTTCCAGCAAAAGGACTTGCCCATGACCATCACCCGCATCGACCAGGGCCCGCGCATGAGCGAGGCCGTCATCCACGGCGACACCATCTATCTCGCCGGCCAGATCGGCGCGCCCGGCGAAAGCGTCACCGCGCAGACCAAGGCCGCGCTGGCCGAGATCGAGGACCTGCTGGCCAGGACCGGGAGCGACAAGGACCACCTGCTGATGGCCACCATCTGGCTGGCCGACATGAACGACTTCGACGAGATGAACGCCGTGTGGGACCCCTGGATCGCGAACCACCCCGCCCCGGCCCGCGCCACCGGCGAAGCGAAGCTGGCGAGCCCGGACTACAAGGTCGAGATCATCGTCATCGCCGCCAAGGCTTAGGGTTCCGCGTCGCCACGCGGGCGCGGGCAGCGCTATCGCAGGGTGCCTAGAACGCGCGCGCCAGCGCCAGCGAGAGGATGGCGCCCAGCGCCTGCCCGCGCTGCTCGCTCCCCGACACGGTTCCGGCGCGGTCGGGGGTGTAGAACCGGCGCCAGCGGGCGTTGTTCTGCCCGTTGATGCCCTTGGCGGTCAGCGTGGTCTTGAACCCGGCAAACGCGGTCGTCTCGACGTAAGCCCCCCATATCTCGGGGTCCCGCCAGCGCAGGACCTCGCCGGTATAGAATACGTCCGCCTGCTCCGCCGCGGTCCAGTTCACCCCCCACGAGGACTTGAGCGCGGGCAGGTCGTGACGGAACTCGGCGGTCACGGTCCGTGCGGAAATGTCGTCCATGGCGCGGTGACGCCCGGTCACCGGATCGCGCATCCGCGAGCCGCGCCAGGTTCCGTCGAAGGTCAGGCGGGCGCCTTTCAGGACGGCGCCGAGCGGCAGCGTTCCCTGCGCCGTGACGCCCCACTGGCGCGCGTCGCCGATGGTGCCGAGCGCCTCTTCGCCGGAAGGTAGGACGAGGTAGCCTAACAGGCCCTTATGTCGCTGCTGATAGGCCTCTATTGCAATAGCCCCGCCCTTGCCCCAGCGGTGATCGAGGCGAACCAGCGCGCGGGTCACGCGGGCCGGCCGCAGACCCGAATTGCCGCCCAGCGGCCGCCCGTCGGCCTGGTTCACCGAGGCGGCAAAGTCGCCGAAGTTCAGCTGATCGACCGTCCGGCGCAGGCCCAGCCGGACCTGGGTACTCCCCGAAGGCGACCAGACCAGCGCGCCGGAAGGCTTGAAATAGGACATGCTCTGCTCCTGCGCCGCCTCGCCCGTCACCCGGATGCGCGAGAATTCGGCCGCCATGCCCGCTTCCAGATTCACCCGCCCCGCCAGCTTGACGGTGACGTTGGCAAAGGCCTCCCCGCGCATTTCCGATACCCGCGTGTCGGCATTGGCGAGTGCGACAGGGACGAGGCCGCCGCCATTGTCCTCGGCATAGTCGAGCTGGCTGGACAGGCGGTTGTAGGCCATCTCGCCGCCGAATTCAGGCCGCACCAGGTGGTCGCCCTCGCGGGTGAGCGTGGCCCGCGCGACCAGTTCGGTCGGCTTCTCAAGCTGGGACGAAAGGCCGCGATAGTCTGCTTCGACGTAGTCCTCGTCCGTCACGTAGCGCTCGATCCGGCGCAGGCCGACGAACTTGGCGGTCCAGCCCGAACCGAGCCGCCGCGTCCAGTCCAGACCGAGTTCGCCGCTGCGCCCCGTCTCGTCGTAGGCGATGTCACGCCGGGCATCGTGAGAGCCGTCCGCCGCACCGTCGAAGATGTCGATGCCGCGCCTGGAGGAATAGCCGTCCTTGTTGAGCCGCAGGTTCACCGTCAGCGTGCCGCCTCCGACCGGGCCGGACGTGCTCAGTGCCAGCCCGTATTCGGGCGCCCTGGCCACGGTATGCTCCAGCCGCGTTGACGCCAGGTTCCCGGCGCCGTCGCGGTCGAGATAGACGCCGTCGTTGGGATAGCGGGTGACTTCGCCGGACAATTCGATGCTGGTCTGCCAGCCGGCGATCCGGCGCGCGTGGCTGATGCGCGCGGCGGGCGAGAGGAAACCATCCGCGGTATGCGTCATTGTCAGCGAGGCGTTGCCCGAGCCGCCGCCGCCGGCACCCAGAACGACGTTGGCGACGAGGGTCTGGCCCTGCGCCTCGGCGGCGTCGGAGCCGCGCAGCAGGACCACGCGCTCGACCCGCGAGGCGGCGATGCGGCGCAGGACTTCGGTGATGCCCCCGCCCTTTACGGTCGGCCGCTGCCCGTCGATGAGGACGTTGCCGGCCGCGTTGCCGAAGCCGCGCACGGAAGTCCCTTCGCTCAGGATGAAGCCGGGGGTGCGCTCCAGCATGTCGAGGGCGGTCTGCGGCTGGAACGGCGTGTAGAAATCGGCCGGATAGACCGGATCGGGTCCGCCCGGGACGATAGCCGGCGCCTTCTCCTGCCCGGCGCGTGAGGCCGGACCGGGCTCTTCGGCCGGGGAGCCGGCCGCAGCCACTCCGGCAAGCATCAGCGAAAGGGCGTTCATCATGCCGGTCCCGCAGCCCAGGCCAGCAGCGCTAGGGGGCCCGCCGTGCCCGCCAGCCAAAGCCAGGCCCGGGTCACGCTGGGCGCGTGGAACACCGCCATCGACACTGCGGCGAACACCGCGAAACTGCCGAGCGTCGCGGCTGTCACGGCCTCGACCCGCTCCATGCCGATGCGGGCGAGCGCGAGGGACAGGACCACCGTTATCTGAACGGTCAGGCCATAGGCGCCCAGCGTTCCGGCCAGCGTGCGCGCCGCCACCGAGAGGAGATGACGGCGCGCACCGACCGCCGCGACCGGGGACGGGGGGATGGACTGGCCCGTCGCGGTGTTATTCTTCGGCATGGCGCTCTTTCTCACGGGAACAGATGCAGGATGCGTTCGCGGTTGGTCTGGGCGGTGAGAACGATGGCGGCGGAGGCGCTCAGCCAGCCGAACCAGGCGACAGTGCCATAGGCCCACCCGAGCCCGCAACCACCGGAAATGAAAGCCAGGCCGAGGGCGCCGAAGCCGCCCCTGCGCAGCCCGCGCGAGGTGCGCGGCGCCAGCTTGCGCCGCAGCCAGCCCTGCTGATGGCGCGCCATCGCAAGAAGCAGCAGCGCGAAGCCCAGCAGAGCGGGTATGGCGATCGCCACATGGATCATGCCGGTACCCCTCGAGCACGTTGACGACGCGCGGGCGCAGCCTTCGGTTGATGGCGCAGGACTTTGCGCGCCGTGTATCCGAAACCGGCGGCGAGCACCGCCAGCGTCAGGTCCACGCCGACGAAGACCCAGTCGCCCCGCCAGAGACTGGCCCCCAGCCCGCGCGACGTGGTCAGCGCGTTGACCACCGGAACCATCGCGAACAGCACGGCTCCTGCTCCCAGCGCCTCTACCCAGGCTCGCTTGGACGGCCGTGCCAGGGTCCAAACGAAGATTGCGCCCCAGGCGATGAACAGGCTGTCCACTTCCCACTCTGCCCGCTCGGGGAGGGCAGCGGGCAACAGGCGATTGGCCAGGAAATAGACGGCGATCCCCCCGGGTGCTCCGGCGATGAAGCCGATGTTGAGCCGCTCCACCAGCCGGAAGCCGAAATGGGGGCGCGCAGGGTCGGGAAGCTTGGTGCGCCGCTTCACGCACCACAGCGCAAGGCCCGTGGCACACATGGCCGTGCCGCCCAGACCCGACAGGAAGTAGAGCCAGCGCAGGCCGTATCCGCTGAACCAGGCCGTGTGCAGGTCGATCATGACCTCCTGCGTCAGACGCGCACCGCCCTTGGTCCGCACGGCGGTAGGCAGGACCTTCCCTGAAACCGCATCGAAGTGCAGCGGGTCCATGCGTCCTTCGCTCCAGTCGCCGCGCCGCGGGTACAGCTGCGCGGTCGCGGCCGCGTCGCCCGGATGGTCGATACCGATGTAGCAGGGGGCGACGTAGCCGTATCCTCCGGCCTGCCACTCGCGCTCCGCGCTGACCGCCAACTGGCGCAACGGGACCACCGGCGCGGGGGAACCGCTCGCCTCGCGCTCTTCTGCTCGGGGGAACGCCGCTTCGTAAAAGGCCTCGCGCGTCGGGAAGTTGGCGGTGATGGCCCAAGGCATCAGCGTGAACAGGAGCGTGACGAGACCGGTATACGTAATCATCACATGGAACGGCAGCGCCAATACACCGGTGGCGTTGTGCGCATCGAGCCAGCTGCGCTGGCCCTTGCCGAAGCGCATCTGGAAGAAGTCGGTGAAGATCTTCTTGTGCGTCACGACGCCCGACAGGATCGCCACCAGCATGGCGAGCGCGGCGATGCTGACGAGGTAGCGCGCCCACATCACCGGCATGTAATGCAGGTCGAAATGCATCCGGTAGAGGAAGAACCCGCCCCGCGTCTCGCGCACGGCGATCTCGCGGCCGGTCTGCGGATCTAGCGTGATCTCCTTGCGGTCGTGCCGATCCTGCCCGGGCGTGCGCCACGAGACCTTCAGCCCGCTCCCGCCCCGCGCGTCGGGGAGCGAGACGGTCCAGCTCTCCGCGCCGGCACCGCGCTGGCGCAGGAGCGTGTCGGCGGCATCGAGCGCGCGCGCACTCACCTGCGTTCCTGCCGGAAGTTCCGGGCGCATCCAGGCATCGATCTCGTACTGGAAGAACGCTGCCGTCCCGAAGACGAAGACGATGTAGAGGACCCAGCCCGGGACCAGCCCGGCCCAGGTATGCAGCCATGCCATCGACTGGCGGAAACCCTGCTTCATGATGCGATAACCCGGGCCGTCATCTGTCAGAAGCCGTACTTGACCGAGAAGGCGACATTGCGCGGAATGCCGAGAGAATAGGACGTCGCCCAGTAGTTCTCGGCGGTGATGTTCGCCACGTTGAGGTCGAAGCGCACCGGGCTGCCGTCGATCTCGGTCTTGTAGTGCAGGCCCAGATCCATGATGGTGTAGCCGTCCATCTGCTGCAGGTTGGCGCTGTCCTTGTACATCTTGCCCGCGTGGTAGATGCCGCCGCTCACGGAGAATCCGGGGAGCGGGGGCAGGCTATATTCGAGGTACATCTTCGCCAGCGTGCCGCTGACGCCGGTGGGCTTCTTGCCAAGCAGCGCGGCGGTGCTGGTCCTGGTCACCTTGAGGTCCATCACAGTGCCGCCGACCATCACCGTCAGTTCAGGCGTCACGTTGCCGGTGGCGGTCAGTTCGAAACCCTGGTGCACTTCCACGCCGTCCTGGGTGCGGGTGATCTTGCCGCCCACCTGCTGGTCGAAGGAGTTCGCCTTCTCGATCCGGTAGGCCGCGCCTGTTATCAGCAGGGCGTCGATGGGGGCGTACTTGGCGCCGACCTCGTACTGCTTGGAGACGTAGGGCTTCATGATCTCGCCGGGGTTATTGTAGAGCACCGCGTCGTCGGGAACGGTGGAGCCCTGCTCGAGGCCCTCCATATACGTGGCGTAGGTCGTCACGCGCGGGGCCGGCTTGAACACCAGCGACACCGTAGGGGTCCATGCGCTCTCGTCGTAATTCGAAGTGGCCGCGCCGGCCGCGTTGAAGTTGCGGGCCTCGACCGTGCTGCGGTTGACGCCGACCATGGCGCCCCACTGCTCGGTGAACTGGATGTCATCGCCCACGACGATGTTGGTGTTCTTCGACCGGCTCGACTTGTAGAGCGCGCCCCACGAATAAGTGTTCAGCGCGGCGGGCATGGCCCAGCTGTCGAGGTCGTGAGGGTCGGTGAAGACCGGCGAATCCCCGCCGCTTACCGAATTGGTGACGTGCCGCCTGACGCGCAGGATGTCACCCGACGCGCCCATCGTCAGGCGATGTTCGATCCCCAGGGTCGAGAACTGGCTGTCGAGATAGGCATAGGCGCCCTGCGCGTAGTTGTACGAGGGCGCGCTGCGCGAGGTGAAGCCGTCCTGCCAGCCCGAGGTGCCGCCTCCCGCATTCTCGATGTAGAGCGGGTAGATGTTGATCGATTCCTGCGCATCGCGCTTGTAGAGATAGGCCGCGCGCAGGCTGAAGGTCTCGTTGATCTTCCACCTGGCGTTGGCGCCCGCGCGGTCCGTCTTGGTCTGGAGATAAGTCCAGGACGGCGTCCAGGTCCTGTCGTTCGCCAGCGGCTCGATCCAGTGGTCGAGGGCGCCACGACTGGTGTTGGCGTAGGCGTAGAAGCGGGAATCGATACCGTCGATCCGGTAGTAGGTATGCGCCGCCTCCGCTTGCACGAGCAGGTCGGGAGCCACGTTCCAGTCCAGCGCTCCGCTGACGAGGGTGCGCGCGACGTTCTGGTCCTTCTTCGCCGTCTCGCCGTCCTGGAACGACATGTTCAGGCGATAGGCGAAAGTGCCGTTCGCATCGATCTTACCGCCCAGGTCGACGTGGGCAAACCACTGCTGGTTGCCATAATTGCCCACCCTCACGTCCAGCTTGGGCGTGTAGGTCGGCCGCTTGAGCACGTAATTGGTGACACCGCCGGGATTGCCGACGCCGTACATGAAGCCGGACAGGCCGTTCATGATCTCGACGTTGGCGAGTTCCTCCGTCGAGATGCCGGTGAGAGTGGAGGAGAGGCGCACGCCGTCGAGCACGCCCTTCTGCGAATCGAAGCCGCGGATCGTCACGTAGGGCGTGCCGTAGACCGTGGAGGGCGCCGAGTTCTGGACCACTGGGTTCATCTTGAAGATCTGGTCCATGTCGCCGGCGACGACGCTCTCGATCAGGTCCTGCGGCACGACGCTGACCGAATAGGGGGTATCGATGAGCAGCTTGCTGCCCCACGGACCCGAAGTGGACGTCGCGTCGATCTGTGTGTTGTGCCCCGTCACGAGGATGGGGTCGTTGCGCCGCCATCCTTCCTCTTCGTCGTCCTCCCCGGGGGCGGCATCGCCGTAAGCCGCCGCGGTCAGCTCCATGCGCAGCGGATCGAGCGTCATGGCGCCGGTCGTCGCGCGGGCGATGGTCACCGCGCCCTCGCCCGCCGGACGCGCCGCAAGACCAGTGCCAAGGAGCAGGCGCGACAGTGCATCGTGCGGCGCAAAGCTGCCGCGCAGGCCGGTGCTACGGCGCCCCTGCGTCAGTGCCGCCTCGTAGGTCAACTGCATGCCGCTCTGTTCGGCGAAGCGATTCAGCGCGTCGGACAACGATCCTGCAGGAATGTCGTAGGTACGCGCCGCAAGCTGATCCTGCGCCGCCGCTGCGGCAGGCACCAGGGCACTGCCGCTCAGGACCGTACCCGCCAGCAACGCGAATGCCAGCGTCCGTCCACGCTCATACTTAACCGTCATCGAAACATTCCCCACAGGATTACCCAGCCGCCCCCACATTGCTGCTGCGACGCACTTGCAAGACCAAGACGGAGTACGATCGGGAAACACGACCAACGCGCCGGAATTTTTATCGGCGCAGGATAATGAAGCGATTGGACAGGCGCAGCGAGGCAAGGCGGTGGCTGGCCGCGATGCTGTCGATGGCGGCCAGGGGGTGATCGAGATCGTAAACCCCGCTTACCCGGATCGCGGCGGCCGAACCGGTGACGGTGACGTACCCATGGCGATAGCGCCCAATCTGCGCCACGACTTCACCAAGCGGGCGATCGACCACCACCAGCCGTCCGCGCGTCCACGCCGCCGCGTCGCCCCGCGCCGGCAGCGGCCCATGCAGGGTCTGCGCCGCGAAGTCCGCACGCTGGCCTTCGCCGACCACGACCGACCTGCCGCCTCCCTCCACGCGGACGCTGTGCCGGGTGACGGTTACCGTCGCGTGCCCGTCCTCGTCACGGATCGCGAACGCAGTGCCGAGCGCCGTGACGCTGCCGCCGCCGGCCTCGACGGTGAAAGGTCGCGCACGGTCGGGCGCGACCTCGAACAGCGCCGCTCCCGTCAACAGCCTTACCCCCCGGCGTAAGCCCGTGTAGTCGATCGCGATCGCCGAACCGCTATCCAGGGTGACGACCGATCCGTCCGACAGCGCGACCTCGCGCCGCTCGCCGACTGCGGTCATCTGATCCGCGCGCAGGCGTGTCGGCCAATCCTGGACGCCGCCGAGCACGAGCAGCGCCATTCCCACCGCCACGGCGCCGGCCGTCCAGGCCCGCCGCGGCGGCCTGACGGCTGCGGGTGCTGCTCGCCGAATGCGCGCCGGAACACGCGCGGTGCGCGGACGAGGAAGTTCAGGGACAGGATCGACGACAACCGCTTCCTGCTGCTCGTCGAGGAGTCCCCAGACTTTCTCCAGCCGAGCCAATGCCTCGCGATGTTCGGGTTGGGCATGCCACTGCGCGAAGGCCTGCTCGTCCTCGGCGCTCAGGTCGCCGCCGTCCCGCCGCACGATCCAGTCGGCCGCGGCTGCAGCAATCGCGGGCTCGATAGGTTGTCTCTTCGTCATGGCCTTCGCTCCGTCCCCCCCGGGATGGATGACGGCCGGCCCGACTCCGCCGCCCTTGCATCCCAAGACGGACAACTCCGCCCAAACACGACCATCATCGCCGGAATTTGTGCAAGGATTGTCATGCGGTCCCGTCGATCTCGCCAAGGCGCGTGGCAAGGACCAGCAACGCATGGCGCAAGTGCTTCTCGACCGCGCCGCGTGTGATGCCCAGCCTTTCGGCGATCTCGGCCTGATGCAGCCCCTCGATCTTGCGCAGGGCGAAGACCTCGCGGCAACGCGCCGGCAGGCCTTCCACCAGTTCCAGCAGCAGCCGCAATCGCTCGCGGGCAAGCACTTCCCGTTCGGCCGAGGGCGCGTCGTCCGCGATCAGGCCGCCAAGGTCGTCGTCCAGCACCCAGGGCGACCACTTACCCCGCTCCCGGGCCCCGTCGACCACGAGATTGCGGGCGATACGGTAGAGGAAGGCGCGGACGTTCTCGACTTTCCCTTCCCGCAGCGGCGGGATCGCGCGCGCCCATGTCTCCTGGACGATATCGGCGGCGAGCGGGGACGAATCCACCAGCGACCGCACGTAGGCACTGAGAGAAGCGTGATGATGCGCCACCAGCGCCGCATCGCGTCCGCTCATCGCACGCCGGTCCGTGCCCCGCCCTGCGCCGTCAGGAATTCCACGGGCAGAGTGATCTCCAGTTCGTCCGGCAAGGCATCCGGGATGGCGGGAAAAGGCGCGGCACGGCGCACGATGGACAGCGCGGCGCGGTCCAGCGCGTGCCGGCCAGTCGACAGCGACACAGACGCTGCCTGCAGACGCCCGGTGCGATCGATGCGAAAGACTACGGTTCCGGCGTGAAACCCGTCGTCCGTCGTGCCCGGCCGGGGGGAGCGGCGCTGGGCTTCCAGCCGTGCCATGACCGCACGCCGGTAGGCCTGCGTCGCCATGGCAAGCGCGTCCTCGCGGCCTCCGTCCGACGGAACCGGAACCTCGGCCACGGCCTCACTCGCGGCCGGAGTGGGCGGCGCCAGGAGGATCGTCGGCGGGGGCCTGCTGATCGCGGGCAGCGGCTCTGGTCGGCGCGTCGGCACCGTCGTTCCCGAAAACGGGCGGCGGCGCGGTTCGTCAGTGGAGCGAGGCAGGATGATGACGCTCGCCAGATGCGGTGCCTCGCCTTCGTTCCGGACGCGCGGCCACCCGAGCGCCACAACCGCACCTACCGCGATGTGGACCGCAACGGTGGCCAGCAAGGCGACCATGCGCATCGGCCGGCCACCGACACGATAGTCGCCTCGGGGCCGTTCAGGCGCAGGCACGCCGTCCGGTTCCACCGCGAAACCGGGTGTGCTCACCATCGTGACGATCGATGCGGACATGTCGCCGCCTCTAGCCTATTGCGATCTATTTGCAACAAGCTCCACGCCGTTATGCCGTGTGCCGCCTCCAAAATTTGGCGCGGCCGAGATTGCGCGTCAACGATCGTCCGAGGCCCGCGCCGGTCAGAACCAGAAACGGATGCCTGCGACCAGGCTCGCAAGCGACGCCTTGTTGCCCTGGCTGCGGGTGAACTTCGCCGAATCGCCGAACTTGCGTTCCCAGTTGACGCCGACGTAGGGCGCGAACTCGCGCGCGAATTCGTAGCGCAGCCGCAGGCCGGCCTCGATGTCGTCAAGACCCGCGCCGATGCCGAGTTCGGGCACGTCCTGCGCCGCCAGATTCACTTCGATCGCGGGCTGCAGGATCAGCCGCTGCGTGATGCGCTGGTCGTAGCTCCCCTCCAGCCGGAGGTGCGCATCGCTCTTTTCGGACACGAAGACCTGAACCCCCACTTCGAACCAGTAAGGCGCGAGGCCTTCAATTCCGAGAGTGGCATAAGTGCGTTGCGGGCCCGGGCGGATGTCATGGCGAACACCTGCCTCAAGGTTGAACCACGGCCCGACGGCGCGGCGATACAGTCCTTGGACTTCCGCTCTTTCCAGCTTGCCGCCGCGATCGCCCTCGCCTTCGGTCTTGAAAGCGAGGCGGTCGATGTCGCCTCCGACCCAGCCCTGCCCTTCCCAGTGGTAGCCGTCCGATCCTCTCGCCCCGCGATATTCCAGGCGGTCGATCATGAATTGGGAGAAGGCCATGCCGCCGCTCTCCCGGACCATCGCATCGCGGGCCCTGGCCATCTCGGTCGGCGCATAGAATGCCTCGGCCGCGTGATCGCCGGGCGCGGGCGGCGCTTCACCCGGGGAGATCGCGGCGTCCGCCGCATCGGCAGGCGAGTCTGCCGATGCGGCCCGCTCAATCGCAGCATGGCCCGAATGGACATGCTCCTGCGCCGCTACCGGGAGCGCAGCGGCGCTCAGGATCGCGCCGGCAACACAGCACAGCCGCCTCATGCCGCGGCCTCGTCGCGGCGCACCGTGACGACGCGCATCATGCCGCTGTGCATGTGCATCAGCATGTGACAGTGGAACGCCCAGTCGCCCAGCGCGTCGGCGGTCAGGTCGAAACTGACCTTGCCACCCGGCAGCACATTCACCGTGTGCTTGAGCGGGTCATGCGCACCGGCACCGGTCACCAGCTGGAAGAAATGGCCGTGCAGGTGGATCGGATGCGGCATCATCGTGTCGTTGATGAGGTTCACGCGCACCCGTTCACCGTGCCGGAAAGGGATCGGCGCGGCGCCATCGGACAGCTTCACGCCGTCGAACGACCACATGTAGCGCTCCATATTCGCGGTGAGGTGAATGTCGAGCGTCCGGGTGGGCGTGCGCGTGTCCGGATGGGGAGCAAGTAATCGAAGATCCGCATATGTCAGCACCCGGTGATCGACATCCTCCAGTCCCGTCGGCCGGTCGGCGGTCCTGTCGACCGGCATGGGTGAAAGCGTGGCGACCCCCGGCCCCATCGCGACCTGCGGCGCGGCGGACTTGTCGCGCATCTTCATCGAGTGCCCAGCCATGCTTTCGTTCGCAGGCTGGCTCAGGTCGATCACGCCGCCGTGGCCCATGTCCATGGCCGTCATGTCCATCCCCATGTCTTTCATGCCCAGCAGCGGCCGCGCGCGTAGCGGCGGGACCTCGGCGACCATGCCCATGCGCGGCGCAAGCGTCGCGCGGACAAGGCCCGAGCGGTCGGTGGCTTCGGCTACCAGCGCATAGGCCATCGCCTGGTATGGGCGGACGACCACGTCGTACGTCTCGGCGATGCCGATCTGGAACTCGTCGGTATCCACCGGCCGCACATTCTGGCCGTCGCACTGCACCACTGTCATCGCCAGGCCGGGAATGCGGACGTTGAAGTTGGTCATCGCGGAGGCATTGATGATCCTCAGCCGGACCCGCTCCCCGGGTTCGAACAGGCCCGTCCAGTTTTCGGCGGTCCCGTGGCCATTGAGCAGATAGCTGTACGTCGAGCCGGTTACGTCGGCAATATCGGTCGGGTCCATCCGCATGGCACCCCAGGCGAGGCGATCCCGTATATTCTGGCCTCGGCCAGCGATCAGCTCGCCAAGCGTTTGGCGCTGCATGTTGTAGTAGCCGCCCATCTGCTTGAGGCGCTTGAGCAGAACATGCGGATGGACCGGGCTCCAGTCCGCGAGCACGATCACATGCTCGCGCTCGCTCTGCACCGGGTCCTCGCCCGCCGGGTCGATGACGAGAGGGCCGTAGAGCCCTTCGGCTTCCTGCATGCCGGAGTGGCTGTGATACCAGTAGGTGCCCGCCTGCCGGACCTTGAAATCGTATGTGAACGTCTCCCCCGGGCGGATGCCGGGGAAGCTGACGCCCGGCACACCGTCCATCTGGAACGGCAGGATCAGGCCGTGCCAGTGGATCGAGGTGTCTTCGCCCAGCCGGTTGGTGACGGCGATCCGGACGCGCTGGCTTTCGCGCAGGCGGATCAGCGGCGCGGGCAGGCTGCCATTGACAGTCACCGCATGCCCGGGCCGGTTCCCGGTCGCGAAATGGCTGGTGCCGATGTCGAGGTGGATTTCGTCGCCTGCAAGAACGGCGGCGCTGCCGCGTATGGCGGAAGCCATCGCTCCCCCGACACCGGAAGCGCCGCTGCGCGCCCATGCCGGCACGGCCCGCGCGGCTGCAAGCAGCCCTGCGAACCCTCCCAGCGAGCGGATCAGGGCACGGCGATCGATTTCGGCAGGCGAGACTGGAGACATGGAGTTGACGACTTCCGCAGCGACAGGCGATGCTTCCTATACGCCAGCCCCGCCACCATCCCTCAGAAGTCTGCTCAATTTATTTCGCGCGCGGTAGAGCCGCGTCTCCACGGCCTTCTCGCTGACGCCGAGGATCCGCGCGGTGTCCGCCTGGCTCAGGTCTTCGATGGCGCGCAGGACCAGCACGTCCTTCAGGTTGGTCGGCAGGGCGGCGATCGCGGCCCTGACCCGAACGAGTTCGCGGCGGGCCCCGGTGACGTCCTCCGGCGACGGATCGGTATCGGCTATCGCGATCGCGGCGTCGATCGGCGAGGCGAACGCGAAGAAGCGGCGGACTGCCCGTCGCCGGCCCCAGTCATGGCACTTGTTGATGGCGATGCCGGCGATCCAGGGCCGGAACGGCCGGCCGCGGTCGTAGCGCGCCAGGGCGGCGAAGGCCGAGACGAAGGTTTCCTGCGTGATGTCCAGAGCTTCGGTCGCGTCGCCCACATGGCTGCAGACGAGCCGGTACACGGTGTCGCGATGGCGCCGCATGAGCCGCGCGAACGCCGCCTCTTCCCCGGCGAGAGCGCGCGCCGCCAGATCGGCATCGGCCTGATCGACGGCAGGCGCGGTCACTTCGCGGTGTCAGTCAGGACCTCGGTGACCACGGCGTCGAACTTGGCTGCCTGGTCTGGCCGCAACTGCGCGCGAACCGCGAAGATATGCTTCAGCGTTTCCTTCTGCAGGGCCCCCATGACCACGTGAATATGGTCTACGGTGGTGCTGACACTCGGCCCGTAGCCATGTTCGGTTGCGATCGCGCGCGCCAGCAAGGCATTGTCGCGGCGCATCTGCATCTCCAGGTGGGAACGGCGGGAGACGAATTGCGCCTCCAGGCTGTCGATCCGACGTTCCTGCTGCGGATCGAGGCCGAGCTTCTCATGGATCAGGGCATGTATCTCGCTTTCGGCGCGCGGCTCTGGCGGCAGCCACGTCCGTACGACCACGACTGCGGCGAGCGCCGCCAGGAACGCGACCACCGCGACCAGCACATAGCCGCTGACAGGCTTGACCACCGCCATCAGCCCAGCAGGCTGGAAATGGTGTATGGCGGCATGCCCAGCATCTCGGGCCTGTCGCCATGATGCGGGGTGATGCCGGAAAGCACACCGCCGAGCGTACCGACCCCTATCGCCACGACGCCGGCCACCGCCAGCCGGCGCCGCGCCGCTGCGTTTGCCTTGCGCGATGCGACGGCGGCAAATACCGCTCCTTCCATGGCCCCAAGGCGCGGATCTACGGGCATCGCCCGCACCTTCCCCAGCAGTTCGTCGAGATCGCTCATGATTTCACTCCATCTCCCAAGCACCAAGGATACGCACCGCGCGTGCGAACCCCTCAAAAAAATCGGCACCACCATGAGGGGAAGCCTATCAACCGGACGTATGCCTTTCCAGTAGCACCCTGCGCTTGCAACTTCGAAGGAGAACTCCCGTGAACCGTACCGTGCTTGCCGCTGCCCTGGCGCTCTGCATCGTTCCGTCCGCCGCTTTCGCCCATCCCGGCCTGGTCGCGGCGAGCCCGGCGGCAGGTGCCATCGCCGCCAGGCCCACCCGGCTCATCCTCACCTTTTCCGAGCGGGTGGTCGCCGCATCGAGCGGCGCCGAACTGACGATGACGGGCATGCCCGGCATGGCGAACCACGCGCCCATGCCGATCAAGGGCTTCAGGACCGCCGTCGAGGGCGATGGCAAGGTCCTCGTCCTGACCTTCCCGCGCGCCCTGCCTGCCGGCAGCTACGACCTGAACTGGCATGTCGCCAGTGCGGATCAGCACAAGGCCGCGGGCAAGTACAGCTTCTCGGTCAGGTAGGCACGCGTTCCGCGTCTTGGATGTGGCTCTGACCATCGGCCGCAGTCCATCATTGGCATATGGCAGGCGACTTCATGCCTATCCTTGAACGGCCGGCGGCTTCCTGGCGTCCCGGTGCCGCTGCGTGGCGACGACAACACGGTCGCGCCCCGCTTCCTTCGCGCGAAGGAGCGCAGCCCTCGGGCCTTGCCATTCAGCGGCGCATACCATCAGTTCCATGCGGTTATCGAGGGTATAAAGTCGGCCCGCGAGCGTCGGCGCGATCTCGGGCGCGAACAGACGCACGACGGCGAAGAGGTCGCCCACGCTTTCGCAGCCCTGCAGCCGCTGGGTCATGCGCGACAGGAGGTCGCGCACCGCCCGGTCAGTGTCCCGCTCGTGCTCCAGCCGCTGCCGCTCCAGTCCGTTTTCGCGGAAGATGCGGATCGCCTGCGCCATGTCGCCGATCTCGTCGACTTGCGAGAAGGTCGGGGCCTCGACCGTGTAATCCTGCTCGGCGAGGCGGTTGACCACGTCGCTCAGGGTCATGACCGGACGCAGGATGCGGCGCTTCAGGATGAAGCCGAGGACCGCAGGAACAGCGCCGCGGTAAGGCCGGCCATGATCTCGGACACCGAGCGCAGGCGCTGCGAGGCCTGGCTCGCGCGATCGATGGCGGCGTCCGATCTTTGGTCGAGCATGTAGCGGAAGCGGCCGATCAGGAAGCGCACCCGTTCGAGTTCCCGCTCGTACTCCGGCCCGAAGACGATGGCCCGCGTGGCGGTGTCGTCTCCGCGCGCGGCGGCGGCGATGGCGGCCTGCTGCTCGTCCTCGAGTGTCCTGGCCCAGCGCAGACCCTCTTCCAGAGAACGCAGCTCCTGCCGGGTGGCGCCGCCATCCTTCAGCTTGGCGACGCGCTGCTCGACGGTACCGAGCGCCGAAAGCGTCCGACCGTAGGCGACAGCGTGGCTCGGATCATCCGTCACCGCCGCCAGCCGCGCCTGATCGGTAAGCTCCGACAGGTCGTTCTCGATCTCGAAAGTGAGCTGGTCGAACAGGTCGCGCTGGCGCACCGCCGCACGCTCCACCCCATCGGCATTCGAGGCCAGAACCATGGCAACGCCAGCTGCGATGCTAAGGCATACGGTGGCGCCGTAAGCCCAGTTGGTAATCGTCGCGATACGCATGAACGAAAGCTAGATCCGCATGGTTACTTTTTCGTGCATTCCGGGGCGAACTCACGCTTTAACAGCAAGGCGATGCGGTGACCGGGAGGCCTTCTTCCAAACAACCGACGCTGTCGCGAAGAATGCAACGCGCAAGTGGGTTCCTGTCATCAGACCACCCCGGCCAAAATCGACTAGTTCTTGAGACCGCCTGCCTCAGCGGCCGGCGACGACGCCACTTCAAGAAGGATGTCGGCCACCCGCCGCGGCTCGGTGATCATCAGGTCATGGCCTGTATCGATCTCGAAGTTACGGAATCCCGCCAGCTGCTTCGGGCGATCCTCATCCGAGCTACTGCGCAGTGAAGCAGTGCAATTGATGTTTGTCCGGGGAATCCGAAGTGCGGCATCGCCGTTACGGAAACGCAATTTTTCCTCGAAGGCCTTCCAGGGATGAGGCAGCATCCTTTGGCGAAGGATCATGACATCCTCAGGTTCGGTGACCCCCATCGCGGCGACCATGTCCTCGTTCGGCCACATCACCAGTTCGACGCCATCGACAGTCCGTGACGAACTGCGGGCGAATGCCATTGCCAGCGGCGCCGTGTCTACCAGCGACTGGCCGTCCTCGGGATGCGCGGCGTCGAGGTAGACCAGTTCCTGAATGCGTTCGCCAGCCTGGTCGGCCACGCCCGTAATCACCATTCCGCCATAGCTGTGACCCACCAGAATCACCTTGTGGAGGTCTTCGTAGATCAGATTGTTGACTATGTCGGTGATGTGGGTCGACAAGTCGGTCGTGTCGCTCAGCAAATGGCGACGCTCTCCCAGGCCGGTGAGCGTCGGGGTGGACACGTCGTGCCCTGCAGACCGCAGCATCCTCGCCACCTTGTCATAGCACCACCCTCCATGGCCGCCGCCATGCACCAGAACGAACGTCGCCATAACCAACTCTCCCATATGTTATCAATCGATAATATTAGTGGATATTGACGCTATGTTGTCAACTGATAACCCCTTGCCGCATGTAAACGCTGCCGCTCGACCTTCGGGAATGATCGAGTGATCGACAGTCGCTATTTGCAGGCATCAAGAGTGAGGATAAGCATTGGAAGCCCAGGGAAACCGCCCCAAACGTGACGCCGCCGCCACGCAAGAGAGGATTCTGGCCGCTGCCACCGGCCTTTTCTCCCAGCACGGATACGCAGCGACCGGCATTCGCGATATCGCCGAAGCAGCGGCCGTCAGCCTGCCGCTGCTGTCGCGCTATTTTGGTTCCAAGGCCGGGCTGTTCGAAGCGGCGCTACGAAAATCTCTTAACAATGCGCCTTTTCTCCACCTGCCCAGAGCTGAATTTGGGATGCGTCTCGCAGGCCTTATCACCGGCGCGGCCCCCTCGGACCTGCCTATCGCCATTGCAGTGCTTGCCGCCGCCGATCCGGAAGCAAGGCTGATCGCGACACGAGTGGTCGAAGAGCAGGTCGTCGCTCCACTCGCCGAATGGTTCGGCGGCCCACATGCTCGACCCAAGGCGGTGGCGATAACGATGTTGGGAGCAGGGTTTGTCACCCATCTCCACCTTCTCCCGATTATGAATGTCAATTCGGGAATGTGTACAAACGATCCAATCGTTCGGTGGTTCGCCTCCTCCTGCCAACACATAGTGGACAGTGATTCCGACCCGAAAATATTCCTTGGAAAACTGCCCTAAGTCCTGATCGACCACTTGGACATCGGCGACGGTAATCGCCGGCGTGATGGCTGCGGGGCACGGTCCTCCCCATTGCATTCCCTGTAGCGGCGCGCTCCGCCCACCCCTGTGCTTTGATCTGCATCGCCAGGGAATGGACCAATATAGCTATTGCGACTCGTTTTCATTTGCATTACCCGCCGCGACGGCAACGAAGCCGGCTTGGCGGACGGTAGTCTCGCTGCCGAATTTGGAAACAATTTCAGGGGATGAAATGAGGGACAGTTACTCCACCCGGAGCAAGGCATTCCTGCGTAATCTGCAGGTATTGACCGCGGCCGCCATATCCATCGCTGCACCCGAATTCGCCCTCGCCCAGCAATATTCGCCCACCAGCGTCGTTGATGACAGTGTCGAGAGCGAGCGCGACATCACCGTGACGGGCGAACGTCCCGACACCGACCCTACCATCACCGAAGGCAGCGACAGCTACGCTCCCCGCGCCATCAACGTCGGCAAGTCGTTGCAGACGCTGCGTGAGACGCCGCAGTCGGTCACGGTGATGACCCGTGCGCGGATCGAGGACCAGAACCTGCTCACCGTCGAGGACGTGATGCAGCAGATGACCGGCGTGACCGTGGATCGCGCATGGCTGTCGTCGGCCTATACCTCGCGTGGCCTGACTATCTCGAACTACCGCGTCGACGGCGGCGCGAGTTCACAGTCCTCCACCACCACGGGAGACCTCGACACCGCGATCTTCGATTCCATCGCCCTGATCCGCGGCGCCGACGGCCTGTTCGGTGCCGGCGAAGCAGGCGGCGTCATCAACTTCATGCGCAAGCGCGCGCTGGCGGACGCGCAGGCGCAGGCGACGATGACCTTCGGCAGCTGGGACCATGCCCGCGTCGAGGGCGACATCACCGGGGCGCTCACCAAGAACGGCAACCTGCGCGCACGGGCCATCGGTGTCTATGACATCAGCAACGGGTTCCAGGACTTCAAGACGGACGACCGCTGGCTCGCCCACGGATCGATAGAGTACAATCCCGCGCCCGGCACGCTGCTCGTCGCAGGCTACACGCGCCAGACCGACAGGCACGAAGGGTTCAACGTCAGCCTGCCGCGCTATCGCAGCGGGGTGGACATCGACTTTCCGCGCAGCACCAGCATGGGCGCTCCGTGGAGTACGATCGACCGCGACATCGACGTTGCCTATGGCCGGGTCGAGCAGGCGATCGGTGATGCGTGGACAGTAAGGCTGAACGCCAACTATACGCGCTCGAACGATCGCACCAACGCCGCCGAAATGGAAAACGCGGTGGACCCCGTCGACCAGTCGGGCACCGACTGGTGGTACTATCAGGCCGGCTCCAAGTTGCGGGAACTGACCCTTGACTTCAACACGACCGGCAGCTTCGAGGCGTTCGGGCAGAAGCATGACCTGGTCCTCGGCGTGGACTATACCCGCAACAGAACCGACAATCGCAGCATGTGGACCTACTATGGCCCCGGCAACGTGTTCGACCCCGAGTATCCGCCTGAGATCGCCTACCCGCCCGTCTGGACCGATGGCGGGTACCAGGGCCGCACGGAGATCGAGCGTATCGGCTTCTACGGATCGCTGCGCGTTCGCCCGGTCGCGCCGCTTTCCCTGATCGGCGGCGGGCGCCTCGTGGTCAAGGACCGCACCGAGAACAGCAACATCGCGACAGGCGCGGTGACTTCACTGATCGACCAGAAGACCAAGTTCGTGCCTTACGCTGCTGCCGTGCTCGACGTCACGAGGGCATTCAGCTTCTACGCCAGCTATTCCGAGATCTACCAGTCGCAGGCCAACCGCATGTCCGCGCCGCGGCCGGGCACCCCCCTCGGACCGGTTACGGGCACCAACTATGAGGCCGGCATCAAGGGCGAATTCGCGAACGGAAAGCTGACCGGCTCGCTTGCGGTCTATCGCGTGCGCAAGCAGGGCGCAGCCGCCACCGACCCTAGCAACCCGCCCGCCGGCTTCACGGACAACTGCTGCTACATCCGCGACGGATCACTGCGCAGCCAGGGCTTCGAGGCTGAAATCAACGGTGAGCTGTTACCCGGTTGGCAAGTCTCGGTAGGCTACACCTACAACGACAACGAGAACAAGCGCGACAACGATGCGTCCTTCGCCGAAATCACGCCCCGCCACCTGCTCAAGGTGTTCACGGACTATGCCTTCCGCGAGGGCGCGCTCAAGGGCGTGAGTGTCGGCGGCGGCGTCACCGCGCAGAGCAGCAACTTCCGTTCTGGCTACGTGCAGGAACTCAATCCTGCGACGGGCCTGTATGACGGCCCTTCCTACCTGTACCAGTTCAAGGTGCCGGGCTACGCGATCTGGTCGCTCCGCGCGGAATACGAAGTGAGCAAGCAGTTCTCGGTCAGCGCCAACCTCAACAACCTGTTCGACAAGACATACTACGTGACCATCGGAAGCCCCGGCTACGGCAACTTCTACGGCGATCCGCGCAACTTCCTCGTCTCGCTCCGAGGCAAGTTCTGAGGGCCTTGGCCAGATTCGATGACCGACTTGGCAGAACAGGCGTGGCCCACTCACCCCGCTCATACCGAGCGGGGTGACGATCTCCGTTGAGAACGCTTCCCCGCACGATTCAAGGCATAGGCTGCGCGCATTGATCTTTCCCGTGAAACAGCAACTGCAAGCGGGGCGACGAAGCCGCAGCGAGAGGGTATGCAATCGGTCCCGCTCCCGACGCAGAAAGACCATCGTGATGCTCGACGGCCCCCGCCTCGCCCCGCTCTCGGGCACCGCTCCCGACGCGCTTGTCGTCCTCATCCACGGCTATGGCTCCAACGGCGACGATCTAATCTCTCTCGCACGCATGATCCAACCGGCACTGCCGAATGCCGCGTTCGTGGCGCCAAACGCCCCTTCGCAGCTCCCGGATATGGCAGCCGCGCATCAGTGGTGGCCGATCGAGACGTTCTCCATGGCTGAGCGTGCGGCCGGCGCCGCGAGCGCGGCGCCGGCGCTCGACGCTTGGCTGAGCAGCGAACTCGAAGCAGCCGGGTTGCCCGGCGACCGGCTGCTGCTCGTGGGCTTCAGCCAGGGCACGATGATGGCCCTCCATGTCGGACTGCGCCGCATGGAACCCGTCGCCGGGATCGTCGGCATCTCGGGCATGCTCGTCGCGGCCGACCAGCTGGAGAAAGATATCCGCGGCCGCCCGCCAGTCCTGCTGATCCACGGCACCGACGACGATGTGGTGCCGTTCCGCTCGATGGACCTGGCAAAGGCCGCGCTGACGGCGGCCGGCGTGCCGGTCGAGACTCACGCATCACCAGGCGTAGGGCATAGCATCGGGCAGGACGGGCTCGCCGCAGCGACGACATTCGCGAGGATCGTCATCGGCTGAACTTCGGAGCGTAACCGGGCAATAAGGCCGCCGGTTGACGCTTCGAACGACAGGCTTCGACGTTGGTCCCTTCAACTTCCCGAAAGTGGATGTTCCGCCGGACCGGCCTTCTGTTTCATCGGTCCCCCGGCCGCAAGGCCGTGTCAGATCGCTCTCCACGACGAGGGCGGCCGTGAATCAGGGATTTAATTGATGGAACAGCTTCTTCGCGCGCGACGCCAGTCTATTCTGGCAGGCACGGCGCTTCTCGCACTGAGCGTCTCGGCCGCTCCGGCTATGGCCCAGTCTGCCGCCCAGACCGACGCAGACGCTGCGACCTCCGCGCCGGGCGACATTGTCGTCACCGGCTCGCGTATCGACCGCCCCGGCTACGAATCGCCCACCCCGCTGCTCCACATGACTCAGGCTGATCTCGACGTCGTGAGCCGCACCAACATCGGTGCCGCGCTGGCCGACCTGCCGCAGTTCAAGGCCTCGCAGTCGCCGCAGACCTCGGGCACCAATGCCCAGGCGGGCCGCTTCCCGATCAACATCCGCGGCCTGGGTGAAACCCGCTCGCTCGTCCTCGTCGACGGCCGCCGCCTCGTCAGCGACAACGACCTCAACACCGTCCCCTCGATCATGGTCAGGAGCGTGGACATCGTCACCGGCGGCGCTTCGGCGGCCTGGGGATCCGACGCGGTCGCGGGCGTGGTCAACATGATCATCGACGGTGAATACGAAGGTGTGCGCCTCGGCGCCGAGGGCGGCGTCTCCTCGCGCGGCGACGCGCAGCAGATCAAGTTCGAGGGCAAGTACGGCACAAGCTTCGCCGGTGGCCGCGGTCACTTCGTGATCGGCGGCGAATACCTCGACAACAAGGGCATCCTCGCGAAGACCGACCGCAAGAACACCGGCCGTTTCGCGACCATCAGCAACACGCTGACTCCCGACGTCGGCCTCGCCACCCAGCTGATCGGTGGCTACATCACCTCCGGCGCGCTCAAGGGCTACGGTTTCAATCCCGACGGCAGCCTGCGCACGCCCGACATCGGCACGATCGTCGGCACCAACATGGTGGGCGGCGAAGGCCCCTCGGACGACGAGCGCAGCCCGCTGATCACCCCGCAGCAACGCTACGCCGTGATGGCCAAGGCCTCGTTCGAGCTGACCGATACGCTCAAGCTCAGCGCCGACGTGCGCTATTCGCGCTATTACAACAGCTACACCTGGTTCGGCGACCACACGAGCAGCGTCACCATCAAGTCCGACAACGCCTTCCTGAACGACAGCATCAAGCAGGCACTGGCCGCCGCCGGGCAGACCAGCTTCACCATGGCGCGCTACAATGCTGACCTGTCGTACAGCACCATCAACCTCGACCGCCGCAGCATCCAGGGCACCCTCGCCCTCGACGGCAGCTTCGGTGACGGGCGCTGGCGTTACGGGGCCTATTACAGCCACGGCCAGTACCGCAACAAGATCAACACCCCCGGCTTCCTGCTCACCCAGAACTTCGCCAATGCGGTGGACTCGGTGATCGACCCGACCACCGGCCAGGCGGTGTGCCGCTCGGGCGCGGCGGGCTGCGTGCCGATCGACCTGTTCGGCGAAGGCGCTCCCTCGCAGGCTGCGATCGACTACGTCACGGGCACCCCGCGCCTGAACAGCCTGAACAAGATCGACACGTACGGCGTCTCGCTGCGCGGCGAGCCGTTCGACCTGCCTGCCGGGCCGGTCTCGATCGCGATCGGCGCGGAAGGGCGCAACCTCTCGACCGTGTCGAAGGTCGGCGAACTCGATGCCGCCAGGGCTTTCACGTCTTTCCGGTTCAGCTCGCTGAGCGGCAAGTACGACGTCAAGGAGGCTTTCGCCGAAGTCGTCGTGCCGGTGATCAAGGACGTGCCCGTACTGCGCAAGCTGGAGCTTAACGGCGCCGTGCGCGCATCGGACTACAGCACCAGCGGCACGGTATGGTCGTGGAAGCTGGGCGCCACCAACGAGTTCCTGCCCGGCGTGATCGGCCGCGTCACCCGCTCGCGCGACATCCGCGCGCCCAACGTGAGCGAGCTCTACACCAACCAGACGGTCAGCAACGTCAACATCGTGGACCCCCAGCACACCACCGACGGCAGCCGCAGCGTGGTCGTCTACGGCGGCGGCAACACCGCGCTCAAGCCCGAGAAGTCGGACACCTGGACCGCCGGCATCACCACCGCCCCGCTGCGCGGGCTGACCGCCTCGATCGACTACTTCAACATCGCGATCCAGGACGTCATCACCAGCATCAGCGCGCAGGTGCTGATCGACCGCTGCAACGGCGGTAACACCAGCCTGTGCGACTACATCACCCGCAACAGCGACGATCGCATCACCAGCGTCGCCTCGTCCTCGGTCAACCTGTCCGAGTTCAAGACCGACGGCGTCGACGCCGAAGTCGCCTACACGCTGCCGGTCAACAACGAGGCGAACGGCCGGTTCACCTTCCGCCTCGTCGGCACCTGGGTGAACCACTTCACCACCGACGACGGCACTACCAAGGTCGAATACGTGAAGTCGCAAGGCTACGCCTTCGTCAACGGCGTGCCGCGGATCCGCGCCAACGCCTCGGTCGGCTATGCCAGCGACGGCTTCAGCGGCCTGGTCCGGGCGCGCTACATCTCGTCGGGCTACTGGAATCGCACCGCCACGGCGCTGACCAACAACCGCATCCCGGCCTATACCTACTTCGACCTCCAGCTGAGCCAGAAGGTTCCGTTCGGCGACGGCGACAAGCACTTCGAGCTCTACGGCAACGTGTCGAACCTGTTCGACAAGAACCCGCCCCTCTACTCGACCTTCTCGCCCTACTACGACGTCATCGGCCGCTACATGACCGCGGGTGTGCGCCTCGAGTTCTGAGGCCTCGTCCCACGACACACAAAAGGCGGCGGGTTCACACCCGCCGCCTTTTTCATGGCCGTTCAGTCATGGTGCCGGCGACATCAGGGATTGAAGCGGCGCATCCATTCCACCATCACCGGGTCGGGATGCGAGGCGAGGATATGGGCGAGCACCTCGGGGCGCTCGTCCTGGCCCAGCTTGAATATCCCCGCGCTCGAGCGGATCTCGGCACGGAAGCCGATGATCGCTCCGGCCAGACGGGAATAGCGCTCGCCGAGTTCTTTCTTGGACCACGGAACGACGCGGGCGCGCTCCATCTCGTCGATCAGAATCTCGAGGGCGGGCTCGGTCAGCGCATCGTCGAAATGCAGGTCGGCAGCGATACGCAGCTGCACGTAGTTCCAGGTCGGCGCCCAGTCGCGGAGACCCGCGTGTTCGGGCGAGACGTAGCCCTGCGGTCCGGTGAACAGGATGCTCGTGCGGCCATCTTCCCGAAGCGCATTGCACAGCGGATTGTGCCGCGCCATGTGCCCGATGAGCGCGACGAGGTGCCCTTGCTCGTCGTATTCGCCGACGAGCGGCAGCAGCGATGACTGAACCTGGTTCGCATCGACGCAGGACTGCACCCAGGCGAGCGGATACCGCTCGATCAGGAAACGGATGTCCTGCGGCCCATGGGCTGCGAATGTAGCGTTCAAAGCACTGCTCCCTATCCACGCAGCAATACTTACCACGTGGACTGTCCGTGGGTCAGGAACTGGACCATCTCAAGGTCCAGTCTTGTTAAAATGGCCGGTCCAGCGGCATCACCCGGCGGGTGCTGGAAAACGAGACGAAGACACGGAGCTTCGCTTCGTTTTCGCCGTTCCGCCCCGACTCAATACTCGAACGAGGCGGCGTTGCCCTGCGCCTCCTCGAAAGCGCTAGCCGTCGCGATCGCTGCCGCGACCTGATGCTGGGACATGCCTTCGAACCACTGCGCATCGCGCACCTTTCGACGCGGCCACTGTTCGCCAAGCGTGGCCGCATCGTACAGCCGCCCGTTCTGCATCACCAGGTCCAGTGAGCGGGTGTTGCGAATGTCGGCCAGCGGGTCCTTGTCGAGCACCAGCAGGTCGGCCAGCTTGCCCGGCTCGATCGAGCCGAGGTCCAGCGCTCGCCCGATGACCTCGGCCGACCCGATCGTCGCCGCGCGCAGGATCTGCGCCGGGCTCGCTCCGCCGGACGCCATCGCCTCCAGTTCCCAGTGATACGACAGCCCCTGCACGATGCCATGCGCCCCGACGCCGAGCAGTCCGCCGGCGCTGCCGATATCGCTTGCCTGCTGTGCGAAACGGGCGAAGCCCTGGCCGTCGGCCCGGTTCCACTGCGCGGAATCGCGCTTGGCTGCGAACGCGAACTCGGGCACGAAGCGGCCCAGCTTGGCGTCGAAGTCCTGCTGGTGCCCCGCCGTCATCGCCCCCAGCGGACCCGGCGCGCCGTAGAGCACCAGCATCGTCGGCACCGTGGAAATCCGCGAGCGCACGAGCATCTGGATGAGGTCGTCATGGATCGGCGCAATCGGCAGGCTATGCTCGTTACCGGCGTAGCCGTCGAGCATCTGGGTCAGGTCGAGGCGGTAATCGCTCGCCCCCTCGGTCGTCGGCATGAGGCCGAGGGCCTGCGCGCCTTCGATCAGGCGCCGCCGCTCGGCCCGGTCACCGACCATGTACTGCTTGATGTTCGGCGTGCGATAGTAGTCCGAATAGCGCCGCAGCGTGGCAATGGCGTCCTCTCGGCCGGCCATCGGGCTGGTGCGGAACACCCCCTCCCCGGTCGAGAAAGCGCGCTGGCCGGTCATCAGGCCGGCGTCGATCATGTCGGCATAGCCGAACACGTCGGGATCGAACGCCTGCACGTCGAGCCCGGCGGTCACCCCGTAGGCCAGGTTCGCGGCGAAATCCCAATGCCCGATGTCGAAGATGCGGCGGCGCGTCTCGAACCAGTGGGCATGGGAGTCGATGAAGCCCGGGACGATGAACTTGCCCGTCACGTCGCGCACTTCGGTGCCGTGGGGGATCTTGACGGTCCCGCGCGGACCGATCCCGGCGATGCGGTTGTCGACGACGAGAAGGTCGGCGTCGTCGATGACTTCGTCGCCCTTCATCGTGGCGACCCGCGCCCCGCGCAGAAGCAGGCTGCCACGCGGCACGTCGCGCGGCAGGACCACGTCCATCGGTACGCTGCGCGCCCGCTTCTCGATGGCGGCTGGGGCGCCGTCGGTCGTGGCGCTCATCGCCAGTTGCCGCACCGTCGAACCCACCGACCAGACGAGCGAGCGCATGCCGGGCGCCCAGTCCATGTAGTCCGCGCCGATCGCCGTGATCCGCCGCGCGCCCGATGCCGGATCGCTGACCGTGACGGTCGGCGCCTCGCCCTGCTTCGCCTCCGGCACCGGGACGAGGTAGAGCTGCGAAGCATAGCGCACCAGCGCCGTCCTGCCGTCCTCGCTCAGCTGCGCGTTCTTGAGCGGCGCGGGCGCATCGAAGTACTGGCTGTCCGGCCGGGCGAGCAGCTTGACCAGATGCCGCGCCGCCTCCTTGCCGGGCGCAGCGGCATCCACGGTGTGCGAGGAAATCCAGCCATCCGCGTAATAGCGCACCCGGGCCGGATCGGAATCGCGGCGCAGGTCTATCGCGGCGCCGACATCGCCGAGCGAGGTCATCGCGCCTCCGTCCACCGGCAGGCGCACCAGCGTGGACGGCATCGGCCCGAGGCTCTCCGCCGAACGGTAGAGCCGGTCGTGCTGGCTGGCGGAAAAGGCCACGACGTCCTTGCCGCCCGCGAGGAACAGCGGCTCCGAATAATAGGCGTCCTGCGCCGTGATCCGGCGCGGCGCGGTCCTGCCGTCGACCGCCGCGATCCAGACGTGGCCGCCCTCCTTGGCGGTCCAGGTGACGTAAGTGACGAAGCGCCCGTCGTCCGACCAGCTCGGCTGCCAAGCGGCGCCGGGCACGTCGAGGCGGCGGGGCTTCGCGCCCTTGCGGTTCGCGGCCAGGTAGATGCGGCCGACGGCGCCGAACACCACCTGCCGGCCATCGGGCGAAAGGCGCGGGGTCTGGATCACCCGAACGTGGACCGGGCCGGTGTCGATCCGGTGCTGGCGGCGCAGGTCCGGCGCCATCTCGTGCCGCACATGCGCCTCGAAGGGAATATCCGCCAACGCCCCGGTGGCGACGTCGAGCCGCTTCAGGCCGCCGCCGAGCCCCAGGTAGATGCTCCTGTCGTCGGCCGAAAAGACCATGCGCGGCAGCAGGTCGACATAGTATCCGCCCGACTGTCCATCCGGATCGAGCGGCCGATGCAACAACCGGTCCGCACCATTGGCAAGGTCGTGCAGGCGCAGCACGGTCTCGTCGCCCTCGCGCGTGGCGTAGGCCAGCCAGCGTCCGTCGTGCGACAGCACCGGCCTCATCCCGCCGCCCGGCGTCGTCACCACCGCGTGCTGCTGGCGCGTGGCGAGGTCGAGACGCGCGATCGTCCAGTGCGGCAGCGGGCCGCTGGTCCAGGTCGTCCCCGCCTTGGTGGCGTAATACAGGCTCTTGCCGTCCGGAGAGGCTACCACGCCCATCGCGTTGCGCCGCTGCGGGTGCAGATCGGCGCCGCCGGGCTGCGCCCTGACCAGCACCTCACTGGCGCCGCTCGCCGCGTCGAACGACCATAGCTCGAACGCCAGCACGCCCCAGATCATGCGCGAGGCGTAGAGCGTCCTGCCGTCGGGAGACCACGCCGGCGAACTGTAGTGGGGCACGCCGCTGTCATCGCGCGAGACGCGGCGGGGATTGCTGCCATCGGCATCGGCGATCCACAGGTTCTCGCGCCCGTCGCGGTCGCTGACGAAGGCGATGTGGCGGCCATCGGGCGAGAATACCGGCTGGGTGTCGAACGCGGCCCCGGTCATCACCGGCCGGGCCTTCCCGCCTTCCGGCGGCAGCGCGTAGATGTCGCCGAGCAGGTCGAACAGGATGGTCCTGCCATCGGGCGCGAGGTCGAGCGCGGGCCAGGTGACTTCCCGGGTATCGTATTCGATCACCCGCCCCGCCAGCGGCGGCAGCGTGTCCGCGAACACCGGGGCGGCGGGAAGCGGCGCCATGCATGCCAGGATCGCCGAACGCGCCAACCATTTGCTCACTGCATCAACCCTTTGCATCGTTCTCGTCAGGACCTTGTCATCGCCCTGCCCCGTCCATCGCGAAACATCCAGTTTGCGTCCGGCGATGGGACCACCGCCAGTCCGGCCGCCGGGCGCCGGTCAGACCGTGCTCAGGAGCAGGCTGGTCTCGCTGTTGAGCACCCCGTCGATCATGCGCACCTGCCGCAGCACCCGGTCGAACTCGGACAGCGTGGCGGCGCGGATATCCGCGACGAGGTCCCAGTTGCCGTTGGTCGTATGCAGCGTGCGAATCTCGACGATTCCCCGCAGCTTCTGGATCACCTGCGTCGTCGATTTGCCGGTGATCTCGATCATCATCACCGCCCGCACCGACAGGTCGTCGTAATCGTCGCGGACCCGGATCGTGAAGCCGAGGAGCGTCCCGGTGTCGACCAGCCGGTCCAGCCGGCTCTGCACGGTGCCGCGTGCCACGCCCAGCGCATCAGCCAGCTTCGACAGCGAAGCACGCCCGTCCGCGCGCAAGTGACCGATGATCCGCCGATCGAGGTCGTCGGGGATGAATTTCGCGGAGGATGCCATGCCCGGATCGCTTTCCCTTTGAGCAAATTGCACAATCAAGCCGTAAAATTTGCGCAATGTTGGCCAGTTTGCAAGGCGGTCTTGCGATTTATACCAACCGCTTGCCAGCCTAGGATCGTCAGGCCACTCACTACAGGACAAGACATCGATGCCTCCCGCTCCGTCCCCGCTCGCCTTCATTCCCTTCGTCAGTGTCGAGAACATGATGCGCCTGGTCCATCATTTCGGGATCGAGACGATGCTGCGCGAACTGACCGATGCGATCGAGGCGGACTACCTGCGCTGGCCGAAGTTCGAGAAGACCGCGCGGCTGGCCTCGCATTCGGAGGAAGGCGTGATCGAACTGATGCCGACTTCGGACGGCGAAGCCTTCGCCTTCAAGTACGTCAACGGCCACCCCAGCAACATCGCCAAGGGGCTGCAGACGGTCGCCGCGTTCGGCCTGCTCGCGCGTGTCGATACCGGCTACCCGCTGCTGCTGGCCGAGATGACGCTGCTGACGGCGCTACGCACCGCGGCGACCTCGGCGATGGTGGCGCGCAAGTTGGCGCCGGCGAACTCGCGCGTCATGGCGATGATCGGCAACGGCGCGCAGGCCGAATTCCAGGCGCTCGCCATGAAGGCCATCGTCGGCATCGAGGAAGTGCGCCTGTACGACATCGACCCCGCCGCCACCCGCAAGGTGGCGCGCAATCTCGAAGGCTCGGGGCTCACGGTGGTCGCATGCGAGACCTCGCAGGACGCCATCGAGGGCGCCCACATCATCACCACCTGCACCGCCGACAAGGCCTATGCCACGATCCTGTCCGACAACATGGTCGGCGCCGGCATCCACATCAACGCGATCGGCGGCGATTGCCCGGGCAAGACCGAGCTGCACAAGGACATCCTCGCGCGGGCCGCCACCTTCGTCGAGTTCGAGCCGCAGACCCGCATCGAGGGCGAAATCCAGCAGATGGAAGCCTCCTACCCGGTGACCGAGTTCTGGCAGGTCCTCAGCGGCGAGGCGCCAGGCCGCGCCGACGCCCGGCAGATCACCCTGTTCGACAGCGTCGGCTTCGCGGTGGAGGATTTCTCCGCGCTGCGCTATGTGCTGGGCAAGCTGGAAGGCACCGCCTTCTTCCAGCAGCTCGACATTCTCGCCGATCCCGACGATCCGCGCGACCTGTTCGGGATGCTGCAGCGGGCCGCCGCCTGAGGTGCGAGGCGCGGGGCTTGGTCCCGCGCCTCGCAACAACCTTGGACCTTTACGGTCCAAGCGGCGAGGCGAAGAAGCGCCCCGACCAGACTGGAGAATGAGAATGGGCGATACGATCTTCGAACGCATGACCATGGACCGCCGGACGGTTCTGGCGGCCGCCCCGGTCGTGCTGGCCGCTGGCGCGGCGCCCGCTCTCGCCAAGTCGGAGCGGGGCGCTTCCGCTCCGAACGACATCGTCATGATGAACGCGACCGATCTCTCCGCCGCGATCCACCGGCGGGACCTGTCGAGCCGCGAAGTGATGACCGCGCACCTGGCGCATATCGACAGGCTGAACCCGCGCTTCAACGCCATCGTGTCGCGCGTCGACAGCGAGGTGCTGCTGCGCCAGGCGGCGGCGATGGACGAGGACGCCGCCGCCGGCCGCTTCCACGGCCCGCTCCACGGCTTCCCCCATGCCGTGAAGGACACTGCCCCGGTCAAGGGCATCCGCACCACGCAGGGCTCGCCGATCCTGCGCGACAACATCCCGGCCGCCGACAGCCTCGTCGTCGCCCGCATGCGCGCGGCCGGCGCCGTCTTCGTCGGCAAGACCAACGTCCCCGAATTCGCGCTGGGCTCGCACAGCTTCAACCCTGTGTTCGGCACGACCCACAATGCCTACGCCCACGGCCGCGCGGCCGGCGGCAGCACCGGCGGCGGCGCGGTCGCCCTGGCGCTGCGGATGGTGCCGGTGGCCGACGGCAGCGACTTCGGCGGATCGCTGCGCAATCCCCCGGGCTGGAACAACGTGTTCGGCCTGCGCCCGTCATTCGGCCGCGTGCCCTCGGTGCCCAACAGCGACATGTTCTGGCAGAACTTCGCCACCTCGGGGCCGCTGGGCCGCACCGTGGCGGATCTTGCCATGCTGCTTTCGGTCCAGGCTGGCGGCGACAAGCGATCGCCGTTCTCGCTCGGCGACGATCCCGCCACGTTCGCCCGGCCGCTCGACCGCGACTGGAAGGGCGGCAGGATCGGCTGGCTGGGCGACCTGGGCGGGGCGCTGCCCATGGAAGCAGGCATCATGGAGACCTGCGCCAAGGCGCTCAAGGCGTTCGAGGCGATCGGCATGCGGGTCGACGAGGCCACGCTCACCGAACCGGCGGCCGAGATGTGGCGCACCGCGACGAAGCTGCGGCAGTGGTCGGTCGGCGCCGATCTCCAGGCCTTCTACGACGACCCCGCCAAGCGCGCGCTGATGAAGCCCGAGGCGATCTGGGAGGTCGAAGGCGGCATGAAGCTGACCGGGCCGCTGCTCGCCGAGGCCTCGGCCGGCCGCAGCCGCATCTACCAGGCCTTCGACGCCGCGTTCGAGCATTTCGATTTTCTCGTCCTGCCCACCGCCCAGGTCTTTCCCTTCGACGTCAAGGAACGCTGGCCGACGCAGATCGCCGGCAAGGCGATGGACAGCTATCATCGTTGGATGGAAGTCACTCTCCCCGCAACGATGGCGGGATTGCCCGCCATGGCCGTCCCCGCCGGCTTCGGCGGCGCGGAGCGGCTGCCCATCGGGCTGCAGATCATCGGCCGCCGTCACGACGACCTAGGCGTCCTGCAGGTCGGTCACGCTTACGAGAAGGCCTCGCCGTGGATCGCCTCGAGCCTGCCGCCAGCGTTGCGCGGCAAGGGCTGATTTCGCCTGAGGCGATGAGTGGCGGCGGCTGCGCCAGATCGTGATCGCGTGGCATCCTTGGTCATCCCCGCGCAGGCGGGAACCCATTCGATGCCTGTGCAACCCGACGCCACAGGAGATGGGTTCTGCACCTGCGCGGCATGACGTTTCAGGATAAGATGATCCTATTCTAGCCGCGGCTTCGGCGCGCCGACCAATCCAGCGGCCAGCGCCTTGGCACCCCCGCGAAAGGACTTTTACGTGCCCTTCAGCATATTCGAACTCTTCAAGATCGGCGTCGGACCCTCCAGTTCGCACACGATGGGCCCGATGACCGCCGCCTGCCGCTTCGTCTGGGCGCTCGAGGCCGACGGGCTGCTGGCGGCGACGACCCGCGTGACGACTGCGCTCTATGCCTCGCTCGCGCTTACCGGGCGGGGCCATGCGACGGACACCGCCGTCATCATCGGCCTGCACGGCATAGACCCGGAGAGCGTCGATCCCGACAGCGCCGCGCAGCTGCTGCACCGGGTCCGGGATACGCAAACGCTGGCGCTGGCGGGCCACCATCGGATCCGCTTCAGCCAGGCGCAGGACCTGCTGTGGCATGGCGGCGACCAGCTCGCGTTCCACCCCAACGGGCTGTGCTTCACCGCTTACGGCGACAACGGTGACGCCTTGTGCTCGCGAACATACTTCTCGATCGGCGGCGGGTTCGTGCTGGACGAAGACGATGTCGCGGCCGGTCCCGCCAGGGCCGGCGCGATCCTCGAGCCCTACCCGTACCGCGACGCGTCCGAACTGCTGGCCACGGCGGCACAGCACGACATGACCATCGCGCAGGTGGCGCTGGCGAACGAGGACGCCCGGCGCCCCCGCGCCGAGACGATGGCAGGGCTCGCCCAGATCCTCGGCGCCATGGACCAGTGCATCGAACGCGGGCTCGCCGGGACCGGCGAACTGCCTGGGGGCCTCCGGGTGCAGCGCCGCGCGAACCGGCTGCACGCGGAGATCCGCGCCCGGCAGGAGCGCGCGCTCAGCGACCCCCTGGCCATGCTGGACTGGATCAACCTCTGGGCGATCGCCGTCAACGAGGAGAACGCCGCCGGCGGCAAGGTCGTGACCGCGCCCACCAACGGCGCCGCCGGCGTCATTCCGGCCGTGCTGCGCTACCACGAGCGCTTCCAGGTCGGCACGCTCGAAAGCCGCACCACCTTCCTGCTCACCGCTGCGGCCATCGGCGCGCTCTACAAACGCAACGCCAGCATTTCCGCGGCGGAAGTGGGGTGCCAGGGCGAAGTGGGGGTCGCCTGCTCGATGGCGGCGGCGGGCCTCGCCGCGGTGATGGGCGGCTCGAACGCGCAGATCGAGAACGCGGCGGAAATCGGCATGGAGCATAACCTCGGCCTCACCTGCGACCCCATCGGCGGCCTCGTCCAGATCCCCTGCATCGAACGCAACGCCATGGGCGCGGTCAAGGCGATCGACGCGGCCCGGCTCGCGCTGAGCGGTGACGGGCAGCACTATGTCAGCCTCGATCACGTCATCGACACCATGCGCCGCACCGGACGCGACATGAAGCAAAGCTACAAGGAAACCTCGCTCGGCGGCCTGGCGATCTACGCGCCGGCCTGTTGAGGCAAGCCTCAAAACTCCAGCACATTGCGCCGGAACAATGGCGCTTTTCGAACAAGGCTGCGTCGTGGAGGCCAAGTTGTGCGGTGACGTCGCGCACGGCGTCTGCTCCGTCGACTTCCAAATGACACGTTACGGACTCATACGGCATCTGATGAGCCGCAGCGTGCGCGAGGCCGATCGAGGTCTCGTCCCCGAAGATCGCGATCGGCCCCGAAAGCCGGTCCAGGTCGAGCGACGATCGCGGGCCGAATACGTTGCATGCATTGCCGGGCTCCACGGTGCGCAGCCACGCGCTTCTCGGCCCATCGCCATGCGCATAGCCCAGGATACAGGCGCGGCCGGTCGCGGCACTATCCCAGTTCTCGCCTTTATGCCCCCGCCCCACGCCGTGGGGACGGTGGAGCGGAGGGCGGGAAAGAAGTCAGGCCGTTTCTGCCTGAAGGTTGACCGAACTTTCTGCCAGTTTAGTCATATATTCGTCGCCGCCGTAAATATCCTTGGTGGCGTCGCGCAGCTTGTTATTGTCGTCCTTCAATCCCAGCGCTGCGGCAAAGGCAGCTGCGGTTCCAAACCCAGCTATGCCATAATGGCTCATGCGTTGGTACTGAGCGATGATCAGAACGTCGAGCACTGGCCCTTTGGCAGGCCCTTCCTCGAGGACATGTTTCTTCGCCTCGGTCACGAGACCTTCCATCCCCTTGCAATGCTCCTTGGACACTTTCTCGCCTTGCCCGGCGATCAGCTCCTTCAACACGGCCGTGTGCTGGGTGATACCGACATGCGACTTGGCCAGCATATCCTTGACTGCCGGGTCGCTCGCCTTGGTCGTTAATTTCTTCACGACCTTGAGCATCTGATCGTTGGCAGACCACAAATCTTTCAACTCATCAATGTAAACATCGCTCAGATTTTCAGGGGTCGACATGGCGATTCTCCAATACCAGAGCGGCACGCTCTCAGCTGGCGATGAAAGCCATACACCTTCCGTAAGGTTCCAATTTCCGACCTTCACTATAAAGATAATTATTTTTAAATTTCTTAAACTTAACCTGAATTATTTTATATTATCAATAATAGGCCAATTTAGTACATCGGGAAGAGATCGATGCCGCCGTTACCAGACGATCGCGCGTGCTGTTTTAGGCATCCCCTCCCGCCAGTGCTCGGCCATAATGGCATCGCCTTTAGCTCGTCCGTTCAACGGCTTTTGGGACCGTGGAACGGTGTCGCCGCCATTCAGGCATTTTCTTCAAGGAAAGGCTGCAGGACAGACTGAATCAGTCGCTCGCGATCGATTTTACGTTCCGCCTCCTGAGCCGAGGACAATGCAAGCCGATCTATTTCATCCGCCATGTTTCTCCCCTCGCGCGTCAGAATGATCTCAATCGAGTCGATCCTGTCCCGCATGACGGACATCTCCATCGTGAGAGTAACCACTGCGCGGAGCAGATGGTCAACGGCAGGAGTTTCGAGAAACGTGAGATTGCGCGGCGTGGACGGAGGTCCGGAAGGCCATCGAGGGTCTTGCGTGCCGACCGGTTTCACCATGGCTTGCGGCCTCCGAAGAAGAAGTACGTTGCCGCACCGGAAGATTCGTATGCCGTGAAAAGCGTTTCGCGATCAAACCCGGCTTTGGCCAGTTCGGACGCCATGTCGAGATCGACGAAACCGGTCCAGAATGGCTCGCCATTGTGCTGTACCTGCCAGTCATTCGTCGCCTGCTTCACCAGTTCGGTGCGATGCGCGTGATACGGAATGTCCAGATGCAGAATCAGCCCCCCGGGGCGTAGCAGACGCCAGCATTCCTTCAGGATCGGGCCGACCTGTGCTTCCGAGGTTTCGTGGAACATGATGATGGACGTGACGAGGTCGAAGCTCTCATCGGGAAAACCCGTCGAGGCGGCGTCGCATTCGTGAAATTGGATGGCCAGCCCGGCGCTTTCCGCGCTGCCGTGGGCATAACGCAAAAGCGGCCGGGCGCAGTCTAGGCCCACCACCCGGGCGTCCGGGAACAGGCGCTTGTAGGCCTGGGTCTGGTCGCCCGTCGCGCAGCCCATGTCTAGGATCGCGGACGGGATGAGATCGGGCGCCCGGCGTCGAGCCACCTCGATCATGAAACGGCCCATCGAACCGTCTTCGTTCGCCTTGTTCGCAGACATGCCCTTGGCGCCGCGATACAGCTCGAGCGCGCCGGTGTAATTGAGCCCCTGCTCGATGTCGTCGGCCCTTCTCTCGCGCCAGTATCCGCCGGGTTGACGATGAATTTCGGTCGTGCTGACGGGCGCGCGAACCACCAGGCTTTCAGCGAGATGAAGACTGCCCCCACTGGGGCGGGTGTCGCGCAGGTTCCGGAATGCGGCGAGCCGGTCTTCGAGCAGGCGGTCAGTGGTCTCCTGAACCGCATCCCACATCAGGTTCTGGCTATGGTGGGTAAGCGTCGCCCAGAGCCGGAAAAGCGGATCCTTTTCCAGCGCCGCCACCGCCTCCTCGCGATTGGAAGGCCGGGCGCCCGTCGCAAAGCCATAGGCCGGTGCCGCCACCTGCTCGAATTGCCTGGCCAGGGCAGCTTCCACCTCGAAGTTCACAAACCGCTTGAGGCTCCCGACGAAGGCCTGACGCGCGGCTTCGTCGTGATCGGGCGTGAATGCCAGACGATCGATCCTGCTCGCTTCGAGCGAAGTCATTTGGCCCACTTCCTCTCGAACTCCCAGACCTCCTCGAAGCCGATGAGCGAGCAGAATTCCTTGAAATTGAAGATGTCCGCGGGTTCGCCGATGCCGTTGTGCTTGAGGTCGAGAAGCGCCTTTTCGACCGCACGGCTCGCCACCAGGCTGGTCATCGCCGGATAGATCGCGAAGGCAAAACCGATCTCCGCCAGAACCGACGACACCGGCACCGGGGTCAGTCCCCCATTGGCCATGTTGGCGACGATAGGCACGCCGAACGCGGAACAGGTGGTGCGCATCTCTTCCTCGCTGGTCAGCGCTTCTGGGAACAGCACGTCGGCGCCGGCCTTCGCATAGGCCTCCAGCCGCCGCATGACGCCGTCCATGCCCTCGCTTTGCCGGCAGTCCGTGCGCGCGATGACGAGGAAATCCTCGGAAGTGCGCGCCTCTACCGCGACCTTGATCTTCTCGACCATGTCCTCGGTCGATATCACGCGCTTGTACGGCGTATGCCCGCACTTCTTGGGAAATTCCTGATCCTCGATCTGGATCGCGGTTACGCCCGCCGCTTCATACCCCTTGACCGTGTGATGGACGTTGAGCAGCCCGCCGTAGCCGGTATCGGCATCGGCAATGACCGCCGCGTTGCTCGTGCGCACCAGCGTTTCCATGCGATTGCGCATTTCGGTGAAGGTGGCGATGCCTGCGTCGGGCAGTCCCCAGGCGGACGCGGTGAGCCAATAGCCGGTGCCGTAGACGAGATCGAACTCAACCTTGTTGGCGATGACCGCCGTGATCATGTCCTGGATGCCGGGCACAACGAAGAAATTGCCGCTTGCCAGCTTTTGTCGAAGGATGGGACTTGCCATGGGGACTTCCTGGGATCGTGAATGAGAGGGGCCGGTCAGGCCGGCGGACGCGAAAGTGCCGCGAGGTAGGCGATCGTCTCCGCCTCGCTGACGACGTCGGCGTACTTGGCTTCCATGTCGAAGAGGTTGGCGCGGTGCGGATCGGGATGACGGTCGCCGCAGGCTTCCTCGACCACCATCGTGCGGAAGCCGTGCTGCATCGAATCGACGCAGGTCGCGCGGATGCAGCCGCTGGTGGTCACGCCGGTGAGCAGCACGGTATCGCGGCCCATCGCCGTCAGCGTGGCGGCGAGTGACGTGCCGAAGAAGGCGCTGGCATATTGCTTGGAAACGACGAGTTCTTCCTCGCGGGGTTCGAGCCCGCTGGGCCAGGCGGCCATCGGATTACCCCGCGTGAAATAGCGCATCGGCTTCGACTTCTCGAAGAAGCGGCCGCCGTCGATACCGCTGGGATGCAGCACGACGTTGGTGAGTATGACCGGGATGCCTGCGGCGGCGGCGGCCTCGCGCACGCGGAGCGCCGATGCCAGGGCCTCCTCGACGCCGGCATAGAGATCGCACGATGGATCGAAATAGCCCTGGACGAAATCGACGAGCAGCAGTGCGGGCCGTTCGCCAAAGCCAACACGGCGGCCATAGGCGCGCTTGTAGTTGTCCGTCAGGTCGTCGCTCATTTACAGGTTCTCGTATAGCCAGGGTTGGAGTTGGTGCTGGCGCGCCTCGAAGGTGAGGATCACATCCCGTTCGTTGGCGAGAATGCCGTCGATCTCATCGAGCCCGCTCAGCAGCCGCTGCCGTGTTGCCGGCGGGATGGCCAAGCGGATCGGCAGGTCGGGGCCGCGAATCTCCTGCGCCTCGAGATCGACCGTGACGCTGCCCGCCGCAGCGATCCGCTCGATTTCCGCGCGTGGCAGCGGCAGCGCCAGCATGCCGTTGCGAAGGGCGTTGGCGGCGAATATCTCGCCAAAGGAAACGGCGATCACGCAGCGAATGCCGAAATCGTCCAGCGCCCAGACCGCCTGTTCGCGGCTCGATCCGGTGCCGAAATCCTCTCCGGCAAGCAGGATCTGCGCCCCGGCCAGTGTGGGATCGTCAAAGACCGACCCCGGTATGGGCGCCCCTTCCGCCGTGAACCGGCGATCGCGGAACAGGCAATCGCGCAGTCCTTCGCGCTGCATCAGCAGGAGGAATCGCGCCGGGAAGATCAGGTCGGTGTCGACCCTGTCCTCCATCAGCGGAAGGACCTGCGAAGTTATCCGGCGCAGCGGGGTCATCGGACCAGCTCGCGCACGTCGGTCAGCCGGCCGGTGACGGCGGCGGCAGCAGCCATGCCCGGGCTCATCAGGTGCGTTCGCGCGCGTGGGCCCTGCCGGCCTTCGAAATTGCGATTGGAGGTCGAGGCACAGCGCTCGCCCGGCCCGACCATGTCGCCGTTCATCCCGACGCACATCGAGCACCCCGCTTCGCGCCACTCGAACCCGGCGGACCGGAAGATGTCGTCTAGCCCCTCTTCTTCCGCCTGCTTCTTCACGGCGGTAGAGCCCGGCACGACGATGGCCCGAACACGGGCCGCGACCTGCCGGCCGTGCGCGACCTTTGCCGCCTCCCGCAGATCCTCGATCCGCCCGTTCGTACAAGAACCGATGAAGACGCGGTCGATCGCGATGTCGCCAAGCAGCATGCCAGCGTCCAGCCCCATGTAGTCCAGCGCGCGCGCAATCCGCCTGCGCTCTCCTTTGGTAACAGTGTCCGCCGGATCAGGCACATGCCCGTCGATCGGCAGCGCATCCTGCGGACTGGTGCCCCAAGTGACCTGGGGCGCGAGCGCCGAGACGTCGAACGTCACCGTCCGATCGTAGCGCGCCTCAGGGTCCGACGGCAGGGTCCGCCAATAGGCCAGCGCCTGCGCGAAAGTCTCGCCCTGCGGCGCTCTTTCGGTGTGTTCCAGCCAGGCGAAGGTCGTCTCGTCGGGCGCGACCAGCCCCACCCTAGCCCCTGCCTCGATCGTCATGTTGCACAAGGTCATGCGCGCCGCCATCGACATGGCCGCGATTGCGGGACCTCGGTATTCGACCGCATAACCGGTGGCGAAGCCGATGCCATGCCGCCCGATCAGCGCGAGTGCGATGTCCTTCGCCCCCGCCCCGGGCGGCAGCGTGCCGGCCAGGCGGACCTCCATCGTCGCCGCGCGCTGTTGCACGATCGTCTGCGTGGCCAGCACCGTGGCGCAATCGCTGGCACCGATGCCGAAGGCCAGCGCGCCGAATGCGCCGTGGGTCGAGGTGTGGCTGTCACCGCACACGAGCGTCGTGCCAGGCAGAGTGAAGCCCAGTTCCGGCCCGATGACATGGACGATGCCTTGCCGCCGGTCATCGAGATCGATGTGCTCGATGCCGAAATCGTGCGCGTTGACGCGCAGAGCCTCGATCTGTGCCCGGGCCGCCGGTTCGGCCATGGCGAGGTCGCGCGACGTTGTCGGGACCGCGTGATCGGGCAGCGCGAGGTTCGTCGCGGGACGCCACGGCATCCGTCCGGCCGCGCGCAGACCGGCAAAGGACTGGTGTGTGCTGGTCTCCTGAAGCAGGTGGCGGTCGACATAGATCAGCGCCGTGCCATCGCCGTAGTCGCGCACGACGTGCGTATCCCACAGCTTTTCGTAGAGGGTGCGCGCTTTCGTCATAGAGCTTCCTCCCGGCGCTGCGCCGCCAGTTCCAGCAATCGCCGGTTCCGCCATGCCGACCGCGCGGCCAGTTCGCTTCCGGGCAGCGCCCCCCGCCGCTGCGTCGCGGCGCGCGCAACCGTGCCCTCGGACCAGTCGGGCGCCATCCCGCGCGAGCGGCCGATCGAACTATAGAGCGGCGCCAGCCGCCGCGCATAGTCGGCGATGCCGCCGGGCGCATTGAGGTCGATCGTCTCGAACGGCCCCATGAACGACCACCGCGTTCCCAGACCGTGCGAGACCGCCAGGTCGATGTCCGCGACGTTGGCATAGCCCTCGCCGAACAGCGTCCAGGCCTCGTTGAGCAGCGCGCCCTGCAGGCGGTTGAGAATGAAGCCCTCGATCTCGCGCGTCACCGTGATCGGGGCCTGGCCGATTGCGGTCATCAGGTCACGGATGACCGGCACGAGCGCCATGTCGGACCACGGTGCCGGAACGATCTCGACCAGCGGGACCAGATGGGGCGGATTGACCGGATGAACCACCAAGAAGCGCTCGCGGTTGCGCAGTTCCTCGGTGAAGGCCGAGGCGAGGATGCCGGAGGTGGAACTGCCTACCATGGCATTCGGCGGCAGGCAGGCGTCGATCGCGGCGCAGGCGCCGCGCTTCACGTCGATGCGCTCGAAGACAGACTCCTGCACATATGCGGCCGCGCCGACCGCATCCTCGATCCGTTCGCAGGTGACGATCCGGGTCAGAGCGGCTTCCACGTCGTCACACAGACCTGCCGTTGCCATGGCCGCCAGTTCACACGCAGCAAGATCGAGCGCCCGGACACGCGCTGCGGGGTCGGCGTCGAACAGCCGCACCTCGCGGCCCGAGAGTGCGAAGAGGATCGCCCAGCCCGTGCCGATGAGGCCGCTGCCCACCACGGCAACGGTCTTTATGTCGTCAACCGTCGTCATTCCAGTTCCCCGGCCCATCCGCTCATCACCCGGCCTGCTTAAGGGCGTGGATGACCTGCATGCGCATCGCGCTGCGCACACCGTGGTCCGCATAATCGACGCCCATCCCGGAGGCCTTGATCTGGGGGAAGGGCAATGCGGTGTCGAAGGCGCCGTGCTGGTTCACCCAGCCGGTGCCCACGGCAAGGCGAGCCGCGATCTCGTTGCCCCGCGCGATGTCGGTCGTCCAGATAGATCCCGTCAGCCCATAGGGACCGCCGTTGATGCGCGCGATGACGGTATCGAGATCGTCGTATGCGACGACCGGGATGATCGGCCCGAACTGCTCTTCATCGACGATTCGGGCCCCGTCCGACAGTCCCGCGATCACGGTCGGCGGATAGAAATAGCCCGCGCGATCGAGGGACATGCCACCACACAGTATCTGGCCCCCGGCCGCCCTTGCGTCGTCCACGAAAGCCCGGATTTTTTCAAGCTGCGCCTTGTTCTGGATGGGCCCCATATCGACCTCGGGGTCAAGCCCGGAGCCGATGCGAATGGCCGTCGCGGCGGCCACCAGTTGCGCGCAGACCTCGTCATGCATCGCGGCGGGCACGTAGACCCGCTTGATCGCCGCGCAGAACTGCCCGCGATTGGCCAGCGCCGTGGCGACGATCGCCGCCACGAGCGCCGGCACGGAACCATCAGGCATCAGGATCGCGGCGTCGTTACCGCCCAGTTCGAGCGTGACCGGCCGCAGAAATTCGCTGGACTGCCGGGCGATGGCCACCCCGGTGGCGGTCGATCCCGTGAACGAGACCTTGTCGATGCCTGAATGCGCCACCAGCGCCGCACCGACCGACCGCCCCCCGCCGATGACGTTCAAGACCCCGGCCGGCAGGACATCGCGAGCCAGGCGTCCGATCTCCAGCGTCGTGAGCGGGGTGAATTCCGAGGGTTTGAGCACGACGGTGTTGCCGCCGATCAGGGCATTGGCGACCTTCTGGAAACCGAGCCCGACCGGATAGTTCCAGGGCCCGATCGCGGCGACCACACCCAGCGGGCTCCAGCGCTGGGTGACCATACGCGTCGCATCGTCGATCAGGACCGCGTCTGGAATGCGAACGGAGGCGAGCAGGCGCAGGCTGGCGGCAGCATCGACGATAGCGGGCAGAGCCGCCGCAGCGGTCATGCCCTGCTCCATGGTCAGCAGCGTCGCCAGATAGGGCGCGTTGTCGTCCATCACGGCGGTAAGACGGCGGATGTGGTGTTCGCGCTCATCCCAGCTCAGCGCAGCCCAGGCCGGTTGCGCCTGCCGCGCGGCAGCGATGGCCCGGTCCACGTCTTCCGGCGACGCCACCGGGCTGCGCTGGAACGCCTCCCCGGTCGCAGGATCGATCACGTCCTCGAAAGCCGTGGCGACGGGCTGTCCGTCGATCGTCTGGGTAAAACCGACAGCGCGAATGCGCTCGACGAAGTCGTTCATGTCTGGGGGATCTCTTGCAGGGATTCCATGCCGGCGTGATAAGGGCCGAGGCGCGAGAGCAGGATGCTGGCGACCGCAAAGGTGCCGACGAAGAAATACAGCGCCGGCGCATGGCTGTGGAAGATGTCCGCCGACAATGAGGTCAGCAGCGGCGCAAAGCCGGATCCGGTCGCGAAGAAGGCGTATATCCAGCCGAAATTCTCCGCATAGGCGCGCGTACCCAGATAGCGGGGAATGAGGTAGGCGATGAAGTTGACTTCGGCGCCGACGACCATGCCGATGGTCATCGTGGCGAAGGTCGCCTGCCAGCCGGTGGCGCCCATCGCGAGCATTGTCGTGCCGATCATGGGAAATAGCGCGAAGATAGCAGCGACATAAGGCGCGAACATGCGGTCCATGAGATAGCCGGCCATGGGCGGCCCCAGGATGAGCGCTATGCCCAGCGCGCCCTGCGCGACGACGGCCTCATCCGCCGGGACGCCGTTACTGGTCAGGATGGGGAAGAGCTGGAGCATCACGCCGCCCGTGCCGAGCGACATCACGAAGAACACCAGCGCCATCTTCCAGAAGACGGGCCGCGCTCGCGATTCCCTGGCCGTATAGCCCAGGGCGGGGGAAGCGGGTGCGGCGGCGTTCGGTGCGGAGCGGGTCCCGTCCGCCCCCACCGCCAAGGGACGGCCGTCCTGCGCCAACCCCTTGCTTTCGGGCTTGTCGTGCAGCCACACGAACAGGATCGGCGCGACGACGAAGAGGCTGACCAGACCCAGGCTGGCGAAAGCGGCGCGCCAGCCGAGCCATTCGATCATGTACTGGGTCCAGGCGGAGGCGATCGCGCCGCCGATGCCCACGCCCGCCACCGCCGTGCCGAAGGCCTGCCCGCGAAACTCGGAAAACCACTGACCGATCACCCGGGAGAACGCCACCGACGAGATCCCGGCCCCGGCCAGCTGCATGATGCCGAACAGGACATAGAACCATAGCAGCGAGGCAGGGAGCCAATAGAGACAGAACAGGAAGAGGCCCAGCACCACGGTGGAGGCGATCGCGAACATGCGCACGTTGAAACGGTCGAACAGGCGGCCAGCGAACGGGGAGGTGACGATCACGATCAACGCACCGATCGTGAGCGCGCTCGCATACTGCGTCTGGGTCCAGCCGAATTCCTGCGTGATCGGCCGCTGGAATATCGAGAAGGCGAAGGACATGATGACTGTCGGCCCCCAGGCCAGAGCAGCCATCGCCGCCAGGGTCAGCCCCCGCGTGTTTCTCGGCATCGCGGCGATGACCAGCACGGCCAGCGCGGTTGCAATAACCGCGCTGCGGAGAATCGCCGGCACGAGGAAGACTGTCACCGCGATCGCGAGCGACAAAGCGGCGAGTTTCTTATCGCGTCGGGGACGGTTCTGCATGACCGCGAGTACATCCCACGGCTCGATGCATGTCAAGTTTGTATTGACACTTTTACATAAAAACCAAATTATGTTTGCGTATTTTATGATCCGCAGGCGCGGGCGAGGTGTGGGCAATCCGTTCCATCACCGCCCGCTTCGAACCAGGGACATCGGAAAAACGTCATGAGCGACCATGTGGAAACCATCCTCCGGGCCAGCTTCACGCAGACGATCGGCGGTGCCCCCGTCGCGACCGCGTTCGAAGATGTCCTCGACCCGGCGCGGGGCAAGCCGTTCCAGCAAAGCCCCGTCGCCAGCGATGCCGAAGTGGGCATGGCCGTCGCGGCGGCGCGGCGCGCCCAGCCGGGCTGGGCGGCGCTGAGCTGGGACGAGCGCGCCCGCCTGATCCACGCCCTCGCCGACGTGATCGAGGACAACATCGAATACCTGATGACCCTGCAGACGATGGAGCAGGGCATGCCGCTGGCGACCGCCCGCATCTGCATCACGCTGGGCACGGCGAGCATGCGGACCTTCGCGGCGATCCGGGTCGAGGACCGCGTCTTGGTCGACGATGCAAGCCGGCAGGTGGTCGAGACATGGCATCCGCTGGGCGTGGTCGCGGCGATATCGCCCTGGAACTTTCCCATCGCGCTCGGCTTCCAGAAGGTCGGCAATGCACTGATCGGCGGCAACACGGTGGTGCTCAAGCCATCCGAGCTGACCCCGCTCACGACACTTGAGATCGGCCGCCTGGCCCGCGCGGTGCTTCCGCCCGGGGTGCTCAACGTAATCGGCGGCGGGCGTGCCTCGGGCGCGGCGCTGGTTGCCCATCCCGGCGTGGACAAGGTCTCCTTCACCGGCTCCACCGCGACCGGCGTCGCCATAGCGCGCGAATCCGGCGGCCACCTGCGTCCGGTGACGCTGGAACTGGGCGGCAACGACGCGGCGATCCTGCTCGACGACGGCTCGGTCGACGCGCTCGTCGCGATGATCGTCGAGAAGTCGCTCGCCAATCGCGGGCAGTATTGCGCCGCGGTCAAGCGGGTTTACGTCCCCACCGCCCGGCACGACGAATTCTGCAAGGCCCTGGTCCGCGCGGTGGAAACGATCCGCATCGGCAACGGACTCGATCCCGAAACCGAAATGGGGCCGATCCAGAACAGGATCCAGTTCGACAAGATCTGCCGCTATGTCGACGGCGCGAGGCTCGCCGGCGGGCGCATCCTGACCGGCGGCGCGCCCCTCGAGGGCGAGGGCTATTACTATCCCCCCACCGTGATCGCCGGGCTCTCCGACGGCGCCGAAATCGTCGATGAAGAGCAGTTCGGCCCGATCATGCCCGTCATCGCCTACGACTCCCTCGACGACGTGATCGACCGGGTCAACGCCGGCCCGTACGGCCTGACCGGTTCGTTCTGGACCTCGGATATCCCGCGCGGCATCGCGCTCGCCTCGCGGCTCGCGGTCGGCACGGGGTGGGTCAACCAGCACGGCAATTTCGACCTGAACCTGCCCTTCCCGCTCATCAAGGCGTCGGGCATGGGCTTCGATTTCGCCGACCACGGGGTCAAGGGCGCGATGCGGATGCAGGTCATCCATGCGGTGAAGACCGTCTGATCGCTCGCGCGGCGGCGCCGCCCATTCTCGTCGAAACGGAGTGTCTCGAATGAACGTCAGAATGACGGTAGGATCGTATATCATGCGGCCTTTGGACAATCCCGAAAGCACCCTGTTCTGGGAGACGTTCATCGTGACGTCCAATCCCGACGGCAGCCGTACGGCGCAGACCATGGGGCGTTTTCCCGGCAACATCATGGTGCGCTACGTGACGCAGAGCGTCGCGGCGGATTTCACGCCGATCGACGGTTTCGTGCGGGTTTTCACCGACCGCGTCTATCAGGGCGCGATGGTGCGCCATGTGACCGGCGGCACGGTGACCTCGCTGGTGCTGCCGCCCGACGGCGGGCCGATCGACACCGCCGAGATCGCACTGGACACGCCCGATATGATGCTGAGCTATCACCCCTCGGCCGTCGAAGGGTGGAAGCTGCAGAAGCTCGACCATTCGCACAGCGAGCCGCAGATGCTGCATTATCTGTCCAGTTCATTGACCTGGAACGGCGGCACGATCGGGCACGGCGGGGTGGCGGACATGCCGGTCCGCTATCTGGGCGAGGACGAGGTGACGGTCCCCGCCGGGACGTTCCCGTGCCGCCACTACGTCTGGAGCACCGGCAAGCTCGACGGCGACCTCGAGATATGGTCGACCGGCGAAGACCAGATCGTCGCCAAGATGAACGGCCCGCATCGCGGTTTCTCGTGGGAACTGGACAGCTATTCCATGACCGAGTTCGGCGACGCGATGGAATACCCCTTCCACGACAAATAAGGGCACGTTAGCGCCGCATTAGCGCTGCAACAGGACATGGACGGCGGGGGCGGCCCAACCGGCGCCCCCGCCCCCTGTCAGCACTCGAATTCGCGCACGTCGTCGAATTCGGTCACTTCATAGGTTTCCAGCTCATAGCGCAGCCGCTTGGCGCTGCCGTCCATGCGCACGACGATCTCGTCGATCCCGGTCGTGTAGATGTCGAGGTCGCCGTCGAAGGCGAGCGTGTGCCAGACGTAGTGGTGGCACGGGAAGGTCCCGGCCGGCGTCGTGATCTCCTCCTCGCCGAGATATTCGACCTGGCATTCGAGCGGGATCGCGTGCTCCAGCGTGCCGCCGTTCCAGGTGTGCGAGACCGTCAGCAGATGCATCGTCTGCGGGCCCCTGATCGACCGGTCGATCTTCTGCAGCTTCCAGCTTTCGACCGAGCTGGGGTGATAGCCCAGCACCGTGTCGGGGTGTGCGAACGGGATCGTCGCCTGGTCGATCGGCGCGCCGTTCGGCGGCATCAGCATCGAGGTGAGCGTGCCGTCCACGACGCGGCGCACCAGCATGCCCTGGAACACGTTGTCGATGTAGAGCCGCGAGACGCCGTCGACGGGGGTGAAATCGGCGGACACCGTCTGGGTGACGTGGCGCACGACCTGCGTGCCCGGGAAACGCGACAGCGTCTGCGCCGTCCGGCTGCCGTCGGGATTGTGGCTGATGGTGAAGGTCTCCCAGTCATGCCGCTCCTCGAGCTTGTCGAGCGAGCAGATGATGTGAGTGCCGATGGTCCGTGTCAGGGGCATGGTATGTCCTTTCGAAGTGGGCGCGAGGGACGGCAGCGACGCGCTGGCCGTGCCTTCGCCGGTCAGTCGTGAAGCGCGAGTTCGGGCACGTCGCCGAAGACGGTTTCGGTGTAGCTGGACAGCTCGTAGCGGAACGGCCGGCGATCGCCGTCCATCCGGGCGCAGATCGCGTTGTCGCCGGTCAGCCAGAGCTGCAGGTCGCCGTCCATGTGCGCGCCGGTATGCCAGACGTAGCGGTGGCACCGGAACGTGCCGGCGGCGGTCGTGATCTCTTCCTCGCCCATGTATTCGACCAGCATCTCGCCCTTCTTGCCGTGGTCGAGCGTGTGGCCGTTCCACGTCATCGACACGGTGAACAGGCGCAGTGTCTGCGGACCCTGCACGGTGCGGTCGAGCTTCATCAGCTTCCAGCCCTCGGCCGTGGTCGGATGGTAGCCGAGCACCATGTCGGGGCCGTCGAGGTCGAAGGTCTGGAAATCGACGCCCTCGTCGCCGGCCGGCAGGCGGATCGAGACGAGCTTGTCGCCTTCGACGCGGCGCACGAGCCCGCCCTTGTACACGTTGTCGACGTAGAGGCGGACGAACCCGTCGATCGGGGTGAAGTCCGGGGAGACCGTCTGGGTAACGTGGCGAACGACCGAACAGCCCGGAAACCGCGACATCGTCTGCGAGGTCCGGCTGCCATCGGGGTTGGTCGTGACGATGAAGTCTTCCCAGCTGACCTGCTCGGCCGGATCGTCGAGCGAGCACATTATGTAGGAACCGACTACGCGGGTCAGGGACATGTCGTGATACTCCTTCTGGACTTGAGAGGGACACGCCCGGCCGGTCTGGAAATCGGCGGGCCGTTCGGGCAGGACATCGCGTGGGAAGCCGGTTGGAGATGCGGACGATGCGCAGTGCCGCGCCCGGGGTGGAAGACGATACGGGGCGGGGCGAAGCACCGCCTTTCGGCATCTTATCCATAATTATTTTGTTTTTCTACGGATAAAGCAATATTTTATTGCTTAGACGCAGCCGTCGCCCACAGGGGATAAGCCATGGTCGCCGTCGCCGGCGCGATCGGGATTCGCGTGGGCCGCCCATGCCGATATGCCCCGCGCCGCCGCACCCCTCGCCTGCGGGGAAAATTGCCCCGACGTTGATCGCGGCCGGAATGTCTGGCTTGGGAAGTTCCCGGCTTTGCTGATAGAGATGCCACACAAGCATCGGCCGATCATGATCGCGATCGCTCGAAACAAGGGTGCACGGAATGGATTTTGACAACATTTCCCGGTTTGTCGCGGTTGTCGACAACGGCAGCTTCGCGGCTGCCGCACGGATCCTGGAGATCACGCCGCAGGCGCTTTCCACCTCGATCGCCAAGCTGGAGAAATCGCTGGGCGTGACGCTGTTCGACCGTGAGCGCGGCGGCATCACGCGCCCCACGGAATTCGGCAATGCGTTCCTGCCGCATGCGCGCTTCATGATGGCGGCCGAGCGGCGCGCGGTCGAGGAAGTCCATGCCCGGCGCGACGCGCGCAGCGGCTGGGTCCGGCTCGGCGTCGGCGAAAGCATAGCCGGCGCGCCGATCGCCCGGGCCATCGCCCGCCTGCGCGAGACCGCTCCCGATGCCCGCATCGCCGTCGTCGAGGGCTATACCCAGGACCTGCTCGCGCGGCTCGACGCCGGTGAGTTCGACCTCGTCGCCGGTGCGCCCGACAATGCCCGGACGCCCCGGCAGAACCTCGTGCAGACCCTGCTCTACGGCTCGCGCGACGTCATCATCGCGCGCCGCGAGCATCCGCTGGCCGGCAAGCGCAACGTCACGCTCGAGGACATGCAGGACTATACCTGGATGCTGTCGCATTCCCGCCGCGACAGTTACGAAGTGACGGTGGCGACGTATGCCCAGCACGGCCTGCGCCCGCCCGGCCATGTGCTCTATTCGGACTCGGCGACCGTCGGCCTCGAACTGCTGGCCAACGACGACTACCTGCTGTTCGTCTCGCGCGATATCTGCTGGCCGCGGCTCGGCACCGAGCATGCGCCCTTCGTGATGATCGACGCGCCGCTGCCGCTGATCGAGCGCCAGGCCTGCCTGCTGTACCGTTCCGACTATCCGCTGAGCGCGATGGCCGACCAGCTTCGCGCGCACATCATCGCCGAGATCGCGGCGAGCGAAGGTGACGGCGGCATGCGCCTGCTGCCCCCCGCGCCCAAGGCCAGACGCGTGCGCGCCAAGGTCGCCTGACCGGCCGCGTGACGGGCTGCGGCCAGGCGCCTGCGGCCGGTGTCAGGCGGCGCCGGTCTTCCCGGCCGCAGCCTCGCCGAGCCGGAGGCCCAGCAAGCGCCCGAAGGTCATCGCCGGCGTGACGCTCATCCCGCCGACGAAGGCGTGGCCGCAGGTGGAGCCGAGCCCGACGATCTCGCCCGCCGCATAGAGGTTGGGGATGGGCGCCCCGTCGCCGCCGAGAACGCGCAGCGCCCCGTCGATCCTGAGCCCGGCGAACGAGGTGATGCTCCACCCGACATGCCGCACCGCATGGAACGGCGCCGTGCCGACCGGCAGCGGGCGATGCTCGCGCCCCGTCGGATCGGGCGTGCCGTCGGCAATGCCGGCGTTGTAGGCCGCGATCGCCTGCCCCAGCGTGTCCGGATCGACCTTCATGGCCTCGGCCAGTCCGGCGAGCGTATCGGCCCGGCAATAGCCCGGCAGGCTCTCGAAGCGGTGGGCGACGGCCTCGCCGGGGATCGTGAAGAACGGCGGCGCCTGTGTGCGGATCGCTTCGTCGTACACGGCCCAGAAGGTCATGTCCGGCAATTCGAACAGGGCATGTTCGCGCGCGTCGATGCTCGAATCGTCCTCGCGCATGAAGCGCCGTCCCTTGCTGTCGACATAGACTTCCCAGGGGGCCCGGTCCTGCGGGGTGGTGCGGGTGGCGGGGGCATAGCCGCCGTTGGCTTCGGGGTCCTCGACACCGGCGAAACCGGGCAGAAACTTCTCCTGGTTGACGATCTCGCCCCCCGCTGCGACTGCCGCGAGCAGGCCGTCGCCCTGCCCGTGGCGCCAGCCGCCGCCCCACAACGGCCGGCCCGAACTGAGCTGGCTGAACAGCGGGGCGTTGGCGGTGTAGCCGCCGGTGGCGAGCACGACCGCGCCGGCCGTCACCACGACCTCCTCGCCTTCGCGCAGGATGACGGCGCCGGCGACCGCCCCCTCGCCATCGGTCGACAGGCGCAGCATCCGCGCGTTCAGCCAGGTCTCGACCCGGCCCGAACGCTCCGCATCGGCATAGGGCGGCGCGAGCACGGCAAGGACGGCCTTGCCGCCGTCTTCGGCCCAGTAGGTGCGCGCGACTTGATAGGGTTCGTGGTCCCAGGTAATCACCGGATGGCCGGGCAGCGGCGCGTAGCCCAGGTCGGTCAGCCAGTCGAAGGTCGGCCCGGCATTGTCGACCGCCAGGCGGACGATCTCTGGATTGGCCGTGCCCCTGCTGATGCGCATGACGTCGTCGTAATGCATCTGCGGCGTGTCGTGGATGCCCCTCTCCGCCTGGAGCCGCGTACCCGCGGCGCTCATCTGCCCGCTCGAGAGGTGGAACGAGCCGCCCACCTTGTCGGCGACTTCCACCACGAGAACGCGCGCGCCCTGCTGGCCGGCGAAGATCGCGGCCGGCATCCCGGCCGCGCCGGCACCGAGGATGAGGATGTCGTACTCTGGGGTCATCGCAAGTCTTCCTGCTACGGGGGGCGTCTTCGGCGCGATCTGCCCGCCCGGCGCTTGGCGACAGGGCGGGACCGCGACGGCCACGGCTCGTTCGTTCAAAAAGGCCGGCCGGCGGCAAGCCGTCGCGCCGCGCGTCCAAGATGCCTTTCTAGAGACGGGGGGCGGCCGCTTGCAACAGTCAATTTCTGTTTATGTTCGATCTGTAATCATAATTATTGGATTATCTGCGATTCGTTCGGCGCTGCCGCAGCGCACCGAAAACACCATAGATTTCGTCTATGCCCCTACCCCGGATCGGACCCCCTACCCTGCCGGAAAAGCGGTCACGCCAGACCGCCACTCTGCGCTGAAAGGCGCAGTTTTACGCCGTTCCCCACTGCTTGCCCATCGACGCGAGAACAGGTCGCTGAGCCGATTTTTGGGCGCGTGAGTGGAACAGATTATTTTTGTGTTTAACGATAAACGATCTAGTCGCGTTTGTTTTTGTATGTCATCAATCCTCAACATAGCGCCGCAGAAGCGTGGATCGAAAGTTTCTCGGGGCCACCAGGGCCCGTTTTCTCACATCAGGGGGGTTTCATGACTTGCAGGTCCTATAAGCGGATACTTCTTGCAACTTTGGCGAGCAGCGTGGCCATGCCCGCCTTCGGCACTGCCGCAATGGCTGCGGATGCCGATGCGGCGGTGGCGGACGATGCCGCCGGCCCGGCTGCACGCGGCCCCACCGACAGTCTCGGCGACATCGTCGTCACCGCCCGCAAGCGCAAGGAAAGCGCGCTCGACGTGCCTGTCGCGCTCTCGGCGCTGTCGCAGGAAGATCTCGCCAAGCTCAACGTCAAGACCATCGAGGACCTCGTCCAGGTCTCGCCCGGCGTGGTGATCAACAACGCCACGACCGGCGCCGCGCGCTCCGACCGCAGCAAGAGCGCGGTCATCATCCGCGGCATGGCACCGACCGTGGGCAACCAGACCACCTCGATCTTCGTCAACGGCGTGACCGTCGCCGACGGCGCGGTCACCGGCATCTTCGACCTCGAGCGCAGCGAAGTGCTCAAGGGCCCGCAGAGCGCCTACTTCGGCCGCCAGACCTTCGCCGGCGCGATCAACCTCATCACCGCCGCGCCGACCGACTACTGGCGCGGCTACGTCAGCGGCACGGGCGCCAGCGGCAACTACTTCGACATGAACGGCGCGATCGGCGGCCCGATCGTCGCCAACCTGCTCTCGTTCCGTGCCAGCGCCCGCTACTACACCCGCGACGGCACCTGGAAGAACGAGGCCGAACCCGGCAACACCCTTGGCGACCAGAGCACCCGCAGCGCCTCGCTCACGCTCAAGTTCACGCCCACCGAGACGCTGACGATCACCGGGTTCGTCGCCGGCGCCAACGACCACGACGGCGTCGGCCCGACCGGCGTGATCGACACGTCGCAGTCGAACTGCACCCTGCCGGCGGGCGCCACCTATTTCTGCGGGACCCTTCCGGGCCTGCTTCCCGGCAACCCCTCGGCGATGACCCAGGTGACCGCCGGCATCCAGGACATGCAGGAGAACTACACCTCGCTGCTGCCGCAAAGCCAGACGGCGCACACCTTCGGGCTGAAGCGCATGACCCGGCACTTCCACGCCGCGGTCGACTGGGAAATGCCCGGCGGCCAGACCGTGTCGAGCCTCACCGGCTGGAACAAGAACCACTGGAGCACGCTCTACCCGCTCAACGGCCGCGCTTCGCCCTACGAGGCGGTGAACACCGGCTATCCGTTCCTGCCGATGACCGACTGGCCGATCTCGATCGAGCGCAAGCAGAACGATTTCTCGCAGGAAATTCGCATCGCCTCGGGACAGGACCAGGCGTTCCGCTGGCTCGTCGGCGGCAGCTACCTCTACCAGAAGCAGCATGAGCGCTTTGCCCAGCTCTACTACCTGACCGGCCTGTACGGCGGGGATTCAGGCATCGCCGAAAGCAAGACGGTGGGCGGCTTCCTCGGCCTGCAGTACGATGTCAGCAGCAGCCTGACCATCAACGCCGACGCCCGGTATCAGAGCGACAAGCTCATCAGCCGGGACGGCATCACCAACGAGATCGGCTACCAGAAGTCGTATTCCTCGTTCATGCCGCGCGTCAGCGTCCAGTACAAGCCGAACGCGGACACGATGGTCTACGCCACTTATTCCAAGGGCGTGAACCCGGGCCTGGGCCGCGATCCGCTGCTCTCGGTTCCCGAGGCCCAGCGGCCGGTGCTCGAAGCGATGGGCATCACCCACGGCGTCGAGCCCGAAACGCTCGACAACTTCGAAGTCGGCTTCAAGGGCAAGCTGTTCGACGGCAAGCTCGTGATCTCGGGCGATATCTACTACGATATCTGGACCGACAAGATCACCGAGACCACGCTGCTCATCCCGCAGCCGAACGCCGTGCCGCTGCAGGTGCTGCTCTATACCAACCTCGGCAAGGCGGTGCTGAAAGGCGTCGAACTCGACGCGACCGCGCAGCCGGTCGACAATCTGGTCATCCGTCTGGCCGGCGCGCTCAACGACAGCAGGATCGAATACGGCTCCTGCGCGATCTGCAAGACCCAGACCGGGTCCGACAATGCCGATGGCAACCAGCTAGGGCTGACTTCGCGCTGGAGCGCGCAAGGTTCGGTGGAGTACACGCAGCCGACCGGCTGGAAGGACTTCACCGCGTTCATCCGTCCCGACTTCTTCTACAAGTCGGGCATGTACGAGAGCGACGGCAACTACGCGAAGAGCAGGCCGCAGTTCGTGGTCAACTTCCGGGGCGGCGTGCGCTCCGACAACATGACCATCGAGGCGTTCATGACCAACGCCTTCAACAACAAGGCCTACACCAGCCTGCTGCCCGACTGGCAGCTCGACAATCCGTCGGAGAACTTCGCCCACTACAACACCGTCTACGTCGGCCTGCCGCCGCTGCGGACCTACGGACTGAAGGTGACCTACAGCTTCTGAAGCACGTCCGATCGAGTACCGCGCCCCGGTCCGCCCCTTCAGGGCAGGCCGGGGCGTCTCGTTTCGGGCTCGAGCTAATATCCAAAATAATTGGTGTTATAGAATATATAAGCAGTTTTTATTGACTTCATTCGAGCGCGTGATAACCCTTGGTCAGACCGGAGCGGCAGAGCCAGACCCCATGTCGACCTCGCCTCCGCAGTGAGCAGCCCAGGCTGCGCTTTTCTGGAAGACCGTTCGCGATGCCTTACGCATTTCTTCGATTCATGCCGCCGAAGCGCCTTGCCGGAACCCCCGGCCGATGAGCGAGGCTCCCGCCCCCGTCCGCCTGCCGGAAGACATCGACCCGATCCGGCTCGAGGTCATCAAGAACGCGCTCCTGGCGATGACCGAGGAACAGGGCGTCGCGCTCTACCGCGCCGCCTATTCCACCAACATCAAGACCCGGCGCGACTATTCGTGCTCGTTCCTCGACCGCGACCTGCGCGGCGTCGCGCAGGCGCTGGCGCAGCCTTCGCACCTGGCGGCGATGAAGTTCGCGATCCCCGCCGCGATCGAGATGTACGGCCGGGACAGGCTGCTGCCGGGTGACGGCATCCTGTCGAACATCCCGCACCTGGGCTCGACCCACCTCAACGACATCGCGCTGATCTCCCCGTTCTTCTGGGAAGGTGAACTGTTCGGGTTCTTCGTGAACTTCGCGCACCACGTCGATGTCGGCGGCGCCGCGCCCGGCAGCCTGGCGATGGGCAGCGAGATCTACCAGGAAGGCGTGGTCATCCCGCCGATCCGCTTCGTGCGCGAGGGCGAGATCGACCAGGCCTGCTTCGACCTGCTGCGCTGGAACGTGCGCTCGGGCCGCGAGGTCGGCGGCGACCTCGGCGCGCAGCTCGCCTCTAACAACGTCGGCGCCATGCGCCTCACCGAACTGCTCGAACGCCACGGCGGCGCGCAGATCACGCGCTATATCGACGCCCTGCTCGACTATACCGAGAACCGCTCGCGCCAGGCGCTGCAGCGCATTCCCGAGGGCGAGTACAGCGCGGTCAGCTATCTCGATCCCGATCCCTACAATCCCGAGCCCACCAAGGTCGCGCTCAGGCTGACCGCGCGCGAAGGGCGCGTCACCGTCGATCTCACGGGATCGGCGGACCAGTTGCCGAACTCGCTCAACGGGACCATCGGCGTCACCTTCGCGGGCGTCGCCTATGCGCTGCGCTGCCTGCTCGACGACGATATCCCGGTGAACGACGGGTTCTACCGCTCGTTCGACCTGATCGCGCCCGAGGGCACGGTCGCCAACGCGCGCTTCCCCGCGGGCGTGATCGCCGGCACCGAGATCGGGCTGCGCTGCGTCGACATGATATTCCGGGCGCTGAGCGAGGTCCTGCCCGAGGATGTCGTCGCCTGCTGCAAGGGCAGCCTGATGCAGGTCGCCTTCGGCGCCTTCGACCCGCGCCGGGGCGAGAACATCGCCTATTACGAGACGATCGGCGGCGGCGAAGGCGCACGCGCGCACCGCGACGGCCAGAGCGCGCTCCAGACGCATATCCAGAACACCGAGAACGCGCCGATCGAGGAACTCGAGGCCTCCTATCCCGTGCGCATCGCCCACTACGGCCTGAGGCCGGGCTCGGGCGGCGCGGGGGAACACGCCGGCGGCCGCGGCATCCGGCGCGACTTCCTGTTCCCGCACGGCCCCGCCCGCTTCACCATCCTCGCCGACCGCTGCCACGAAGCGCCCTGGGGTCTCGCCGGGGGCGAGGCCGGAGCGCGCGCCGAATTCGTCGTAATCCGCGACGGCGTCGCCACCGAAGTCGGCTCGCGCGTCGTGGTCGACGTCGGCAAGGGCGACATCGTCAGCATCCGCTCGCCCGGCGGGGGCGGCTTCGGGACACCGGCCGCGCGCACCGACAGCCAGCCGAACGGAGCCATCGCATGACCTCGCCGACACTTGGGCAAACCCTGGGGCACATTCCCGGCCAGCACCCCGGCCACCACCGCGTCGCCATCGACATCGGCGGCACCTTCACCGACTGCGTGGTCGTCGACGAGCGCTCGGGCCAACTCGAGGTCATCAAGGTGCCCTCGACCCCGGCCGACCCCTCGGTCGGTTTCCTGAACGCCCTCGACCGGGTCGTCGGCCAGCACGGCGTCGCGGCCTCCGACATTTCGCTCGTGATGCATGCCACGACCGTCGCCACCAATGCGATTCTCGAAGGCAAGCTGGCCCGCACCGCCTTCGTCGTCACGCGCGGCTTCGCCGACCTGCTCGACATCGCCCGCCAGATCCGCCCGCGCCTCTACGACCTCGATGCGATGAAGCCGGTGCCGCTGGTGCCGCGCGAACTGTGCTTCGAAGTGAGCGAGCGGCTCGACAGCGACGGCGCCGTGGTCGAACCGCTGTCGCTCGCGGACATCGATGCCGCGATCGAAGCCATCGCCGAGGCCGGCGTCGAGACGGTGGTCGTCTGCCTGCTCCATTCCTATCTCAACCCCCGGCACGAACTGCTCGTCGCCGAGCGCATCCGCGCAGGCCTGCCCGACCTGTTCGTTTCCGCCTCCAGCGAGGTCTGCCCGCAGATGGGCGAATATGCCCGCGCCTGCACGGCGCTGGTCAACGCCGGGCTGGTACCGCACGTCAGCGGCTATTTCCGCCGCATCTCGGCCGCGCTCGACGCGCTGGGCATCACCGCATCGCTCAACGTGATGAAGTCCGACGGCGGCCTGATGCCGGTCGAACTCGTCGTCGGGCTGCCGATGGAGATCATCGAATCCGGCCCGGCGGCAGGCGTGATCGGGGTGGCGGAACTCGCCCGCCGCCTCGACTTCCCGCGCGTCGTCTGCTTCGACATGGGCGGCACGACCGCCAAGGCCGGCCTGCTGATCGACGGCGAACCTATCCTGACCCCCAGCTTCGAGGTCGGCTCGCACGCCGTCGCCGGCGACAAGGGACGCGGCAGCGGCTATCCGATCCGCGCGCCGATGGTCGATCTCGTCGAGGTCGGCGCCGGCGGCGGCAGCATCGCCTGGATCGATTCCGGCGGCATCCTGCGCGTGGGCCCGCAAAGCGCGGGCGCCAACCCTGGCCCGGCCTGCTACGGCAAGGGCGCCACCGCGCCGACCGTCACCGATGCCAACGTCGCGCTCGGCCGGATAGACCCGGACTACTTCCTTGGCGGCGAGATCACGCTCGACCGCGCCGCCGCCTGGAAAGCCATCGACGAGACCCTTGCCCGGCCGCTCGGGATCAGCGTTCCGGCTGCCGCGCTGGGCATTCTGGAAGTCGCCAATGCCACCATGCTGAGCGCGCTGCGCATGGTCAGCGTCCAGCGCGGCTTCGATCCGCGCGGCTTCACCATGGTCTGCACCGGCGGCGCGGCCGGGCTCCAGACCGACGTGCTGATGAAGCAGCTGGGCGTGGCCGCCACGCTGCTGCCGCCCTCGCCCGGCGTCGGCACGGCGCGCGGCATGCTGTTCGCCGACGTGCGCCGCGAATTTCGCGCGACGCACTTCGCCCGCCTCGACAAGGCTGATATCGACACGGCCCAGGGCGTGATCGACGAGTTGACGACGCGCGCGCGCAGCGCCTTCGCCACCATCGCCGCGCCCGGCGCGATCGAGCTGAGCTATGCCGGCGAGGTCCGCTTCCTCGGCCAGTCGCACCAGTTCCTGATCGGCATCCCCGGGGGCCGCATCGGCGTCGGAGAGGTCGGGCAACTGGCTGCCGCCTTCCGCGCCGCGCATACGCGGATGTACGGCTTCGCCTCCGAGACCGAGCCGGTCGAACTGGTCGAGCTGGTCGTCACCGCGACCTCTCCGCTGTCCAAGCCCCGCGTCGCGCGGCTGGAGCCGGGTGACGGCGCCGGAACCCAGGCCCTCAAGGGCACCCGCGAAGTGTGGTTCGCCCCCGATGCTCCGGCCGCCACCGCGATCTACGCGCGCGCGCGGCTGGGCGCGGGCGACACGATCACGGGCCCGGCGATCGTCGAGGCGCCGGATTCGACCATCCTCGTGGGCATCGGCAGCCGCGCGCTCATCGACGAAAACGGCAACATCATCATCTCGGTGGACGACGCCGCCCCCGCCGATCCCGGCCCGCGCGTCGCGGCCGCCGCCCTCCCCGTCTCCTGATCCAACAACCGGAAGCCCAACCATGATCGAAATCGTCACGACCGACAAAGCCTTCCGCCCGCCCGCGTCGATCCCGATCTCGCAGGCGATCAAGGCCAACGGCTTCATCTTCCTGATGGGCGTGGGACCGCGCGACGCGGTGACCGCACAGATGGTCGGCACCGAGATCCGGGAGCAGACCCACCAGACGATCCGCAACGTCAAGGCGATCCTCGAGGCGGCCGGCGCCGGGCTCGAGCACGTCGTGCGCGTCACCAGCCTCATCACCGACCGCGATCAGTTCGATGGCTTCAACGCGGTGTTCGACGAATATTTCGCCGACATCCGCCCGGCGCGCTCGACTTTCGTGATCTCGGGCTTCCGTCCGGTGGACATGCTCATGGAGCTGGAAGTCACCGCCGTCGACCCCAGCTGGAAGGGCTGAGCGATGTACGAAAGTCTCAAGGGCAAGGTCGCGATCGTCACCGGCTCGGGGCGATCAAAGGGCCTTGGCGAAGCCATGGCCAAGCGCCTCGCCGCCGAGGGCGCGAAAGTCATCGTCCATGACCTGGGCCAGGCGGGCGATCGCTTCGCCCCCGCGCACGGCGTCGGCACCGCCAGCGAAGTGGAACAGCGCGTCGCCGAGATCCGCGCGGCCGGCGGCACTGCCGAAGCCTTCACTGCCGACCTGCGCAAGGAAGCCGACGTCGAGGCGCTGGTCGCCTTCGCGGTCGAGAAATTCGGCCGCCTCGACATCTTCATCAACAACGCCGGGGTGGGCTACCTGTTTGGCCCGCTGGTCGACATGGCCGAAGACGAATGGGACACCGTGCTCGACGTCAACCTGCGGGGCTGCTTCTTCGGCATGAAGCATGCCGCACGGCAGATGATAGCGCAGGGCCAGGGCGGCCGGATCATCTCGATCGCCAGCCTCGCCGGCAAATCTGCGGTGCTCTACACCAGCGCCTATACCGCCTCGAAGCACGGCCTTATCGGCCTGACCCGGACCGCCGCGCTCGAACTCGGGCCGCACGGGATAACCGTCAACGCCATCTGCCCGAACCACGTCACCACCGGGCTCGGCGCCTGGCAGAACGACTTCAGCTCGGGCGCGAAGGGCCAGTCGCTGAACGACTACATGGCGAAGATGACCGCGGGCGTCCCGCTCGGCCGCGTCGGCCTGCCGGAGGATACCGCCAAGGCGGCGGCGTTCCTGTGCTCCGACGAGGGTAGCTACATCACCGGCGAGGCGATGAACGTCTCGGGCGGCGAAGAATACCACTGATCGCGAAAGGACGCCCGATGCTCACCGAGAAGAACATCAGCCAGGCCCTGGCCAGCAAGGCCATCGCGGCGGCGGCCGAGGCCTGCGCCGCCCGGGGCAAGGCCGCCATATTCACCGTGCTGGACCGCCGCGGCGAACTGGTCGCATTCCTGCGGCAGGACGGCGCCAACTTCGCATCGCTCCGGGTCTCGCAGAACAAGGCCTACACAGCGGCGCGCCTCGGCATACCCTCGCGCGCGATCGGCGACGCCTCGCGCGCGCAGGGTGACGAGCTGGCGAACTTCGGCGACCCGCGCTTCACTTACTGGCCCGGCGGCCTGCCGATCCTCTTCGACGGCGAATGCGTCGGCGCGATCGGCATCAGCGGGCTCACCAACGACGAGGACGAGGATCTCGCCCGGATCGCCCTGGCGGCGATCGGCTGCGCCTGACCCTTCCTAATTCGACTATCCGCGGGCCGACCGAGACCCGCGCAACCGGAGGCTACTATGGATATTGGCGTGTTCATCCCCATCGGGAGCAACGGCTGGCTGATCTCGACGACCTCGCCCCAGTACCGTCCGAGCTGGGAGCTCAACCGCGACGTCGTGGTCAAGGCCGAAAAGTACGGCTTGGACTTCGCGCTCTCGATGACCAAGCTGCGCGGGTTCGGCGGCAAGAGCGAGTTCTGGGATCACGCCATGGACTCGTTCACGCTCATGGCGGGCTTGGCGGCGGTCACCAGCAGGATCAAGCTGTTCGCATCGACGGCGGTGCTGACCCTGGCGCCGGCCATCGTCGCGCGCATGGCGGCGACGATCGACGACATCTCGGGCGGCCGCTTCGGGGTCAACATCGTCTCCGGCTGGCAGCAGGCCGAGTTCGCGCAGATGGGCCTGTGGCCCGGCGAGGCGCACTTCGCCAAGCGCTACGAATACTGCGCCGAATACGTGCAGGTGATGAACGACCTGTGGGCTGAGGGCACCTGCGATCTCGACGGTGAGTTCTTCACCATGACGGACTGCAAGCTGAGCCCACGCCCCTCCTCCAAGATCGAAATCGTCTGCGCCGGGCAGAGCGGCGGCGGCATGGCGTTCGCGGCGCAGTACGGCGACTACAACTTCTGCATGGCCTCGGGCGTCAACACGCCCACGGCGAACTCCGCCAGTGTCGCCCGCCTTGCCGAAGCCGCCGCGAAGACCGGCCGCGACGTCGGCGCCTACGTATTGTTCATGGTCATCGCCGACGAGACCGACGAGGCGGCGATGGCCAAGTGGAAGCTCTACAACGAAGGCGCCGACCCCGACGCCCTCTCGTGGATGTTCGAACAGGCCGGGGCCGACAAGAACGCCGATTCCGGTTCGACCGCCGCGACGCTCCAGATTCCGGAAGGCGCGGTCAACACCAACATGGGCACGCTGGTCGGTTCCTACGAAAGCGTCGCGCGGATGCTGGACGAGGCCGCGCAGGTCGCCGGCGTCAAGGGCATCATGCTCTGCTTCGATGACTACACCACCGCGATCGACGCCTTCGGGCAGCGCATCCAGCCGTTGATGAAGTGCCGCGAGCACATGGTCGCGGCCTGATCCGCAGCGTCAAGGCATAACCGGCGAGAGCGAGCATGACGATGAGGGAGAGTGCCTATCTGGCGCGCCGGTTCACGCCGGCGGTCGAGCGGGCGATCGCCGAGAGGTTCACGGTGGTGCGCCATGACGGCGATTCCCCGGTCCCGGCCGAAGTGCTGGCGCGGGAGGCGGCGGGCTGCGCGCACCTGTTCGTCTCCACCACCGAGTGCGTGACCGCGCAGGTCATCGCCGCACTCTCGCCGTCGCTGAAGACGATCGCCACGCTCTCCGTCGGGTACGACCATATCGACCTCGCCGCCGCCCGGGCACACGGGATCGCCGTGCTGGTGACCCCCGACGTCCTCAGCGACGCCTGCGCCGAACTCGGGATGCTGCTGATCCTGGCGGCGACGCGCCGCGCGCACGAAGCCGACACGCTGGTCCGCTCGGGCGCATGGAGCGGCTTCGCGCCGACGCTCCTGCTGGGACGCGGCCTGGTCGGGCGCAGGCTCGGCATACTCGGCATGGGGCGGATCGGACGCGGCGTGGCGGCGCGGGCGCGCGCCTTCGGCATGACCTGCCATTACCACAACCGCTCGCGCCTGACCGCCGACCTGGAACAGGGCGCGGTCTACCATGCCGCCGCCGAAGCGCTGCTCGCCCGGAGCGACGTCCTGTGCATCTGCGTGCCGGGCGGCCGCGAACTCGACCGCTTTCTCGACGCGGCGCGGATCGCGCTGCTGCCCGCGCAGGCGATCGTCGTCAATTTGTCGCGCGGGGACGTGGTGGACGACGAGGCGCTGGTCGAAGCGCTCACCAGCGGCCGCGTCTTCGCCGCCGGCCTCGACGTGTTCCGCGGCGAACCGGCGATCGACCCGCGCTACGCGGCCCTGCCCAACGTCTTCCTCACGCCGCACATCGGCAGCGCCACGATCGAGACGCGCGATGCCATGGGCATGCTGCTGATCGACGGCATCGACGCCCTCGCGCGCGGGGAAACCCCTTCCAACCAACTTTGCTGAGGTCCCACATGACGGTTTCCGAACTCGAAAACCCGGCCGCCGAAGCGGCGCGTGCGCTGGGCCTCGCTGATCCCGACCTGCTGCGCCAGGCATGCCTTGTCGGCGGCGAATGGATCGCGCCGGACGCGCCGGGCATCGCCGTCGTCTCCCCCGCCGACGGTCGCACGCTGGCGACCGTCCCGAACCTCGGCCGCGAAGACGTGCAGCGCGCCATCGCCGCCGCCAGGGCCGCGCTGGAGGATTGGCGCACGCGCACCGCGCGCGAGCGTTCGACCCTGCTGCGCCGCTGGTTCGACCTGACGATGGCCGTCCAGGCCGATCTCGCCCGCCTGCTCACGCTCGAACAGGGCAAGCCATTGACCGAGGCCATGGGCGAGATCGCCTACGGCGCCTCCTTCCTCGAATGGTTTTCCGAGGAGGCACGGCGCGCCTATGGCGATATCATCCCCTCCAACAAGCCGAACCAGCGGCTCGTCGTCGTCAAGGAGCCGATCGGCGTCGTCGCGGCGATCACGCCCTGGAACTTCCCCAACGCCATGATAACCCGCAAGGCGGGCGCGGCGCTGGCGGCGGGCTGCACGATCGTCATCAAGCCTGCCTCCGCGACGCCGCTTTCGGCGCTGGCGCTGGCGCGGCTTGCAGAGCGGGCCGGCATTCCCGCCGGCGTGGTGAACGTCGTCACTGGCTCGGCGCGCGTGATCGGCCTCGAGCTGACCACCAACCCCGACGTGCGCAAGATCAGCTTCACCGGATCGACCGAAGTCGGCCGCGTGCTGCTGGAGCAGAGCGCCTCGACGATCAAGAAGGTCTCGATGGAGCTGGGCGGCAACGCGCCTTTCATCGTGTTCGACGATGCCGACCTTGCCGCGGCCGTCGACGGCGTGATCGCCTCCAAGTTCCGCAACGCCGGCCAGACCTGCGTCTGCGCCAATCGCATCTACGTTCAGGACGGCATCTATGAAGCCTTCGCCGCTCGGCTGGTCGAGGCCGTGCGCGCCCTGCCGATCGGCGACGGCCTGGAGCCCGGCGTCGCCATCGGCCCGCTGATCGACGAGACGGCGGTGGCCAAGGTCGAGGAACATATCATCGACGCCCTAGCGCAGGGCGCCGGCATCGCGCTGGGCGGATCGCGCCACGCGCTCGGCGGCAACTTCTTCGAGCCGACCATCCTGACCGAAGTCGTCGCAGACACCCTGCTGATGAACGAAGAGACCTTCGGCCCCGTCGCGCCGCTGATCCGCTTCGCCAGCGAGGACGAAGTGATCGCCCGCGCCAACGACACCGAGTTCGGGCTCGCGTCCTACTTCTACACGCGCGACCTCGCCCGTGCCTGGCGGGTCGCGGGCCGGCTCGAGTACGGCATGGTCGGCGTCAACGAAGGCCTGATATCGACCGAAGTCGCCCCGTTCGGCGGCATCAAGCAGTCGGGTCTCGGCCGGGAAGGCTCTCTCTACGGGATCGAGGATTACCTGGAGACCAAATTCCTCTGCATGGGCAATCTGGCCTGACAACCAAAGGACATAGCATGGATTTTTCGGGCAAGACCGTCGTCGTCACCGGCGCTGGAGGCGGCTTCGGTGAGGGTATCGCGCAGCGCTTCGCCGGGTTCGGCGCCAATGTGGTGGCCGCCGACATGCGGGAGGATGCCGTTGCTGCCGTGGCGCGCGCCATCGGTTCCAACGCCATTGCCGTCGCCGCCGACATCACGCAGACTGCCGATGTCGCCGCCGTTGCCAGGGCGGCGGTGGAACGTTTCGGCGGGGTGGACATCGTCATCAACAATGCCGGCATCACCCACAAGAACAGCCCGATGCTCGATATCGACGAGGCAATGTTCGACCGGGTCTTCGCGGTCAACGTCAAGAGCATCTACCTCTCGGCCGTCCATTTCGTGCCGCTGATGCGTGCCCGCGGCGGCGGCGCCTTCGTCAACATCGCCTCGACCGCCGGCCTGCGCCCGCGTCCGGGCCTGACCTGGTACAACGGCTCGAAGGGGGCGGCGATCACGCTGACCAAGTCGATGGCGGTGGAACTCGCGCCGGAAGGCATCCGCGTCAATGCGATCAACCCGGTCATGGGCGCGACCGGCATGCTACAGAACCTGCTGCCGGGCGAGGACAGCGAAGAAGTCCGCGCCCGCATCATCGCCACGATCCCGCTCGGCCGCTTCAGCCTGCCGCGCGACATCGCCAATGCGGCGACATTCCTGGCCTCGCCGGAATCCGACCTCATCACCGGCGCCTGCCTGGAAGTCGACGGCGGGCGCTGCATATGAGCGCGCGCGCCTATTCGATCGCGGTCATCCCGGGCGACGGCATCGGGCGCGAGGTCGTGCCGGAAGGCCTGGGCGTCCTCGACGCCGCCGCCGCGCGCTTCGGTTTCCAGCTCTACTACACGCACTTCGACTGGAGCTGCGAGACCTATCACCGCACCGGGCGCATGATGCCGGAGGACGGCATCGCGCAGCTGGCGCCGCATGACGCGATCTTCCTGGGCGCGGTGGGCTATCCCGGCGTGCCCGATCACGTTTCGCTGTGGGGGCTGCTGATCCCGATCCGGCGCGAGTTCGAGCAGTACGTCAACCTGCGGCCGGTGCGGCTCCTGCCCGGCGTGGTCTCGCCGCTGCGCGACGTCGAGCCGGGCGACATCGACTTCTGGGTAGTGCGCGAGAATTCCGAAGGCGAGTATTCGCAGCTCGGCGGTCGCCACGCCGAAGGCACCGACGAGGAATACGTCACGCAGGAAGCCGTCTTCACCCGGCGCGGCACCGATCGCATCCTGCGCTATGCCTTCGAACTGGCCCGCAGCCTCGGCCGAACCCATGTGACCTCGGCGACCAAGTCCAACGGCATCTACCATTCGATGCCGTTCTGGGACGAGCGCTTCGCCCTGATCGCCGCCGACTATCCCGAGATCGACGCCGACCAGTACCATATCGACATCCTCGCCGCGCGCTTCGTGATGAGCCCCCAGCGCTTCTCGGTGGTGGTCGGATCGAACCTGTTCGGCGACATCCTGAGCGACCTGGGCCCCGGCATCACCGGCACCATCGCGATGGCGCCGTCGGCGAACATCAATCCCGAGCGCAAGTGGCCCTCGATGTTCGAACCGGTCCACGGCTCTGCCCCCGACATCGCCGGCCGGGGCATCGCCAATCCGATCGGCCAGATCTGGTCGGCGGCGATGATGCTCGATCATCTCGGCGAAGCGCAGGCGGCCGCGGCCGTGCTCGGTGCGCTGGAGACGGTCCTGGGCCGCAGCGATGCTCCGCGCACGCCGGACCTTGGCGGCAGCGCATCGACGGCGCAGCTCGGAGCCGCGATCGCCGCACTGGTCACGGGCTGACGCTTTACCGAAGGTGTCCGCCCGGCAGGACGGATCGCCCGGATCGCGCCGCGCTATTGCAGCGGCGCGATCCGGGGATCGTAGTTGTAGATTTCCCAGTCATGCAGCGGCTCGGTGATGACGTCGAGGACGTTGCCGCCCATGAACACGCCGCCCAGCCGGCGGGATTCGAGGACGGCGAAGCCCGCGCGCTCCACCCGCGCGCGCTCGTAGACGGCGAGGGCTTCGACCGGATCGCCAACCGCGGTCAGCGCGCGGCCGAGCACGACGCCGTCTTCCATCGCGATCGCCGCGCCGATCCCGTAGTACGGCAGCATCGGATGCGCGGCATCGCCCAGCAGAGCGACCCGGCCATCGACCCACTCGGCGATGGGATCACGGTCGAGCAGCGGCCACTTGAACAGCGTGCCTTCGGGAATGCAGTGGATCAGGTCGATCAGATCGCGGTGCCAGCCCTGCAACTGCTCGGCGAGTTCGTGGTTGGTGGAGGGTGTCGACCAGCCGTCGCGCGCGTGCACATCGGTCTTGATGAGGGCGACGCAGTTCAGCATCGACCCCTGCCGCACCAGGTAGTGCATGAAGTGGGCGGTCGGACCGAAGTGGGTCGCGATCTTCATGCCACCGAGGAGATCGCTGACGAGGTCGACCGGCGTCAGCGCTCGCCATGCGACGGCGCCGGTGTGATTGGGCTCCTTGTCGCCGTGCAGGATGGCGCGGATGCGCGACCGCAGGCCGTCGGCCCCGATCAGGATCGCCCCGGCAATCTCGCGCCCGTCGGCGAGGCGAACCACCACGCCGTTCGCGTCCTGGGTGAAATCGTCGACCCTGGCGTCGGTCAGGATGTCCACGCCCGCGCGCTGGCAACCTTCGAGAAGCAGGCGGTGCATGTCGGCACGGTGCGTTACGCGGGGAACGAAAAACTCCGGTGCGCCGTCTTCCCTGGCATCGGGAACGGGCACCACGCGGGTGTAGAACACCTCGCCGGACGAATAGTGGATGAGCGGCGTCTCGCCGACGGCATCGCTCATCGCCAGCGTTTCAGCCTCGAGGCCAAGCGCGTCCATCGCCGCGATCCCGGGAGCCGTAATGGTAAGTCCCGCCCCTGCCGTGCTGAGAAAATGCGGTGCCCGCTCGAGCACGGTCACGGAATAGCCGGCACGGCGTGCGGCGAGCGCGGCGCTCAAGCCGCCCAGGCCTGCTCCGGCAATGAGGATGCGATCAGTCATGCGAATTCCTTGAAGGCAGCGCGGCATTTGTTGGCGGGAACCTCGCCGAAGCCTGTTCCCGCGTTTCTCCGGGGGGCGTCGAACGAGTCCCCGAACGGGCGCGACGCGCCGTTCAGAAAATGCATCTTGATCCCTTCCGGAAATTGGATTGCCCTCGAATAACACCGGCCTAGATTGTCTTTTTGAAAAAATAAACAAAAAAATGTTGCAGATCGGCGGGGCCCAATTTAGGCAGGGATGGCGGCTGGATCGGGCTTCGACACGCATTGCGGCGCTTGGCTTTCAGCCATTCCGGCAAACGCGCGTGCCTGGGCGCCCCGCCTCAATTCGGAGAACAGCTTATGCCCGTGCCCCTGCAACATGGCCTCAAGTTCGACCACGCCCGGGATTCGCAGGCGCGCCAGGATTTCGTGATCGGCCTGCGCCGGTATGTGCTGAACGATCTTGCCGCAGCGATGCGCCGCCGCTTCGACGACCAGGTCGCGCCGGCGTTCGAACGGCGCAGCGGCCGGCCCTTCGCCCACCAGGACGAGATTCACGAGGCGATGACCGGCAACACCACGTTCAAGTTCTACAGCGCCGCGCGCTACAATGCACAGGAGATGTCCTGGCGCTCGGTCATTCCCGAAGTCGCGGCGCATCTTGGCGAGCTGGAAGCCAGGGCCGATGCGCTGGACGGCGGCACGGGCGGCAGCCTGGAGCTGGACCCCTCGCTCGAACTGCCCCGCAACGTCAGCGAACTCGATGTCCACCTAATGCCCGGCGGATACGAATCGCAGCACCCGCTGCTCGCCGGTGCGGTCTACGACAACGGCCTCACCGTCTTCAGCGCCGGCCTGTTCGGGCCGCACATCGACGACATCGGCCAGTCGTTCTCGCATTACGTGAAGGACCGCTTCCCCGATTTCGAGCCGCGCGCCATCGTCGACTGCGGCTGCACGGTCGGCCACAATTCAGTCCCGTGGAAACAGACGTTCCCGCAGGCCGAAGTGCACGGCATCGACGTCGCCGCGGCTTCGGTGAGCTATGCCCACGCGCGGGCGGAAAGCATGGGCGTGCCGGTCCACTTCCACCAGATGGACGCGACCGGGATGCAATTCGCGGACGAGAGCATGGACCTGATCGTTTCCGCGCAGTTCCTCCACGAACTCTCGATCAAGGACACGCGCAAGTATCTCGCGGAATGCCACCGGGTGCTGCGTCCGGGCGGCATGGTCATCACGATGGAACTGGCGCCGGCTCGCTACATGGCGGCTTACGACTGCTTCTATCTGGACTGGGACTCCTACTACAACCGCGAGCCGTTCTACCGTGCGTTCCGCAATGCCGACGCGGCGGAACTGGGCGCGGGCGCCGGGTTCGACCGGGACAGGTACTTCGAGTTCATGGTCCCGCAGTACACCAAAACCGATCCCGAGGCGTTCCGCCGGCAGGTCTTCGAGCCGGTATCGTTCGACAGCTATTCGGGACAGCTGCGCGATTCCATCAGCTACTTCGGGTTTGGACTGGTCAAGTGAGCGGGATCGACAAGAGCATGAATGCAGAAGCACTGGGCCTCCTGAAGCGCCAGGCGGCGCGCCGGCCCGAATTCTTCGACGAGCGCGGGATGGACCAGCTTTTCAGTGTCGTGATCGAGCTGGCGGCCGAAGTCTGGGTGCTGCGTGAGCGCCTCTACGCGCACGAGGCGGTCTCCCTCGAAGCAGGTGTGCCGGTCGGCAGGAAGATCGAGGCGTGGCAGGCCTCGGAGGAACAGCGCCAGGAGCTCGCCGAAATGCGGCACCAGATGTTCCAGAGCCTGTTCCGCACGATCGACACGGGCGCACCGCCGGTATCCGATGACGGCGAGACCGCCGATCCGACGCCTCCCGGAACACGACCTAAGTAGCAGTTGCGGCCCGATGAACTCGCCCGCATGGACGTGCGGACGAGGAACGATGGAGTGGATGAAATGGCAAACTGGCTCAAGCGCGGCGCGACCGCGGAAGCGAAATCCGACCGCGACCGGCAAGTGCGCGACACGGTGGAAGGCATCCTCGCCGACATCGAGGCCCGCGGCGACGCGGCGGTGCGCGACCTGTCCATCCGCTTCGACAAGTGGGACCGCGACAGCTACCGTCTGACCGAAGCCGAGATCCAGGCCTGCATCGACACCTTGTCGCCCCAGGACGTAAAGGACATCGAGTTCGCCCAGGCGCAGGTCCGCAATTTCGCGCAGATCCAGCGCGATTCGATGAAGGACGTCGAAGTCGAGACGCTCCCCGGCGTCGTGCTTGGCCACAAGAACCTGCCCCTGAACGCCGCCGGCTGCTATGTGCCGGGCGGCAAGTATCCGCTGCTCGCCTCGGCGCACATGTCGGTCATCACCGCCAAGGTGGCGGGGGTACGCCGCGTCGTCACCTGCGCGCCGCCGTTCCAGGGTAAGCCCGCGCCAGCGATCGTGGCGGCGCAGGCGATGGCCGGTGCGGACGAGATCTATTGCCTGGGCGGCATCCAGGCGGTCGCCGCCATGGGCCTCGGCACACAGTCCATCGCGCCGGTCGACATCCTCGTCGGCCCCGGCAACGCCTTCGTCGCCGAGGCCAAGCGCCAGCTCTTCGGCCGCGTCGGCATCGACCTGTTCGCCGGTCCTACCGAAACGCTGGTGATCGCCGACGAGATCGGCTGCGACGGCGAGCTGGCCGCGACCGACCTGCTCGGCCAGGCAGAACATGGGCCCGATAGCCCGGCCGTTCTGCTGACCACGTCGGAGAAGCTGGCGCACGAGACCATGCGGTGGGTCGAAAGGCTGCTCGACGTGCTTCCCACCGCCGAACATGCGCGCAAGGCCTGGGAAACCTACGGCGAGGTGATCGTCGCGCAGGACGATGCCGAGATGGTGCGCATCGCCGACGAAATAGCGTCCGAACACGTCCAGGTGATGACCCGCGATCCGGACTATTTCCTGCAGCACATGACCAATTACGGCGCCCTGTTCCTCGGCGCGCGGACCAATGTCAGCTTCGGCGACAAGGTGATCGGCACCAACCACACTTTGCCGACCAAGAAGGCCTCGCGCTATACCGGCGGGCTCTGGGTGGGCAAGTTCATCAAGACCTGCACCTATCAGAAGATCCTGACCGACGAGGCGTCCGCATTGATCGGCGAATACTGTTCGCGCCTTTGCGGGCTCGAAGGCTTCGCCGGCCACGGCGAACAGGCCAACATCCGCGTACGCCGTTATGGCCACCGCGAGGTGCCCTATGCCGGAACCGCCGAACCGAGCCCCGCCACGGCGGTGTAGTCACCCCGTTTCTGGGCATCGGTCAGATCGGGACGTCATCGCGGTAGGGCGTGGCAAAGCCGTAAGTGACGTACTCGCTCGACACGTTCTGTCCATCGATCAGGATCTCGGTGTAGCCTTCCGGTGTGCCCAGGAAGGACCCGCGCCAGTCCGCCCCGGCTACGGCGCCGGTCGAGATGAACCGGATCCCGTTCAGTTCGATCCGTTCGTAGACGTGACTGTGCCCCTGCAGCACGGCCAGGACGTTGTAGTCCTTCAGTATCCGCAGGACTTCGCGGCCGTTGGTCACGAACGTCCAGTTGTGCGGCGTGTCGAGCCAGGACACCGGCTCGTAGCACTGCATCGCCGTGAGCAGGGGAATATGCGTCACCACGACGATGCGCTGCCCCTTGGGCTGGGCCGAAAGGTCGGCGCGAAGCCATTCGAGTTGCCCGCCATCGACGCGGCCCTCGTAGTTGCGGTCTGCGGTGATGCCCACCGAATCCAGCACGACGAAATGCACGCCCTTGTGATCGAACGCATAATGCCGGGGGCCGAAGCGATCGATGTAGAACTGCTTGCCGTACCCGGGTTCGTCCGGCGCGATGCCGCTTCTGGGAAAGACTCCCAGGCAATCGTGATTGCCCAGGACATGCCGCACCGGCTTGCGCAAATGCGCCCGTTCGGTGCGTTGGTAGAGATCCATCAGCATCTCGGCGCGTGTGCGATCCGTCTCCAGCGCGTCCTCGATATGGTCACCGCCATGGATCACGAAGTCCGCCGCGCTGGCCGATACCTGTTCGAAGCACATCGCACAGGCCCGGTCCGCGTCCAGTTCCGGCCGGATGTGCGTGTCGCTGAGGAAGACGAAGCGGAAGCGCTCCGCCGACGCCTTGGCGATCCCGGGCGCCGCGCTGGCGCAGACCGGCGCCAGTGCGGTGCCAAGGGCGCCCTTCAGTATAGATCGGCGATCCATGTCAGGTATTCCCCCCGGCTCCGGGGGGGCGCGGCGCCCCCTCGGCAGAATGGATGTTCAGAAGTGCAGGCCGACGGTCGCGAAGACCTGTCGCGGCGCGGCGGGCTGGAGCGTGGTGTACGTGCCGTTCGAGTCCGAAGTCACGAAACCCGCAGTGCCGGTCGAGGCAATGTAGTGCTTGTCGAACAGGTTGGTCACGTTGACCTGAAGGTCGATCGCGCTGCTGAAGCGATAACCTGCCGAAAGGTTCACGTTGACCGCTCCTGGCAGAACCGCGTCGTTGAGATAGCTGTAGTACCGACGGCTGCGGTAGTGCGCCGAAAGCTGGCCCCACAGCTTGCCGTCATCGTAGTTCAGTTCCGCACTGGCGACGTGTTTGGGCGAAGCGACGACCTGCTTGCCCTTGGTGGCGATCACCGCGCTGCCCTCCGGCTGGACGTTGTCGTCGTAGGTCGCGTCGTTGAAGGCATAGCTGCCATATACCGTCCAGTTCGGTGCGAACTTCCAGTTGCCCGCAGCCTCGACGCCGCGCGACGAAACGCTGCCGACGTTCTGCAGCACGTTCTGGTTGCCAACGATCACTGCGCTGATCGATGACGCCAGCAGGCGATTGGTGAACTTCACGTAGTATCCGGTCAGTGACAGCTGCAGCGCACGATTGTGGAAGCGGTAGCCGGCCTCGAACGTGTTGGTCATCTCGGGCTTCAGATCCTTGCGGATATAGTCGAAGCCTGCCTGCGAACTGCTGGAATAAGGTCCGGCGGAGGTGGAAGCGACGAAAGCCGACATGTTGCGGGTGTAGTCGCCGAACAACTCGTTGTTCGCATCCAGCGTGTAGAGCGCGCCGGCGGTCGGCAGGAACCAGTTCTTCGCCTGAATGGAACCGTCGATCGGCTTGGTGCTGACGATGCTGTGCGCCTTGCTGGTGGAAACCACCCCCTTCACGCCCGCATTCAGGCGCAGCGCGTCGGTCGCCTGCCAGGTGTCGCTGATGTCCAGTTGCAGCGTGTCGGTGGCATATTCGTTCTGATAGTTGGTGTGGAACGGATTGCTGTAGAACTGCTGGAATTCGTCCGGCGCCTCGCCTGCCTGCAAACCGTAAAGGTAGGAGGCCTGGTTGAAGGCGTTGTGTTCATACCACACGCCGCCCTCGATCCGGTGATCGCCCGCCGTGAACTTCAGGCGCGAGGTCACGCCCTTCCGGTTGATGTCATAGCGGTTCGCGGAAACCGAGATCGGCGATCCGCCGTAGGCTTCGGGCGTCGGATCGTAAGGATCGGCCCATGTGCCGATGCCCTTGTCGAGATGGATGTAGCCGGTGGTCACACCGGAAAGGCGCGTTCCAAGCTGGTATTCCAGCTTTTCATAGGCCAGAAGGTCGCGGCGAACGCCGCCACCCTGATAGACCGCGTCGTCGGCATTGACGTAAGGCGCGGGCGGCGTGCCGCCGTTCTGGACGATCGTGGCCAGCTGCTCCGCCAGCGCATAAGTCGGAACATTGTCGAAATCCCAGCCGTACTGCTTGATCTTCGCGAGCGAGGTGTCGTTGTAGTCGTCCTCCGTGCGGTGGATCAGGTCGAGAAACGTGGTCGAGGTGACGCTGTCACCCAGCGGCTGGACATATTTGGCGTTCAGCTGGTCCTGCACCTGCTTCCCCCAGCCGCGCCACTTGCCCTGCCGGTCGTGCGCGTATGAGACGGCGAGGCGGCCGCCCCAAGGCAGGCCGCCGCTGTTCATCCTCACGAAAGAACGCCACGAGTTTTCGCTGCCGTAGCTCTGCTGAAGGTCGATGCCGAACCTGGAAGTCGGATCGATGGAGGTGAAATCCACCGTACCGCCGATGTTGCTGGTGGACGCGGTGCCCAGCGCACCGCTGCCTTGCGACAATGTGGCGCTACCGTTGTTCTCGCTCAGCAGCGCGCGGTTGATGGAAAGGCCGTTGTTGTTGCGGTACTGCATGTTGCCCAGCGGCACACCGTCGAGGGTATAGCCCATCTGGTCGGTGATGAAGCCGCGGATCGACAGCTGCGTGGCGGCCTCATACGTGCCGTGCGCATCGGAGGAATCGAAGTTCACGCCCGGCAGGCGCCCCAGCGAACGCAGCGGCGAAGTGCCGGGTGCCGCTTTCTCCATCGCTTGGGCCGACACGGTCTGGACCTGGCGCGATTCACCCTGACCCAGCACGACGATATCCTGCCCGGCCTCGGCGTCCGCCGCCGCGACCGGAGCGGGATCGCGCGCGTCCGAAGTGGCCGCCTTGAGCGAAATCATGCCGGCGGTCTCACTGGCAATGACAAGACCCTGCCCCGCGATCAGGCGGCGGAGCGCTTCGGTGCGGCTGTACCGCCCGGTCAGCCCGGCGATGCGGCGGTTGGCCACGGCATCATAGGGAAACACGACGTGGACACCGGCCTGATGCGCGAACTGGTTGAGCGCGGTGGCGGTATCGGTGGCCTTGATGTCGAACTCGATCGTCCCCTGCGCGAAGGCGGCAGCGGGCATCGCGGCCACCACGATGGCGGTCGTCGTCAGGTACTTGTACATGGAAAATCCCTGCTGGATGCAAATGTCGGGGCAAGGATGGATGAGCCGGGAAAAACCGCTACTCGCAGGCGGGATTTTTCTGCGATCGGGGAAGTCAGGTGGGGGTCAGGACGATGTTCCCGTCCGCGCCGGCCGTCGCTTTCACGCCGAACGATGTCCGCAGCGCCTGGAGAAATTCACTGGCATCCGTCGTCGCGAACGTGCCGCCGATGCGCAGGCGCGACAGGCCTGGATCGCCGATCACGATCTTTTGGGCACGATAGCGGTTCATTTCCGAAAGCGCGTAATCCAGGCTCTCGCCGTTCAGCACCAGCGTATCGCGCTGCCATGCGGTGATGCGGTTTAGGTCGGGACCGATATCGGGATCGCGCGGGCGCACACTGGCCTGCCCTGCCGTCGCCAGTGCGACTTCGCCCGGCGCGAAGACCCCGCCGCCCTCGCCCAGCCTGCCCTGCCCGGACAGTACGGCCAGTTCGCAGCTCGATCCGCGCAGACGGGCGTTGTAGGCGCCCGAGGCCAGATGGAAAGTGCCCCCCGGCGTCACCAGGCTCAGGCGATGCGCTGCCGCCAGCCGGATCGCGATCTCACCGCGCTCCAGCCACAGGCGCACGGGCGCTCCGTCTTTCCAGTATATGCTGCTATCGGTATTGAGGTCGACCGAGAATGCCGGATTTTCCGAAACCGTGCGGCGTTCGCCAATGGCGGTATCAGCTTTGTTGCGCGCCGCGGCGCGCATGGCGAAACCCCCTCCGGCCACCGCGACCGCCCCCATCGCCAGCGCCGCACGCAGCACGCGCCTGCGACCCGGCTTGGCGGTTTCGATCGGCACGAAGGCCTGGGGCATCGCCGCCGGCGCAAGGTCACCGGGTACGAGGCGAAGCTCGTTCATGTCCTGCCAAGTCACGGCCACCTCGGCAAACGCGACCGCATGGCGCACGTCCGCATCCCGCCACGCCTCGAACGCGCCGCGGTCCGCTGTCCCGGCGTCGAGCGCGGCCAGCCACCCGGCCGCGATGTCGGTCAGGTCAGTGGCAGACGTAAGGGTGTCGGGACCGTCGGACAAACTTCCTCCGCTTGGGCAGCACGCTCGCGGCGCGCTTTCGTGATGAGGGCAAGCCCCTTAGCGATATGCTTTTCCACGGTCGATAGCGAGATACAAAGTTCTTCGGCGATGTGGGAAGGCGGTAGCTGCTGGATCTTGCGCATATGCACTACCCGGCCGCACTGTGGAGGCAACTCATTGATGAGGCGCAGCAAAAGCTGAAGCTCCGACCTTCCGGAAGTTACGGCGAAGGCATCCGGAGCGGGATCGGCCACTTCCAGCATCTCCATCGAGGCTAGGAAATCGATGCGCACCACGTTCGCGCGGCGCAGGCGTTCGAGGGCCAGATTGTGCACGATCATCAGGACGAAGCCACGCGGCGCGGTGATCGCCTTGTAGTCAGGCGTGGCAAGGACGCGGGCATAAGCCTCCTGCACCAGATCGTCCGCCTCTTCGCGCCCGCAAAAATGCGCCGCCCGCGCGCGATAGGCCGCCGAATGGGGCAGCACTTCGCTCATGAACCAGCGATCTATGTCACGTAGCCAACTCAAGGCGCACTCCGGTTTGCCCGGTGTGCCCTAGGGGCCCGATTTTACAGTTTAGGGACATGTCCCGATGTTTGCCATGTCCCAGGTTCGCCGGAGCCGCCGCGCCCTTCGAAACGCCCCCCGCTTCGGCAGGGGCAATTGCTTCATCACTGCAAGAGTTCTCAAAATGTTCGGGACGTGATGGCCAGCGTTATTTCCCGTGACGTGGGATACCGCATGACTTCGAGCTGCTCATCGGTCCACCGGATCAACCCTGCTGCTTCGAATGCCGCCAGCCAGCCCTCCATCGGCCATTTCCCCCATTTCGCCCGAAACGTGGCGGCATTGCGCATGATGTCGGCAAAGTGCTGGAGCGGAGGATCCAACGTCTCGTGGTGCTGGTGGAATGCCCCCGGTCCCCCCATGAACAGTAATGGCAACTTCGCCTCACGCGCGCGAAAACCAAAATCGGTATCCTCCCCGCCATAGCCGGTGAACGCCTCGTCAAATCCTCCTAGATCGCGGAAGAGCTGGCGCGAAATGCCGAAGGTCAGCGACCAGAACAGTCCCGCTTCCTCGATCCGGCGAACTCCGCTGGCGGGAAACCGGCGCACGGGATGACCTGCCGACCGTGCGAGCAGATCGGCTTCCTGCCACGTCCCGCGGGCGTCATCGGCCCCGAGGTAGCGCACCTGCGCGCACACCAGCGCTGCCTGTGCCTCCAATACCTCGATCATGGCGCCGATGAGGCCGCGCATGGGGATGCAATCGACATCGAGGAACAGCAGTAGGTCGCCGGTAGCACTCTGCGCAGCCAGATTGCGGGCGGCTGCCAGCGGCAACCCTTCGCCATCGAGCCGCACGATACGGGCCGGAAAGGGCATCTCGCCCAGTTCGATCGGCGGCTCGCTTCCCATGTCCACGGCGATGAATTCGCTCGGCATCTCCTCGCTCCGCCGCAGGCCTTCGACCAATTGCGCCAGATGCCCGGGGCGGTTCTTGACGATGGTGAGTACGCTCAGGCTCATGGCCGGCGTCGCCAGAGATCGAGGCGGTATTCGGGACGCCGTTGCGCCAAGACGATCTCGACCCCGTCGCCAAGAGCGGCCCGCAACGCCTCCACCGCACCATCGCCGCCTTGCGGGTAGTCGGTTTCACCGGTCCAGTGAACCAGGATTACATCGCCGCCCTCCGCCATATGTCTCCGCAGCCAGGCGCCGGCCCGCCGGATGTCGCCATCGTCCCAGTAGTAGGCCACTTCCGAAAGGACGACGAGGTCGAAGGCATCTTCCGGCGCCTGCCCGGGAAAGACCATGTTGGCGAAAGCGACCTGTCCGAACGGAGCGCATCGCGCTCGTGCCGCACGGAGCGCCGTGGAACTCACGTCTATCGCCAGCAGCTTTTCGCAAAGCGGCGCCAGGAGTTGCGTGAGCACGCCTTTAGCACAGCCGATCTCGAACGCGCTGGAATAAGTCCGCCCGCCAAGCGCTCGGATCGTTTGCGCGTATTTCGCTTGCTCGTAGGCGCTACTTTCAAGGTCCCAGGGGTCGTGGGTGCCTTGGAACATCGTTTCGAAATATGCAGGGCCAAGACTGGCTTCATGGCGGGTCATGACGATCTCTCGATGAACAGAATGTCGGACGCCGGCATACGCTGCTTGTCCTTGGGAAGCCGGAAGCCGGGGCCGTGGGAGGCGGTCAACTGGCTGCGATGAGAGCGCAGGGCATGGCGGCGGCGTCCCACCGGCATCGGCCGTGTACGAACCGCACGATAGCGGCCCGGCGCCGGAACCTCTCCCCACACACGGTACTCCGCAACCGCCAGCCGGCGCTTGGCCTGTCTCTGGACCGCATAGCCGATTTGCGCGGCCGCGACATGATCGCAGTGGGGTTCATCCAGAGCCGTGACGGCGATCGCATCGACTCTCTGGCGCCGGCACAGCGCTGCCACCCGCGCAACAGTGCGGGCGAAAGCGGGGCTTGCGGGTGCCGCCGGAACAGCGTCCTTCCAGCCCAGATGAAGCGGGGGACGGCGGCGGCTTCCGGTCAGCCGAAACAAAGCGGTCGCCGCTTCGCGCCGTCTCGTCGCGATCAGCCGTCCGGTGCCCCCTGCCGGCGTCTCATGCGAGCCCGACCCGTCGGTCAGATAGACCAGCCCGGCGAATTGTCCCGCCGCTGCAGCCTGGGCGATCAGCGCGCCCGCTCCCAGTGTCTCGTCGTCGGCATGAGGGGCGAGCACCAGCCAGCGCAAGCGCCGCCAGGGCTTGTCGGACAAGGATGCCATCACCACAGCGCGTCCTTTTCACCCCAGGCATCGTGATCGAGCCACGTCTTCGCCGCCTCGTCGCGGGCATGGTCCGGGCCGGACTGCCGAAGATAGAGCGAAAGATCGCGGATGATCTTGTCGATGCGCTGGCCGTCCATGGCGCTGCGGGTGCCGACGATCCTTGCCGCCAGTTCCATCACATCCAGCGCAGCACGCTCGACGATTCCGCGCGTAAGCCGCGCGAAGTCGGGGCCGTCGATGTCATCGCGTGCCGCACGCAAGGCACACTCGCGCACCCACAGGTACGCCGTGCGCGTTGCCGCCACGCAATCGGCGAACTTGGCGCGCCGAAGCGGATCGCCGCGCGCTTCGTCGGACATGGCGAGGCGCGTCTCGCCGAGCAATCCCTCAATGCCGCCAAGCTGCACCGCAGTGAAGCGCCAGGCACCGGTGGTGAAGCGGGGATCGCGGTCGTAGTCTCCGGGCAGGCCGAGCAGGTCCGCCGGATCGACGCGGATACCGGTGAGGTCGTAAAGCCCGCTGGTGGTCGCCCGCATTCCGCGGACGCGCCATTGCGAGACATCGGCACGGGAGGCATCATCGGCGGCGACGATCACGAGTTGGCGCTCGCAGCCGGCCATCTGCGCGGTCACGACGGCGTGGGTGAGGCCGCCGGCTCCGCTGGCGAAGGACTTGCCGCCGGCTAGCACGCTGGCGCCATTGTCGCCGGGTTCGATGCGCAGGCCGGGTTGGGGCTCGGTGGCCCATACGCCGTAGAACGAGCCTGCCTGCAAGTCGCGACCAAGTCGGGTCTGCTGGTCGGGCGAGCCATACCAGTCGTACAGCGCCATGGCGTTGACGTGGCCTTCATAGAGCCGCCCAAGGCTGAGGTCCGCCCGGCCGACGATGCGCAGCACATCGAACAGCGCGAAGTGGTGCGCTGTGGTATGTGCAAATGCGCTGCCGCCGCTGGCACGCGGGGCGAAATCGCGATGCAGACCGGCAGCGGCAAGGCAACGCATGCTTTCGACGGGAAACACCGGCGCGGCATCGTAACGCGCGCCGAACTCGGCCAGGCGCGGTGCGATCGAGGCGGCGCGCGCGGCGGGGCTGTAGAGGTCGGTCTCGGCGCGGGGGAAAGGTGTCAAGCGGTCTGCTCCTGGCGGAAGATGGCGGCGGCGGCATGGGCGGCCAGCCATATCGCCGCCTTTCGCGCGCCTTGCATGTCGTGCAGTGCGCGGCGGGGTGCGGCGGGGAGCACCAGCGCGGCAGCGATCGTCCCGGGCCACGCCTCGCTGTCCGGCCAGGCGGGCACGACGATCGCGGCGCCCAGTGCGTGGAGGCGGCTGGCAGTTGTTCGCTGTTCGTCGAAGGGTCGTTCCTCGGGTATGCACACGAAGGGCCGGTCGGCTGCCATGACCGCGCCGACGAGACCGTCGCCCGCCGCTCCGACGACCAGCGCGGCACAGGCGATCTCGCGCTCGGGCGCATCGACCCAGCCGGCGAAGACGAGGTTGGGCGGGACATCGGCGGGGGCGAGTGCCGGGCCGATCACCCGCCATTGCCATTGCGGGCAGGCCTTGGCGGCGCGGACCAGAAGCGTTCCATCGCCTGGCTTTCCCCCGCGTCCGAACACCACAAGTATCCGGCGAGCGACCGGAATTCCGGCTATAGCGTCAGCGGTGATGCCCGGCAGATACGTGGTCTTGCCACGGACCCACTCCGGCGTCGATGGCGCTTCCAGCGCCGGGGGAAAAGGGGCCAACAGCGCCGACGCGCCTCGCCAGGCATCGAGGTGGGCGGTATCGGTGCGCTTGCCGTTCAGGCGCACGCATATCGTCGGCACAGAGGCCAGCCGGGCCAGCATCGCCACTTCAACCGAAACGTCGACGACCATCAGCGCCGGCATGGCGGCGGCAATCCAGCCGGCGATGCGCGCCACGCGATCCCGCACGCCTTCATGATCGAGCGGCGCGTAATGGAGCGCATCGGGTCGGAAACCCGCGGCGTCGAGACCGTCGAAGCGCCCGGATGAAGACCGGTCGTCGGGCAAGTCGATGCCCGCCGCGCCGATACCTGTACCCAGCAGCACAACCGGCCATTCGCCGGCGCGGGCGATGGCATCGGCGCGCGCGCGATGGCCGGCGCCGTGGTGATGGACGTAGTAGCCGATCGGGCGCCCTCTCACGACGCAAAGTCCGGTGACGCGACATCCAGTTCCATGTCGTGCGGCATGGGATCGAGCAACGGCTCCTGACGGGCGATCAGCGCCTGTCCATCGGGCTGGCTACGCAGACTGCGCCGCCACGCGGCGCGTTCTCGCCAGTGCGCGAAATTCGGCGCGCGAGGTCGCTCACCGCGCTCCGCCATGGCGAACAGTTCCTGCATGGCCAGCGCCATGCCGTCCTGCGCCCGGCCGTCGCGGCGCGGGGACACCCGGGTGAACACATCCGCCGGATGCGACAGCCGACCGCCGAGCGCCAGCGCGGCGTTCACCAGTGCGCGGTCCTCACCAGTACGCAGCAGGGGCACGCCGCCGCAGGCGCGGTAAAGGACTGCGGTGATGGCGAGCGAGGCGCCGGTGTGATCGCCATGACGCGGCGCCGGATCCCACGGCAGCGGATCAAGCGCATCTTCGAAAGCACGCACGTCATGCCAATAGCGGTCCCAGGCCGCCCTCAGGCGCAGGACTTCAGCGGGTAGCGGTTCGGTTTCTTCGATCTCGATTCGGCCGCCGACAATGTCCGCGCCGCGCGCCAAAGCCCGGGCGATGTTTGCGAGCCAATCAGGTGGAGGCCGGGTGTCGGCATCGGTGCTGACCAGCGCCCCGGACTTCGCGGCCGACAGCAAAGCCAATCCGCTATCCATCGCCCTACGCCGAGCCGAGCCCGCATGCGCCTGCTCGGGTGCGAACGTCACATCGTGCACATCAAGCAACAGCCGCCCGGCGTGGCGCTGGCCGGCAGCTTCGATGACCGCAAGGCTATCATCGCTGGTGTTGTTGACCGCAATGGCCACGACGATGGGCGCGGACCAGGTCTGTCCTGCCAGCGCATCGAGCAGGACGGGCAGCCGCTCCGCCTCGTTCCGGGCCGGAACACAGACGCACAGGTCCATTGTGCGACCTTCAGACATGCAACTCTGCGCCTCGGAGCGGAAGGGCGTAGGCCGGGTCGATCGCCGCAAGCTCGCGCGCATCGAGGCCTCGCGTCGCGATCCGGCGGTGGTAGAGCGCCTCGTAGGCATCGACCATGCATCCGGCATCGCAGGCGCGTTCCGCCCGTGTCCGGCAAGCGCGCCGATCGAGATCGAGCGCGGCAAGCCCGGCGCTCGCCAGCGATCCGACATCGTCAGGTATCGCCAGTACGCCGCAGGAGGCGTCAAGAATTTCCGGGATTGCCCCGCGTGCGAACGCCGCTACGGGCACGCCGCAGGCCAGCGCCTCGGCGACGACCAGGCCATAGGGCTCGTCCCATAGAGGCGTGCACAGGAACGCCCGCGCGCCCCCGACCAGTCGCGCCAGTTGCCTATGCGCCAGATGACCGACATGGGCCGTTCCCGCACCCAATTCCGGCTCGATCCGCGAGCGGTAGTAGTCCTGGTCGAGAATGGGCCCGGCAATGCGCAGAGGCAGGCCGATACGACGCGCCGCTTCGATAGCGAAATGCAGGCCCTTTTCCGGAACGATGCGCCCATACCACACCAGATAGCCCGCCGGATCGGGCCGAGGATGAAAGGCGAATTTGTCGAGGTCGATGCCGTTGAGGATAACCTCTTCAGTGTTGGCGACATGGGCCCACAGCGCTGCGACCGATTGCGAAACGGCGACGAACGCATGATTATCGGCCGAGCACAGTCGGATGCCGCTTTCCAGCCAGCAGAACGGCGGCGTGTGCAAGGTGGTGACCATCGGCATGGGCAGGGCATCGGCCAGCGTGACCGGCAGATAATGCAGCGAGTTGTTGTGAATCACGTCGAAAGCGCGGTGCCGCAAGTCGTTCATCAGACTGAGGTAGGCATGATGCTCGCGGAAGAAGACGACATCTGTGGCTTCGGCCGTACCGACATCGTTGAGCGCGGTTTGGCTGCAGATCGGCTCAAGCCCAAGTCCGCGCTCGGAGCCGGACGAGGCAAACACCGTCACCGCATGGCCGCGATCGCGCAAGGCTCGGGCCAGGAGGTGCGTGTGCATTTCCAGTCCGCCTGCAAAGGGCTCGACGATGGGGTGCTTGAGGTGGGCGATGATGCCGATGCGCAGGCGCCGTTCCTTTGGCGAATCGGCGCGCGGGACCGGAGACGGCGGCAAGCCGCCTCCGGAGTAACGCGCGGCAAATATCGGCGGATCAGGCGGCGGGCCGTGCATCCAGATCCACCTCCAGCTCGCGCGGCCAATGGCGCAAGGTACGGCAGGCTTCGAGGAAAGCAGCTGCGTCCTTGCCATTCGCCAACGGCAGGCAGGCATCGTCGAGATCCTCGGCGATGCCTGCTTTCACGAACAGCGCCTGTACCTCGGCAGTGAAGCCGATGAACTTGCAATGCGAGAAGGCATCGGTGACGAAGTCCTTCGCGGCAGCATCGATCGCCAGCAGCGCGGCGCCTTCCTGCGATGCCAGGATTGCAACGGCGTCGAACAGTACGGAGGGCCCTCCATCGATCTTCTGCTTGGCAGCGACGGTGGTTCCGTCCGACAAGGTCACGCCGGCGATCTTGGGTGCGATCACCTCATAGACGGCGCCTTCGGCCTCGACCGCCTTGAGCAACGCCGTGAAGACGGCGGCGTCAGCGCCGTCGGTCAGCAGGATACCCAGCTTGCGCCCCTTGAAGTCGGCCGGGCCGTTCTTGACGATGCTCAGCTTGTCCGAAGCCGGCAGATCGGTGATAGGGGCAGACGCTGCGACCGCGGCATCCGGGACAGCGAGACCCAACCCGTCCGCCACCGTCGCGGCAAGACCCGCGTCGATATTGACCAGATGCGAGACGGTGCGCGAGCGGATGTCGGGCCGCTCGACCTTCGACAGCTCGAACACCAGTGCATCGCCAATGTGCTTCTGCTCGATCCCCGTCTGGCTGACGAAGAACTGGCGCGCCTGGCTGTAATGGTCAGCGAAGCTCTCGGAACGGACCCGCTGCTTGGGACCATCGGCTTGCTCTGCAAAGCTGGTGAAGCCGCGCACCGGGTCTTCGCGCGGGCCTCCCTGCGTCGGCCCCCAGCTGTTGGGCTCGTAGTTCACGCGGCCCTTGGGGTTGTGCATCGCCATGTGCCCGTCCTGCTGGAAATGGGCCATGGGGCACTTTGGCGCGTTAATCGGGATATGCGTGAAGTTGGGACCGCCCAGGCGCTTGATCTGAGTGTCGAGGTACGAGAAATTGCGCCCCTGCAGCAGCGGATCGTTGGAGAAATCGATGCCGGGCGGCACGTTCTGGGTGCAGAAGGCGACCTGCTCAGTCTCGGCGAAGAAATTCTCGACCACCCGGTCGAGGACCAGGCGGCCCACTACGCGGATCGGCACCAGTTCCTCGGGGATCAGCTTGGTGGCGTCGAGCACGTCGAAGTCGAAGCTGTCGGCGAAGGCATCGTCGAACAGCTGGACCCCCAGTTCCCATTCGGGGAAATTGCCTGAGTTGATCGCATCCCACAAGTCGCGGCGGTGGAAGTCGGGATCGGCCCCGTTGATCTTGACCGCCTCGTTCCACATCACCGACTGCAGGCCCTGCTTGGGCTTCCAATGGAACTTGACGAACGTGGACTTGCCATCGGCATCGACGAGCCGGAAGGTGTGGACCCCGAAGCCTTCCATCGTGCGGAACGAACGCGGGATGGCGCGGTCGGACATGGTCCACATGACCATGTGGAAGCTCTCGGGCGTCAGGCTGATGAAGTCCCAGAAATTGTCATGCGCCGTCTGGGCCTGCGGGAAGGCGCGGTCGGGCTCGGGCTTGGCTGCATGGATCAGGTCGGGGAACTTCATCGCATCCTGGATGAAGAACACCGGGATGTTGTTGCCGACGAGGTCCCAGTTGCCTTCCTTCGTGTAGAGCTTGACTGCAAAGCCGCGCACATCCCGGGCCAGATCGACCGACCCTTTGGATCCGGCCACCGTCGAGAACCGCACGAAGGCGGGTGTACGCTCACCGACCCGCTGGAAGACGTCGGCGCGGCTGACGTCGGAGAGGCTGTCGGTCAACTCGAAAAAGCCGTGGGCGCCGTAGCCGCGGGCATGGACCACGCGCTCGGGGATGCGTTCATGGTCGAAGTGGAACATCTTCTCGCGAAAATGGAAATCTTCGAGCAACGTCGGGCCGCGCGCGCCTTGCTTGAGGCTATTCTGGTCGTCGGCGACCGGAATACCCTGTTGCGTCGTGAGGACAGCGACATCGCCTGCTGCCACTTGATGCGTTTCACCGCCCGCCCCCTGGGATTGGGCGTAAGTAAACGACAGGTCCGCGTCTCCCGGGACCGGCGAGGCCTTCTGTGGAGATTCGCCTCCCACATCAGCGCTCGCCGGTACTGGCGGCGTGAGCTTTTCGGATGATTTCGCGCGCGGCTTGGTTGGCGTCTTGGCCATGTGGCTTTCCTTTCGGTCAAAAGTCATGAGGCAGGGTTGCGCCAGCTCGTCGGCGGCACACGAATGGAGGCATCCGGCAACTAGTGTGACAGTAACAAGGGCCGTGATCGTTCAGTTGCGCGCGATCCGCCAATATTAACCTGCATCAGCACGTTTATGGCCGCAGCCTGTGAAACACGCGCTTTAGCGAGGGGTTAGGCTGGGATCGAAGCCCGTTCACCGACGCCAGCAAGGGACGATCCCGTGTTTACTGACCGCTTCCTCCGATACAAACGCGGCGTCAGTCTCTCGCGCGAAGAGCGTGCCACACTGGACGCTTCGATTGCGGAAGTGCAGACGCTCGACGCACGCAAGATCGTCGTGCGCGCGGGCGTGGAACTGGATCACAGCACCTTGCTGATCGAGGGCATCCTTTCTCGCTATATCGACGATCGAAAGGGCCTGAGGCAGTTGGTGGCGATTCACGTGGCGGGCGATTTCGTCGATCTCCACGCCTATCCCCTGAAGGTCCTCGACCACGACGTAGCGACCATGACTGCGGCAACCGTCGCAATCGTGCCGCACTCCTCCCTGGATGCCATTATCGCCGAACGCCCAGAGCTCGGCCGCAAGCTGTGGTTTTCCACGCTCATCGATGCGGCGATCCACCGGGCATGGCTGTTCCGCCTCGGTCGTCTCGATGCAATGGGGCGGGTGGCGCATTTTCTGTGCGAGACGAACGCCAGGCTCATGTCAGCCGGGCTCAGCGACGGCCGTCGGTTCGCGCTGGGCCTTACCCAAACCGACCTGGCCGAGATCTGCGGCCTTACCAATATTCACGTCAACCGGGTCCTGAGGCAGATGCGCGAGGAGGGTCTGTGCGTGTTCCGCTCGTCGCTTGTCGAGATACCCGATCCAGGACGCTTGGCTACGCGGGGACAGTTCGACCCTGCCTATCTCTACATCGACGATACGCAGTCACTGTCCCCCGAAGCGAAAGAGCCTTTTCATGACGACACCATCATCACCTAACGCACCTCAACCCCGATCCGATGCCGGAATAGCGAGCGCCGAAGACGGGCTGGTCGTGCTCGACGGGCCCAACGGCGTGGCAGTCACAATGACTGCCACGGCCGCTGCTCAGACCGGCCGCAACCTCATTGAGGCATCGCTCATCGCTAACCGACAGGTAGTGGATAGGGACGGGCGTTGATTGCCGCCGAGACGTGATCCATGTCGCACTCACTCGTGGCACTGACGAGCGCGGGATCATTCTGCTGTCCTTGACCGACGGAGGGCTGGCGCACCGCGATCGCTTTGTGGCGACTGAGACGAGGCGGCGCGGCATTCCATTGGCAAGTACGCTGGGCGGCGGCAATGGCGCGGACCGCGGAGCCGTGTCCTCGAGGCACGCGCGCACGATCCTCGTCCTTTCCGCAACGATCGACCCGAGGGATGCCACCTGATCCGCGGGCTTACTGGGCGGCCTTCTCGGCATTGAGCCGCTCGACAAGTTTTTCGATCTCGTCGGGATTGAGAACCCAGGTGCGGGTCTTGCGGCCTTCGCGGAACACGGGCTGCGTCAGCAGGATGCGCGCCTGCTCCTTGGCGAAAGGCTTGAAGAGCGAGAAGTGCATCACGCATTCGAGCATCAATCCGATGACCGGCGTCTTGCCATCCAGATCGATCAGTGTTGCGGGCTGGTCCCAGGGAATGTTCATCATAGATCGCGCCTATCGCGGGTTATGACGGAAGCAAAGGCCCAATGCCGTCACCCGCGTTATCTTCAAATGCCACGAACGCCTGACGTCCGTCCGGTCAGCCGGCGAGCCTTGTCGCTCGTAGGTCGATCGTCTGATTCTGCGTGAAGGGGCGGGCCTAGAGTGCGGCACCGATCCAATGCTTCATGTGATGCATCACAAATCCTCACGTCGCGGAAACCGGATCGAGGACGAAGGCGGTCCGCTCTGCGAGGTCATTGATCACGGCGAGATACGCCTGGAAATGCGGCGTCGCGCGGTGTGCCGCGACGGCGGCGCCGTCCACGTAAAGCTCGTCAAGGACGAAGCGGCCAGGCTCGCTCTGGTCCTGCCAGAGATCGTAGCGCAGATTGCCAGGTTCCGCCCGGCTGGAGTCGAGCATACCGTCGAGCAGGATACGCAGCCGATCGGCGGCACCGGAACGGGCTGTAAGAACGGCGACAACTTTCACGGGAGTAAGCATGGTGTTGATCCTTATGGGAGGGTGGAAGAGAGTGGGCCCATCCGAAGGGCGCCGCCCGTCATGCGTGTGCTCATGCAGCAGCAGCGGAGCGGCCGAGCGCCTCGATCAGCGCCTTTGCGAGCGCGTGATCGGAGGCAGGGTTCTGCCCCGTGATCAGCTCGCGATCGACAACAACATGGGACGCGAAGTCACTCGGCGTGACCGAGACGTTGCCGCCGGCAATCCGCAACGCCTTCGGCATATCGAAGTAGAGTTCGCCCTTCAGCAGATGCTGCTCGGCGATCTTCTCCTCGCTCGCCGAGAAGACGGTCATCCGATAGCCAGCGTAGATCCAGCCTTCGGCCAAGTCGGCTGCCTTCGCCTCGTCGCCTTCGATCAGCGCCGCCCTGAACGCGGGCGCATCGGCGAGAGCCGCTGCGATGACGACCGGACCGTGGCAGAGCAGCGCGGTCGGCTTCCCAGTCGTATGGAAGTGGCGCAGGATGGCACCGGCATCGGGATCTTGCATCAGATCGACCACCGGCGCGTGGCCACCAGGGACAAAGACGCCAGCATAGCCGTCGAGACCGCCTTCGATGACAGACCGTAGTGTGCGCACATCATTCATGGCAGCGTGGTCGTCGAAGAAGCGTGAGGCCCGATCATATGCAGCCTGATCGCCGCCGAAATGCTCGACTTTGTCGGAGACTTCATCGATGTGCGGCTTGGTTCCCTTGGGCGCGGCGAGCACGACGTCGTAGCCGGCGTCGATCAATGCCAGTGCGGGAACCGTCGTCTCGTTGAGGTACTGGCCGATCGTGGCGGTGCCGCCGCCGCGCAGCTCGATCTGCGTCGCGTTGGATCCGAGGATGAGTATTTTCGCCTTGGTCATCTGAGCCTCTGTTGTTTTGCAGCATTCGCTGCCGACGAGAGGGAGATGGGGCATCCTGATATATTCCAGAAGTTTATAATCTTGATATCAGATATTCGCTCAGCGATATGGCTGAATGCGCTACGATCTTAATCTGCTGCCGATCTTCGTTGCCTTGATGGAAGAGCGCAGCGTCACGCGCGCGGCTGAGCGCGTAGGTATGACGCAACCAGCGCTCTCCAATGCTCTGTCGCGCTTGCGGCTGATGTTGCAGGACCAGCTCTTCATCCGCGAACGCTATGGTATCCAGCCGACTCCGGTTGCGCTCGAGCTCGCACCCGCAATTGCCGACGCGCTGGCGCGGCTCGACGACGCAGTGCTCGGTCAACAGGGGTTCGATCCCGCCCAGGCCGAGCGGCTTTTCACCATCGCGCCGAACGGGTACGTCGAGTTCGTGCTGGTGCCGGCGATCGTTGCCCGACTGCAGCAGGTCGCGCCCGGCATCAAGCTGCGTTTGACGCCCTATGGCAACGACCTCGGCGAGACCGGTGTCGTGTCCGGTACGACTGCAATGGTGCTCGGCCGCATCGTCGATCCACCAGACAATCTTGTTGTCCAGCACCTGATGAACGAGGGGTTCGCTTGCGCCGTGCGAGCGGATCATCCCGAGATCGGCGACGCCATGACGCGCGAACAGTTCGAGACGTTGAAGCACGTCAACATCATGCCACCTGGCCGAATGCGGGCCGGCCTCTTCCAGGCGTTGGCGCAGCAGCAGCTCAAGCGCGACGTTGCCATTTCCGTGACCAACTTCTTCGCGGTCGCCGAGATGGTCGCGGTGACCAATTACTGCGCGACGTTGCCTTCGCTCATCTGCCGGCGGCTGATGCAGGACCCGCGGCTAAAGATCCTGCCCTCACCCGTCGATCTCGGCAGCTTCCCTGTCGAGATGGCTTGGCACGTCCGCTACCGACATGACCCGGCTCACAGCTGGTTGAGAGCACTGATCCAGGAGGTTGCGCTGGAGCTTAAAAGCGACGCCGACTGATCGCGCCCGAATATGGTGCGGGGCGGTGCTTGATCGCTTCGATGACCGACAACAACGGCCTATCCGGGATCTGCGCAGGGCCGAGTTCCGAATGGGGTGAGCTTTTCTACATATGCCGGAAACGCATCGCCGCACGTGATGCGCACCTGCAAGGTGGCCTGTCGGGCGGCATGGATGCAATCAAGACTTTAGTCCTGACAATGAAACCTTCAGTTGCCGTTAAATCTCAACCCTGTAGGTAGACATCGCGTTCGGCCACCGCTCTTGCATGCCGACGCATTCGCCGAGGCGTCATCGCCAGGCCGTCATCCATGCACGCTCAAGGGTCATACGGATCCGTGCGTTCCCGTTGAGCCTTCGGCCCAACGGCGCTTTGACGTGTGCTCATCCGAATACTTCGATCTAGATCCTCAAGGGGGAACCAATGTCGCGCGTCCAATTGCTGTCGTCGATCCTGTTCAGTGTGTCTACGGCCGCTTTGACCAACGCCTGCCCCGCATGGGCCGCTGAAGAAGCGCCGCAGGCCGGCGTAGAGCCGGGCATCCGGGGCGACGGCGAAATTCTCGTCACTGCCCGTCGGCGCGAAGAAAGGGCCCAGGACGTGCCCATTTCGCTGAGCACCGTCGATGGTCGCGCGCTGCTGGCGACCGGCTACAGCAACCTCACGCAGGTCGCGAACCTGACGCCCAGCCTCAACATCCGCGGCACCAATGCGCGCAACACCTACCTCAACATCCGCGGCCTGGGGTCCAATTCGACCCAGAACGACGGTCTCGAGATCGGCGTGGGAGTCTATGTCGACGACGTCTATTACGGCCGCGTGGGCTCGTCGCAGTTCGATCTCATCGACCTCGAGCGCATCGAGGTCCTGCGTGGCCCCCAGGGTACGCTGTTCGGCAAGAACACGACTGCCGGCGCGATCAACATTTCCACTCGCGAGCCCAGCTTCACGCCGGAATTCCGCGGCGAAATCTCGATCGGCGAGAACGGTTACCGGCAGTTGCGCGCCAGCGGCAGCACCGCGATCGTTCCCGATCTCCTCGCGGTGCGCCTGACCGCTTCGCGCACCCTCGAGGACGGCTACTTCCACAACGCCTACAACGACCGCAGCCTGGGCGACAGCAAGAACACCTCGCTGCGCGGACAACTGCTGTTCACACCCTCGGCAACGGTCAAGGTCAAGCTGATCGGCGACTACTCCAAGCAGTCCGCATCGGGCAACGGCAGCGCGTGGCTGGGCTACTTCACCAAGTACGACAACGGCGCGACGATCGCCAACAACATCATCGATCGCACCACCCGGCTCGGCTACGCCCAGCCCGGCGCCTATGGCGATCCGTTCGCTCGCGTGACCAGCGTCGACGCCCCGACCACCTCGGTCATGAGCAGCGGCGGCGTGTCGGGGAAGGTCGACGTCGATCTCGATTGGGCGATGCTGACCTCGATCACGGCCTACCGCTACTGGAACTGGCAACCGCACAATGACAGCGACGGCACCGCGCTCGACATCAATCCGGTGGGCGGCACCGCCAATCGCCAGCGGCAGTTCAGCCAGGAAGTGCGCCTAGCCTCGCAAGGGACGCGCCGGATCGACTATGTCCTGGGCGCCTATTACTTCCACCAGGTCATCCACGCGCTGAGCGAGTATCAGCTCGGTGCCGATTATGCCGCCTGGAACAACCCCACCGCCAACCGCACCCTCGCCAACTACGCCTACACCGGCTTCCAGGCGGATTCCGCCGCCGAACCCAAGACCGACAGCTATGCCGCCTTCGGCCAGGCAACGTGGCACGCAACGGACGCATTGAGCGTGACAGGCGGCCTGCGCTTTACCCACGAGGAGCGCCGGGCCAGCTACGACCAGTACACCGTGGCGGGCAACGACCTGTCGGTTCTGAGCACGACCGACCGGGCAACCGCGCAGGCGCTGCGCGATGCGATCTATCCCGCCACCAGCTATTCGCGCGCGGTCAGCGACAACGCCCTGACCGGCCAGATCAACCTTTCCTACAAGGTGGCGCCCGACATCCTCGTCTTCGCGAGCTACGCCCGGGGCGTGAAGTCAGGCGGCGTCAATGTCGGCCAGCTTCCTGCCGGGGTTTCGGGCATAGTCGATCCCGAAAAGGTGAATGCCTACGAAGTGGGCCTCAAGTCGCAGTTCTGGGACCGCAAGATCACCGCCAACCTCTCCGGCTTCTGGACCGACGTGGAGGACTACCAGGCCGCCATCGCCGAGCAGATCGGCACCACGACCTCCTACCGCCGCTACATCTCCAACATTCCTGGCGTGCGCTCGCGCGGCTTCGAGGCCGACCTCGCGTTTGCTCCCACGCGGCAACTGCGGCTTTCGGCCTCGCTGGCGTATACGGACACAGTCTACACCTCGTACCCCAACGCGCAGGCGGCAGCGGAGAACCGCAACCTTAGCCAGGTGCAGGATCTGAGCGGCGCGCAACTCACCAACATTCCCAAGTTCACGTATGCCCTGGCCGCCGACTATTCGATCCCGGTCCAACTCGTCGGCGACGACGATGTCTATCTGCGCGCGGACTTCAACCACCGCTCGTCCTTCACCACCGACGACACCAATTCCCGCTATGCGCGGGTCCCCGGGTACGGCGTGCTGAACGCCCGCGTCGGACTGCGCATCCAGGACTCGCGCTGGGACCTGTCGGTGTGGGCGCGTAACCTGCTCGACAAGAACTACTACACCTCGATGTCGGCGGCGACGACGGGCCTGATCACCGGCCAGATCGGCAATCCCCGTCAGATCGGCGCCACCTTGCGCGCGAACTTCTGAACCGGAGGAATTGTCGACCATGGCTCTCGTCCGCTGGGCATTGCCTGCCCTTCTTGCCGCATTCCTCCTTCCCGGCGCCGCCAGTGCGGTCCCGGGCAAGGCCACGCGCTGCCGGTCCGTACCGGCCGGCGTCGACATACCGGCGCCGGGTGCGGTGCGCGTGCACGTCCGCACCATCGGCAAGGGCCGGCCGATCCTGTTCATCCCGTCGCTGGCACGCGGTGCCGCCGATTTCGATGACGTAGCGGCGCGCCTGGCGAAGCAGGGCTACATGGCCATTCTTCCCGACCCACGCGGAACGGGCAAGACAGAAGGCCCGCCACCGACCTCGCTGTTCGACCTGGCCGACGACGCGCAGGCCGCCGCACACGCTCTGTGCGACGGACCGGTAGACGTCGTTGGCCATGCCTTCGGAAACCGCGTAGCGCGCGCCTTCGCGACATCGAGCCCCGCCAGCGTCAGGAACGTGGTCCTGCTTGCCGGAGGCGGCAAGGCGGCTCCCCTGCCCCAGGTCGGCGATTCCATCGCCGTGTCCGCCGCGCAGGGCGTGCGCTCCGATACCGAACGGCTCAAGGCGCTGAGCATCGCCTTCTTCGCGGCGGGCCACGACCCCAGCGTCTGGCTCACCGGGTGGTTCGCGCAGGCCAAGGCCTACCAGGGCACCGCGATGAGCGGCTCCAGCGTCGATCAGTGGTGGCGGGGCGGCAGCGCGCCGATCCTACTGGTACAGGCCGACGAGGACCCGATCGCGCCTGCCGGCAACGTCGACCAGTTGCGCCAGGACATCGGCGAGCGCCTGCGCAGCGTGACCCTGCGCCGCGCCAGCCACGCCATCCTGCCCGAACAACCAGAAGCGGTGGTCTGGATCCTTGCCCGCTACTTCGCCGGCGAGCGCGACGAGGCCGTCCTGCAGCAGGGCATCGATGCCCGCACCCGCCCGTGACCCGGCATTAGTCCCCGACTCCAGCGGAAAGACCACCCTCGTGAAACGCAGAAGCCTACTCCAAAGCCTCGCCGCAGCCCCGCTCGCCGGGCTGGGCGAGGCGCAAGCCGCGCCGCGCCGATCGCGCGACCATACCATCGCCGACCTCGAAGTCTTCCAGGTCCAAGTCAACAAGCGCGGCAACTGGGTGATCGTGCGGCTGCGCACGGCGAGCGGCCTCACCGGTATCGGTGATGCGTCGCACGGCGGCGACGATGCGCGCACGGTGACGTTCCTCAAGCAGCTTGCGGACCTCCTTCGCGGCCGCCAGATCTTCGATGTCGAGTGGTTCCGCGCCGCCGCCGCCGCCGTAGTCGCGCAAAGCGGAGGGCAGGCCCGGTCCGCCGCGAGTGCGCTCGAACAATGCCTGTGGGACCTGATCGGCAAGGCCACCAGACAGCCTGCCTACCACCTGTTTGGCGGCCGCCTGCATGATCGCATCGCGCTGTATGCCAACATCAACCGCTCTACCGATCCACGCACACCCGAAGGCTTCGCCGCCATGGCCCGCCGCGCCGTCGACGCCGGGTTCGATGCGATCAAGCTGGCCCCGTTCGACGAGATGCCCAAAATTCCCTCGCCGGGCGCGGACGTTACCGAGGGCGCCCGCCATGGCCTGGCCTGCGCCCAGGCCGTGCGCGACGCGATCGGCCCGGCACGCAAGCTGATGATCGACGTGCACAGCCGCTTCACCCTGGCGCAGGGATTGGATCTGCTCCCGCGCTTCGAACCACTCGATCTGTTCTGGCTGGAAGAAGTCACTGCCGAAAACGGCTTTACAGACCTTGCTACGATCAATCGCGCTGCCCGCATGACCACCGCCGGCGGTGAGGCGCTGTTCGGCATCCGGGAATTCTATCGCTATGCCACGGCGGGCGCCGTCGACATCGTCATGCCCGACGTCAAGCTGTGCGGCGGCATGCTCGAACTCAAGAAGATTTCCGCGATCGCCGAGGCCGCCGACCTGTTGGTCTCCCCGCATGGCCCGGCCAGCCCGGTCGGCAACGTCGCGGCGGCGCACGTGATGGCGAGCGTGCCCAACTTCACGATGCTGGAATACGCCTTCGGTGAAGTGCCGTGGCGTGCCGAATTGCTAGAACCTTTCGAAGACGTGCGCGGCGGCACGCTCACCCTGTCGTCACTGCCCGGCTTCGGCGTGGAACTGAACGACAAGGCCTTGGCGAAATACGCGGTCTGAGACCCGTGACGACGATCGGGAGATTCGCATGGAGACGTACATGACCTTGGACCGGCGCAAACTGCTGGCCTCGCTCGGCGCAATGCCCGCGCTGCTGGGGCCGGGCCGCGTTCTTGCTAGGACTGGTGCCTCGCACGCCCCGATCGACCACATCGAAGAAGATCTGCGCCGCTACATCGGCTTCGGCGCGAAGGCATCGGGCGGCGCGGGCGACAATGCCTCGGGCGCGTGGATCGCCGATGAACTGGCCTGGGCCGGGTACAGCGTCGAGCGGTCGACGTTCCACGCCCCGTTCTTCGAACCCCGAACGGTGGAACTACGCGTAGCGGGCACGGCGGCCTCGCTCATCCCACAGGCGATCGTCCGGCAGACCCCGGCAGAGGGCGTGGATGGACCGCTTTTCCGTTTCGATCCCGGCAGCCCCGCATCGATCCCCGCCGGCGCGATCGTGCTGATCGACCTGCCCCGCCAGAACTGGTCGACCGCAACTGACCCGCTTATCCGCAAGGCCGTCGCTGCCTGCGAGAGGGCGGGGGCCGTGGGCGTGGTCCTGCTGACCAACGGCCCCACCGGCGAGGCGATCGCCCTCAACGCGCCGGGGGACGAGCCGCTCTTCACGCTTCCCGTCGCCTGCCTCGCGCCCCGAGACGCCGCGCCGTTCCTAGATGCGGCCTGGGATCGGACCAGCGCCACCCTGACCGTCACCGGCCGCGCCGGAAGACGAGAGGCGTTCAACGTCGCCGGACGCTACCGCGCGCCCGGAGCGACCAGGAACGTCATCGTCACCACTCCCCGGTCCGGATGGCTGACATGCGCGGCCGAGCGCGGCCCCGGGATCGCCATCTGGCTCGACCTCATGCGCTGGCTGCCGACCAGCGGGCTGGCGCTCAACGTCGTCTTCAGCAGCAACAGCGGTCACGAATACGAAAACCTCGGCGCATCGCATCAGATCGAAAGCAAGCTACCCAAGCCCGAGGAAACTGCCCTGTTCCTGCTTTTCGGCGCGGGCGTCGTGACGCAAGCGACCGAACTGCGCGACGGACATCTGACGCCGCTGGCAACGAGCGCCAAGCGCTTCTGCATCGTGACCGACCCGGCGATCGCGCTGGCCCGGTCGGTGTTCACCGGCTGGGACGGCTGGAGCGATCCGGCGTTCATCAAAGACGGCGGCGCCGGGGAGGCCGGTACGGCAATCCGCTCGGGCTATCCCAACGTAATCGGATTCGTCGGCACGAACCCATACCACCATGTTGCGGGAGACACCGGCTCTATCGTCGATGCTGACCTCATCCGCAGGGTGGCGCGGGCAAGCCGGGAACTGCTCGTCCGCGTTTGAGCCGTGTTCTTAGAGCCCCGCTCCAATGCACGCGAGCAATCGAAATTGCCTTATCATTATATTCAGATCGAAAGCTGACGCCTAAACTCCACTCGCCAAAGCCGGGGCCAAGATTCCGCCCTGTTAGTGGACGTTCCTGAGCAAAAGTTGGCTGCCCGAATCCGGCCGTCCGTTCATCGCTTTAGGCTCGACGAAGGCGCCTCTGCAGACCAAATGTGAAGAACGGCTTCGGAAAAGAGCAAAAAATCTGGTACGCTTGCTCATCGGCAAAGTCCGGCGCCTCCGCGCCCGCCACTCGGCCAGATGCCACAGACCCGTAACTCCAATGAGCGTCACGAACCAGAGCGACCACAGTCCGGCCAGCCTATGCAGGTCGCCCACGTACCGCCGACCGTCCCCCTTGCGCTTGATCGGCCGGGTCCAGCGCCGGAAGCCCCGCCACCACTTCTTGTAGACAGGAAACGCGGTAACGAGCAGTACGAGCAGAGGGATCGACAGCATCGCGACGATTGGCAGCCCGATGCTGCCCGGTAGCATGAGATGACGGTGCAACTGGCGCAGGGCCCGGCGCGCTGTCAGGGTCGAACTCACGCCTTGGACGTCGGCCGACCATGGATCCGCGTAGACGATACGATCCTCGCCGCGCCCGTCGATCACGTGATCTCCGCCGCATATCCGGGGGCCACTGGCGAATTGATCTCCTCGATAGTGCCGCCCGGCAACGCACGACCGGCGGCATCGAACCAGCGACGCCACGCGAGTCGATGCCCGAAGCGCTGGCTGGGCAAGCCAGTCCATCTCCTGGGACACCGTCGCAAGCGTTCCGGTCAGGAACACGAAGACCATCAGCAGGCTTAGCTTGAGCCCGCACCAATGATGCAGCCGCCACCACAGCGAGCCCGCTGCTGTAGCCGTTTTGCGCTCCACTACTTTCGGCTTCACCAGTTGGCGACAATCTTGACGGTGAAGGCACGCGGACGGCCGAAGTAGCTCTGCCGCTCGGAATAGCCCACCGACTGGAAGTACTTGCGGTCGAAGAGGTTGGTCACGGTGCCGGCCAGCTTGACTCCGTTACCGAGATCGTAGCCGAACTGCGTATCCACCGTCGCATAGCCGCCCTGCGAGAAACGGGCGCCATCGTCGGTACGGTAGAACTCACCGTACACCTTGACCCCGCCACCCAAGGACAAGCCCTGCAAAGCGCCCTGCTGCAATTCGTAGTGCGTCCAGAGCCGGAAGGCATGGCGAGGAGTGCGCGGGTCGAAGGGAAGGCCTGCATTCGCCGGATCGTCACGGTAGCGGGTCTTGGCGTAAGTGTAGCCGGTGATGAGCTGCCAGCCGGGCGCGACCTCGCCCGCGATTTCCGCCTCGAAGCCCTTGCTGCGCATCCGGCCGGCGGCGACGGAGAATTCCGGCTCGTCGGGATCGGCGATCGCGCGGTTGCGTTCGTCGATCCGGAACAGCGCGACATGCCCGTTGAGCCGACTGTCGAGGAACGCCCCCTTGAGACCGACTTCGTACTGGCTCCCGGTCCGCGGCTTCAGAGCGTCGTTCTCGACCGTTCGTTCCTCTTGTGGCGAGAAGATCGAGGCGTAGGAGACGTAAGCGGAGAAATGCTCGTCCAAGTCTGCGACGGCGGCGGCGTAAGGTGTGAACTTGCCGCGAATCCTGAGGGCGGAATCCTCTTCCCCGCTCTCGCGATCCCACGAACCGGTATCCCACCAGCTTACCCGTCCGCCCAGCACGAGCGTTCCCCAAGCGGCCGGCTTCAGCCGCGCCTGCGCGTAGACGCCGTATTGCGTCGTCTCGACACCGTCAAAACGGTCGAAAACGAGGTCCTGTTCGGGCACGTCGTGATCGGGAGCGAATACGTTCTGCACGATCTCATCACCGCGCGCCCGGTCCATTTTTTCGCGCGCGGTGCGGTAGTCGGCGCCGAAAAGGACCTTCTGTTCCTGCCCGGCCATCTCGAAGGGCACCAGCAGGTGCGCGTCTATGTTGTAGTTGGTTTCCCGGTCGATGCGGTGCTCGGGGGTCAGTTCCGTGTTGCCCGTGACCGGATCGATCGCCGCGGCCGCGAAGGCGATCTTGCCGTCGCGCTTGCGCTCGAGGAAGCTGGCCGTGGCGGTAAGCACCGCGCCGCCGTCGAACCGATGCTCGAGGTTCGCGAACAGGTCTCCGGAACGGGTCCCGCTGTGATCCCACTTGGTGCCGATGTAGGTCGAGCGCGGAACGTCGGCGAGAGTACCATCGGCATAGGCGGGCAAACCGCGCGCGTTGCGCCCATGGCCCCGCTGCCAAGTCCCGCCGAGCGTCAGCGTGGTGGTCTCGGCAATATCGACATCCACCGTGCCGAACACCAGCCAGCGCTGCGTGTTGATGAGATCCACAAACGATTCCGCATCGTTGATCACCGCCACGCCGCGTGCCCGGATGGAGCCCGCGGCATTGAGCGGCGCACCGATATCGACCTGCCCGCGAAACTGCTGCCACGAGCCGACCAGCCCCTCCACGCCGGCGGAGAAGGTGTCGGGCGCGCGCTTGCGCACGAGGTTGACGGTCCCACCCGGCTGACCTGCGCCCTGGAACAGACCGGAAGGCCCGCGCAGAACCTCGATCCGGTCGTAGATCGCGGTATCGAACATCATCACGTCGTTGTTGCTGGACACGGCCGCGCCATCTACCCGCAGCGAATCAACCGGCAGGCCGCGGAAGAAGATTTCGGTGCGCTCGTTGACGTCGTCGTTCTGGACGAGGACAGCGCCGGTCGTCACCGCGATAGCATCGTTGACGGTGTTGAGGTTAAGGTCGTCGAGCTGGCTGCGCGTGACGACCGAAACGGACTGCGGGATTTCGCGCAGGCTCTCGCCCATCCGGCCGATGTTCATCTGCCGGGTGGTGTACGAGCCCGTCCCCTGCGTCGCCATGTCGTCGTCGAGGGCCGTGGCGGTCACGCTGACGGAGCCCAGCGTAACGACGTTGGGTTCGGAAGCGGCCGGGGCCGCACCGTGCGTTTCAGGTTCGAGCGAAATGGTGGTCGGCGTGACGAAGCGGAAAGTCAGGCCCGTGCCCGCGAGCAGGCGCCGCAGCGCCTCGCGCGGGGTCAGCACGGCTTCGACCCGCGTGGAGGCCCGCCCCTGTGCGAGGCTGCTCCTGTAGCTCACCTGGATGCCGGACTGGCGCATGTAGCGGCGCAGGGCGTCGGGCAGCGGCTGCGCGGGAATGGCGAACTGGCGCGTCTCCGATCGCGCTTCCTGCGCGGAGGTGCCGATGGGCAGCGCCGTGGCAATGCAAGAGGTTGCCAGCAATGTGACATGAAGGTTTGAGCGCATGGCGAAAGCAATGCGCGGCAGCAAGGTTATCACGAAAATTCCCCCGAACGATGGCGCCGTCAGGACGGCCAAAACATATGCCGTCGCGTCGCATTAGCATTAACGGCGCCTGGTAGACCGTTCGCGGGCCGGTTCTGGCCAACCCCGGTTCGATCTTTTTTCCCGGAACTACCTCGGCATGACGATCGCGACGCCGCCGGGCAGCCAGCGGACCGACAGTCCGGCCTCGTTGGCGATGGCGCGCAGCGCTTCGTCGGCACGGTCGGTCCGGAACGCCCCGCTTACCGGCTCCCCGCCGGAAAGGTCTGCCCAGATCCAGGTAGGCCCCCGGCGATAGCGCCCCACGGCAGTGATCGCGGCCGCTACGTTCGAATCGTCGAGCAGCAGTTCGCCGTCACGCCAGGCAGCGATGTCTGCAGAGCTGCGACGACGCCCTCGCCTGAGGCCCCCGGTTTCGTCGTAGGCGAGTGTTTCGCCTTCTTGGAGGCGCAGCGAGGCAGCCTGCGCAATGCCGCGCGGACTGACCTTCACCGCGCCTTCGGCCACGCCGACCACCGTGCCGTCGGCCTCTCGGCGCACCTCGAAGCTTGTGCCGATGTCCTCGATCACCCCGCCCGACGCGGCCACACGGAAGGGCCGCGCGTCACCGTGGCGAACCGTGAAGAACGCATTGCCGGCCAGGAGTTCGACGCGCCTCTGCTGCCCGTCGAACGCGACGGCGATCGCCGCCTCGCTGTCGAGCACCGCCACCGATCCGTCCGGCAGGGCAATCCGGAGCACCTCGGCCGACGTGGTGTAATCCGCCTTGGCCCAGAGCAAGGCCTGCGGGGCGAAGAACGCGGCCATCAGGCCGGCCGCCACCGCCCCACTCAAGGCGGCCACGGGGCGTGAGGCGAGCCATCGGCTCACCCGCCGCGAGCGTGACCGCCACCGCGATGCGGGTTGGACGAAGATGTCCGGATACCGGGACAAGTCCTGCCAAGCAGAGCGGCGGCGCTCGAACGCGGCGCGATGACCGGAGTCGGCCGCCAGCCAGGCCTGGCAGGCATGGATCTCGGAACGCGTGACCTCGCCCGAGGCGAGCAGCAGTACCCAGTCTCGCGCCTGTTCATCGCTGGACGCACCATGATCCGCCACTGTCCGCGTCATCAAATCCTCGTCGCGGTTCGACCGCGTTGTTTTTGCCTCGCATCCAAGACCGGTGCCGCCGTCGTTTTGGCCAACCATCCGACTACTATTCCGTTTCGTCGCACAGGGGCATAACGGCGTCGAAACCTCGGCGGAGGTGTTTTTCGACCGTGGGACGGGAGATGCCGAGCCTCGCGGCAATATCGCGATACGACAAGCCTTCCAGCCGGCTGAGTATGAACACTTCCTGGGTCCGGACCGGCAAGGTCGTGATTACGGCCGCGATCCGCCGGAGCTGATCGCGGGCGAGGTGAGGCCGCTCGCCGGCGCTGCCCTCGACAGGCTGACTGAGCATATCGGCCGCTTCCGCATGAACGGCGTCGCGCCGCCGGTCGGCATGGGCATGATCGATCGCCAAGTTCCTGGCGAGGCGATAGAGGTAGGCCTTCTTGTTCTCGATAGGCGGATGGTCGTCGATCCGCTGAATGCGCAACCAAATGCTCTGCGTCACATCCTCGGCCGCGGACGCATTTCCCACGATACGCTGAACAAGGCGCATCAGGAGAGGGCGTTCGCTCAGCAGCAGGCGCGTCAGGGAGCGTACGTTGTTCGACATGATCTCGCCGAGGCCGTAGGGATGTTGCGAATAGTTCGCAATTAATTCCTTCGTACCTCCTTCCGCATTCACCTCACGAGGGGCTCAGCGAATTGACTGAACAGCCGTTATAGTTCGAAACTTGAGAAGCTTGATCAATACGTCCGCGCCCTCTCCGGCAGATTTGCCCGCCAGATCGGCGCGGACTATGTTGTACGGACTTAGGAGCATGTGCCCGAGCGTCGCTGCAGGCCACGCGAGGGTCCAGTCGCCACGAGCCTGGGCACGCGTGTCCTGAAGCTTGCCCTCCATTGAGGATATTGACGACAAAACGGCCGCGGTTACAAAAAGCAGGCCAGATGGTGATTGGAGAGACACCCTAGCCGAGCGGCGATTGCTAAGTGCTGCGAAGCGGTAAGATACGTCCCCACGCCACGCCAGTTCCTTGCCGTCGCCTACCGTGCGCGTAGTCGAGATGCGCGAGAGGTAATAACGCGAGGGGTCGGCGATATCGTCGTTCGGCAGCACGAAAGTCGGCGTGCCCGAATCGTTGTTGAACACCGCATCCGGGCGCGAGGCGATGAAGTCCACGTCGAGGTTGTTGGCGATGTCGGTCGCCTTCGAGCGGGTGTAGGAAAATTCGGTCGCGGCGGTCCAGTCCCCGCTCTTCCAATCCGCGCCCAGCGCTGCCTGGTAGCGATCGGCCTTGCTGTCATAGGCCTGCCGAACTGGGCAACGCGGCCATTGGCGATGCTCAGCGACTGCAACAGCTTGGTATCGTTTTACGAACTGCAGCGGCGAAAGCAGCGTCCCGTTCATCGAGCTGAAGTTCTGGTTGCCGTTGCCTTCGTCGCGGAAACCATAGAACAGCCCGTCAACGCGGATCGTCAGCCGGTCGTCGGGCGCCCATTGCAGCGTGGCGTTGGCGGCCGGACGCTTGCCGGTGCCGATACGGTCGAACGCACCGATGACGTCGGTGCGGAACACGTGCGGTTCGGCCGGATTCGCGCCGCGCGGGTTCAGCGGGACGCCCGGCGTATAGGGCGCGCGGCTGTTGTCGATGTTGTAGCCGAAGTAGCCGCCACCGAAGATCGTCTCGTCGCGGTACCGGGTCTGGTGGAAGGACACGCTGACCAGCGCGCCGATCTCGCCGATGCCGGTGTCCCAGCGGTTGGTCAGGAGAGCGCTGACATAGGGATCGATCTTGTCGGACTGCTTGCTGTAAACTTCGCGGCCAGCCAGGGTCGATATCCGAAAGGGGAGAGCTGGGACAATCCTGCCATTCCCCGATAATATTCCGAAAAGCAGGTATACGCCCGAAACCTGCCGTGGTGCAAAACACCTGATCTTCTTGCAACGGCATAAATGCCACACGCGTGACAAAATTTCCCGCTCCCTATTGAGCGCTCGCGAAGCTGCTGCTATCGCGAATAGGTCGCATTAACAAATGATCCGCTTTCATAATGACACGTGGCACCATCCGCGCCTGGTATTTCGTCCATAAATGGACCAGCCTGATCTGCACGCTTTTCCTGCTGATGCTGTGCATCACCGGCCTGCCGCTGATCTTCCACGATGAGATCGACGCGCTGTCGGGCGTGCCGGACCAGTCGGCGGCCGCCGGGGCCCCCTCCTCTAGCGATGGCCCCGGCCTGAAGTCACTTGATGCGATGCTAGCAAAGGCTCTGTTGAGCAAACCGGGCGAGGTCCCAGTGTTCATGGCGTTCGACAATGAGACGCCGCTGATGACCATAACCACTGCGCCGCGGCCCGACAGCAAAGGGGCTGAGATGACCATCCACGTGCTCAATCGCGCGACGGAGGAGGCGACCGGCCAGGAGACAGAGGAAGGTGTGATGCACTTCCTGCTACAGCTCCACACCGACATGTTTTTGGGCCTCCCGGGCATGCTGTTCCTGGGGCTGATGGGCTTCCTGTTCTTCATCGCCCTGGTGTCGGGCACGGTCCTCTACGCGCCCTTCATGCGCAAGCTCGACTTCGGGACGCTCCGCGTCAGCCGCAGCGAGCGGCTGCGCCAGATCGACTATCACAATCTGCTTGGCATCGTCGCGCTTGCCTGGATGAGCGTCGTGGGTCTTACCGGTGTGATCAACGCTGCCGCCACTCCACTGCGCCAGATGTGGCAGATGGGTGAGCTTGCTGAGATGACCCAGACGTACAAGGGACAGCCGCCCTTGCCACCCTCGCGCTATGGTTCGATCGACAAGGCGATGGCGGAAGTGCGCAGGGCGCGGCCCGGCAACAATCCCCAGTTCATCGCCTTTCCCGGCGGCGCCTTCAGCAGTCAGCATCATTATGCCGTCTTCCTGCAGGGCACGAGCAAGCTGACCGAGCATGTGCTGACACCGGCGCTCGTCGATGCTGAAAAGGGAGTTCTCACCGACATTCGCCAGATGCCCTGGTATATGGTTGCCCTCTCCTATTCGCAGCCGCTGCATTTTGGGGATTATGGGGCCCTGCCCCTCAAGATCCTGTGGGCGATCCTCGACCTCTTTACTCTTTATGTTCTGTGGACCGGGATCCAGCTATGGCTTGGCAAGCGCCGCACCAGTGCCGACGCGCATGTCCGTGAAGTCGAAAGCGGTGGCCTGGTGGTGCCGGCCGAATGACCACGAAATCCCAAACCCGCACCCGGTCGTTCTGGACGGTGTTCGCCGCTCCGCTGGTGATGGGCGTGCTGAGCCTAATCGGGCTGGTGTCGGCGCTCGCGGGGGATGGCCTGGCTGACTGGCTGTCCTGGGCCGCGCTGTCGATGCCCGTGCTGGCCGTCGCCTGGGCGATGCGGCGACGCCGGAGGTAAGGCTGAGGCCATCAAATTCGTTTTAAACCAGGGGAATATCCGTGACGTTCAATATCACTCGCCTGATGATAGGCATATCGCTCGGCGCCCTCGCCGCGCCTGCCTTTGCGCAGGAGAGCGCCGATGACATCATCGTTACCGCGCAGAAGCAGAACCAGACAGCGGTGCTGCGCGGCGGCAGCGTCGGGGTGTTCGGCGACAAGCAGGCTGAGGACACGCCGTTCAGCATCAAGACCTATAATGAGGCACTGATCCTCAACCAGCAGCCGCAAACCTTGGGGCAGGTGCTGGAGAATGATCCCGCGGTTCGCACCACAACGGGCTTCGGCATTGCTGGCGAACTGTTCGTCATCCGCGGCTTTGCGCTGAGCGGCGACGATGTCGGCTATGGCGGCCTATACGGCATCGCGCCGCGCCAGCTAATCGCGCCCGAACTGGCCCAGTCGGTCCAGGTGCTGAACGGCTCCAGTGCGTTCATCAACGGCGCGGCACCGGGCGGCACCGGTATTGGCGGCAGCGTCAACCTGATGCCCAAGCGCGCCGGGGACCGCGACCTCAATCGCCTGACCCTCAACTATACCGGTCCCGAGCATATCGGGGGCGCCTTCGACGTAAGCCGCCGTTTCGGCGCCAATGGCGAATGGGGCGTCCGCATCAATGGCACGGCACGCCGGGGCGAAGTGGCGATCGACGACGAGCTTCGCAGCTCCTATGTGCTGGGCAGCGCGTTCGATTACAATCACGGCCCGCTCCGCCTGTCGCTCGATCTGGTCTATCAGCGCGTGAAGGTACAACATCAGCGCCCCAAGCTGGTTATCGGCAGTGTCATCCCCGCCGTACCGGGTGCCTCCACCAATTTCGGCCAGCCGTGGCAGTATTCCACACTCCGCGACATTTTCGGCCAGTTCCGGGCGGAATATGACATCGCCGACAATGCGATGATCTACGCCGCGTTCGGCGCGCGTGACGGCTCGGAACGCGGCTTTTACCAAACTATTCGCCTGACCGATGCCATTACGGGTGCCGCCACGGCGCAGGGTTCGTTCATTCCCAGGACAGACAATAATGAAGCGGCGACGGCGGGAATGCGCGTCAAGCTGGCCTCGGACCTTTGGAGCCATGAGATCAACTTCGGCGGATCGCTCAATTGGCTGGTCAACCGCAACGCTTATGAATTCTACGCCGTCTCCGGGACAACCAATATCTACGACCCGGTCGCAGTGCCCCGGCCTAGCGCCCTAACCTCCAAGGGCGGCAATCTCGACGATCCATTCCCCATCACGCGCCAGAAGCTGAGTAGCCTGTTCGTGTCCGATACGATCGGTTTCTGGGACAACCGGCTCCTGATCACTGCCGGCCTTAGGCTGCAGACGATCGGTAGCAAAACCTATACCGCCAATGCCACGCCCGCCGTTCCGGCCGGCGGCCTTTCGGGACAATATAGCAAGGATGCAGTTACCCCGGTACTTGGCCTCATAGTCAAGCCGGTGGAAGGGCTGTCACTCTATGCCAACCGGGTGGAGGGGCTGGTGCCCGGCGCGACCGCCGGGGTCAGCGCCAATGCCGGCAGCGGCGTCCTGCCGGTCAGCAACGCCGGCGAAATCCTGCCACCCTTCATCTCCACCCAATATGAATTCGGCGGCAAGCTGTCGCTCGGTAAGGTCAATGCCGGCATCGCGCTGTTCCAGATCGACCGCGACATCGCGATCTATACCCTCGATACCGCTCGGCCCGGCTTCCTGGTCTATGGCCCCTTCGGCGTCCAGCGCCATCGCGGGATCGAACTGAGCATCGACGCCGAGCCTGTCGACGGCCTACGTCTCATCGCCGGCGGGTCCATCATCGACGCAAAATTGCGGAGGACCCAAGGCGGCGTGAACGAAGGCAACAAACCGACGGGCGTTCCCGAATATCTGCTCAACGCCAACATTGAATGGGACGTGCCATTCATCCCGGCGCTTACCCTTACGGGCAGGGTGGTGAACACCGGCAAGCAGGCAGCGAACCTCACCAACACGCTGTTCTTGCCGAGCTGGACTCGTTTCGACCTTGGCGTCCGTTATGTTGCACTGGTTGGCGACAGTCCGCTCACCCTGCGCGTAGGCGTCGATAATGTCGCCAACAAGCGCTACTGGGCGTCGGCGTTCGACAGCTTCCGGCCTGATCTTCAACAGGGTGCACCGCGCACGTTCAAGGCGTCTGCCTCGATCGACTTCTAGTGCAAGGAAAGGCAGGCGGCATCCAGGTGCCGTCCTGCCTTTTACCAGCGGATCGCCCGGCGCAATTCCGGTGCTTTCCGGTACGGCGGTTTTACGCGTTCGCCTGCCTCTGCTGAACAACCGGGATAGCGCTTAATGGCTGCAGCTATCAGCGTCGCTAATGGCTGATTTCGGCGTGAGCGGACGTTTCCGCCACCGAATCGGAACGGCATGTGTTGGCCGCCTGCTGCCGCAATCGAACGCCGGGTCATGGTCGAATGCGCCCGGAAATCATCGCAGAGACTCTGCTGTGCTGCAGCCTGCCATAGTCAATGGGCGCGATAAGGGTCCCCTTAAAAGGCGCTCAGCTCTAAACAGTGCCGGTAGAATCCGCGGTCACGTCAGCCTGGACATCGTTGATCGGTCGGTGAAGTTTAGAGGCACGTTCGTGCACACATCAGCGCCGCAAGGGCGCTGATGCGAGGCGCACCCGTAAGGGGATGCGCTGGCGCGTCGGCGGGCGCCGCGCTGAGTAGCGACTAGGCGTCAATCAGGTCATCATCCTCGAATGCCACGGGCACGGGCTGCTGGCGGCGCTTCGGCTTGACCTTACGCACATTCACAGAAGCCGCGCTGATCATGTTCTTGATGTGGGCGGCATAGTGCTTCTGGATCATCTCGACACTCGTCCGGCAATTTCGCGCGACTGCGTAGATATCGGGGCCTTCCATGAGCCGCAAACAGATATACATGTGGCGTAACGAGTACGCGGTTCGGGCCTTGCCATCCCGATCCAGCTTGAGTTCCGCCCTGGCGAGCAAGCCGTTGAACAGTTTTACGTGATTGCCAGCAAAGACCTTGTCGGTCGGTTTCGGCAACTCCGCTTCAGGTGCGTCGTCGATTCCAGCCCTGCGCCGTCGCTGCGCCGCGCGGCGGCTTTCAGCCTGGACGAGCTTGGAGCGATTGAGCAGCCGCTCATAGGGGCGAACGGCATTGGGCATGCTCTTGCAGAAGACCACCCTCGCTTGCCGCGCACCTCGATTTCCAGGATCTGTTGCCCCGTCTTATCGTCAATGACGATTTCGACGTCACGGTGCTCGAGGTTGGAAGCTTCATCGGGCCTGAGACCGGTATTGGCCATGAACAGGACGTAGTCGTGCACTTGCTGCGCGTCCCACTTAAAGTGGGCGTGGAACGGCTCATTGGCATAAGATCCGGTTGCCTTGTAGAGCAGCTTGTATTCCCCCGGACTGAACCAGGGCCGATGCTCCACCTTGCTCGAAGCGCGGTAGGGGCTGGAGATGTCGGGCAGGTGCGACAGCCAGCCATGACTCACAGCGGTGCGCAGCACCTGGCGCAGCGTCACGATTTCGTTGTGAAGGGTTTTTCGGGCAGGCGCCTTGTCCGAGACCGGGCGATTGCTTTTCGAATGCGGATTGGCGATGCCCCGCGACGACATCCGGTGAACCCGGTACTCCTGCACCGTGCCTCCCGTGATCTCGGACAAACCAAGGTCGCCAAAGAACGGCAGCAGATGCACGCGAAGGCGAATACCGTGCCCCTCGGTCCAACGCTTGCTGCGCTGTCCCTCGGTGATGATCTCGTATTCGCGAAGGAACTGGGTCGCGGCGTCCTTGAAGGTCTTTTCGGTCTTTAGGATGCCGGCATGCAGTTTGCCGCGCAGGCCGAGGTACCAGTCTTCGGCAACCTGCTTGGCCAGCGACAGGCTGTCCGTCTTTGTAGTGGCCCGATGCTGCCTGCCACCAACCGATGCAGAACAATTCCAGTTGCCGCCGTCGATGCGCCGGTAAACCTGGACCTTCCCGCCTAATATCTCGTGCCTCTGCATGACAAGCCGCCAGCGCTTTGATTGGGCCTGGGCAATAATGTCTCACAAATCGCGAACACCCGCAAATGTGTTAGCGTTGTGCTAGGCACATAAGCCTGTCACCGATTTCGGCGGGCGCCTTAAGATATTGTTTTGATTTTTAGATCTGGTTGCGGGGGCAGGATTTGAACCTGCGACCTTCAGGTTATGAGCCTGACGAGCTACCGGGCTGCTCCACCCCGCG
>NZ_JBWKOQ010000005.1:0-210970 GCF_059416165.1 Novosphingobium sp. GW821-FHT09E05
CCGCCAGCGTGAAAAGCCAGGTCGATCCAAATGCGTCCGCGACAACGCTGGTTCCGGCCGCAGCTCGCTCGGCGGCGCCCTTCGATGAAAACCGATCAAGATGCCAATAGACTTTGTCGGCAGGCAGGGACCTGAGTTCCTTCCTCGCCAGCAGGCATGCCGGGCCTGCTTCTTCAACCGCGCCGCATTGGCGCGTTGTTGCCTGGGCAGACGCCGCTGAGGGGAACGCGGCCGCTGCTATCACGACAAGCCCGAAAAGCAATGCCCGCATCATCTCATGCTCCCGAAACAATACGCTAACATGCCTGCTTTGAAACGGCGCTACAACTATCGGGAATGGCGACAATTGGGCGTAACCGGAAAGGCCGGTTCTGGGAAAAATTCGCGTGAAACGGGCGTTGCCGTGGTTGGAATTTGCCTCGCCGCCTGGCAGGGGCTCGTCACTGCGCTCCGAGGAGCAGGACGACAAGACCGCAGGCCGCGCCGGTCAGTGTCAGCCAGACCCATGCCCTGACGACGCTGCGGGTGTGGAACACCGCCATCGCCACACCCGCGAAGACCGCGAAGCTGGCGATCGCGGCGCCGGTCGCCGCCTCGACCGGGTCGGTGCCGAGCCGGATCAGCAGCACCGCCAGCGCGGCGGTGAGCAGCGCGGTCAGCGCATAGGCGCCCAGCGTCCCGGCGGCCACGCGCGCGGCGAGCGACCAGCGCTCCATCGCGGCGGCCTTCACCGCTTCGCCCCCGGGCGCAGGATGCGCTCGCGGTTGGTGTTGGCGGTGACGGCGGCAAGCGCGGAGACGGTCAGCCAGCCGCACCACGCCAGCGTTCCGTAAGCCCAGCCGAGGCCGAGCCCGGAGGCCGCGAAGGCCAGCGCCAGCAGCGCGAACCCGCCGCCCCGCAGCTTTCGCGACGTGGCTTTCGGCAGCTTGCGGCGCAGCCAGTCCTGCTGGTGGCGGCTCATGGCGAGCAGCAGCAGCGCGAAGCCCGCCAGGCACAGGACAAGGGTCAGGGCGTGCGTCATGCGAAGGCCTCGCTCGATTCCCGGGATGTGCGGCGCGGCGCCGGGCGGGCGCGGCGGGTGAGCACGCGCCATGTGGCCAGCGCGAAGACGGCGGCGCAGCCCAGCATGGCGAGGTCGAAGACGACGAACAGGGTGTCGCTGCGCATCAGGCTCGGGATCAGGCCGCGCGGCGTGGTCAGCGCATTGACCAGCGGGACGAGCGCGTACAGCCCGGCGCAGGCCCCCAGCCCCTCGATCCAGCCCCGGCGCGCCGGGCGCGCCATGCCCCAGGCGAGCACGCCGCCCCAGACGATGAACAGCCAGTTGATCTCCCAGTCGGCACGCTGCTCCATATGCAGCGGCAGCAGCCGGTTGGCGAGGAAGTAGGCGGCGATCCCGGCGGGCGTGCCGGCGATCACGCCGATGTTGAGCCGCTCGGCGAGCCAGAACCCGAAGTACGGGCGCGCCGGATCGGTCAGGCGGGCGCGGCGCTTGACCGTCCACAGCACGAGCCCTGTCGCCACCATGACGGTGCCGAAAACGCCCGAAAGGAAGTACAGGAACCGCAGGCCCCAGCCGGAGAAGCGCCCGGCGTGCAGGTCGATCATGGTATGCTGGGTCAGGCTGGCTCCGCCCGGCAGCGGCGGCAGCGCCAGGACCTTGCCATCGACGGCGCTCATGCTGATGGCGCCGCGCGGCCCGGCAAAGGTATCGACCTGCGGATAGGCGACCAGCGTGGCGCCCGCGTCACCGGGATTGTTCACGGTGACGTAGCCCGGGTCGAACCCGGGGCGGGCCGTGGCCGCCCGCGCGAGCAGCAGCGTCAGCGGCATCGTCTCCGCGCGCGTCCCGGTCACCCGCGCCTCGGGTCCCGAAGGGAAGGCGGCGGCGTAGTAGGCCTCTTCGGAGGGGAAGCTGGCGCTGATCGCCCAGGGCATCAGCGTGAACAGCAGCGTCACCAGCCCGGTGTAGGTGATCATCGTCAGGAACGGCAGCGCCAGCACGGCGGTGACGTTGTGCGCGTCCAGCCACGAGCGCTGGCCCTTGCCGAAGCGGAGCATGAAGAAGTCCGCGAAGATCTTCTTGTGCGTCACCACGCCCGAGACGATCGCGACCAGCATGGCGAGCGCGGCGATGCTGACGAGATAGCGCGCCCACATCACCGGCATGTAGTGAAGGTCGAAGTGCATGCGGTAGAGGAAGTAGCCGCCCTTGGTTTCGCGCGGCTCGACCTGGGCGCCGGTCCCGGGGTCGAGCATGACTTCGGTCGCCTCGTTCCACTTGGCGCCGGGCCTGGCCCAGGACACGGTGAAGCCATCCCCCCCGCGCCCGTCGGGCAGCGCCAGAGTCCAGGTGCCCGCACCCGCGCCCTTCTCCCGCAGCAGTGCCTCGGCGGCGGCGATCGCGCGGGGCGTGACCGCGCCGGTGGTGATCTCGGGCCGCATCCAGTGCGAGATTTCCTGCTGGTAGTACGCGCTGGTCCCGAACAGGAAGATGACGAACAGCACCCAGCCCGGCAGCAGCCCGGTCCAGGTGTGCAGCCAGGCCATCGATTGGCGGAACGTCGATTTCATGCGGCACCTTCGCGGCGCGCCAACGCCGGGCGGCGCGCACGGCCGAGCCGCGAATCCATTCCCCTGCCTGTGCCTAGCGATCTCATTCGTCGCTAATGACAATCATCCGCATTGGTTTCCAGCTTTTTGATGCGATCGAGGCCGGAGTTTTTTTGCCTCCGGACCGGCCACCTCGCCGGACTTTCCAATCCGCCCGCCAAACTCCCCCACCGTGTCCGTTATGGCTTCAGTTCGCAGGAACGGATCGCCGGGTGAGGCATTCTCCCAGCGCTCCTTCCCGCACAGCGCGATGCCGATGGCGGTGAGCCGCTTTGTTGCAGGGGGCGAAAAGGGGTGAAATGCGCCGGCAACGCGGCGGCATTAGCCACCGAGGGGTCGAGCCTCTGAAGGGAGTTGGCCATGTTCCAGCAAACGATCGCGCCGCGCGGCGATCCGGCTGCGCCGCAGAAAATCTGCTTCTTCTTCAACGCGCAGCTCCACCATGTCTTCCACGCCATGCCGCTCGCGGTGGAGATGTCCCGCGATCCGCGCTTCGCCGTCGAGGTGGTGGCGATGACCGAGGATCATATCACGCTCGCGCGTGACATCGCCCGGCACCGCGGCGCGGGGGCCATGCATTTCATCCGCGTCGGCGGGCCGCTGCTGTCGGCGTTGACCCGGCTGACCGGCGGGGCCACGCCGCCCAAGCTTCCCGCGCTCGCGGCCGCGCGCAAGCGCCTGGCGGGGTACGACGCGGTCGTCGTGCCCGAGCGGACCTCGCTGCTGCTGCGCCTCGCCGGGCTGCACAGGACCCGGTTCATCCACACCTGCCACGGCGCGGGCGACCGCGCGGTCGGGTACGACCGGCGCATCCGCCAGTTCGACTTCGTGCTGCTGGCCGGGGAGAAGCAGCGCCGCCGCATGCTCGAGAAGGGCCTGATCCGCGAGGGGCACTACGCGATCGTCGGCTACGGCAAGTTCGACCTCACCGAAGGCCGCCTGCCCGACCGCCTGTTCGCGCAGGACCGCCCGATCGTGCTCTACAACCCCCACTTTTCCAGGCGGCTGGGTTCGTGGCCGACGATGGGACTCGACGTGATCCGCCAGTTCGCGGCGGACGACCGCTTCAACCTGATCGTCGCGCCGCACATCCGCCTTTACGACAACCGCCGCCGCCGCGCCGCGATGGAGCGGCAGCTGGCCGAGTTCGCGGGCGTGGGGCACATCCACATCGACCTCGGAAGCCCGGCCAGCGTCGACATGCGGTATCCCCGGGCGGCGTCGGTATACCTGGGCGACGTCAGCAGCCAGGTCTACGAATTCGTGGTCAGGCCGCGGCCCTGCCTGTTCCTCGACAGCCACGGGCCGGACTGGGATGGCGATCCGAGCTATCGTCACTGGAACTACGGTCCCGTCCATCGCGGCGCCGAGGGCATCGTCGACAAGGTCGCCCGCGCCATCGTCACCCACGACGCCTACCTTCCCGCCCAGCGCCAGGGCATCGCCGAGACGTTCGACCACGATCAGGGCCGGGCATCCGAGCGCGCGGCCCGGGCGGTGGGCGACTTCCTTGCCCATCGACCGGCGGCGCGCGCGGTGCAGCTTCAGGCCGCGCGGCGCAGGTCCATGCGGCACATCCTCGCGCATGAATGACAAGCCGGGACATGCGACGGGCGCGCGCATCTGGGTGGTCGCACGGGTACACGGGCCGGATGAAGGCGGGGTTCAGACTTACGTCGTCCAGGTGGCACAGGCCTATGCGCGGACGGGCTGGGCGGTCACCGTCTTCGCCAAGTCCTCCGCCGGCCCGCGCCGCGAGGTCGACGGCAATGTCACCCTCGTCGATGTCGGGCCGACCTTTCAGCTGCGCGTCTACCTGCGGCTCGCCCGGGCGATGGCGCGCGCCTGGATCGCCGGGGAGCGTCCCGAGGCGATCCATGCCTGCACGTGGCGCGCGGCGATCCCGGCCCTGCCGTTTCCCCGCCCGCTGATCGTGACCGTGCATGGCCGCGAGGTCGGCCGGCCGGCGGGGACCGCGTACCGGCTGATGCGCGCGGTGCTGTCGCGAACCGAGCGGGTCGTCGCGGTGAGCGAGGCGACGCGGGCGCTGATGCTGGCGCGCATGCCCTCGCTGGCGCGGCGCTGCGTGACGGCGTGGAATGGCGTCGTCGTTCCGCCCGCGCGGCCTGCGGACACCGGCAACGCCGTCCCGCGCATCATTACCGTGTGCCGCATGGTGCCGCGCAAGAACGTGCCTGCGGCGGTGCGCGCGGTGTCGCGCTGCCTGGCACGCGGGGTGCGGCTCGACTATGCGGTGATCGGCCGGGGCGATGACGAGCCGGCGGTGCGCCGCGCGGTCGATGGTCACGGCGGCAGCGACATCGCCATGACCGGCTACGTCAGCGACGCCGAACTCGCCGAGCGCTACCGCAGCGCCGACCTGTTCCTCCACCCCCAGATCGCGCTCGAGGACGGCGCCGAGATGGAAGGCTTCGGCCTCAGCGTGGCCGATGCGATGGCGCAGGGCATCGCGTGCATCGTCGGGCGCGACGGCGGGCCGGGCGAACTCGTGCGCGACGGAATCGACGGGCTGGTGGTGGACGGCCGCTCCCCGGCCGCGATCGCCGATGCGGTGGCGTTGCTCGCCGCGGATCCGGCCTATCGCCGGCGGCTCGGCGCAAACGCGCGGCGTTTCGCGATCGGGAATTTCTGCTGGGACCGCCATTGCCGGCTGGCGCTGGAGGGGCTCGTCGCGCCCATCGAGGTGGAGATCCCGCCGGCGCCCGTCCAGATTGTCAGCGGGAGGGGGAAGACGTAGCCAAGGTCCGAACGGCGCGGGTGTGCCGCTGCCGGGAAGCTTGTGCATCCCGTGCGTGTTGGTTGCCGATGCGGGGCAAACCGAGATTTCCTCGCAGCGTTCTGGCGGCGTACTCATCCCGGAACAGGCCACGTCGCACGAGTATCGGCACGACGTCGGTCCGGAAACGATCCCAGTCAGCCGGGTGCTGGACGAACAGATTGAAGCCGTCGGCCGCACCGCTTTGGTACCAGTGCTCGAGCGTGTCGGCGATGGTCTCGGGCGAGCCGGCGACACGCAGCCATGTCGCGACTTGCGCTTCCAGCACCTGGCGCAGGGTCGCGCCTTCGCGCCTGGCGCGGTCGATTTCCTCGTGGAAGCGGGTAATTCCCGCAGCCTCGGGCAGCACGATGTCGGGGAAGGGCGCGTCGAGGTCGTGGACGGAGAAGTCATGGCCGGCGAACTGACGCGAAAGGTTGGCAAGCGCGGTGCGGATGTCACCATCCGCTGTGCGGGCCCGCTCGATGCGCTGCGCTTCCTCGTCCGTGTCGGCGATGGTCACGCCCAGTGCAGGGATGAACAGCAGGTCCGCCGGATCACGCCCGGCCGCCTCGGCCCGGGCGCGCACATCGTTTGCCAGGTCCAGGGATTCCCGGGGACTGCGCGCGAAGCTGAACACGATGTCGGCATGGCGCGCGCTCAGCTCGCGCCCCTGCGGGGAGGTTCCGGCCTGCACCAGCGGGGGCTGGCCTTGCGGCGAGCGCTGGATGTTGAGCGGGCCGGTCACAGAGAAGAACTCGCCGCGATGGTCGAGCCGGTGCAGTTTGGAAGGATCGAGGAAGCGCGCGGCGGTGCGGTCGTGGGTGAAGGCGTCCTCCTCGTAGGAATGCCATAGCCCCTGAACGACCTCGACCGCTTCCGTCGCGCGGCGGTAGCGGGTTTCGTAGTCGCCGTGGCGGCTGCCGCTGAAGTTGCCCGCCGTGCCCGGATCCTGGCTGGTGACGATGTTCCAGCCCGCCCGGCCTCGGCTGATGAGGTCGAGCGAGGCGAGGCGGCGGGCTATGTCGAACGGTTCGGAATAAGTGGTGCTGATCGTCGCCACCAGGCCGATGTGGCTGGTCGCGGCCGCGACGGCGGACAGCAGGGTCAGCGGTTCGAGGCGGTTGAGGTGATGGCTGGGAAAGTCGGGCGTGATGTACTGGCTGTCGACGATGAAGACGAAGTCGAACCGGGCCTCTTCCGCTTCGCGCGCCTGCTTCACGTACCAGTCGATATCGACGCTGGCGTCCAGCGGCACGGCGGGATCGCGCCACAGTCCCTTGCCCGAAGCGTCGCCGACCCCGATGAGCACGGCCCCCAGCTTCAATGTCTCGCGTGTCATGTCGGGGGGCTCCTTCAATGTGCCGTCAAGAGGGTGCGCGTGCTCGTGGCCGATGCCCCGAGGGAGAGGCGGGGCGCGGCTTCGAGCAGCTTGCGCGTATAGGGATGCGACGGGTTGGCCAGCAGCGCCGCGGCCGGGCCCGTTTCGACGACCTGCCCGCGATAGAGCACGGCTATCCGGTCGGCGATGCCCGCCACCGAGCCGAGATCGTGCGAGATGAAGATCTGCGCGATGCCGCGCTCGTCGGCGAGATGGCGCAGCAGCCTGAGGACGTGGAGCCGGTTCACCGCGTCGAGCGCGCTGACCGGCTCGTCGAGCAGCAGCACCTTGGGATCGAGCGCCAGGGCGCGGGCGATGACGGCGCGCTGGCGCTGCCCGCCCGACAACAGGCGAGGCAGGCGAGTGGACAGTTCGGCTTCAAGACCAACGGCACGCAGGGCCGCCGTCACCGAGGCTTCGATGGCCGACACGCCCAGCCGGCCTTCCCGCAGTTGGAGGCCTTCGGCGATCGACGCGCCGATGGTGAGGTCCGGGTCCAGGCTGCGCAGCGGATCCTGGAAGACGTATTGCAGCACGCCCGAGCGGCGGAAATCGCGGAGGGCCGGCCCCGTCAGTCCGTCGATCCGCGCGCCGTCCAGCGCGATCGCGCCGGTCGCGGCCGGGATCAGGCCCAGGATCGTGCGCAGCAGGGTGGTCTTGCCCGAGCCGGTCTCGCCGATCAGGCCGAGGATTTCGCCGGGGGCCACCTGAAGGTCGATGTCCTGCACCACCGTGCGGATGCCGTAGCCGGCATGGAGGCCCCGGACGGTGAGAAGGGCAGGGCGCTGCACCGCCTCGGCGGCCTGTGGCCGGTCCGTTTCGATGGCGGGGACGGCGTGATCGTCGATCAGGCTGCGCGTGTAGGCGTGTTTGGGGTGCCGCAGGATTTCGCGGGTCGGCCCGGCCTCGACGATCTCGCCCGCGCGCATGACGATGACATGGTCGCAGACCTGCGAGACGACTGCGAGGTCGTGCGAGACCAGGACCAGCGTCAGGTCCTCCTCGCGGCGCAGCTTGTCGATCAGGGCGAGGACTTCGGCCTGCACCGTCACGTCGAGCGCGGTGGTCGCCTCGTCCGCGATCAGCAAGCCGGGGCCGGCGCAGACCGCGAGCGCGATGAGGACGCGCTGGGCCATGCCGCCCGACAGTTCGTAGGGATACTGGCGGTAGACCGCTGCGGCATCGTCGAAGCCGACCCTGCCGAGGAGGTCGAGCGCGCGGGCGCGGGCGGCCTTGCGGCGCAGTTTCAGCGTCGCGCGGATTGCTTCGGCCAGTTGGCGTCCGACCGGGATCGACGGGTTGAGATAGGAGCCGGGGTCCTGGAACACCGCGGATAGCTCCACTCCGCGCAGGGCCCGCCACGATTTCGCATCGAGCCGCGAGAGGTCGACATCGCGATAGCGGATCGAGCCCGAGGCCACGCTGAGCCCCGGCGGCAGCACGTCGAGAATGGCGCGGCAGGTGAGCGACTTGCCGCTCCCCGATTCCCCGACGATGCCCAGCGTGCCGCCGCGCGGAAGGTCGAAGTTCACGCCGCGCACCAGTTCGCGCCCGTCGGCGGCGACGATGCGCAGGCCGTTGATCGAAAGGATCGGTTCGACGGGCTCGATCCGGCGGGCGTGGCGATCGAGGCTGACGACGTTGTCGAGAGTGGTCATGCGCGCTTCTCCTGTGTGCCGGCATCCCGCATCGCATCCGCCAGCGCGTTGAGCGCCCAGACCGTCGCGACGATCAGCAGGGCAGGGGCGATGGGGCCGAAGGGACGGTCGTAGAGGGTCGAAAGGTCGGTCGCGAGCAGCCCGCCCCAAGTGGGGTCGGGGGGAACAACGCCGATGCCCAGGAACGTCAGCGAGGCGACGATCGACAGGCATGCGCCGGTCATCGAGGCGGCCGAGACCGCGACAGCGGGCAGGACCTTGGAGACGACGTGGCGGCGGATGATCGAGGCGGTCGACGCGCCCATCAGCCGGGCTGCCTCGATGTACTCGGCATTGGCGACGGAAAGCGCGGCGGCGCGGCTCACGCGGAAGAAGGCGGGGGTGATGAGGATGCCCACCGCGAACATCGCCTGCGCCAGCCCGTTGCCCAGCATCGCCGTCATCGCAATGGCGAAGACCAGGAACGGCAGCATCATCAGCGCGTCGACGAGGCGCAGACCGACCCATTCGAACCGCTTGCCCAGGAAGACCGAAAGCAGGCCTGGAACCACACCCAGCAGCATCCCGATCGACACCGAGAGCAGGCTGGCGAGCACCGAGACGGTCGAGCCCGCCAGCAGGCGGCTGAAAACGTCGCGGCCCAGCGCGTCGGTGCCCAGCCAATAGGCGGCGCTCGGCCCCTGGAGCAGCGCGGACGGATCCTGCGCCAGCGGGTCGTGCGGCGCGAGCCATGGGCCGAATGCGGCCAGCAGCGAGACCACCGCCAGGATGACGATGGCGGCGCGTGCGCTGGGGTAGCGGAGCAGGTTTTGGATCATCGGTTCAGCCCCTTCGCCGGGCAGCGGGTTGCAGCACGCCGAGCAGGACGTTGACGCACAGGTTGCAGACGAGGATGAGCACGATCGAGACGACCAGCGTTCCCTGCACCACCGGCACGTCGCCGCGCAGGGCGCTGTCGGCCGCGAGCTTGCCCATGCCGGGCATGTTGAAGATCGCCTCGGTGACGACGGCGCCGCCGATCAGCATCGGCACGCGCAGGGCCACCACCGTCAGCGCCGGGCCGGCGGCGTTGCGCAGGACATGAACGAACAGGATGCGCCGGCGCGACAGGCCGCGCACCACCGCTCCGGTCACGTAGTTCTCGGACAGGGCGCTGACGAGCCCGGTGCGCAGCTGCCGGGCGAGGTCGGCGACCACGTCGACGCTCAGCGCCGCCGCCGGGATGCCGATCGCGGCGAGCCAGCCCGCCGGATCCTCGGAAAACGGCACGTAGCCCGAGGAGGGCAGCCAGCCCAGCCACAGGCTGAACACCAGGATCAGCACGAAGGCGACCACGAAGGGCGGCAGCGAGGAGACGATCGCGGCGAAAAGCGTGATCGCGCGGTCGGTCCGGGTGCCGCTGCGCACGCCGGCGATGAGGCCGAGCCCGGTGCCGAACACCAGCCCCACCAGCAGCGCCATGCCGGCGATCGAAAGGCTGATCGGCAGGCGCTGGAAGATCAGCTCGGTCGCGCGCACGCCGTTGAACCACGAGGTGCCGAGGTCTCCGCGCAGGAGCTGCCCCATCCAGCGCAGGTACTGCACCACCACCGGCTGGTCGAGGCCGAGGTCGGCGCGGATGCGCGCGATTGTCTCGGGCGATGCGGCGTCGCCCGCGATCCCCGCCGCCGGATCGAGACCGGAAACCACGCCCAGCAGGAACGTGATCAGCGTGGCGACCAAGAACACCGGCACCGCGATTCCCAGCGTCGATCCGACGAAGCGCGCGGCCGCGCGCCCGTGGCGCAGCCGCACTGCCAGTGCGCCTTGTTGCAGGGCAGCGGTCATTCGACGGTCACTCCTTCCCAGCGCACCTGCGACGGCACGATGTTGAGGTGCTTCACCCGCGAGCGCGAGGCGACCACGGTCGGCGTGCTCAACAGCCACACGCTGGGGCCCTGTTCGACGCCCAGGCGGGTCGCGCGGTGCAGGCGTTCGATGTAGTGCGGATCGTCGATCGGGGTGGCGCGCACCTCGTCGACGGCTTTCAGGAACGCGGGCGCCGAATAGGGCCCGCTCAGGTTCATGATGCCCTGCGGGCCGTAGACCGCCAGCAGGTTCTGGATCGGCGATTCACGCCCCACCGTACCGTCGATGGCGATGGCCGGGCGCTTGGCTATATAGACCTCGCTCTGCCAGCTGGACGAGCCGGGCGGAATGATCCGCAGCTTCGACTTGATCCCCACGCGGGCAAGCTGCGCCTGGAGCAGTTCGGCAAGGCCTTCGCTCGACACCGGGTTGATGACGATTTCCACCGTCAGGCTGCCGGGCGCATGCCCTGCCTGCGCAAGCAGCGCCCTGGCCCGGGCTGGATCGTAGCCCCACTTGTCCCTGGTCTCGGGATCGAAGGCGAAATAGTGCGGCGGGAACGGCTGGTTGGAGGGCGTACCTAGGCCCGCCGTCAGCGTCTTGACCAGCTCGTTCCGGTCGATCGCATAGCGCACCGCCTCGGCCACGCGCGGGTCGTTGAACGGGGCCCTGTTGCGATTGATCATCAGGTCGGACGAGTTCAGCGAGGGCGCCGTCGTCACCTGCAGGCCCCGCGCCCGTGCTTCCTCCACCCGCTTGGGCGCGATCGGCGCGACGTCGATGGCGCCGGACATCAGCGAGGCGATGAGCGTCGAAGGGTCGGACAGCGTGGTCAGTTCCAACCGCTCGATATGGATGTTCGCCGCATCCCAGTAATCCGGGTTCTTGACGAAGTAGGCGTGCGATTCGGGCACGAACTCCACCATCTTGAAAGGCCCCGCGCCGACGGGCCAAAGCGCCAGCTTGGCGGGATCCTTCGCGGCAGCGGTGGGGCTGGCGATCGCGCCGACGCGCCCAGCCATGACATAGGGCAGCTGATAGTCGGGCCGGGCGAGGTGGAACACCACCCGGCGCGGGCCGTTGGCGGCGAAGCTGGCGATGCTTTCTATCTCGGGACGCAGGAACGAATCCTTCTGCGTCTTGCCGCGTTCGAAGAAGGCCTTCACCGCTGCTGCGTCCAGCGCGGTGCCATCGGTGAACTTGAGGCCTTCGCGCAGTTCGAAGGTCAGCGTCCTGCCATCGGGCGAGTAGGCCCAGCTTTTCGCCAGCGCCGGCTGGACGTTGCCCTGCCTGTCGAGCCGGGTGAGCGAGGCATAGGCGATGCTCACCGGGTTGATGTCGGCGCCGGTGCGGCTGGTCACGGGGTCCCAGGAGGTCGGCAGCATGTAGGCCCAGCGCAGCCGCGCATTGGCCTTGGCGTCACCGCCGGAGCCGCCGCACCCGGCCACCGCGAGCGCGGCGGCCAGGATGACGGCCCATTGCTTCCATCGATTGCGGATCACGAGGTCACCAGCGTCCGTTCCCCGCTGCCCGCCGTTTCGAACGGGGCCGCGGGAGTGCGTATGTTGGTCGGCTTGGGCAGGCCGAGGTGGCCCCGCAGCGTGCTGTCGTCGTAGTCGCTGCGATAGACGCCGCGCGCCTGCAGGATCGGCACGACTTCATTGACGAAACGGTCGAACTGGTCGGGGTGGCCAAGCATGACGTTGAGCCCGTCGAGCGCACCGGCTTCGAACCAGCGGGTGATTTCGCCCGCCACGGTTTCAGCGCTGCCGGTAAACGGACTCTTGTACGAAGCCGCAATGCTTTCGACCGTCTGGCGCAAGGTCAGCCCGCCCTCGGTGGCGAACTGGACGATGCGCTGGGCCTGGGTGAAGAAGCTGCGGCGCGCGTGCTCCAGCGCTTCGGCAGGGAAGGGCGCATCGAGGTCGTACTGGCGGAAATCGTGCCAGCCGAACGAGCGGCCGAATTCGGCCAGCGCCAGTTCGAAGCTGGTGTCGGCGCGACGGGTTTCCTGCTCGATGCGGCGCGCGTCCTCGTCGGTGTCGCCGACGTAGATGCTCACGCCCGGCAGGATCAGCACATCGTCGGGGCCGCGCCCCGCCGCCACTGCGCGCCGGGCGATGTCCAGCTTGAATGCGGCGCCCGCCTCGATCGAGGCGGCGTGGGTGAAGATCGCATCGGCGGTCAGCGCGCCCAGGTTGCGGCCCTGGTCGCTGTCGCCGGCCTGGAAGATCACCGGCTGGCCCTGCGGCGAACGCTGCAGGTTGAGCGGGCCGGTGACCGAGAAGTACTTCCCCTTGTGGTTCAGCGCGTGAAGCTTGTCGGGATCGAGGAACACGCCAGTCTCGCGATCCCGCACGAAGGCGTCGTCTTCGTAGGAGCGCCATAGGCCCTGCACCACGTCGAGATACTCGAAGGCGCGGCCATAGCGCGTCTCGTAGTCGTAATGCTCGTCGAGGCCGAAGTTGCCCGCCGCGCCCGGATCGCCGCTGGTGACGACGTTCCAGCCCGCGCGGCCCTTGCTGATGAGGTCAAGCGAGGCGAGGCGGCGCGCCAGGTTGAACGGCGAGTTGAACGAGGTCGTCAGCGTGCCCACCAGGCCGATGTGGCTGGTCGCCACCGCCAGCGCCGAAAGCAGCGTCAGCGGCTCCAGCCGGTTGAGGTAGTGCGGCGGCGAATCCCTGGTGATGTACTGGCTGTCGACGATGAACACGAAGTCGAACTTGGCGGCTTCCGCCTTGCGGACCTGCTCGATGTACCAGTCCACGTCGACGCTGGCGTCGGCGGGGATGTTGGGGTCCAGCCAGCGGTTGTGCTGGCCCGGGCCACCGACCCCGGTGGTGACGAGACCGAGCTTGAGGGTGCGCTTCGTCATGATCGTAACTCCTTTGCCGAATGGGGTGGGTGGAGAATTCAAAGACGCCCCTTGAGCGTCACGCCGTACATGCGCGGTTCGCCAAGGGCCCCCTGGACGATGCCGTTGGAGGCGCTGACCGACAGCGTGTTGAAATAGTCCTTGTTGAACAGGTTGCGGACCCAGAGGGAGGCTTCCCAGCGGTCGTCGGGCGCGCGGACGCCGCCGTGCAGGCCGACCAGCGTGTAGCCGTCCACGTAGCTGAACGGGTCGAGGTTGACCGCCGCGTAGAAGCCGGAGCGGTAGCTGATGTCGCCGCCGACGTAGGCATCCACGGTGCCCAGGCCGCGCGTATATTCAAAGTTGCCGGTCGCCGCGTACTTGGAGGCGCCCGAGGCCCGCTGCCCCGACAGGTCCTGCGAAGGCAGATACGAATAGAGGTACTGCGACGGCGCGTTCGTGTAGGAAACGTAACTGGCGTCGTTGTACGTGCCGGCGACGCCCACCGTCAGCCCTTCGAGCGGCTGGGCACGGGCATCCACCTCGACCCCGCGCGAGCGCAGCTTGCCGACGTTGCTGATGTAGCCGACGGCCGGGGTCACCGCGTAGTTGACGAAGTTGGCCTGGTAGTTGCTGGCATCGGCCCAGAACAGCGCGAGGTTGAACTCCGCCTTGCCGCCCAGCAGGCGGGTCTTGATGCCGAGTTCGTAGTTGTCGACCTTCTCGGGCTTGACGAAGATGTCGACGCCGAGCGTCTGGCGGACCAGGTTGATGCCCGGCGACTTGTACCCGCGCGAGTAGGACGCATACGCGTGTACATCGTCCGACAGGTCGTAGGCCGCGATCGCCGTGCCCGACAGGTTGCTGGTGTTCTTCGAAGCGGTGTACGATCCGGCGGGGGCATAAGCCGCGCGCAGCGCCGCAACTTGCGCCTGGATCGCCGGAGCGAAGCTGGAAAGCGGCGCGTAGTCACCGGTCGCATAGGCATCGTAGAGGCCGGTCTTGTGCTCGTAGGTATAACGCAGGCCGCCGGTCAGTCGCAGCGAGGGCGAGATGTTCCACGTCGCCTGGCCATAGGCGGCATAGCTGTAGGTCGCCGGCACGACGCGGGCGTAGGACACCAGGCCGTCGAACACCGTGGCGGGCAGGGCCGAAACCGCCGCAGTGGGCGTGTTCGCGGTGGTCAGCCAGATCGTCGCATCGCGGCCGTAGAGGTTGATCACGTCGTCGTCGGCTTCCTGCCAGAAGAAGTAGAGGCCGGCAGTGTAGTCGATGGTCTGCTCGCCCTTGGAGGCGGCGCGCAGTTCCTGGCTGAACTGCTGCTGCTTGGTGGCGACGACGGAGTTGGTGATGATGTTGGCGCCGAACTGGTCGCCGTCGTAGTTGGGCACCCACCTCCAGTTACGATAGGCGGTGATCGAGGTGAGGTTCAGCGGCCCCACGTCCCAGTCCGCGCGCGCCTGCAGGCCCCAGCTCGGCATCTCGTCGTATTGCGAGCTGTCGATGTCGGTCTTGCGGTCGAAGGCGTTGACGGTGCCTGGCACGTAGCCGACATCGGCGGCCCGGCGATAGAAGCCGCGCACTTCCGACCCGTTCGCACGCACGGTCGGCAGCACGCCGGCGACGCTGGTGAAGCCGACGTCGCCCTTCTGGATCGAATAATCGGCGATCACGCGCAGCTTGAACGCATCGGTCGGCTTGTAGAGCAGGTCGAAGCGCGCGGCGTGGTTGTCGAGGTTGTCCCAGTCCTGGCGCTGGGTGGTGTTGTAGATCAGCCCGTCGCGCTGCGTGCGCAGGTACGAGACGCGGAAAGCGAGGGCGTCGTTGACGACGCCGTTGTACGAGAAATACCCGCGCAGCTGGTTGTAGTTGCCATAGCTCAGCTCGGCGCGTGCCTGGGTTTCGAACTCGGGCTCGCGCGTCTTGATGTCGATCGCGCCGGCGACGGTGTTCTTGCCGAACAGCGTGCCCTGCGGCCCGCGCAGCAGCTGGATGCTCTCGATGTCTATGAGGTCGGTGATGACCGAACCCGTGCGCGGGCGATAGACGCCGTCGACGTAAAGGCCGACACCCTGTTCCAGCCCGTCGTTGGTGCCACCGGCATTGGTGCCCAGGCCCCGGATGGTGATCGTCTGGTTGCGCCCGCTGAAGCCCTGGATGTTGAGGCTGGGCAGCTGCTGGACGATCTGCTTGAGCGACGTGGCGCCCTGCGCCTCCAGCTGGCGGCTCGAAATGCTGGAGATGGCGATCGGCACTTCCTGTGCACTTTCGGTGCGATAGCGGGCGGTGACGGTAATTTCGGAAATGTCCGCGGCGTCGGCCGTATCGGCCTCCGCAGCTGCGGCTTGCCCGGAAAGAGCTGCCGTCAGTGCCATGGTCATCGCCGATCCGATGAGTGCACTGCGCCGCTTTGCCGGTACTGCCGGAGAATGAAACCGCTTCAAGAAAACCCCCTTGTTGATCGAGCTGACCTTGGCGGAGGTTAAGGCCTGTCATTGTCTACTCATTCAATAGAGTTATTGTCATTGGCATATGACTTTCCCTGATAGCGGCGGGCCGGCAAAACGGCCCAAGGTGACGGAGACCGCTGGACGATGGGTCTGTGTGCGTTGGGAGAAGCAAGGCATTGCTTAGCCTTCGTTGGCGGCGGAGGCACTGCTGCCCATCATCTGGGTTGCATGCGGCGCGGGGCGCTACGAGGCCGTAAGTTCGAAAGTCGCGATGCGAATGGTGAAACTGCCATCATCCTGAATGGCGAAAGCGCTGCGGACTTCCTCGCAGGCCCCCGTTTGCAACATACGAATGGCGGTGGTCAGCGCGTCGGGTGTGCGCATGCGTCCTATCCAGGAAGCGAAGTCCATCGCCAGGGTATGAGTGGAGACAGACCCCAGGTCGAACCCCGCACGGCCAAGCGCTGCCGACCATTGCGCCATCCCATAGTCCCGGACGTGGCTGCGATCGCGCAGGAGTTCCACCGCCTGGAGATGTGTATCGAGCATAGGATGATCCGGCGAAACGACGTCAATGAAGATCGCGGCCGATCCCGTCTTCAGCACCCGCCGCGCCTCGCGCAGACCGGCGTCGAGATCCTGCCAATGGTGCGCACTCATCCGGCAGACCACCGCGTCGAATTCGCCATCCGCAAAGGGCAGCGCTTCTGCCGCTGCCTGTCTGGTTTCGATGTTGCCAAGGCCCCGGCGGGCTGCCTGCGCCGCCACCGCATCGAGCATCGATCGGGACAGGTCAGAGGCGACGACTTTCGCCACGTGCGGCGCGATGGTGTAGGAGACATGCCCGCCACCGGCCCCGAGGTCGAGCACGGTTGCTCCCGCCCAGCCTTGCGCAATGTGGGCCAGCCGTTCCAGATCAGGGCCGCTGGAGTGTGCGGCGCTGGAAACGTAGGCGTCCGCCTGTCCGCCGAACTGCTGGTTCACGATGGCGTTGTGCCCGCGTTGCATGGTGTTTGTGTTCCTGTTCTGTGTGCATTGCCGGTCTGACCTGTGAAAGTTGCCGTCCAACGCCGCAATGCGGGATATGCGATGGCAGCCTTCGGTGATAACGAAGGCTGCATGCGTTTCGATCTCACCGACCTGCGCCTTTTCATCGCCGTGGTGGAGGCTGGCAGCATTTCCCACGGAGCGAATGCCGCGCACATGGCGCTGGCCTCGGCGAGTGCGCGGATAACCGGCATGGAAGCCGTGCTTGGCACTTCCTTGCTGGAACGCGGCCGGCGCGGCGTCCTGCCGACGCCCGCAGGCCGCACCCTGCTGATGCACGCGCGTATCGTGACGGCGCAGGTGGAGCGCATGCGGGGCGATCTCGGCGCCTTCGCATCGGGCCTCAAAGGGAACATTCGCCTGTTGTCGAACACGGCGGCGCTGGTCGATCTGCTTCCCACCGCCGTCCGCGTGTTCCTGACCGCGCACCCGGACGTGGACGTCGACATAGAGGAGCGCACGAGCGCGGACATCATCGCGGCCGTAGCAGAAGGGCGTGCTGAATTTGGATTGATTGCGGATTCGGCGGATCCGGGCAACCTGGAGACGGTGATCGTCGTCGAGGACCGCCTGGTCGTTCTGCTGCCGTCGCAGCATCCTCTGGCGGACAGATCATCGATCCGCTTCGCCGAACTGCTCGACCAACCTTTCGTCGGTCTCAGCGCCGGCGCATTGCATTCACACCTGGCAGACCAGGCGGCAGGGCTGGGACGCAGGATCGCCTATCGGGTCCGACTGCGCAGCTTTGAAAGCGTTGCCCGCCTGGTCGAAGCGGGTATCGGCATCGGCATTCTGCCGCTGGCGGCGGCGGAACGCGTCCGTTCCGATGCGTTGCAGATCGTGCCATTGGCAGACCGCTGGGCACGGCGCCATCTGCTGCTTTGCGCGGCGGATTTTTCAAAACTCAGCCGTCACGCAGCAGCATTGGTCGATGAGATCGTCCGGCAGGGTCAAGCGCTGTCTGACAAGTCGGCGGTGGTACGAAGCGCTCCCCCGGCAGCATGAATGCACCAGCGTCACTGGGGGTACAATTTCGCTAGGGAAAACGTCCGAAAGCGGCGCGAAAATGCCGAGCCAGGCACGACTTCGGGTTAGTTCAAGCCATTCCTTCCTCACGGTTTGAACGGCCGCTCAGGCTGAAACCGGTCGCCCCGGCTATGCCGAAGCGGGCCAATCCGGCCGGACCCGATACTGCTCATCGGCGGTCTCGGGTCCGGCCGCGGATACCTCAGTATCTTGCGCTGATGGTTCCAAGGATGGTGCGCGGTGCGCCATAGTAGCCCTGGTTGAAGTTCAGGGCCTGGATGTATTTCATGTTGGTCAGGTTCTTCAGATTGGCGCTGACCGAAATGTTTTCCGTCAGGTCGTATTTAGCGAAAAGGTCGACCAGCGCGTAGCCCTTCTGCTCGAGCCGAACCTGCTCACCGGTCGTGCTGGACACGATGCCGAGCGGCTCGAGGTAGATCCTGCTCTGGTACTGGGCCGACACGCCGACCTTCACCCGGTCAAACGAGGAGGGCGAATACGTGAGATTCAGTTTTGCAAGATTGCGCGGCACGAACGTGCGGACCGCCTCGTCATCCTCGCCGCGAATGCGCATCAGCGTGTAGCTGCCGGTGGCCTGGACACCGGGCAGCAACTGACCGCCGAACTCCAGTTCGATACCCTGCGATTTCGCGTCCACCCCGCGATAGACCGTAACGAGCGCGCCATCAATCAGAAGCGCTCCCGCCGACTCGGCCGTATGCTTCTGGCGGGCCTGGAACACAGCGACGCTGGCGTTCAGGCGGCCGCCGTACCACTCGCCCTTGAAGCCGGCCTCGACGTTGTCGCCGGTGATCGGCTCGATGATTTCCCGCGTGGTGCTCGTCTCTGTCTGCGGCTTGAAGATCGTCGAATAGCTCGAGTACGCGCTGATGTTGTCGTTAAGATCGAACGTTGCGCCAACGAACGGGAGGAAACGGTTCCGGTCGTAGTTCATCACCACGCCGTAGGAATATCCGTCGCTCGTGGCATGGGTGTAATTGCCGCCGACCATGACCTTCAGCGGATCGGCCAGGTTGAGGCGCAAGAGGCCATAGACCGTCTCGCGCTTGGACGTGGTGTCGAGGCCGAGGGTGAAGGTGTTGGTGTAGGTGCTGGAGAAATTGGGATAGGCGAAGCTGCCGTCGTAAATCTCGTCGAACGAGATCAAGCCGCCCGTACCCGCGCTGGAACCCTGTTCGTAGCGCTGCGCACTGCGATTGACGCCGAACATTACGTCGTGTTGGCGCCCGAACAGCGCCACCTTGCCGGCGACGTAGGCGTCGAGCGTCAGGTTGCGGGTCTCGCCCTTATACGCGCCGGGGAAGGCGTAGACACCAAGGCCGGTGGCGCGATCCGGCGTGCCCAGGGCATAGAACAGCTTGTCAGTCTCGCTGATGGCGCGGCGGATGACGGTGAGCTTGGCATGCCAGTCGTCGTTGAAGTGATGGACGAGGTCGCCAAATATCTGCCGGTCGATGACATGCCAGCCCGCCCAGCTCGGCCCGGTGTTGGCCGAGCGGGGGAGGTCGATGCGGGTGCCGTCGGTGTAGTAGATCGGCACGGCGCCCCACATGGCGCCATTGCTCTTGTGATCCTGATGGGCGTAGCCGGCCGTCAGGGTCGTCTGCGGGCCGAGGTCGGCCTCGACGATGCCATACCCCGTCCAGCGGCGCAGGTGATAACGGTCGAGATAGCTGTCGCCGTCGTCGTAGACTCCCACCGCGCGGGCGCGGACGGCGCCACCCTTCGTTATCGGCACCGAGACGTCACCGTCGATGCGCACATGATCGAACGACCCGTACTGGGCGCTGGCGGAAGCCTGCAGTTCCGTGGTCGGACGCTTGCGGATGAAGTTGATCACCGCCGATGGATTGCCGGTCGAAGAGAGCAGGCCGGGCGCGCCGCGGACCACGTCGATATGGTCGTAGATGGCGGTATCGATCGAGCCCGTCTGGACCTGGAAAGCGAAGGGCAGGCCGATGCCGTCGGTCTGGAAGGTCTGGATGTCGAAACCGCGCGCCGAATAGTAGATGCGGTCGGTTTCCTGGGCCTGGACCTGTACGCCGGGCGCGGTCTTCAGCAGGTCGTTGATGTCGTTGAGCTTGAAATCCTCGATCTGCGCCCTTGTCACCACGCTGACCGACTGCGGTGTCTCGCGCTGGCTGAGAGGGAAACGATAGGTCGTGGTTTGCTTGCGTACCGCGTAGTCGTCCTGGCCCTCGGTCCGCTGGCCGGTGACGATGATCTGATCGTCTACGGCGTTAGTGGCTTCGGCGGCTTCTACCGGTGCCGCAGCAGTGGCGGCCAGCAATGCAAGCGTGATCGACATATGGATTCCCCGTTCAATGTTGCGAGGCTCCCTACCGCGCAGACTTGCTATTGCAAGCGATTATCAATTCATCCAGTCGGATGCGGCACTGTCTCCCTTTCGATCAACCTGCGGCGGCGGCAATCTGCTGACATGACGAGAGATTCGGAAAACGTGCGCCGGCGTGTGATTTTCGCTCATCGGTAGGCTTGGGCTCGAGGGCTCGGTTGCATGGTCATGAGGTCGACAGGTCCAGGTTTCTCGCGCATTTTCGCGTGATACCGGACCATTTCGACCGGATTTTTTCGGAACTTGGACCCTACCTGCTGGTCGCTCATCCGCGTTTGCGCAGGAGATGATCCAGATACCTGTCGGCGCAGAATTGACCAAATCGTACCTTATGCGAAATAGGTACGATCTCCTCGTATCAGGGTAAAACTGTCCCTGAGGAGATATCAGGCCCTTATGTAGCTTTCGATTGCCGAGGCGGACCATCCGATAAGGCCGCCTGACCAGGGCTTGTCGCGCTGGATCAGGAGCGGAGGAATTTTGTGCGTGTCCGGTAAATGGCGATAGCCAATCCGGGCGTGGTCGAGACTGCGGATCGCAATCTCTATTTGGGGGCAACTTATGGTTCATTTGATTAGTCGGTTGATGTCCGGTGTTTCCTGCGTACTTGTCGTACCAGCGTTGTTGAGCCCGGTCGCGGCGGTGGCGCAGGCGGCAGGGACCGATGCGGGAGCAGGCACCGAAATCGTCGTGACCTCGCAGAGGCGCGAGGAAACCTTGACCAAGGTTCCGATTTCCATCGGCGTCCTGACCGGCGCATCCCTCGATACCTCATCGGCAGAGGGTGTCGCGGAGGCGCTGCGATCGGTGCCGGGCGTCACGACCAGCCAGTATTATCAGGGCGGCGGCACGGGCGTGACAGTGCGCGGCGTTACCGCCAACGCGCCGACGCTCAACGGCTCCAACCCGGTCAGCTATTATCTCGACACGGTGCCGTTCAGCTTCGTCAAATCGGCCATCGCGCCGGATTCGAACGCTTTCGACCTTCAGCGCGTGGAAGTGCTGCGCGGACCTCAAGGGACGTTGTACGGGGCCAGCGCGCTGAACGGCGTGGTGCGGGTCCTGACCAACGACGCGGACCTGACCAAGGTGGACATGAAGGCCAGGGTCTCCGGTTCCTATACCGAGCACGGATCGTTCAACTATCGCGGCGATGGCATGATCAACGTGCCGATCGTCCAGGACAAGCTCGGGATTCGCCTCGTTGCCGGCTATACCGACAACGACGGCTGGCTGGATCGGCCGGACAAGGAGAACTTCAACAACTCGCGCAATTTCTCGGTGCGCGCGAAGGTCGGTTTCCAGCCGACCGACGAGTTGCGGGTCGACTTCTCGTACTGGCGCGCGCGTGACAACTACGGTGGTCCCTCGGTCGGTACGGCGGACTACTTCCGCAACACCCGCGTGCCGGAGCCGATGTCCATCGATTACGATGCGCTCGGGCTGAAGATCGCATACCAGCTCGATGGGGTGACGATCTCGAACTCGACCGGCTACCTGACGCTCGATAACAACGGCATCTTCGACTACGCGGGCACCATCTTCAACACGACGCTGACGAGCGAGTTCAAGACCAAGATCTTCAGCAACGAAACGACGATCAGTTCGGACAATTCCAGCTCGCTCAACTGGAGCGTGGGGGGAAGCTACCGTTCGGCGCGCGATGCACTGATCCAGGCGACCGACCCCAATTTCTTCAACTACACCGGCATCGACAAATCGAGCGCTTTCGCGGTGTTCGGCGAGGCGACGCAGGAAATCGGACAGCTTCGTCTGACGGGCGGCCTGCGCTACTTCAAGGATCGCGTCTCGGCCCGCGCCGAAGTGCCGGTCGCGGCGCCCGTCAAGGCCAACTTCAGCGCCGTCACCCCGCGCGCCGTCGTCAGCTGGCTGCCGAACGACCACACCAACGCCTATCTCTCCTATTCGCAGGGCTTCCGCAGCGGGGCGATCCAGTTCCAGGGCCTGGTGCCCGCCAGCTTCCCCACGCTGAAGCCCGACCGGCTGCACAATTACGAGGTGGGCCTGAAGACCGGCCTGTTCGGCAACACGGTTCAGTTCGAGACCGCGCTCTACTATATCGATTGGCAGGATGTGCAGCAGTCCCTGCGCATTCCGTTCAACCAGGCGGTCGTGACGGCGCTGGTCAACGGCAGTTCGGCCAGCGGTTTCGGTGTCGATGCCAAGATTTCGGCCCGTGTCCTTTCGGCCCTGACGCTGACGGTGGCGGGCAACTGGAATGACCTGAGGCTGGACGCGCCGGTCATCTCGCAAGGGGCGACGCTGTTCGAAAAGGGGGACCGGCTCAACCGCTCGCCCGCCGCGACGATCGCGGGTTCGGCGGACTATGCTTTCTCGATCGGTGACCGCGAGGCGCATCTGTCGGGCGCGCTGAACTACACCTCGCCGCAGGAGGACCGCACGGTCAGCGGAGGCGTACGGCTGATCGCGCGCGGCCAAAGCCAGCTTATCGGCAGCACCCGGCTTGCGGTCGAGGCGACCGACCATCTGCGTGCGACGATCTTCGTCGACAACGTCACCAACCAGAACCACGTCATCATCGGCGCCGCGGGCATCGCGACGCGCGACTTCGATGCCCGCGTTCGCCCGCGGACCTTCGGTCTTCAGCTCGAATACAGATAATCGGCGAGCCGGTCGGCCAAGGGTCGACCGGCATCTCGAATGCAGGGGATGTATGGCAACGACAAAAGAGATCGCGCGGCATGTGCAAACTCCATCCGCGCGGGACGTCCGCTCGGTGGTGGCCGCATCGTCGCTCGGCACACTGTTCGAATGGTATGATTTCTTCATATACGGCACGCTGGCAGCGTCCGGGATCATCGGGCGGACGTTCTTCCCGTCCGGCAACGAACAGTTGCAGACCCTGCTGGCCTGGGCAGGGTTCGCGGTCGGTTTCGGGTTCCGGCCGCTTGGCGCGATCGTGTTCGGCTATTTCGGCGACCGTTTCGGCCGCAAGCATACCTTCATCCTCACCATAGTGCTGATGGGGCTGGCGACCGCGGGGGTCGGCCTCGTCCCGTCCTATGCGGCGATCGGCTGGCTGGCACCGGCGCTTATTCTCCTGATGCGGGTCGTCCAGGGCCTGGCGCTGGGCGGGGAATACGGCGGCGCCGCGATCTATGTTGCCGAGCATGCGCCCGCCGGTCGGCGCGGCTTTTTCACCAGCTTCATCCAGGCGGGGGTCGGGGCCGGGTTCTTCCTCAGCCTGGTCGCCGTGCTGGCATGCAAGGGGACGATGTCGGCGCAGCTATGGAGCACGTGGGGCTGGCGTATTCCGTTCCTGCTTTCGCTTGTCCTGCTGGCGATCTCGCTGTGGATGCGCCTGCGGCTTTCGGAAAGCCCGGTGTTCCAGGCGATGAAGGCCAGCGGGACGATATCGAAGAACCCGTTCCTGGAGAGTTTCACCTATCCCGGCAATGTGCGTCGGCTGACCGTCGCGCTGTTCGGCGTTGCGGCCGGGCTGACGGTGATCTGGTTCACGGCGATGTTCTCGACGCTGGGATTCCTGCGCAACGCGATGCACGTCGACGAGACTGTGGCGCAGGTCATCGTCGGCGCTAGCGCGGTCCTGGGCATCGGCTTCTTCATTCTGGCCGGGGACCTCTCCGACCGGATCGGTCGCAAGCGCCTGCTCGTCACCGGTTACGTACTCACGCTGATCTTGTTGTTCCCCCTGTTCTGGCTGATGGGTGCCGCGGCAAATCCGGCGCTGACCGATGCCGCAAGAACCGCGCCCGTCGTCGTGTCCGGCCCCCACTGCGCCTTCGACCCGTTCGCCAAGGTACAGGCAAGTGGATGCGCGCGCGCTCTCGACTACCTGTCCAAGCGCGGGGTCGGATACAGCGTGCGGGAGGCGCCCCAGGTCGACATCGCCATCGGCGATGCGCGGGTGCCTTATTCGACGGATGACACGCTTGGCGCCCGGCTCACGGACGCGGGCTATCCGCTGGGCACGGTAAGCCCGGGCATCGGCAGCATGGCGGTGATCTTCCTCGCGATCATGTTGCTCACCGCCCTGTCCGGCCTGACCTATGGGCCGGTGGCGGCACTGTTGACCGAACTCTTCCCGGCACGGATCCGCTACAGTTCCATGTCGATCCCCTATCACTTGGGCACCGGCTATTTTGGGGGCATGCTGCCCTTTTTCGAGCAATACATCGTTGTTCGCAGTGGAAATCCCTATGCGGGGCTGTGGTATAGCTGGGGCGTGGTTGCGATGGCCCTGGCGGTGACGGTGTTCATGCTGCGTGAGCGCGATCTGGTGAAGGACGAATGATGACGGGGATCACTGGGGGCCGAGAAGGCCAACTGCAGCCGCAGCCGCGCCAGGGACCGCTGTCCGGCATTCTGGTCGTCGACGTCACCCGGGTCGTCGCCGGTCCCTATTGCGCGATGATGCTGGCAGACATGGGCGCTACCGTCATCAAGGTCGAGAACCCGAACGATCCCGATTACACGCGCTCCTTTCCGCCGATGGTGGAGACCGATACCGGTCCGGCCAGCGCCTTCTACGCCCAGTACAACCGCAACAAGCAGGGCGTTCTGCTGGATTTGCGCAGCGAGGCGGGGCGGCAGGCGTTTCTCAAGCTCGTCGAGCGGGCCGACATCCTCGTCGAGAATTTCCGTCCCGGCGTCATGGATAAGTTGGGCGTCGGCTACGACGTGTTGCGAGAGGTGAACCCGCGCCTCGTCTATACCGCCATCAGCGGTTACGGGCGCACGGGGCCGAACGCCAACCGGCCCGGCTACGACAACAGCGGCCAGGCGTCGGGCGGCCTGTGGTCGATGAACGGCTATGCCGATCAGCCGCCGGTGCGCGTCGGCACCATCATCGGCGATCTGTCGGCGTCGCTCTATGCCGCCACCGGGACGCTTGCCGCCCTGCGCGAGGCGGAGCGTACCGGGGTCGGCCAGGTGGTCGACATCTCGCAGCAGGATTCCGTGCTTTCGCTTACCGAGAACGCGGTGGTGCGCTACACCGTCGCCAACGAAGTCGCCGGGCCGCTGGGCAACGATCATCCTTTCGTGCGGCCCTATGGCCAGTTCCCCTGCGCGGACGGCTACATCTTCTTCGGCGGCTATACCGACAAGTTCTGGACGATCACCTGCGCGCTCTTCGGCGAGCCTGAAATGGCCCGCGATCCGCGGATCGACACGATGGAGAAGCGGTTCGAGACGGCTACTTACGAGGGGGTCGTCAAGCAGCTGCTCAACCGCTGGTTCGCGCGCCACACCAAGGCGGAGCTGGAGGCCATGGCCGGAGACGAGGTGCCGCTCAGCGCGATCAAGACGATCGACGAGGTCGTCGCCGATCCGCACATCGCGGCACGCGGGATGATCGTCGACGTGCCGATGGGCGATCGCCAGGTGGCGATGCTGGGCCTCCCGATCACGCTTTCCAACGTGCCGGTGCAGCCGCACGCGGCAGCGCCGACGCTCGGCGAACACAACCAGAGCGTGTTCGCCGACCTGCTCGGCCTGTCGGCGGCGGAGATCGCCGTGCTTTGCCCCAAGGACGCCTGAAATGGGAATAGAACTGGTTCGCGACGGTTCGGTCGCGACGGTCCGCTTCGCACGCCCCGAAAAGCTCAATGCGCTCACGCTGGCGATGTACGAGGACCTCGGCCGGGCCTTCGCGGAGATCGGGCGGGACGATCGCGTCAACGCCGTCGTGCTGGCGGGCTCGGGCGAGCGGGCGTTCTGCGTCGGCGCGGACCTGACGGAATCGATCCCGGCACTGGCATCGGGCCGGTTCGACATCAGCGAATGGGACCCGGCGCATCTCAAGACCGGGGGCTTCTTCAAGCCGATCGTGGCGGCAGTGCGCGGCATGTGCCTGGGCGGAGGCTTCGAGATCATGCTGGCGACCGATCTTAGGATCGCGGCCGAGGACGCCGTATTCCAGTTGCCCGAAGTCTCGCACGGCTTCGTGCCTGCAGGCGGCACGCTGGTGCGCCTGACCCGGCAGATCGCCTACGCCCACGCCATGGAGATCATGTTGTCCGGACGCCGTTTCACCGCTGCCGAGATGCGGGAGCGCGGCGTGGTCAACCAGGTGCTGCCTGCCGGCGAGGTCGAACCTGCGGCAATGGCTCTGGCCGAGCAGATGGCGGCAAGAAACCCGGTTGCGGTTCAGACGATCAAGGAGGCCGCGTTGACCCTCTATGACCTCCCGATCGACGAGGCATTCGCGCGCGAGGCGGTCCTCGGCCAGCGGACTTTCACGAGCGAGGCGTCGCTGTCGGGGCTCGCCCGCTTTGCCAACCGCTCGGCCTGAGGGCATGATCGGCGGAGCCGGTTGCGTTCTATCCGCCGGCCGCCTTTTCGCGAAGCCAGGACAGGAATGCGGGGTCGGCGCCGTAGGCCACGTTGACGCGCATTGCCGGCCTTGGATTTTTCGATGTCGAGAAGTTGATAGCGGGGGCGATGAAGATCCCCGCCGCCACGGCATCCTGTACGAGACTTTCGTCGGCCATGTGATCGGGTAGATCGATCCACAAGTAGAAGCCGCCGCCCACCGGACGCTTTATCTCGAAGCCGCAGTCTTCCAGCGCCTTGACGCTTTCCGCGGTGGCCTTGCTGGCCCTTGCCCGCAGACGGCGCAGGTGCTTGAGGTAGTGGCCGTGCTCGATCAGCTGATAGATCAGTCTTTCGTCATGCGCCGAAGTCGAGACCGTGGTCACGACCTTCAGTTCGTTCAGCTCCGCCGCCAGCCGGGGCGAGGCGGCCAGATAACCCGTCCGCAGACTGCCGGCGAGCGTCTTGGAGAACGTGCCGATATAGATCACGCGATCGAGCTGATCGAGCGCGGCGAGGCGCGGCGCGCTGTAGGGCAGGATGTCCGCGAAGGGATCGTCTTCCACGACCAGGAAATCGTACTGCGTGGCAATGCGCAGGACTGAGTAGGCGCCGCCAAGAGTGATCGAGCCGCCGGTGGGATTGTGCGCGAGCGATTGCGTGAAGAACAGGCGCGCGCCGCTCCTTTGCGCCTTGGCTTCCAGATCGGCGATATCGGGTCCGTCGTGCCGGCGGGCGACGCCGACGGGGTTGGCACCGGCCAGTGCCAGTTTGGCGAGTAGGGGATAGTAGCCGGGATCGTCGACCAGCACGTTGTCGCCCGGGGAGACATAACGGCGGATCACCAGGTCCATCGCATGGTTGGCGCCGTGGGTCATGAACAGCTGGTTGTCGCGGCACGCGATGCCGCGCTCCGCGAGCGCGCCGCAGAGACGATTGCGCAAGGGGGCATGACCCCAGCTTGAATTGTACGAATCGCCTTCCTGGAAACGCTGGTAGGCGAGGTAGCGACGCAGCTCCGACGTCTCGAGCCATTCGCTGGGCGGCCTGCCGTCGCCCGGACGGATCGGCAGGTGGCGATCGAGCTGTTCGGCGAGCAACGAGACGCGGTCCGTCACGGTCGCCGGTGGAATGATACGTTCGCTGGCGGTGACGGCCGGCGCGTGCACGACATAATAGCCCGAACCGGGCTTGGCCTGCAGCAGTCCTTGGCTGACGAGCCGCAGATACGCTTCGACGACCGTGTTCTTGCCGACGCCGAAGCGCTGCGCTTCGTCTCGGATCGAGGGCAGGCGCTGGCCCGGGCGCAGCGTTCCGGCGCGCAGTTGCATCATGATGCTGTTGATGACGAAATCGATCTTCAGCGGAGGTGGCGCCATGCAGGGTCCCAGCGGAGTATTGTCCCCTCGTCCCTATCATATCGTCCCCAATTGTACCTGCCTAATTCCGGTGTGCATCGGTAATGTCCGAAAGTGCGTCGCCCGGGACGTCCGCCGATCGAATTTCGGCTGGATGGGGGGCGGGCGCAACGTCGGGGACATCGTAAAAAGGAGCGGCAGTGACCGAAGAGGCAAGCGGGAAGACGTCCCGGATTTCGGGGTTCCATAAGTTGAGCATCGAAGAGCGGATCGATCACATCGTCGGATTCGCAGGGTTGGAGCAGGCCGAGCGCGATCAGCTCGCCGCGCCGTCGAACATCGACGGGCAACTGGGCGACCACATGATCGAGAATTTCGTGACGACCATCGCGATCCCCGTCGGCATCGCGACAAATCTGAAGGTCGATGGCCGCGATGTCCTGGTGCCAATGGCGACCGAGGAATCCTCTGTCGTCGCCGCCGTCGGCAACTCCGCGCGCCAATGCTACGGAACGGGTGGTTTCGTCACTTCGATGTCCGGGACGGAGATGATCGCGCAGATCCAGCTGCTCGATATTCCCGATCCGCAACGGGCCCGGCTGGTCATTCTCGAGCGCCAGGCAGAGATCGCCCAGATCTGCGACGCCTGCGATCCCGTGCTGGTCGGGCTCGGGGGCGGCTTCCGTTCCCTGGAAGTGCGCATCGTTGAAACTCCGGTCGGGGCGATGGTCGTTACCCATATCGTCGTCGATACCCGCGATGCGATGGGGGCCAATGCGGTCAACACCATGGCTGAACGGCTCGCGCCCGATCTCGCCCGCTGGACCGGGGGCAATGCGCTGTTGCGCATCCTCTCGAACCTTGCCGACCGCCGGGTGGTACGCGCGCGCGCAACCTGGACGTGCGAGGCGATCGGCGGCGAGAAGGTCCGCGATGCGATGGTCGCTGCCTATCAGTTCGCCGACAACGATCCCTATCGCGCCGCGACCCACAACAAGGGCATCATGAACGGCATTTCAGCGGTGGTGCTCGCGACGGGCAATGATACCCGCGCCGTGGAATCTGGAGCACATGCCTTCGCCGCCCGGACCGGCCGATACCGTAGCCTTTCGGGCTGGGAAGTCACGGCGCAGGGCGATCTGGCGGGTATGCTGGAAATGCCGCTTGCGGTCGGTCTGGTCGGCGGCGCGGTCAGGATCCACCCCACTGCGCGCGCATTGCTCAAGATCATGCAGGTGTCGTCGGCGGAGCAACTGGCGCGTATCATCGCCGCAGTCGGGCTTGCGCAGAATTTCGGCGCGATGAAGGCGTTGGCGACCGACGGCATCCAGAAAGGCCATATGTCGTTGCACGCGCAGAATATCGCCTTTGCGGCAGGCGCGGTAGGTGATGAAGTGGCCATGGTCGCTCGGCGGATCGTCGCGGAAAAGGCAATCAACGAAGATGCCGCCGGCCGCGTGCTCGCCGAGCTGCGCCGGCAATGACGCGACCGGCAAGGGTTGCCATCGTTGAAGTCGGTCCGCGCGACGGCTTGCAGAACGAGGGGAATATCGTCCCGGTCCCGCAACGCATCGCGCTGATCGACGCCCTGGCGGCCAGCGGCTTGCGAATAGTCGAGGCCGGCAGCTTCGTCTCGCCGCGCGCGGTGCCGCAAATGGCGCATACCGATGCGGTCCTTCACGGCATCGCCAAGGTTGAGGGTACCCGCTTCCCCGTCCTCGTCCCCAATGCCGTCGGAATGAGGGCGGCGATCGAAGCGGGCGCGCGCGAGGTCGCCGTTTTCGTTTCCGCGACCGAGAGCTTCAGCCAGCGCAACATCAACAGTTCCATCGAAGCCTCGCTCGATCGGGCGGCGGAGGTGGCGAGCATGGCGGCGTCACACGGGATACGCGTGCGGGGCTATGCTTCCTGCGCGCTGGGCTGCCCTTACGAGGGCGCGGTACCGGTGAACACGGTCGCGACGCTCGCCGCACGCCTGACATCGCTGGGATGCTACGAGGTTTCGTTGGGAGATACGATCGGCGTCGGCACGCCGCAGCAGGCGCAGGAGATGGTGCGCGTGGTAGCCGAAGTCGTGCCGGTTGAGCGGCTGGCGCTGCATTTTCACGACACCTACGGCCAGGCACTGGCCAATGTGCTGGCCTGTCTCGAGACGGGCGTGGCTGTGGTAGACAGCGCCGCAGGCGGGCTCGGCGGATGCCCCTATGCAGAGGGCGCCAGCGGCAACCTGGCGACGGAAGATCTCCTCTACATGCTCGACGGGCTGAACATCGTGACCGGCGTTTCGATGGTCCCGTTGCTGGACGCGGTGCAATTCGTTGCGGACGAGATCGGGGTCGCGATACGCTCCAAGACGTTTTCCGCGCGGCGATCGAAAGGCAAGCCATGAGTTTGTTCGCCCCCCGGCATGCACGAGATGTAGTCCGGCTGATCGAAACCGAAATCCTGGGCGTGGTCACGACCCACGATGACCAAGGCTATGTCGCAACCCCGCTGCCGTTGCTGGTCACCTGCGACGAGGAGGGTACGGTTCACGAGTTCGTCGGTCATTTCGCGCGAAGCAACCCGCATTGCGCGCGGGCCGAGCAAAACCCTGCCGCGCAGATCACCTTCCTGGGCCCGCATGGCTACATCGGGCCAGGCATGGTGTCCAAGCCCGGCTGGGCGCCGACATGGAATTATCAGTTCGCGCAGTTCGAAGTGGAAATCGAATTCCAGCCCGAGCAGAATGACGCAGCCATTCGCGCGCTGGTCGAGCGCATGGAGGATTCGTGGCGCGTGGAGCAGGTTGGCGCGCGGTACGCAGGAATGGTGGCGCACGTCGCTGCATTCCGTGCTTCCGTTCGCAGCCAGACCGCCCGCTTCAAGCTCGGGCAGGACGAGGACCGCCAAAGCTTCGACGAGATCATCGCCGCACTGGGCGACCATCGCCTGGCCCGCTCGATGATGGAGCAGCGGGACGAAACCGTATCCTGATTATGATAGGGACAACTCCTTCGGATCGGGCGACTATGGTCCCGCGCCGTTTTCTGTCCCTTCGCATCGGTTAACATTAGGAAGTATCTTGATGTCTCATGAGATTACCCGCCGCGGTTTCGTCGTTTCAGGAGCGGTGGCGCTGCTGTGCGGGCCGGCGTTCGCCGCCGCGCGCATGCTCGATGTTGCCCTGATCAACGCGCGCGTGTGGACCGGCGGCGGGGGAATGTCGGATGCGGTCGGAATTGCCGGCAATCGTATCGCCGCGCTGGGCAGCCGCGCTGTGCGTTCCGCCACGGGCAGAGGTACGCGGGTGATCGATTGCCGCGGGGCGTTCGTCATGCCGGCCTTCACCGATTGCCATACGCATTTCCTGCGAGGATCGGTGATGCTTACTCAACCCGACCTTCTCGAGGTGCGATCGCGCGATGAGTTCGTCGCGCGGATCGGCGCTGCGGTGCGCGATTTGTCCAGGGGGCAGTGGCTGACCGGCGGGCCATGGGACGAACAGCGAATGGGCGGGCAACTGCCGCGCAAGGAATGGATCGACGCCGTTTCCCCCGATACACCGGTGGCGATCCCGCGTACCGACCTGCATTCGCTGTTCCTCAACTCCGCAGCGCTGCGGCTGGTCGGTATCGACCGCAATACGCCCGATATTGCCGGTGGGGTGATCGAACGCGACGAACGCGGCGAGCCCACCGGCGTGCTCAAGGATAATGCCACGACGCGGGTCTTCGGAACGATTCCGCCTCCAAGCGAGGCCATGACCGAGCAGTATATGCGCCGGGGAATCGACAATGCGCTCAGCAAGGGCGTGGCGCAGATCCACAATACCGAGATCGACTGGTCCGTGCAGGACGCCGCGAGACGCCTGCGGGAGAAGGGGCCGACCGGGCTGCGGTTCTATTCGTTCGTGCCCCTTGCCGATTGGGAGCGCATGGCCGCTCTGGTCAAGGCAGAAGGCAAGGGCGACGATTGGGTGCGTTGGGGCGCGCTCAAATGCGTATCCGACGGGTCGCTCGGTGCGCGGACCGCGCGTTTCTATGAGCCTTATCTCGACGCACCAGGCCAGCACGGTGTCTGGACCACCAGGGTGGATGATATGAAGCGCTGGATCCCGGCGGCGGATGCGGCGAAACTCGCCGTCACCACCCACGCCATCGGCGACGAGGCGAATGACGTCGTGCTCGATATCTACCGCGACGCGGAGCGCCGCAACGGCCGTCGCGATCGGCGCTTCCGGATCGAACATGCCCAGCATCTCAGCCCGGGCGCCTGGACGCGGATGGCGCGCGAACAGGTCATAGCGTCGGTCCAGCCCTATCATGCCATCGACGACGGGCGCTGGGCGGTGAAGCGGATCGGCGAGGAACGGCTCTCCCGCACTTATGCCTTCAAGACCTTGCTCCAGGCGGGCGTCACGACCTGCTTCGGTTCCGACTGGCCGGTCGCGCCGATCGATCCGCTGACGGGGATCGACGCGGCGGTCCAGCGGCACACGATCGACGGCGCAAATCCGAACGGCTGGCATCCCGAACAACGCATCTCGATCGAGCAGACGCTGACCGCCTACACCCGCACCGCGGCCTTTGCCGGCTTCACCGAGGATCGGATGGGGCGGATCGCACCGGGCTATCTGGCCGATCTCGTGGTGCTCGATCGCGACTTGTTGACGGAGGCTCCCGGCCAGTATCTCAAGACGCAGGTATTGCGCACCTTTGTCGATGGCCAGGAACGCTATACGTCGCCGGCGGCGCACAACGATTGACGCCATCGAGCAGAATGGTTTTGGAGACTGGAATGACGTTGAAGGTAAGCCGCCGTACCGCGCTTGGCGGACTTTTGACGATACCTTTGCTTGGCGCTGCGCCGCCGGTGGCGGCGCCCGCTACCGTTCTGATCCGTAACGCCTATTTGTTCGACGGGACGGGCGGCGCGCGTCAGCCCCGCAACGTGCGGATTACCGGCAATCGCATCGACGCGATTTCGGCCGGGGATATACCGGTCCCTGCGGAAGCCACCGTGATCGACGCGGCCGGTCAGACCCTCATGCCCGGGCTCACCGACGCGCATTGGCACATGTCGGCGGTGAAGGGTGTTTCATGGATGGGAGCCGAGGATGCGGTTTCCATCGCCATGGTGTTCAAGGACGCCGAGCGGCAGTTGATGCGCGGCTTTACCACCGTGCGCGATACGGCGGGCTCGGTCTTCGGCATTCGCGATGTGATCGATCGCGGCATCATGCCCGGGCCCCGCTGCTACCCGAGTGGATCGGCCATTTCGCAGACATCCGGGCACGGAGATTTCGATCCGGTCGACGAACTGCCCCCTACGCTGGGCGGTGCGCCGTCCCACTATCGCCGTTCGGGAATGACCGCCGTGGCGAACGGCGTCCCCGAAGTGCTGGCCGCCGCCCGTCAGCAGTTCAAGCGGGGGGCGACGCAGATCAAGATCATGGCGGGCGGCGGAGTTACGTCGGACTTCGACCCGATCGATACCTTGCAATATACCCCGGAGGAACTGCGCGCGATCGTGCAGGCGGCGACCGACTGGGGGACGTATGCCTGCGCCCACGTCTATACCGCGGCCGGGGTGCGGCGCTGCCTGGAGGCGGGGGTGCTGTCGATCGAGCACGGCCATCTGATCGATGATGCCGCCGCCGCGCTGATGGCCCGGAACGGTGCCTGGCTCTCGACCCAGCCATTCGAGAATGGCGACAACGTGCTGACGCCCCAGCAGATGGAAAAGGCGGAGGAATCGCTGGGCGGGGCCGGCTGGCAATCAAGCGTGCGGCTGGCCAGGAAGCACGGGGTGAAGGTCGCCTTCGGCACCGACCTGTTTTCCCGCACCCCGGCATCGCGAACCGAGAATGCCATGCTGGCGCGGCTTGGGACCGTCTTCTCGAATGCCGAAGTTCTGCGCATCGCGACGTCGGGCAATTGCGAACTCTTCGCCCGAAGCGGCAAGCGCAACCCATATCGCGCCGCGCCGCTGGGCGTGGTGAAGCAAGGCGCGTGGGCGGACCTGCTCCTGGTGCGTGGCAATCCGCTCGACGACCTGCGTGTCATCGAGGACTACGAACGCAACCTGCTGGTGATCGTCAAGGATGGCGTGATCCACAAGAACCTTATGGCGGCCTGAATGGTCCATTTCCGGTATGGAAGGAAATATCCGATGATGACCTGTGCCAGGGCCCTGTTCGCAGTTGCCGGCGCCGCGCTTTTGGCAGGGGGGGCGGCCGCCGCCCAGTCCGTTCCGCCGCAAGCCGGCTATACCCTGCCCGATACGCAGGCATTCGACATGACCGCCATCGACGATGGCCAAGTCTACCGCATCCTGGTCTCGACGCCGACGCAGCCCGCACCGGCGGGCGGGTTCCCTGTGCTTTACGTGCTGGATGCCAACGCATTCTTCCCCGGGTTTGCGGGTGAACGGCGCATCGAGGAATTCGCCAGGGAGGCAGGGGGCGCGATGATCGTGGTAGGCGTCGGCTATCCGACCGATCAGGCCTACGACATGGAGCGGCGACAATTTGACCTGACATCGGCCTGGCCTAGGATGCCGCGTCCACCCGGTGCGTCCGGGCCTGCCAGAACCGGCGGCAACGAGCATTTCGCACGGTTCCTGCTCGACCAACTCCGGCCGGAGATCGCCAGGCGCTATACGGTTGCCGCCGATCGCCAGTCGTTGTTCGGCCATTCGCTCGGCGGCCTGTTTGCACTCCACATGCTATACACCCGGCCCACCGCGTTCAACGCGATCATCGCTGCAAGCCCCTCGCAGTGGTGGAACGACGGCGCGATTCTGAGCGAGGAACGCGCCTTTGCCGAACGGCTTGCCGCAGGGAAGATCGCCAGCCGGCCCAGCCGGCTTCTGCTTGTGACCGGTGAACGCGATGCGGCGGTCACAATCACATGGGATGCGGAATCGCTGAAGCGGCGCCTCGAACCGCTGTCGGCTTTTGGTCTGCGTATGCAATTCGAGAAGTTCGAAGGCGAAACGCACATCACCGTGCCATACCGGGCGATTACACCGACATTCCGCTTCGCCGCGACAGTTCTGTGATCGACCGATCGATAATCGCGTCGCAATGCCACGGCTCGGCATCACGATGCGTCGAGGCGCGCCACGCACAACGCCCACCCAGTTGCGGCTGGCGCCGGCGTTGAGTCCGTTGGCCGCCTAATATCGGGGCACGCCCGCCGTGCCGATCCATGCCGCCGCGTGGACATTGTCATCGAAGGCGGCTTCGGCCGTGCCTGTCCCCGCTACAAGGGCCGGCGAGCCGGTGTCGCAGCTCAGGATCAGCGCCGTATTTCAGGCCGCCGCGCCGGTTAAGCCGAGCAGTGCCGATTGCCGCGCATACTTGTCGTGTTGCAGATGCATGATCGTCCTCCGGCGACGCAGGGGAAGCCCTGACGGTGCTTCAGGCCTTGGGCTTGGGAAGCGGCTTCGGCTTGGGCTGGCGATCGAGAATGCCATCGAGCTTCTTCAGCACCTCTGGCTTTTCGCCGGCGACGTTGCGTGTCTCGCCCGGATCATTGACGAGGTCATAGAGCTCGTAGACCCGCTCGCCCGTCTGGTCGTGTGTCCAGCGGACCAGGCGGTACTGCTCGGTGCGGATGGCCTGGCCCCAACGATGGGGGCGGTTGTAGAAGTGATAGGCATAGCCACGCAGACGCATCTCGGGGTTCGCCAGCACCGGCGCAAGATTGATGCCGTCCATCGCCTGCGGCCCGCGGGGCGCGGGCAACCCTGCCAGCGCTGCCAAGGTCGGGTATATGTCGACGGTCTCGGTGGGCTGGCGGCTCGAGGCGCCCTTGCTCACGCCCGGTCCTGCAAAGATCAGCGGCTGGTGCGTCGCCTGCTCGAAATTGGTGTGCTTGGTCCAGATCGCATGATCGCCCAGATGGTATCCGTGGTCGCCCCAAACCACGACGATGGTATTCTCGGCAAGGCCGGTGCGTTCGAGTTCATCGAGCACTTTGCCGATCTGAGCGTCGGTGTAGCTGACACCGGCATAATAGCCGTGGATCAGCTTGCGCTTCAGTTCCTCGGGGTACTGCGCCTCGGGTGTGCCTTCCGGGACGGGCGCATAGGCGTTGATCTCGCCACCCACCTTGCCTGCGAAGGCGGGAGCGCCTTCGGGCAGGCGCTCGAAGTCCGGCATCGGCAGCTTGGCCGGATCATAGAGGTTCCAGTACTTCCTCGGCACCGAGAACGGCAGATGCGGCCGCGCGAAACCGACCGCTAGGAAGAACGGCTGTTTCGTGTCCTTCAGCGCATCGAGGCGGCCGATGGCGTATTGCGCGGTCCGGCCATCGGCATAGGCATCATCCGGCACCTCGGGGTCTTCCCAGGCCACGCCCCTGGGCAGCGTGCCGGCATATTCCCAGACGTCCTCGTCAGGCAGTTCGAACTCGTTGAACAGAGCGGCTTCGCGCGTCCGCCCGACTTCCAGTGATGCGGGCGAAACGTACTCGATCACATGGTCCTTGTGCGGTGGGACCGAGAAGCTCTGCGGGTCGCCCACGGTGCCATGGCCGATATGAAAGACCTTGCCGATGGATTCCGCGCGGTAGCCGACTTTCATGAAGTACTGCGGGAGGGTTACGGTATTGGGCATGAAAACGCGCAGGTTCATGCCGAAATCGTAGATGCCCGAGGTGGTCGAGCGTGCCCCGCTCATCAGATTGATGCGGCTGGGCGCGCAGACGGCCTGGTTGGCATAGGCAAGGTCCATGCGCGTGCCGCGGGCGATCAGGCGGTCGATGTTGGGCGTGATCGCCGTCGGGTCGCCGTATCCGTGAATGGCGGGCTTGAGATCGTCGACAAGGATGAACAGCACGTTGGGCCGCGCAGCCGCCTGCGGCGTGGAGGCCGGGAGAGTGCCTGCCGGCCGGTCCGGCTTCGCGAATGCTTGCGGCGCCGCCGAAAGCATCGTGAAAGCCAGCAGCGATGCGGCCAGGCGGCGTGTTCTTCTGGCCAGGTTCATGCCATTCCTCTCCATATTTCCGTGTCTTTTGCGACCAAGATCGCCCCCGGTGCTCACAGCTTGCCGCGCACGCCGAACACGAACCGGCGGTCGGCGCTGCGCTCCTGCGTCAAGGGGCCGTCGGCGAAGATGGCCCTTTCGCGGCTGGCCTCCTTCGTGAGATTGACGCCGGAGACCGTGATGGCGAACCGAGGGTTGATGTCGTAGGAGATGGAAGCGTTCAACTGGCTGCGTGGCTCCTGATACAGCGGCAGATTGTTCGTGACGTCCGTCGCTTCGGTGCGCAAAAAGGCATCGCGATACGTGTAGCGTACCCGGGCGCTGAAGCCTCCCTTTTCGTAGAACAGCGTGATGTTGTAGTTGTTCTTCGAAAGATCGCGCAGCGGCAGCGAGAGTTCGACGGCGGTTCCATCGACCGTGTGCAGGCTGGGGGCTGCTATCTTCGTGTCGCGCTTGCCGTCCTGATAGGTGTAGTTCGCCAGGATGCCGAAGCCTGACAGCGCGCCGGGCAGGTAGGTGAAGCTGTGCTGGAAGTTCACTTCCACGCCCTTGAGCGTGGCGCTGCCCAGATTCTGCGGCTGGTTGATGCCGGTACAGATGCCCACTGCGCCGGTCAGGTCGACCGCCACCGGGTTCCAGATGCCGCCGACGCAGTTGCTTTCCACGAAGTAGCCGAGCGCCAGATCACGCAACTGCGGGGCAACCGCCACGGTCGAAACCAGGTCGTGGAATTTCTTGTAGAACAGGCCAACGGACAGCAGGCTGTTGCTGTCGAAGTACCATTCCGCGTCGAGGTCGAACTGGTCGACCGTCTGCGGCTTGAGCGTCGGGTTTCCGGCGCTGACATAGTTGTTGATGATCGGGAAGACCACCGTGGGGGCAAGCTGTCCGAAGTCGGGGCGGCGAAGCGACTTCGCATAGGACGCGCGCACGGTGACGGCGCTGACGGGTTCGAGCGCGAAAACGATGCCCGGCAGGACCTTGGTGTACTTCTGCGTTGCCGATACGTCGCTGACCAGGCCGTTGCTGACCGCCACGCCCGAGGCGGTCTGGTCGGTATGGATCACGCGCGCGCCGATCTCGCCGCGCAGGACCATGCCGGCGACTGACGTGTCGATGTTCGCCTTGAGGTAGCCGGCGTAAGTACGTTCCTTGACTGCGAAGCGGGCGCCGAGGTCTTCCGGGGGAACTGCCGCCAGCCCCACGGCCGCACGTGCCGCCGCGGGGTCCTGCGTCAGCGCGCGCGCGACCACCCACCCGCCGGTGTAGGTATCGCCGGTGAAGTCGAAGAAATCGTCTGGCGCGATTTGGAACAGGTCGGGGCGGGTGGATGCCACGACGCCGGGGAACTGGCCGGAAACCTGCGTGGTCTTGCGGCGGCGCGAGTCCGTCTGGTTGAAGCGCACACCTGCCTCGATCGAGCGCAGCGGCCCCCAGCCGATATCCCAGGCGGCATCGATGCGCTGGGCATTCTCGACGTTATGGTAATAGGTGTAGTTGTCGCGGGCGATGAACGTCTGATAATAGGCGGCATTGCCGATATTGGCGGCCAACGGGCGCGATCGGTCGACCGCCCAGTACAGGTCCTTGCCCGAGGCATCGAAGTCGAATGGCGGGCTGATGCGCCCGTTCGCATTGCCGAAGTTCGCACCGTTGGGATCGCTGTACTGGGCAACCAGCTGGAAGTTGGCATCGAGCGTGTCTGAGCCTGCGCGGCTTGCTTCGAACCTGAGCGTCAGATCGCCGCTTTTCCATTCGCCTCCCAGCGCCGCAAGGTAGGATTCGGTGTTGCGGATCGGGCTCTCGCCCGTCGAGCGAAACTGAGTCCCGCCGATAAGGCCCGACATCATCTGCCGGTAGGTATAGCCGCTCGAGGTTCGCTCCTCGATATTCGCCTGAGACTGGAAGGGCAGTTCCGAAACGTCGTTGGGCTGCTGCATGAAGACGCCGATCTGGCTGCCGACGTTCTTCTGGTTCACGTACGTCCCATCGACGAAGAAGCCCAGGTCCGGCGAGGCCTGCCACTCGATCGAGCCCGACAGCGACTTGTTGGTGCGGTTGTTGACCGAATAGAACTGCTGCGCATAGTTGGGGCGCAAGTAGGGATCGGCGATGCCGTCGCCGGTGAGGTCCACCGTCGTGCGCTCCAGGTAGCGGACGTTCAACTGGTCCTCGCGCACCGTCTGCTTGAGGTAGTTGCCTGCCAGCACGACGCCGATCTCGCCGATGCCGGTGTCGAACTTCTGGCCGAACACGGCCGCCAGATGCGGATTGTAGCGGTCCGCGGTTTCGGCATATTCCATATCGGCGCGGATCGTGCGGATCGGCTCTTTCAGCGCCAGCCCGTGATAGGTCCGCAGGTCGACCGAGCCGCCCACCGAGCCTTCGATCTGATCGGCGGTGGGGACCTTGGTGACGCGCACCGATGCGATCAGTTCCGCGGGCAGGTCGTCGAAGCTGATGCCGCCGCGCGCATCGGCGGCCGGTGTGGTCGAGCGACCGTTGATCAGGACGAGGTTCTGGCTGGAGCCTCGGATCGACACGCCGCTGCCCACGCCGCGGCTGCGGTCGATCTGCACGCCGGGAATATTCTCGAGCACTTCGGCAAGGTTCTGGTCGGGAAGTTTGCCGACGTCCTCGGCGTTGATGACGTCGACGATGGTCACCGCATCGCGTTTTTCCGAGATCGCCGTGCGTAGCGAGTTACGGATGCCCGTGACCACGATGTCATTTCCTCCGGCATCGGGATCGGATGGCGTGACGGTCTGGTCGGACACCTGAGCGAACGCGGCCAAGGGGTTGCACAAAGCCAGCAACGGCAGCGCGGCCAGCGACCGTTGGAGAAAAGCGCGCTTCAATGCTGAATTCGACATGGTGCCCCCGTGTGTCGGCACGCCCTGAGCGATGCCTGTTAGGGCGACGGGACTAACTCAATCGAAAAGATAGAGAATCAATAAATACTATTTATCCGGAAAGGCAGGATTGCCCACATCGCCATCGCGCATCGCTACGTGATGCCCGACCGGGGCTTCGGGCTGGCGCTTCGGCTGCCGCGCCCGCAACGCATGGTATTTTCGCTGAGATCGGGCAGCAGTCATCCCGCTTTCCGGGATCGATGACCGGCGAAGGTTCAGAAAACCTCCTTCTTCGCCACGTTACCCTGCTGGATCTGGTATTCCACCGGCGTGGCATATTCGATCGGGACCGTCCAAGCGGCCCCGGCATACAGCCGCATCGTCGGTAGTTGCAGACAGTTCCGGCGCCCTTGGTCGCATTGGCGGCCATCCGCCATTTCGACGCTGGTATTCGAACCGTTGTGGAACGTGATCGCGTGCTCGGTGCGCGTGGCGGTGATCCTGCCGGTCGGTGCCACCGGCCGGGCAATCACCAGGACGTCATAGCCGACGAAGACCTTGAGCGCCGTGCCGTCTGATTCCACCGAACCTGCGACGGGTCTGATGGCGACGCGGTAGACGCGTTCGTCATTTCCCCGCGGCACGATCAGCGCCACGCGTATCAGTTTGCGTTCGCCTGCTTCCAGGACGAGCTTCTGCGGCGTGACCAGCAGGCCCGTCACTGTTGGATCGGGAGACTCGAGGCGCTTTTCCTGCGGCGTTCCGGGCGCCTGGATGATCGCGGGTTCGACCACCACATATTGACGTTCGTCGCCGCCGTTGACCACTTCGATGTCGTCGCGCGGCGGGGCGTCGGGCGTCAGATCGACGATGACCTTGCTGAGCCCGATACCCGCCCTTGCCGGCACGGTGCCGGGAGGCCCCAGTACGCCGGCAAGGGCGATGGCGACCACGGCACTCCGCAGGATGGATGAAGGCGACGGGGGGAAAGCAGGCATGTTCATGGATGGACCTTCCGCTGCTGGAATAGGGGAATTTGCGCAGGCGCTCCGGGCGCTGTCTCCGAGGATCGGCAGAGCTGGTCGCCGATCGTGGCATAGCCCTCGCCCGGCTTGATCGTCGTGAGCGTCACTTTGCAGACGAGACCGTCGCGCGTACGCACGTCGAGCGTGCCGCCCGGGCTGGTCTGGATCAGGAAACGGCCCGCTTCGTCGCTTTGCGCCAGGTCGCCGCCTGCCGCGATTTCGGCATGTGGGATCGGCTCGCCATCGGCCCGCACCAGCCGGCCGAACACGGCCGCCACCTGCCGGGAGCGCCAGGTTAGTCGGACCGCGTTGCCAGGATAGAGGCTCACCTGCCGGGCATTGCCGTCGTATTCGCTCAAGACCTGGCCCTTGGCGCGAATGCGCACGGCATAGGCGCGATAGGATGGCAGCGTCAGCGTCAGATCCCTGCCGGCCCCGGCCGTGCCCATCATCCGGTTGTCCACCAAGACCTCGAAAATCGCGCCGGGATCGTCGGCATCGACATGGATCACCACTACCGCGTCGCCATTGCTGCCTTCGTCGAAACGCACGCCGCCTTGCCCCACCACCATCGCGGTCTGCAGCGATGCGCCGAACTGGGGGCCGCCGCGCGCGAAAGGTTGTACGAGGTTGAGATTGCCGCTGCCGACCGAGCTGCGCGCCTGTATTTGCGCGTCGGCGTAAGTGGTGCCGTTCGCGCGCGCCACGCCGCCATCGGCCTGGACCTGGGCGCCCAGCAGGTCGTCGAACCGGCGCGTGGCATGGAAACCACCTTCCGCTTCGCCCGGTGCTCTGTCCCCGGGGCTGTACCGGCTGGCGGCGGTCGCGGTGTAGGTGGTGCGGGGGCGGGTGATGCTCAGGTTCAACCCGAGGTAGGCCTGGCGCCCCGCCCGGGTCGCGGTGTAGCTGCCGTTGAAGTCGAGGGCGACGCTGCGCCCGCGCACCAGCGGCAGGTAGAATGCGGGCCCCAGTGAATAGTCGCGGGTGTTCGCCTGCCGCCGGTACGTGCCTGCCAGCGCCAGGCGCCCTTGTCCGATACGATAGCCGACCGCCCCGCTGAACTGGGTATAACCGCCGGAGTAGAGGGTATATTCCAGTCCGCCCGGCGTGGGCAGCAGCAGCTTCGTGGTCGCCAGCAGAGGTCCGCCTCCGGGATTCGAAACGCGGCGCGCGTCGAGATCGATGGAAAGCCTCCCGGACGTCGTGCGGGTGAGATGGCCGAAAAGGCCAAGGCCTCCGCGATTGGAGACCATCACCGAGGTATCGAGCTGCCAGTCGCTGTTCAGCAGGGTGGCGCCGGCCGAGGCCCATTGCCGCCTGTCCGTGCCGATCACGCCCAGGTTGACGCTGAGATTGGGATGCATCCGGCGCGCCCAGCCCGCCTGGAACAGCGGCGTGCGGCTGATATCGCCGATCACTCCCTCGCTGTTGCGCACCACCGCGCCGGCATAGAGCAGGAACGCGTCATGCCCTACCATGGGCAGGGTGCTGCTGCGCGAGAAGAAGCGCTGTTCCTGTCGTACTCCGCCCGAAGCCGAGGTCGTGCGCAGGGTCACGGTATAGGAGCCCTCCGGCAGGGCGGAGGTATCGAGTGCCTGGTTGCCCGCGTCGTAGACCATCGAGGACATGATGCGGCCGTCGACGAGGATATCGACCCGCGCCCGCTGTTCGAGAAACAGGATCAGCGGGCTGCCCATCAACTGATCGCGGTCGAGCCGGGTGTTGAACTGGGTGGACACCCCGAGGCCCACCATCTTGACCCGATCGAGCAAGGTGTTGCCGGGTATCCAGAAGGCACCGGCGGTATAACGCAGTCCGGGCCGATCGATCTCGGCGGCCAAAGTGTCGGTGTGAAAGCCTGAATAGCTCGCCTGCTGGAAGTTGGCGCGCAGGCGGCCGGTACCGATGCCGAGTATGGCGTTATCCTGAAGGTAATACTGCAGCGGCTCCCGGCCTCCGCCGGAAACCGTGCCCGACAGGAAATTGACCAGCGCGGGGGTATCGGGCGGAGGTGGCAGGTTCTGCATGCGCATCGCCGCCTTCACGGTCAGGAAGCGGGGATCGACGATGATCTCGACCCGATAGCGCGCGGCGTCGAAAACAATGGCCGCCACCTCGGGCCTGGGCCGGGGGCAGGACGACGCGTCGGGCGGGCAGACGGCCTCGGCGTGCGGGTCGAGATCGGGGGCGGCCAGTTGCGCCAGCACCCTGGGGCGGTCGCTGATGCCGGGCAGGCTGTCCACCAGCGTGCGCGCATCGGCGAAACGGAAATGACCGGGCTGCACGATGGCGACGGCCTGGCCCACCGCGACGCCGCCCATGTAGACGTCGAGCACCACCTGCTGCGGGCCGGTCAGGTCTTCGAAGCCGGGCGGGGCGGTGACGGCCAGGGCGAGCCTGGGCGCCGTGCGCGGCGGGTCGTCCGCCTTTGCCGGGCCGGACGCGACTGTCGCCATCGCGATGGCTCCGACGATAGCAAGGAAAGTTGTCCGCCCCATGTGCGCCTGTCAGTTCGGCGACACCATGAGCGTCAGGGTTCCGTTGTAGTTTCCTGCCCGTGCAGCGCCCAAGTCGGCGGCGGGCAGGGTGACTATGAGGCTCGCACTGGCGCTGAGCAGGCCGCCAATGGAGCACAGGACATTGAGCCCGTTAGGCGATCGTGAGCCTACCCCCGTTGTCAGTTGCGTGCCGGTAGTCTGCTGTCCGGTGAACGCCCACTGCACCGTGTAGGCCATGGGCGCGACAGCGCTGCTGATGTTGGCGAGCGTGAAGGCTCCGCCGCTGCCCGATCCGGTGGCCTTGATCGTGTATCCCTGCAGGCTGTTGTAGACGCACACCGTCTGCGCGACCATGCGGTTCGTCGTGACCGCGGCGATCGTCCCGAAAGATACGTCGACGAGCCCGCTGATCTGGAACGTCTGAGCCCGCGCCTCGGATAAAGGCTGGAGCAGGCCGGCTATCGCAAGGACGCAGCCCAGTCCGCGCCCCAACCTTGATGACATCCTGTTATCCTTCCCCGCTGCCAGCCTCACCGCCCGGCCTGGAAGAGAGGCGGCCGGGCGGTGAGGCTGGGGACCTTGGCGGGCGCGCTTATTGCGGCGTTACCAGCAGGGTCAGTATCCCGGTGTAGTTTGCATTGGCCACCATCGTCTCCTGGCTGCTGGCGGGAATGGTCACGGCCAGCGTGGCGGTGGGGGTGGCACCGGCGACGCAGAGCGGCGTGATGGCCGAGCTGGTGAACGCGGCAGAAGTGGTCGTGGCGGTCAACGCCGTGCCCGTTGTCGCGCCCGACGTCCCTGTCCAGGCCACCGAATAGGGGATTTCCGGCACGCCGGTGCTGGCCAGGGTAAAGGCAGTGCCGGCGCCGCCGTTTCCGCTCGCCCGGATCGTGTAGCTTCTGGTGGCGGAGTTGCTCCACACGCAGACGTTTTCAGCCATCCGCGCGTCGGTCCTGCCATCCAGGTTGGTAAATGCGAGATCGCTCAGGTTGGATATTTGCACGAGCGCCGGAATGGTGGCGGTGATGGTGATGTTGCCGGTGGATGTCGTCCCCAGCGTTCCCTGTTGAGCGGCGTGCGCCGATACTGCGGGAAGCAGGGAGCCCATCATGACAAGCGCTATTAAACAGCGCGAGCGGGCAACGCGATTTTTCGAAATTACAGTCATTTGTGTCAACCTCATCAAGGCCGCACCCGATCGACAATCGTCTTATAATTGCGATTTTGCAGCAATCGAAAAATACGAATTACCCCCTAATGATTCATTAAATTTGTGTACAATTCCAATAGTATAAAGGCCATAGCGGTTCTATTTACAGCCGATGCAACTCTATGTTTGGAGGGGCTGGTCGCAGGTCCTTGTGTGTAAAAGCTTTCTGCCAAAGTCGGCCTGCTTTCGGGCTGGCGGAGATGCGGTTGTTAGCCGCTTCGTCTGGGGCCGCAGTGAGTGTTTTCGCAATTCGCAACGAGGGTGAGCGCGACGCGGCGGTTGACACTTGGCCCAGGGAGCGTCGCCGAAGCCGCCGACGGCGCACCACTGATCAGCCCAGGCAAGTGAGGCTGGGCCCGACCCGGGATGGGCCACGGTATCGAACTCCGGCCATGAATGCGGCTCAGCCCTATACGGGGCCAGTTTTCCGTTGTCTGGCGCGTGCGTTTGGTAAAAAATACCCGGACATGGAGGCGGTGTTTTGCACGAGCACCTACCGATCCAGCGCGCCGTGCCCGGCGAACATCGTCCAGGAAGCCCGGATGATGTTGTGCCCCGCCATCGCCCATCCCCTCAGGTCACGCTGAACACCGCCCATTCCGGCGATCATGGAGACAATGCCCGATGAGCCGTCGCCCGTTGCACCGCTTGCTCACCGCCTTGTCCGTTGCTGCGCTTGCCATCTCGTCGGCGCAGGCCCGGGAGCGGAAGCCGCCAAATTTTCTCATCATCGTAGCGGATGACCTCGGCTACTCCGACCTTGGGAGTTTCGGCGGCGAAATCCGTACGCCCAATCTCGACGCCCTGGCGCTTCGCGGGGTGCGGTTCACGGATTTCCATACCGCGCCGGCCTGTTCGCCGACGCGGGCGATGGTGCTGACCGGCACCGATCCGCACAGGGTCGGCCTCGGCGCGATGGAATTGGTGGCACCGAACCAGCGTGGCAAGCGAGGGCTGGAGGGTTACCTGCGCCCGGACAACGCCACCTTGGCCGAACTGCTCGCCGCCAGCGGCTATCGCACCTATCTGTCCGGCAAGTGGCACCTGGGTGCGGCGCCCGGACAGGATCCGCATGATCGGGGTTTCCAGCGCAGCTTCGCCATCCTGCCTGCCGCGCACAATCACTTCGGCCTCGGTCTGGCCACTGATCCGACGAAGGGCGTCGTTTACACCCAGGACGGCAAGGTCATCGAGGAACTACCCGCGGATTTCTACTCGTCCGATTATATCGGCGACCGGATGGTGGCATTCCTGAAGGAAGCGGCGAGAGGGCCAGACAGGCACAAGCCATTCCTGGCCTATCTTGCGTTCACCGCGCCGCACGCGCCGTTGCAGGCGCCTGCCGAGGACATAGCCCGCTACCGGGGTGTCTATGACGAGGGGTTCGACGTGCTGCGCGCGAAGCGCCTCGAACGGCAGGCGGCGCTGAAACTTCGGGATCCGGCCAAGCCTGCCCATGCCAGGACAAAGCCGGTTGGTGGCTGGCAGGCGCTTACGCCGCAGGAAAAGGCTATATCGGCAAGGGAGATGGAAATATTTGCCGCGATGGTTGATCGTCTCGACCAGAATGTCGGCCGGGTGGTTCAAGAACTGCGCCGGTCAGGCCAGCTCGAAAACACGGTGATCGTGTTTCTCTCGGACAACGGTCCGGAAGGCATGGCGTATGATGACGCGGAACTCCCGTCGATCAAGAAGCGCCATGACGAGGCGGACAACCGCCTCGATAATCTCGGCGCGGCGACGTCCTACGTCGGTTACGGTCCCGGCTGGGCCGGTGCATCGGCGGCGCCGTCCTGGCTCTACAAGACTTACGCCACCGAGGGGGGCACCCGCACGGCCAGTTTCATCGCCGGCCCCGCGAACATCGTCGGGGCTGCCCGGATTGACCGCGCCTTCCTGACCGCGGCCGACATCACGCCGACCTTTCTCGATCTTGCCGGTGTGCCCGACCCCGCCGGCCACTTCGAAGGACGCCAGGTCGAGTTGATCCAGGGTTCGTCTCTCGTGCCCTACCTCAGCGGGAAAGCGGCTTTCGCCCATGGCCCCGAGGAAGCCTTCGGAACCGAACTGTTCGCCTCCCGGTCGATCCGGCAGGGAAAGTGGAAGATCACCGATACCGGTGACGGGCAGTGGCATCTGTTCGACCTGGATCAGGATCCCGGGGAAACCAACGACCTCGTCGCCGAGCAGCCGGTCAAGCTGGCGGAACTGACCGCGGCGTGGGATCGCTACGTGCAGAAGAACGGAGTCGTGCCGCCGACGCAGCGGTTTCACTCGCCCTGAGACGCGAGGTATCTGACGACGCCCGGGCCTGGGATCGGCCATTGCCGCCCAGACCCGGTTCGCCGGCGATCAGAACCGATAGCCCAGCGTGCCCATCACGTTGCGCGGCGCGCCCATGAAGCAGTCGCCGCGGGCGAGGCAGGAGGCGTAGAACTTGTTGTTGAGCAGGTTCGTCGCATTGATCGCGAAGCGCCAGTTCTCCCAGTTGATCTCCGCAAGGGCGTCCACGGTCGTGCGGGACGGCGTGACAACGGTGTAGAGGGTGCCGGCGGGGATCGCCGGATTGAGGCCGTAAGGGTCGATCGCGCCGGTCGACTTGCTCTTGCCGTTATAGACCACGCCGCCGCCCAGCCGTAGCTGCGCGCCCTGCGAAACCCCGAAGGTCTTGGTCGACCAGATCGACGCGGTGTGGCGCGGCATGTAGTCGAGGCTGCTGTTCACCTCGGACTTCAGCTGGTTGTAGCCGTAGTTCAGCAGCAGCTCGAAGTCGCCGGGCAGCGTGTGGCTGGCCTCGAACTCGACGCCCTTGGTGGTCAGCTCGCCCGACTGGCTGATGACGTTGTTGGGCAGGTAGAGGACGCGGTTGCGTTCCTTGATGTGGAAGCCGGTGATCGTGACCAGCGTGTTGGGTTCGGGCTGCCACTTGACGCCCACTTCGAACTGCTTGCCGGTCTGCGGCTTCAGGCCGTTGCCGTCGCTGTCGGAACCGGCCAGCGGCAGGAAGCTCTCGGTGTAGCTGAAGAAGGGCGAGATGCCGGCGCCGATTTCTCCGATGATGCCGGCGCGGAACGTGGTGGCATTGTCCTTGTTGCCCGCCGAGGAGGTCACCCGGTCGCGGCGCGCACCCACGACCAGCGAGACGCGGTCGAAGAAGCGGATCTGGTCCTGGGCATAGAAGCCGAGCTGCTTCTGGCTGTCGTATGCGAAGGGGCCGGACGGATCGTAGGTCAGCAGGGCGTCGTAGTCGATGTCGTAGAGATCGATCAGCTCGCTGCCGCCGGCATAGCGCTTGCCGACCTTGTTCCAGCTATAGTCGAGACCGACGAGCAGCTTGTGCTCGATGTTGGCGCCGGTGTTGAAGGTGAACTGCAGGTTGTTGTCGGTCGAGAAGACATTCATCCGCGCGTCGCTGGCATCGGCGTAGAGCCCGATGGTCCGGCCGTAGGTGCCCAGCGATGCGTAGGGCAGGTACGGGTTGGTCGGGTAGGTGTAGCTGTCCGCGTAGTGCGTGTTGTATTCCAGGTCGCTGTCGATGTAGCGCGCCTTCACGCTCAGCCGGATATTGTCCGAGAACGCGTGCGTGATCGACCCACCGCCCTGCAGCGTGCGGCCCGCATAACGGTCCCAGCCCGGCTTGCCGACGAAAGTGTACTGGCCCAGCCGCGCCGAGGGATCGGCGGGGTTCGGGCGGAAGGTGCCGGCGATCGGCAGGAACTGCGAGGTCGAGCCGGTATCGTCCTCCTGATAGAGGCCGGTCAGGATCACGTCGGTGTCCGGCGTCGGCTGCCAGCGGATCGAGGGCGCGAACATCACGCGGTCATCGGGAACGTGGTCGACGTAGGTATCGGCATCGCGCACGCGGCCCACGGCGCGGATCGCGAGGTTGCCCGACAGCGCGAGGTTGAGGTCGGCCATGGCCTCCTTGCGGTCGAAGCTGCCGTAAACGAGGTTGACCTCGCCGCCGGTCCGGAACTCCGGCACCTTGGACACGAGGTTGACGAGGCCGCCGATCGAGCCCTGGCCGAACAGCACCGAGGCCGGGCCGCGCACGATCTCCACGCGCGAGAAGTTGTACGGGTCGGAGGTGATGCTGGCGTAGTAGCTGAAGATGTCGCGCATGCCGTCGCGGAACTGTAGCGCGTCGATGCCGCGGATGTTAAAGCCGTCGACGCGGGTGTCGCGGCCATAGGGATTGGCCAGTACGCCGGCGGCATACTTCACCGTGTCGCTGATGCTGATCGCGCCCTGCGACAGGTAGCGCTCGGATGTGATGACCGTAAGCGGCTGGGGGACTTGGATCAGCGGCGTTTCCGTCTTCGTGCCCGAACTGGCGGCGGTGACGACAATGCTGCCGTCTTCGGTCGCCTGCTCTTCGGGCGTGCGGGCGCCCTGCTCGTCCGCCCGTGCGGCCACTGAGGTCGAAAGGGCGAGCCATGCTACGCCGCACAAGGCGAGAGAACGACCGGAAACCATATAAAACCCCTCTTGCTACTAATTCTCAATAATGGGCGCGTTATCGCTATTGGGAACGAGTCGCAATATCGCGTTCGTTTAGATTGATGGCTGTGGCGCATGGGCAACATGCAGCGTCGCCATGCACGATGTCGGAGGCTGTGGGCATTGCCGAAGCGACCCGATGAGCGCGCTGCCCGCAGCGCAGGATAGGGCGGATCGTCGAAGACCCGTCGGACGCCCAACCTGTTTCGCCTTGCGCGCAATCCGGCGCTCGGCTTGCGGCGCCTTGGCGGCAGCACGGCCTGCGGCCGGTCGAACGTTCCGCCGGTCCTTGGACCGCGAACTGCGCCAGCCCGAAAAGCCTGCCCAATCCACGCTTGCCGGGCTCCAATTCGTTTGCTAGCGAAACCACAGGTTCAAATCAGAGACGGTGAGGCTTCATTGGCTATACTAAAAGGGCGCACCATTCTGATCAGCGGCGCGGCTCGCGGTCTCGGCGCGGCGTTCGCGCAGGCCTGTGCGGAAGCAGGCGCGCGCATCGCGGTGGCCGACATCGACGGCGAAGGCGCCCTGCGCATGGCGGAGCAACTGCGCGAGCAGGGTTATGAAGCACAAGGATTCGCGGTCGACATTGCCGATCCGCTCGCCGTTACGGCGCTGGCGACCGACGTGGCGGAGCGGCTGGGCGGGATCGACGGCCTGCTCAACAATGCGGCGCTGGCCACCGGGATCGGCGGCAAGACGTTCGAGGAGATCGACCTCGACCAGTGGGATCAGGTCATGCGCATCAACGTGCGCGGAACCTGGCTGATGACGAAGGCGTTCGCGCCGATGCTGCGCCGCTCGGTCAAGGGTGGGCGTGTCCTCAATATCGCGTCGGACACGGCGCTCTGGGGCGCGCCGCGCCTGCTGCATTACGTGGCGAGCAAGGGAGCGGTCATCAGCATGACCCGCTCCCTGTCCCGGGAATTGGGGGAGGACGGGATTACCGTCAACGCTCTGGCGCCGGGCCTCGTGCGGGTTCCGGCGACCGACTACGTGCCCGAGGAGCGCAAGCAGTTCTACGTAGACGGTGCGGCGATTCGGCGTCCCCAGGTGCCCCAGGACACTGTCGGCGCGGCAGTGTTTATGTTGAGTGACGCCAGCGGGTTCGTTTCGGGACAGATCCTGCCGATCAACGGCGGCCTTATCTCGGCCTGAATTCCCCCTTTTTTCTGCCTTGCAGCCGGTCGGCCATCGCCGCGCCGGCTGTTTGCGTGCGCCCCTGCATACCCAGGCGATGCCGCCGACCTGTCACAAAAGTTATTGACAAAAACCCGATTCGGCGGTTTGATCGTAATACAAACAGCGTTTGATATACGAACCATTTAGATAAACAGGCCAGGGAGCTTTCCATGCAGTACCGCAGTGCGTTCACGAGTTCGATGTTGGCAGTCGCGGTCGCCGCGCTTCCCCATGCAGCCTTCGCGCAGGATGCGCAGGCACCGGCAGCGGAAGGCGAGGGCCTGGGTGAGATCGTCGTCACCGCCACCAAGCGTTCCGAGGATTCCCAGAAGACCGCCACCGCACTGCAGGTCTTCACCCCCGACCAGCTCAAGAAGAGCGGCATCGCCGACGTCTCGGGCCTGACCACCGTTTCTCCCAGCCTGAACATCGGCGCCAGCAGCGGCGCGGCGTTCCTGTCGATCCGCGGCGTCGCCAGCCGCGACTTCACCGAGATCGGCGACAGCGCCATCGCGGTCAGCATCGACGACCAGTACCTCCAGCGCCCGACCGGCATCAACGCCAGCTTCTACGATCTCGAGCGCATCGAAGTGCTGCGCGGCCCGCAGGGCACGCTTTACGGCCGCAACGCCACCGGCGGCGCCGTGAACATCATCACCAAGAAGCCGACCGATCAGGCCGAGGGCTACGTCTCGGTCGAGACCGGTAACTACGACACGATCAACGTCGATGCTGCCGTGAACCTTCCGATCACCGAGGGCATCGCGATGCGCGCCTCGGCGGTCTCGCGCTACAACGAAGGCTTCCGCAACAACGGCGCGGTGGGCCGGGGCGACAGCACCAACGTCAAGGGCGGCCGCCTGCAGTTCCTGCTGACCCCGACCGATCGCCTCAAGGTCCTGCTCAGCGGCGACTACATGCACCTCGGCGGTTCGGGCGCAGTCTACGACGGCGTCAAGCTGACCACCGTGAACGGCGCGATCACCACCGTCCCCAAGGACGATTCCTACGACGCCACGCACTGGGGCCTGAACACCAAGGGCCGCTTCGACACCACCAACATCCGCCTGCTGGGCCGTGCGGACTACGACCTCGATGTCGCGACCGTGAGCTACATCTCGGGCTACATGAAGCAGGACCTGTTCCACAAGTGGGACAACGACGGCCAGGCCGACAAGTTCTACATCTACACCCGCGACGAAAAGTCGGAGGACGTCAGCCAGGAGCTGCGCGTCGCCTCGAACAACAAGTCCGGGTTCATCTGGCAGTTCGGCCTCTATTATTTCAATGAGGACCTCACGCTCGCCAACTATTTCGACAACGATATCAGCGGCGCGCCGGTCAACCTGCGCGAGTACCACTATGACGTGACGACCCGTTCGAAGGCGGCGTTCGGCCAGGTTTCCTACGACCTGCTCGACAACCTGCGCGTCTCGGGCGGCATCCGCTACACCAAGGACATGAAGAGCCGCGAGGGCTACAGCTACGTCGGCAGCCTGACGCAGAACGTCGCCGACGGCGTGGCGGAGCGGACCTACGCCACCGACGACACCCGCGCCTCGTGGACCAAGGTGACCTGGCACGGCGGCATCGACTACACGCTGAGCCCGGAAAACCTGCTCTATGCCAAGGTCGACAGCGGTTACAAGTCCGGTGGATTCAACAACTTCGGCCTCGGCAACTACGATCCCGAGACGCTGATCGCCTATGAAATCGGCTCGAAGAACCGCTTCTTCGACGACAAGCTGCAGGTGAACCTCAGCGCCTTCTGGTACGACTACAAGGACCAGCAGGTTTCGCAGGTCGTCGGCGCCGACACCATCGTCGTCAATGCCGGCAAGTCGCGCATCAAGGGCATCGAGGCGGAGACCGTTGCGGCGCTGTTCGAGGGCAGCCGCATCGACTTCTCGGTCACCTACCTCGACGCCAAGTACCGCGATTTCTGCACCAACAAGACGGTGGCCGGCGTCTGCACCGTCGACTTCGGCGGCAACTACCTGGTGCAGTCGCCCAAGTGGTCGATCAACGCCGGCATCCAGCAGAGCTTCGCGGCGCTGGGCGGCGAGTTCACGGCACGGGCGCAGACGCAGTACCGCTCGGAGCAGTGGATGAGCTACTTCAACCGCGCGACCGAGCGTCAGGGCGCCTACACCCGCACCGACCTGAGCCTCGAATACGTGCCGGACAACACGAGCCTGTCGGTCCAGGCCTACGTGCGCAACCTCGAGAACAGCGTCGTGCTGACCGAGGCGGCGCAGAGCGGCCTCTACGGCGCCATCCGCAGCCAGTATGCGCCGCCGCGTACCTACGGTGTGCGCGCGACCTTGCGCTGGTAAGCCAGCGAGGGGGCGCGGCGCGCCTACCCATCCTCCTCCGAACTGCCGCGCCCCCTTCTTTTCATGACCGGAGACCACCGATGCAGCGCCTGTCTTCCCTCCTCGCCCTGACCGCCGCGATGCTCTGCGCCCACCCGGCGGCGGCGCGCGATGCCCGGGCGTCGCAGCCCCGGATCGAGACCCGTTCGGCGCCCGTGCTGACGGTGGACGACCTGCGTTTCCGCGACCTCGACAGGAACGGCCGCCTCGATCCCTACGAGGACTGGCGCCTGCCTGCCGCGAAGCGTGCCAGGGACCTGACCGCGCGCATGACGGTGCCCGAAAAGGCGGGCATGATGATGCACGCGGTCAACTCGGGCTATTTCGGCCCCGGCGGCGCCGTGCTCGACCAGTTGGCCCCGCCGCCGCCGGGCGCGCTCAAGCCGCCGGTCAACGTCACCGGCGTCCCCGGCTTCGACCGCGCCGACAAGCCGAGCCCGCGCGACCTGATCCTCGACCGCCACGTGCGCTACATCATGACCTCGCCCGGCGGCTCGCCCGCCGACGCGGCGCGCTGGGCCAATGCGCTCCAGGAGATGGCCGAAGGCAGCCGCCTGGGCGTGCCGATCGTGTTCAGCGCGGATCCGATCCACACCACCAACCGCCTGCCGGGAGGGGCGCTGCCCCCGCCCGACCGGGTCAAGATCACGTCGAGCTGGCCGGACCAGATCGGTCTCGCCGCCACGCGCGATCCGGCGCTGGTCCACCGGTTCGGCGAAGTCGCCTCCGCCGAGCTGCGGGCGATGGGCTTTCGCATGATCCTCAACCCGATGGCGGACGTGGTGTCGGAGCCGCGCTGGAACCGGATTCCCGGGACGTTCGGCGAAGACGCGAAACTCAATGGCGAATACGCGGCGCAGTTCATCCTCGGTGCGCAGGGCAGCCGTCTGGGGCCCGACGGAATCATGGCGACGGTCAAGCATTTCCCCGGCGATGGTCCGGTGGAACATGGGCTGGATCCGCATAATCCCTATGGCACGCGCCTGGTCTACCCCGGCCGGCGGCAGAAGCTGCACTATGACGCTTTCGCGCCCTCTTTCCGCGCCAATGTCGCTTTCGCGATGGGCAGCTACGGCATCCCGACCTGGATCGACGACGTCGCCACCAATTTCTCGCGCAAGGTCATGACCGACCTGCTGCGCACCAAGATGCGCTTCAAGGGCGTGGCCATCACCGACTGGATGCACGCGCAGCCCTGGGGCCTGGAAGACCAGCCCAAGATCGAGCGCGAGCGCCGCATGGTCTGGGCCGGCATCGACCAGCTCGGCGGCGAGCACGAGACCTCGTACATCGTCGACCTCGTCAAGCAGGGCAAGCTGACCGAGAAGCGCATCGACGTTTCGGTGCAGCGTATCCTCGAACCGATGTTCGCGATGGGCCTTTTCGAGAATCCCTACGTCGATCCCGACGCCGCGCTCCGCATCGTCAAGGCGCCGGACTACGTGGCCGCGGGCGATCTGGCGCAGCGCAAGTCCATCGTGCTGCTGAAGAACGTGTCGAACGTCCTGCCGCTGGCGCCGGGCCGCAAGGTCGCGCTGGAGGGCTTCGCCGCCACGCCCCGGGCGCTCGCGGATCGCGTCGCCGAAGCGGCGCAGGCCGACGTGATCGTCGTCAAGGTCAATGCGCCCTATCGCAACAATACCACCGGACAGGCCTTCTTCGTGAAGACCCATGAAGGCACCCCGGTGTTTGCGGGCGCCGACAACGCCGACGAGCTGGCGATGATCCGCAAGGCCGTTGCCACCGGCAAGCCGGTCGTCGTGGTCATGAGCATGGAGCGCCCCGCGGTCCTTGCCGAGTTCATCGACACCGTGCCCGGCATGATCGCCACCTTCGGCTCGGGCGACGATGCCCTCGCCGACGTGCTGACCGGCGCTTTCGCCCCTTCGGGCAAGCTGCCCTTCGCGCTCCCCGCCGACGCCGCCTCGATCGAGGGGCAGGCGGAGGACGTGCCCTTCGACTTCGCGCGCACCGCGTACCCGTTCGGCTTCGGCCTTTCCTATCCTCCCCGGAAAAACTGACACCATGGAAGTGATCGACACCCCAATGACCGAGACTGCCGTGACCAAGACTGGCGCGACCGCCGAGACGCAGACCACCGTGGGCGCCCTGATCGCCCAGCTGCTGGCGCACTGGGGCGTGAGCCACGTCTTCGGGGTCATCAGCATCCACAACATGCCGATCCTCGACCCGCTGGGCGAGCAGGGCGCGATCCGCTACATCTCCGCGCGCGGCGAGGCAGGCGCGCTCAACATGGCCGATGCCCACGCCCGCGTCACCGGCAACCTGGGCGTCGCCTTCACCAGCACCGGCACCGCTGCAGGCAATGCCGCCGGCGCGATGGTCGAGGCGCTGACGGCGGGTTCGCCGGTCATGCACATCACCGGGCAGGTGGAACTGGAGCACCTCGACCTCAACCGCGCCTATATCCACGAGGCCCCGGCGCAGATGCAGATGCTGGGCGCGGTTTCGAAGGCGGCTTTCCGCATCACCTCGCCCGACCAGGTGGTCGAGACGATGCGCGCCGCCGCCGAAGCCGCGCTGTCGGCGCCGACCGGCCCGGTCTCGATCGAAATCCCGGTCGACGTGCAGGCCGCGCCGATGACGATGCCTGCGGTGCTGCCCGAACTGTCGCCCAGGCGTCCCGCGACCGCCGCCGGCAAGATCGCCGCGCTGGCAGAAATGCTCGCCGCCGCGAAGAAGCCGGTGATCCTGCTGGGCGGCGGTGCACGCGGCGCCGAGGCCGAAGCGACCGCGCTGGCTGACAAGGGCATCGCCATCGTCACTTCCACCAACGGCCGCGGCGTCGTCGAGGAGACGCATGCCATTTCGCTGGGCGCGTTCAACTGCACGAAGGAAGTGCAGGCACTCTACGACGAGGCCGACCTGATGATCGTCGCGGGATCGCGCCTGCGCGGCAACGAGACGTGGATCTACAAGCTGCGCCTGCCCGCCAAGGTTGCGGTGATCGACGCCGACGCCACCTCGGACGGCCGCAGCTACGCCAACGACCTGTTCATCCATGGCGACGTCAAGGCGACCTTCGCGGGTCTGCTCGAAGCGCTGGGTGACACCACATACGACGCGGAATGGGGCGAGACGATCCGCGCCGCGCGCACCGTCATGCACGCCGGCATGCGCAAGAGCCTGGGCGCCTACGACCGCCTCGTCGACGAAATCCAGGCCCGCATCCCGGCTGATGCGGCATGGGTGCGCGACGTGACCATCTCGAACTCGATGTGGGGCAACCGCTTCCTGCGCGTGGGCAACACCCGCGCGGGCGTCCACGCGGTCGGCGGCGGCATCGGGCAGGGCCTGCCCATGGCGATCGGCGCGGCCTTCGGCGCGCCGGGCGGGGCCTATGCGCTGAGCGGCGACGGCGGCCTGACGCTGTGCCTGGGCGAACTCGCGACGCTCGCCGAGGAGAACCCCGACGTCACCCTCGTGCTGATGAACGACAAGGGCTACGGCGTGATCCGCAATATCCAGGACGTCGAGTACGGGGGCCGCCGCCACTACTCGAACATCCGCGTGCCCGATTTTGCGATGGTCGCCGCCTCGATCGGCCTGCGCCACGAGAAGGTCGGCGACATCGGCGAAGTCGGCGCCGCGCTCGACCGCGCGCGGTCGCAGCCGGGCGCCGCCATCGTCGAGATCGACATGCTGGCCATCGGCGCTTACCCCCAGGCCTTCGCCGGCCCCCCGCGCAAGGACTGAGCATGGCGAGCATCCCCCTCCCGCGCATCGGCCTGATCGGCGACGGCGGCATCTCGCGCGCCGTGCGCGAGGCGCTGGGCGCGGGGTCGCAGGTCGTCGGCATCCTCGCGCGCTGCCCGCGCGACGGGCTGGACGAGGCGCTGCGCGTCGAAACCGTGGTCGACCTTCTGGCGCGCCGCCCCGACATCGTCGTGGAGTGCGCCGGGCATGAGGCCGTGCGCGCCTATGGCGCCGAAGTGCTGCGCGGCGGACTTTCGTTCATGATCGTGTCCACCGGCGCGCTCGCCGATGCGGCGCTCGCGGAAACGCTGGCGTCGGCGGCAGAGGAGGGCGGGGCGCAGCTGGTCCTCGCCTCGGGCGCCATGGCCGGGATCGAGGGGCTCTCCGCGGCGCGCCTCGGCGGACTGGAACGTGTGCGCTATGTGGGCCGTAAGCCCGCCTTAGCGTGGCGCGGTACGCCTGCGGAAACGTTGCTGGACCTCGCGGGACTGACCGAGCCGACCGTGTTCTTCCGGGGCGACGCCCGTGTCGCGGCGCTGAGCTACCCGAAGAATTCGAACGTGGCGGCCACCGTGGCGCTGGCCGGTATCGGCTTCGACCGCACCGAGGTGGAGCTGGTCGCCGATCCGACGATCGCCACCAACGTCCACGAACTGCGCTTCGAGGGGGCCGACGGAACCTTCGAGGTGCGGATCGCCGGAGCCCCCTCGGCGGCGAACCCCAAGACTTCCGCGCTCACCGCCCACAGCATCGTGCGCCTGCTTCACGGCATGGCCGCGCAGATCGTCATCTGAGAATGACCCGCGAGACACTGATGACCCAACTGCTCAGCCCCGACCAAGTTGACTTCTCCGAAATCTGCGTGGGCGGCCGGTTCGGGCCCGGCAGCGGCGGCACCGCGCCCAGCATCGATCCGACCGACGGGACGCTGGTGGCGGACTATGGCATTGCCGGGCTCGACAACGTCGAGGACGCGGTAGCGATGGGCCGGGCGGCGGTTGCCGATCCGGCGTGGCGCGATCTCAGGCCGCACGAGCGCGCCCGCGTGCTCTATCGCATTGGTGACACCATCGAGGCGCATGCCGACGCGATCAGCGCGCTCCAGACCCGCGACACCGGCAAGACGCTGGCCGAGACGCGCGCTCTCGCGCTCTCGGCGGCGGGCACGTTCCGTTACGTCGCCGCCACGCTGGAGACGCTCGACGATGAACTGACCGCGCCGCGTGGCCCTTGGGTCACGATGTCGGTGCACGAACCGCTCGGCGTGGTGGCCGCCATCACGCCCTGGAACTCCCCGATCGCCAGCGACGCCCAGAAGGTCGCACCCGCGCTGGCCGGGGGGAACGCCGTGATCCTGAAGCCGGCCGAGTGGACGCCGCTGGTCTCGTTGTTCTTCGCGCGCCTCGCCTATCGTGCCGGACTGCCCGAGGGGCTGCTTTCGGTGCTGCCGGGCCCGGGCCGGGTGGTAGGCGACGCGCTGGTGCGCCATCCGCATGTGCGCAAGGTCGCGTTCACTGGGGGCACCGTCACTGGTCGCCGCATCGCCGAGATTGCCGGAACCAAGCTGATGCCCGTCTCGCTGGAACTGGGCGGAAAATCGCCGACCATCGTCTTGCCGGATGCCGACCTGGACGAGGCGATAGCCGGTGTCCTCTACGGCGTGTTCAGTTCCACCGGCCAGTCCTGCATCGCCGGATCGCGCCTGTTCGTCCACGAAACCATTCGCGACGAATTCGTCACCCGCCTGGTGGAACGCGCCAAGGCGCTGCGCCTGGGTCGGGGCGATGCGCCCGGCACGCAAATGGCACCGATGATCGCCCACCGTCACCGCGACGGCGTCGCCGCGATGGTCGATGCCGCCGTCGCCGCCGGCGCGCGGATCCTTTGCGGCGGCGAAGTGCCGCAGGGCGAATTCGCGCAAGGGGCCTGGTATCCGCCGACGATCCTCGACAACGTGTCGAACACCGACACAATCTGCCGCGAGGAGATTTTCGGCCCGGTGCTGGCAGTGATGTCATGGCGCGACGAGGAAGATCTCGTCGCCCGCGCCAACGACAACGAATATGGTCTCGCCTGCGGCATCTGGACTCGCGACTACAAGGCAGCGTGGCGCATTGCGCGCCGGATCGAGGCAGGCACGGTCTGGATCAACACCTACAAGCAGTTCAGCTCTTCGACGCCGTTCGGAGGCATCAAGGACAGCGGCCTGGGGCGTGAGAAGGGGCGGCACTGGATCCAGTCGTACATGAATCAGAAGGCGATTTACTTGGGAATGTCCGGGGAACCGATAGGCTGGGGTTGATCGGCGGGTATTTGCCGGTCAAAGAACTGGCGACCTGTTTTGCAATCGAGACACAATGACCAAGCCCGAAACTTTGCCGGATATTGACGAACGCTACATCGTGCCTGGCCTCGTTCGGGGCCTGCAGGTTCTCCAGAGTTTCACCCGCGAACGCCAGGAACAGACCGTTGCCGAAGTGGCGCGCCAGATCGGCACGACGCGTTCGACCGCATTCCGGCTGGTCTATACGCTCGAATACGCAGGCTACCTGCGTCGCATCGCCGAGGGAAAGCGCTATCAGCTGGGCAGCCGGGTCCTGGAGCTGGGCTACAGCTTTCTGGCCGGCAAGGATCTGATCGAGGTGGCCAATCCCGTCCTCGCGCGGCTGCGCGACGATACCGGCACGTCCTCGCACCTGGTCGTGCGCGAGGGGCGCGATGCCGTCTATATCGCGCGGTTCCAAGGCAACACCAGCCTGATCAGCGCGGTGACGGTCGGCTCGCGCCTGCCCGCGCACGCCACTGCTCCGGGCCGTGTGCTGCTGGCGAACATGAGCCTTTCCGAAGTCGTGGCGCTCTATGAAAGCTTCGAATTCACGAAGTACACCGACGCGACCCCCGACAGCATGGGTGATCTCGTCAGCCTTGTCGAAAGCGACCGCAAGCGCGGAACGGTGGTGAGCTGGGGTTTCTACGACCAGAACGTCGCCAGCGTGGCGGTACCGGTTTACGACGCCTCCGGCGAAGTGGCGGCGGCGATCTCGATCAGCTGCCCCATCCACACCTTCGACCGCGAGACGTTCGAGGGCCGCATCTCCACGCAGGTGGAGCGTGCAGGCATGGAAATCTCGCGCGGGCTGGGTTACCGCGCGGGCGGACAGGGCTGAGCGACGGTCGACATCGTCAACGGGGCGATGCGGCCCGCCGGCGGTTTGTCCGGGCGTTCACATCAACTCTGCGCCCACGCCGCCGCGCACTGCATCGCGCAACCGGCGCAGGAACTTGAGCGTCGCCTCAGAAGGGTGCTCGGCCCGCTCGTGCAATACGCGGATGCCCCATTGGCTCAGCACCATCTGCTGGACCGGGTCCTGCTTGGGTGAGAACACGTAGGACGGCGGCCGATCCCGCTCGCGGCCCGATTCCTGCCACATCTGCCACAGGCGGTAGAGCAGCATGCGGATGTTGAGGTCCGACATGCTGTAGCCCAGGAACAGCAGCGTGCGGCCCATCGCGTCGGCCTTGAACTTGATGTCCAGCGGCGAATCGAAAGCGAGGCGGCGGAAGTAGTCGGTCTCGGCGAGGACGAGCGATTCGTCGTCATCGAAATCGCCGTGGAACTTCACGATCTGCGGGAGGCCGCGCTCGGCGTTGACGATGTCGCTGGTGTTGGCGACCTTCACGAACTCACGCCCGTGGGCCTGGTAGGCGATCTCGAGGTTGTTGTCGTAGTTGGTGGTGTAGACCAGCGGGAAGTCGAGATCGACGATGATCTCGTGGATTTCCGATTCGCGCACCCGGTCGCTGCACACCGACCACGTGCGGTCCATCCAGCTGCGCAGCGGGCCGATGCTGCCGTTCTTGAGGCGGTAGTACTCGGAAAGCGTCTGGTAGCTCCAGCCCGACTGGTGGGGCATGCCCTCCAGCCCCAGTTCGCGCTTCATATGGTCAATCAGCTCGTGCCACGAAGGCAGCCCGACGCTCATCGAGAGGCCTGCGCCGGCGAACAGCAGGACCCGTCGGTCCCGGACTGCCGCGGCCAGCTCCTCGAAGCTGGCGACAATCATGCGATCACCGCATCGTGGCGGCGCGCGGTGACGGGCAGCAGCGCCAGCGCAAAGCAGGCGGCCGCCATCAGGCCGGTCGCGATCGTCATCACAGCGCCATAGCCACCGCTGGCGTCGCGCACGAAGCCGAACAGGGCCGGGCCAATCGACGAGCCGACGAGGAATGCGGCGAGCAGGTAGCCGTAGATGGCGGCGAAGGCGCGCTGGCCGAAGTAGCGGCTGATGAACAGAGCGATGACATCACTCTCGGCGCCGAAGCCGAGACCGATGGTGAGAGCCACCAGCACCAGCATCGGCATGCCAGCCGAGGCGCCTACCGTTACCGCCAGCACGAAGCCGAGGGCCGAGCATGCGAAGAAGGCGATGGCGACTCGCGGGACCGGGAAGTGGTCAGCCAGCCAGCCCACCAGTACGCGGCCGACGATCGTCGAGAGGCCATAGGACGAGGCGACGGCGGCGGCCTGCCCGGTCGAGAGGCCGTGATCGAGAGCGAGCAGGGAGATGTGCGGCACGATCCCGGTCAGCGCGACCGAGGCGAGCAGGATGGCGGCGGCCATGAGCGCGAATTCGCGCGTGCGGCGGGCTTCGGCCAGCGTCAGACCGGCGAGGGTGGATGTGGAGGCGGCGGGCATGTCGGGCGCCGGGCGTGCCAGCGCGAGATTGCAGAGGAATGGCACCACCATCACCAGCACCGCGAGCAAGGAGAGCGCGACCCGCCAGTCATGGCCTGCCAGCAATGCGCTCGCGACCAGGGGCATCACCACGTAGCCGACGCCCAGCCCCGCCGCCGCGATGCCGATGGCGAGGCCGCGGTGCTGGACGAACCAGCCGGTGATGAGCTTGGAGTAGCTGATGCTCTGCGTGGCCACGGTCGTCGCACCCCATGCAAAGGCGATAGCATAGAACAGCGGCAGGCTTCCCGCCAGCCATGCCAGCGCCGGGAACCCGAGGGCCAGCGCGACCATTGCAGGGAAAAGCAGGCGGCGCACGCCGCGACGGTCGAGCAGCGAGCCGGTCAGCGGCGAGGCAAGCACGCCCGCGACGTTGAAGAAGGTCAGCGCCAGCATGATCGCGCCCCGGCTCCAGCCGTGATCTGCGGCGAAGTGGGGGGCGAACAGGCCGAAGGTGCCGAAGATCATCGGGCCGGGGCTGAAGGCCAGGCCGATCACCGCGGCGAGCAGGACGCGCCAGCCCGGATAGCCGGGATTCGATTCCGCCGGGACGAAGCCTTCAGGTATCATGGATTGCGACCCTCATGTATCATAATTGAGACGAACAATTCCTATGTCAAACACATCGCCTTGGGAAGAGCGAAATCCGCGTTGTATGTGCGGGTGTTTGCAGGGCGGCTTGACAGGTACACACGCTTGAGGCACGAATCCCATATCGTAGACGTATGTTCGCATATCAAACAATGAGGGTCGCGATGCGGTACAATGCCTATCTCGCCGAAACCGCCGACGCCAAGGGTGGCGGGCGCTTCATCGAGGAACCTGGACAGGTCGAGAACTTTGTCTTCCAGACGCGCGGCGGGCCGCTTGATGCGTTCGAGGACGGCCTCGCGCAGGCCCTCACCGCCGCGTTCGACGGCGGTGCGTTCGAATTCCCGGAACTCGTCGCGGCCCTCAACGCCGGCGGCAGTGCGGACCGTGCCGGCGCCCCCTGGGCCGAGGCGACGCTCGACGCCGAGCTCGACCGGCTCGGCCAAGCGCTGTTCCAGATCGTTCCCGGAGAAACCGCAGCATGAATGCTCCTGTCAACCTGACCCCCGCGGCGCGCCTCAACGAGGGTCTGCGCGAGATGTGGTATCCGGTCGCGCCGAGCTGGATGCTCCAGCAGGCCCCGCTTGGTCTGACCCGACTGTCGCAGCGCATCGTCCTGTGGCGGGACGCCGACGGCGGCATCAAGGCGATCGACGACCGCTGTCCGCATCGCGGCGCGCGCCTGTCGATGGGCTGGAACTTGGGCGACCGCGTCGCGTGCTGGTATCACGGCGTCGAGGTCAATGGCGAGGGCCGCATCGAGGACATTCCCGCCCTCGCCAAGTGCGTGATGAAGGGCCGCCAGCTCAACCGCGCCTTCCCGGCGGTGGAGCGCGCCGGCGCCATCTTCGTCTGGTTCGGCGAAGGCGAGCCTGCCCCGCTGGAGCTGCCCGAGGAAATCTCCGGCGGCGAATGGGCCGACATCGTGTGCACCGCGCACTGGAACTGCAACTGGCGCTATGCGGTCGACAACGTCATGGACCCGATGCACGGCGCGTATCTGCACGCGCAGAGCCATTCGATGGCCGAGGGCGACAAGACCGCAACCATGCGGGCGCGCGAAACCGATGCCGGTTTCGTGTTCGAGAAGACCAACCAGACCGGCGTGAACTTCGACTGGACCGAAGTGGGCATGACCGGCGCGCTGTGGCTGCGCCTGTCGATCCCCTACGGCAAGTCGGCGGGGCCGGGCGGTTCGTTCGGCATTGTCGGCATGGTGGTTCCGGTCGACGAAACCAGCTGCCGCGTGTTCTTCTGGCGCTGCCGCAAAGTCTCTGGCTGGGCGCGCAATGCGTGGAAGTTCCTCTATCGCGCCCGTCTGGAATCGCTGCACTGGGACGTGCTCGAGCAGGACCGGCTGATCCTGGAAGGCATGGACGACAGGGCGCGCGAACAGGAAGCGCTTTACGCTCACGACGGCGGCATCGTGCGCCTGCGCCGAATGCTCGACCAGTTTGCGGCGGCGGAAGTCGCCACGACCGGCGCCGAGCCCGCCTGCGAGCACGAGCGGGCCTGATCCATGCCCGAGTCCTCCCTGGAACGCGGCATCGCGGTCCTGCGTCAGTTCGGCCGCGAACGGCCCCGGCTGGCGGCGGTCGACCTCGGCGCGGCGCTGGGCATTCCGCGTTCCAGTCTGCACCGGCTGCTGGCTGAAATGGTCGACCTCGGGTTGCTGCGGCGCGACGGTGACGGACGCTATGCGCTCGACGCCGGGGTCTTGTTGCTCGGCCATGAGTTTCTCGCCTCGCAGGATGTGGTCGCACTCGCCACGCCGGTCCTCGAGGCGCTGAGCGTGAGCACCGGGTGGACCACGAACCTGGCCGTGCGGCAAGGCGCCTCGATCATCTACCTCGTGCGCTGCCGGGGCGAGGGCGCGGTCACCGAGAACGTCTCCGTGGGCGCCTCGCTCCCGGCCCATGCGACGCTGATGGGGCGCCTCCTGCTCGCCGGACTGGACGTGGGGGAAGTGACAAGCCTCTACGAAGGCCACGTCTTCGGCGATCGCGGCGATGCGGTGCCCGGCTCGCTCCGGAAGCTTATCGCGCAACTCGCCGAGGACCGCGCCGCCGCCTGCCTGACAAGCGACGGCTATTACGAGACGGGCCTGGCCGTCGCGGCAGCACCCGTGCGCGAGCGCGGCAACCGGCTCGCGGCCGCGATCAACGCCACCCGCGCCGGGGCGAGCGCGATCGAGGCGGAGCGCGTGCGCGCGGCGGTGGTCGAGGCGGCCGATACGATTTCAGCGCTGCTGGGCGGATCGCCCCGCGGGCCCATCAATTCAAGTGGAGAACGGGCATGGCCCAACACAGCAACGGCCTGACCGGCATCGAAGCGGTCCAGTTTTCGACGACCGACCTCGTCGAGGCGGCGCGCTTCCTCGACGACTGGGGCCTGGCCGATGCGGGCAGCGACGAGAGCGTGCAGCGCCGCGTCACCCGCGACGGCGCCGAGGTGGAAGTGCGCCACTGCGACGATCCGGTGCTGGCGCCGGGCGTCGAGCCGGGCGCGTCCCTGCGCGCCGTCACCTGGGGCGTGAGCGACGAGGCCGAACTGGCCGCGCTCGCCGTGCGCCTCGGCGAAGAGGCCGGACCCGATGCCGAGGGTTTGCTCAGCATCCAGGATCCGACGGGCTTCACGCACCGCTTCCGCGTGCGCCAGCGGGGCGAGGCGGTGGCTGACCTGCAGCTCGTCAACGGGCCGGGCCGCGCCAATCGCGTCGATGCCCGCTCGACCGTCTACACCCAGCCCGCGCCGATCGGCATCGGGCACGTGGTGCTGTTCATCGATGACCTCGATGCGACGCTGGACTTCTTCACCCGGCGCCTCGGCTTCGTGGTTAGCGACAGCTATCCCGGCCACGCCGCCTTCCTGCGCTGCCGCACGCCCGGGCCGCATCACGACGCCTTCGTGCTGCGCCGGCCCGGCAAGCCGGGCGTCAACCACGTCGCCTTCACCGTGGGCAACATCCACGAGGTCTTCGGCAGCGGCCTGTCGATGAGCGCCAAGGGCTGGCAGACCGACATCGGTCCGGGCCGCCATCCGATCTCGTCGGCCTATTTCTGGTATTTCCGCAGCCCGATGGGCGGCTCGTGGGAGTTCTACGCCGACGATGACTACTGCACCGCCGATTGGGTGCCCAGCGAGTTCGAGCGCAAGCCCGAACTGTTCGCCGAATGGGCGATCGCGGGCGGCATCGACGGCAACACCCGCCGCCAGGCAAGCGGCGCCTGAACCCGTATTTCCAGGAGAAACAAGATGGAAGAAACCGCAGCGCCGGCACGCAACAAGCTGGTCCCTGAGGGCAAGACGCTCGCCGAGTGGATCGACGGCCGCCTCGCACGGTACGAGACCCGCAAGCTCGACTGGAACGCGCTCAAGTTCCAGGCCGACTTCGACCCCAAGTACAAGCGCGCCCAGATGCGCTATGTCGGCACCGGCGCTACCGGCGTCGCCAGCGACACCAATACGGTGCCGGCCGAGCATTTCACATTCTCGACCATGGTGCTTCCCGCCGGCTGCGAAGGCCCGCTCCACCTCCACGACGACGTCGAGGAAGTGTTCTTCATCCTGAAGGGCAACAAGGTGAAGCTGATGTTCGAAGCCGAAGGCGAATACTACGAGACTTACGTGCGCGAGCGCGATCTCGTCTCAGTACCGGCGGGCATCTATCGGGGTCTCGTCAACGAGGGCATCGAGGAAGCGCTGATGATCGTGTGCCTGGGCACCAATGTGCCCGAGACGCCTACCTATCCGCCCGAGCACCCGCTTTCGAAGATCAAGCGCTCCAAGCCGGCCGTCGCCGGCGCCTGATGGACCTCGCCGACCGCCTCGAAGCGATCGCGCCGCTGCGGCAGGGTGCCGGGTTCAGCTGGCGCGAGGCGGGTGGCGGGGGTGCGTTGCCACTCGTCCTGCTGCACGGCATCGGCTCCAACGCCGGGAGCTGGGTGGGCCAGTTCGAAGCCTTCGCATCCGGGCGCCGCGTGATCGCCTGGAACGCGCCGGGCTATGGCGGCAGCGCGCGCCTGCCGGCGGCTGCTCCGGTCGCGGAAGACTATGGGGCGGCCTTGTGGCGGTTGCTGGACCACCTGGGCGTAGGCAGGTGCCTCTTTGTCGGCCAGTCGCTGGGTGCGATCATGGCGGCGGCGGCGGCGCGGATCGACCCTGCCCGCGTGGCGGCGCTTGTGCTTGCGAGCCCCGCCACCGGCTACGGCGTCTCGGCAGGTGGTGAGCTGCCGGAGACGATCACGCGGCGCATCGCCGACATCCGCGAACTCGGCCCCGAAGGCATGGCCGAGCGCCGCGCCGCGCGCCTCGTCACCGAACGCGCCTCCGCCGACGTCCGCGCGCTGGTGCGCGGGGCAATGGCCTCGGTCGACACCGGGGGTTACGAACAGGCCGTACGTCTGCTGGCGGGCAGCGACCTTCCGGCGCTTCTCAATGGACTCGAGGTTCCCGGCCTGGTGGCGTGGGGCGGCGAGGACGTGGTGACCCCTCCTGCGGGATGCCGCCGCATCGCCGACGCGTTCCGGGGTGCGCCCGGCGTCGAGGTTCCAGGTCTGGGCCACGCTTTCGCCACCGAAGGCCCGCAGCAATTCAACGAGGTGATCCGGCCGATCCTGTCCGCCGCCGATCGCGCATTAGGAGACTGAGCATGGATCTGGGGCTTTCAGGACGCGTGGCTGTGGTCACCGGCGGATCGTCCGGGATCGGTCTCGCCACCGCGCGACGTTTCCTCGACGACGGCGCCAGCGTGGTGATCTGCGGCCGCGACCGCGAACGCCTCGATGCCGCCGCCGCGCAACTCGGCGGCGGCGAACGCCTCCATGCGGAAGTGTGCGACGTGCTCGACGGCGAGGCCGTGCGCCGCCTTGCCGAGAGCACGGCGGCGCGGTTCGGCAAAGCCGACATCCTCGTCAACAACGCCGGACAGGCGCGGCTGAGCACCTTCGCCAGCACGCTCGACGCCGACTGGGACGCTGAACTGAAGCTCAAGTTCTTCAGCGTCATTCACCCGACGCGCGCTTTCCTGCCGCTGCTCCAGGCGAGCGATGCGGGCGCCGTCGTCGTCGTCAATTCGTTGCTGGCGCGTCAGCCCGAGCCGCATATGGTCTGTACCTCGGCGGCGCGGGCAGGGGTGCAGAACCTCGTCAAGTCGCTCAGCGTCGAACTGGCCCCCAAGGTGCGCGTGAATTCGATCCTCATCGGCACCGTGAACAGCGGCCAGTGGGAACGCCGCTACAAGGAGCGCGCAGCCGCTGGCGTGACATACAAGGACTGGCTCGCCGGCCTCGCGCGCGAGAAGCATATCCCGCTGGAACGCTTCGGCGAGCCGGAGGAAACGGCGGCCGCCATCGTCTTCCTTGCCTCCCCCGCCGCGAGCTTCATCACGGGCACCGCGCTCGAAGTGGCCGGCGGCGTTTCGCGCTTCGCGTGATGGCAGTGTCTCGCGCCGCGCGGGCGCTTCTGCGCATGCTATGCATGGCGTGCCTGACGGGCGCTTTCGCCCCGTCGCCTGCGATGGCCGGCGCGGAGGAGAAAGTCACCTACCTGCTGCCGGCCCCGAAGGACGCGATCGTCCTCGCGCCGTTCCTTTTGGCCGAGCAGCAGGGGCGCTATCGCAAAGCCAAGCTGGACGTGCGCTTCGCGGTCGTGCCGGGCGGCTTCAACGTCGGCGAGGCGCTCGCCCGGGGCGAGGGCGACCTGGGCGGCGCGAGCGGCGATACGCCGATCCTGCTGCGCGCCGCGAACGTGCCGGTCAGGGGCATCGCGCTTCTCGGCCGGCATTCCTTCCTGACGCTTGTGACCCGTCAGGACAGTCCTGCGACGCTCGGCAATTTCGACGGGAGGCGGATCGACGTACCGTCCTTCAAGGACACTTCCTATTATGCGGTCCAGGCGCTTGCGGCCGGATCGCGGTCCCTGGAAACGCGGGCGCGTCAGCCGGCCGAACTGATCGCAGCACTCGGCGCGGGCGAGATCGACGGGTTCGTCGGCACGGTGGACTGGGGCGTGAAGGCGGAACGAACGGGCGTGCGGCTCGCGTATCGGGAACTGGACGGCGTCTATCCCGCGATGGCGCAGGCGATCATGGCGTCCGATGCGATGATCGCCCGAAGGCCGAAGGTGCTGCGCCGCTTCGTGCGCGTCACCTTGCGCGCGCTTCGCGAGATCGCCCGTGACCCTGAAGCCGCCGCGACGCAGTATGAGGCGGCGGCACCGGCCAGCAGCTACAGCCACGCCGAGATCGTTCGCATCTTCACGCTGCTGTCGTCCCGCGTCTACGGCGGGAGACCTGTCGGCCGTTTCGATGCCGACACCGTCCGTGCGGCTGAAACCCGGTTGCTGACGCGCAAGCTGATCCCCCAGCGCCGCGTGGTGGAGGATTACTACACAAACGCCTTCGCGGGACGGTAGGAACCCTACGTTAGGAAGCACGCGTTGCATCCCCGGGTTGCATTGGCCGCGCTTAGCACCGAGGTAGCAGCCAGGTAGTGCAGGAGACCACGATTGGGTGACGACGACATCGACGGATCGCCGACAGCCTCGCGGCGGGCAACCCGGTCGTCGCGGCGATCGCGCGCCGGCCCGACCATCTCCGATGTCGCGCGTGAGGCCGGGGTATCGCTGATGACCGTGTCCCGCGTCATGAACGGCAAGGCCAACGTCCGCCCGGAGACGCGCGAGCGGGTCGACGCGGCGATCGCGGCGCTCAACTATTCGCCCAGCCCTGCCGCGCGCAACCTTGCGGCCGCGAGCGAAATCCGGGTCGGGCTGCTCTACAGCAACCCCAGCGCAGGCTACCTCAACGAGTTCCTGGTGGGGAGCCTCGACCAGGCGGCGCGCTCGAACGTGCAGCTGGTCGTGCAGCTCTGCGAAAAGGAGGAGGAACGGCGCGGCACCGTGCAGCGCCTGATCGACAGCGGCATCGATGGAGTCATCCTCCCCCCGCCGCTCTGCGATGCGCAGGACATCCATGCCCTGCTCGAGGAAGCCGCGGTGCCCGGTGTGGCGGTGGCATCGGGACGGCCGTCGATGGCCCTCTCGTCGGTCAACATCGACGACCGGGAGGCGGCGGCGGCGATGACGCGCCACCTGATTGCGCTCGGCCACGAGCGGATCGGGTTCGTCTCCGGCAATCCGGACCAGACCGCCTCGGCGCTCCGCCTTCATGGCTATCTCGACGCGCTGGGGGAGGCCGGTCTGGTGTCGGATCCCGCGCTGGTGGTGCAGGGCCTCTTCACCTACCGATCGGGTCTCGACGCTGCACATCTCCTGCTCGAGCAGGCCGAGCGGCCTACCGCGATCTTTGCAAGCAACGACGACATGGCCGCGGCGGTCATCTCGCTGGCGCATCGCATGGGTCTGGACGTGCCGCGCGACCTGACGGTGGTCGGCTTTGACGACTCGCCCCAGGCGACCACGACCTGGCCGGAACTGACCACCATACGCCAGCCCATCGCGGACATGTCGCGCGCGGCGGTCGCGCAACTGGTGGAGGACATTCGCAACCGCCGCGAAGGCCGCCGCGTCGCGCCGCGGCATTCGCAGATGACCTTCACCTTGATCGCGCGCGAGTCCGACGCTCCCCCGGCGGCATAGCCCGCCCTCGAGCGCGCGCGCAGCAGGACGGCTTGGCGCCGATCCGCAAGGGCAGGCCACCGGCGGCAAGTTCTTGACGCCGCCAAATAGTATGATAGCGCTAGCATAAATAGATAACAAAGGGTGAGATGCATGAAGTTCGATCGGCGGGAAGCCTTGGCCGCAGCTCTGGGCGCAGCGTCTTTCGCGGCTGTTCCGGGATCGGCATCGGCGGGGCTGGCGCCGGTCGGCGGCGCTCCCAGCCCGGCGCCCGGTGCCGCGCCCACCTGGAAGCGCGGCTTCGACGACCAGCGCGTCGCCGACCTCGGCAACGGCACCTTCCTCAACCCGCTGATGGCGGGCGACCATCCCGATCCCTCGATCATGCGGGACGGGAAGGACTATTACATGACCTTCTCGACCTTCGATTCCTATCCGGGGCTGATCGTCTGGCATTCGCGCGACCTGCTCAACTGGCAGCCGATCACGGCGGCGCTGACGAAGAACGTCGGCGCGGTCTGGGCGCCGGACATCTGCAAGCACGGCAATCGCTACTTCATCTACTTCCCCGCCAAGGCCAGCCCCAACGCCAACTACGTGATCTGGGCCGACCGGATCGAAGGCCCGTGGAGCGAGCCCATCGACCTTGGCCTGCCCGACCACATCGACCCGGGCCATGCCGTGGGCGAGGACGGGTCGCGCTGGCTGTTCCTCTCGGGCGGCGACCGCATCCGCCTGAGCGAGGACGGCCTCTCCACCGTCGGCAAGGTCGAGCACGTCTACGATCCCTGGCACTATCCCGAGGACTGGGACGTCGAGGGCTTCTCACCCGAAGGCCCCAAGGTCATGCGGCGGGGGGACTATTTCTACATCATCACGGCGGTGGGCGGCACTGCCGGTCCGCCGACCGGGCACATGGTGATCGCGGCGCGATCGAAGTCGATCAACGGTCCCTGGGAGAACTGCCCGCACAACCCGATCGTGCGCACCACCGACCTCGCCGAGAAGTGGTGGTCGCGCGGCCACGCCACCCTGTTCGAGGGGCCGGGCGGCGACTGGTGGTCGGTCTACCACGGCTACGAGCGCGACTTCTGGACGCTGGGGCGCCAGACCCTGCTCGATCCCGTGACATGGACCGCCGACGGCTGGTTCCGCATGGAAGGGGGCGACCTCTCGGCGCCGATCGCCGCGCCGAAAGGCGGCAGCAAGTCCGGCCCGCACGGACTGCCGCTGTCGGACGACTTCACCACGCTCGAACTCGGTCGGCGCTGGAACTTCTTCAAGCCATCCGCCGACGAGAAAAGCCGCGCGCGGGTTGCGGACAAGTGCCTGCACCTGACGGCGCGCGGCAAGGCACCGGTCGATTCCTCGCCGCTGCTGCTTATCGCGGGCGACCAGGCCTACGAATTCAGTTGCGAGATCGAGATCGATCCCGGCACCACCGCGGGACTGCTGCTGTTCTACGACCAGCAGCTCTATTGCGGCCTTGGCTTCGACGAGAGCAAGTTCGTCACCCACCAGTACGGCATGGAGCGCGGCCGCCCCGCCAACCCGCACGGCCGCAAGATGCTGATGCGGGTGCGCAACGACCGCCACATCGTCTCGTTCCACACCAGCGGCGACGGCGGCCGGACCTGGAAACGCTTCGATCGCGGCATGGAAGTCTCGGGCTACCACCACAACGTGCGCGGCGGTTTCCTGATGCTGCGGCCGGGCCTTTATTCGGCGGGCAAGGGCGAGGCCCGGTTCCGCAAGTTCACCTTCCGCGCGCTTTGAAGGATCGGCTGACATGACTTCGTTCGATACCGCCACCATGCTCCCCGCCGACTGGCGCGAAGGGACGTTCCTCGGCCGGCTCGACCTTGGCGATGGCCCGACGCCGGTGCTGCTCGGCGGCGGCATGGCCTATGACATGAGCCGGGTGGCTCCCACTGTCGCAGACTTCGTCGATGCGGGCGCCTGCGATCCGGCGCTCGGCGCACTGCTCGGCGCTGCGGAGGAGGTGCTCTCGCGCGCGGCGCTGCTGAGCCCCGTCGACCTGCAATGCATCAAGGCGGCCGGCGTCACCTTCGCGGTCTCGGCGCTCGAGCGGGTGATCGAGGAGCGCGCGCGCGGCGATGCCGATCAGGCGCAGGCGGTGCGCGGCGGGCTGGAGGAGCGCATCGGCGGCTCGATCCGCTCGGTCGTGCCGGGCTCGCCCGAGGCGGCGGCGCTCAAGGCGGCGCTGATCGAGGATGGCATGTGGTCGCAGTACCTCGAAGTCGCGATCGGGCCCGACGCGGAAATCTTCACCAAGGCGCCGGTGCTGGCGACGGTGGGATCGGGCGCGGCGGTCGGCGTGCGCTCGGATTCGCACTGGAACAACCCGGAGCCGGAGATCGTCCTCCTCTCCGACCGGCACGGCAAGGCGGTAGGCGCGGCGCTCGGCAATGACGTCAACCTGCGCGACTTCGAGGGGCGCTCCGCGCTGCTGCTCGGCAAGGCCAAGGACAACAACGCCTCGTGCTCGATCGGCCCGTTCGTGCGCCTGTTCGACGAGGGCTATACCATCGCTGACGTCGAAAGCGCAAAGGTGCTGCTGCGCATCGAAGGCCCGGAAGGCTTCCTGCTCGAAGGCGAGAGCCGCATGTCCGAAATCAGCCGCCCGCCGCTCGACCTGCTGCGCCAGGCCTTCAGCGAGCATCAGTATCCCGACGGTATCGTCCTGTTCCTCGGCACCCTGTTCGCGCCCACCCAGGACCGCGACGCCCCGGGTCGCGGCTTCACCCACAAGGTCGGCGATGTGGTGACCATCTCCAGCGAGCGGCTCGGCACGCTGGTCAACCCCGTCGCCACCTCGCGCGATGCCCCGGCCTGGGAGACGGGCATTTCGGCGCTCTACCGTAACCTCGCCGCGCGCGGACTGGTCGGCCCGAAAGCCGAAGCGTTCGCCGGCTGAACCTGATTTTTCGAAGGAATACGATGCTGACGACTACGACCTCCGCCCCCGTCACGCAGACGGCGCGCTACCCATCGCTGGCCGGCAAGGGCGTGTTCGTCTCGGGCGGCGGTTCGGGCATCGGCGCGGCGCTGGTGGAGGCATTCGCCCGGCAGGGGGCGAAAGTGCTGTTCGTCGACATCGCTGCCGAGCCCTCCGAAGCACTGGTCGCGCGGCTCGACGGTGAGGTCGATTTCGCGCCGCGCTTCGCGTGCGGCGATCTCAGGGACCTGGCGTTCGTGAAGGCGCAGGTCGATGCCGCCCATGTCATGTCAGGTGGGCTTCAGGTTCTCGTGAACAACGCCGCCAACGACGACCGCCACGCCATCGCGGACGTGACCCCGGAATATTGGGACGAGCGCATGGCGGTGAACCTGCGCCACCTGTTCTTCGCCGCACAGGCCGCAATCCCGCATATGGAGCGGGCCGGCGGCGGGGTTATCCTCAATTTCGGCTCGATCAGCTGGCACCTCGCGCTCGACCAGCTCTCGCTTTACCAGACCGCGAAGGCCGGCATCGAGGGCATGACCCGCGCGATGGCCCGCGAACTGGGCGACAAGGGCATTCGGGTCTGCGCGATCGTCCCCGGCAACGTCCAGACCCCTCGGCAGGAGAAATGGTACACCCCCGAGGGCGAGCGCGAAATTCTCGCCGCGCAGTGCCTCAACAGCCGTGTGCAGCCCGCCGACGTCGCCGCGCTGGCGCTGTTCCTCGCCTCGGACGATGCGCGCATGTGCACGGGCCACGAGTACTTCGTCGATGCCGGCTGGCGCTGAGATAACCCCGGTCCCGCAGGTCGCCGCCAGGGTCGGCGCGACACTGGGCGAGGACCCGCGCACCGTCTACGCGACGACCGTGCGGGAAGGTTTGGCTCAGGCCCGGCTGGCGGACCAGCCCCATGCCGGGGACCTCCGCACTTTCGAGGTTGAAGTTCCGGGGCGCCCGCCTAGCCATCCATCGTACTGAAGAGAGCCGAAACACGGCCATGCACGAAAGAGGATCCAATCGAATGAGTGATGTTGGGGAAGGCCCGGGCGACGGCAAGGTGAACCTTGCCTTCGTTGCCATGATCGTGGTCGTGGCGACGATCGGCGGCTTCATGTTCGGCTACGACAGCGGCGTGATCAACGGGACGCAGGACGGGCTGGAAAGCGCATTCGGCCTTTCCGCGCTGGGCACGGGCCTCAACGTGGGTGCGATCCTGCTGGGATGCGCGGTCGGGGCCTTCGTCGCGGGACGACTGGCCGACGTGATCGGACGGCGCAAGGTGATGATGATAGGCGCGGGGCTGTTCGTGATCAGCGCGCTCGGCGCCGGGGCGGCGGGCAGTTCGCTGGTGTTCATCATCGCGCGTTTCGTCGGCGGTGTCGGCGTCGGCGCCGCCAGCGTCCTTGCTCCGGTTTACATCAGCGAGGTGACACCCGCGTCGATCCGCGGGCGCCTCTCAAGCCTCCAGCAGATCATGATCATCACCGGCCTGACCGGCGCTTTCGTCGCCAACTACGTACTCGCGAAGACCGCAGGCAGCAGCACCGCTCCGCTCTGGCTGGACCTCCCGGCATGGCGCTGGATGTTCTGGATGCAGGTGATCCCTGCGCTCATCTACCTCGTCGCGCTGATGATGATCCCCGAAAGCCCGCGCTTCCTCGTCGCGCGCGGCCGCGAGGCCGAGGCGCTGACGATCCTGACCCGCATCTTCAGCGCCGCGCGCGCCGGTACGATGGTCTCGGAAATCCGCTCCACGCTGGCTGCCGACCACCACCGTCCGAAGTTCGCCGACCTGAAAGACCCCACCACTGGCCGCCTGCGCAAGCTGGTCTGGGCCGGCATCGGCATCGCCATCTTCCAGCAGCTGGTCGGCATCAACATCGTCTTCTACTACGGCGCGGTGCTGTGGCAGTCGGTGGGCTTCAGCGAGAGCGATGCGCTGCTCATCAACATCCTCTCGGGTTCGCTGTCGATCCTGGCCTGCCTCGTCACGGTCGCGCTGATCGACAGGCTCGGCCGCAAGCCGCTGCTTCTCGCCGGTTCTGCCGGCATGGCGGTGACGCTGGGGACGATGGCGGCCTGCTTCGCCAGCGGTACGTTCGCGGACGGGCACCTGACGCTGTCCGACGATGTCGGCGTGATCGCGCTGATCGCCGCCAATGCCTACGTCGTGTTCTTCAACGTCAGCTGGGGCCCGGTCATGTGGGTGATGCTGGGGGAGATGTTCCCCAACCAGATACGCGGCTCGGCGCTGGCGGTTTCGGGCTTCGCGCAGTGGATCGCGAACTTCGCCATTTCGGTGAGCTTTCCGGCGATGGCGGCCGGGCTCGGCCTGCCCGTCACGTATGGCTTCTATGCCCTCAGCGCCTTCGTCTCATTCTTCTTCGTGCGCACCATGGTACGCGAAACGCGGGGACGGACCCTCGAGGAAATGGCAGGGTGAGCGGGACGCTGGTCCTGCGGCGGGCAGAGGCGGTCGTCACGCTCCTGCCCCACCTGGGCGGCGCGGTCGGCAGGTTCTCGGTCGGTGGCCGGGATATCCTGCGGCCGGCGCCCGACGATGCCAACGATCCGCTGGAGACGGCATGCTTCCCGCTTGTGCCTTATGCCAATCGTATCGCCGGTGGGTGTTTCGGCTTCGGAAACGAGCTGCATGCGTTGCCGCCCAGCCACCCCGTCTTTCCTCATCCGCTGCATGGGCTCGGCTGGGTCCGGTCCTGGGACGTGGCGGAGCAGGCGGGGGGCAGCGCGGTCCTGACCTGCGCCCACCGGGCCGACGAGCACTGGCCGTGGGACTGGTCCGCCGTGCAGCGCTTCGAAGTCAGGCCAAGCGGGCTGGGCATCACGCTGGAACTGGTCAACGCTTCGGACCGGCCGATGCCGGCTGGCTTGGGCCTGCACCCCTACTTCGCGCGCGGTGCGGGCGACGCCTTGCAGTTCGAAGCCGCTGGTCTGTGGCACAACGACGCGGCGTTGATCCCGGACCATCCGCTGCCGGCCGACGCGCTCGGCGACTTCGGGGCGGGCGCCGTTCCTGCGGCCGGATCGTTGATCGACAACTGCTATTTCGGATGGACGGGCCGGGCAGCCTGGGCGGAAGGGATCACTCTGGAAGCGCGAGGGGCCGGGTTCCTCCATGTCTTCGCGCCGCCGGGCGAGGACTTCCTCTGCCTCGAGCCGACCAGCCACATGCCCGATGCTCTCAATCGAGCCGACTTCGCGGTTGCGGGCGGCGTCGTGCTGGCACCGGGCGGCAGGCAGGCCATGACGCTGGAGATCGCCGCTCGCGGCTGAACGGCGCCTCAGGCGACACAGCGGTTGAAATGCACCGCGCCAGACCGCATTTCCAGGCCTATCTCTCCCTATCAACGCTCCCGCCGAGCGTGTCGCGCTGACGCTCGACCCGTTGGCGGTTGCCTGAGGCAAAGGAACACGAACGATGGCCCTCAAGGATATTCTCCCCGGCAAGCTCGGGTTCGGTGCGGCGCCGCTCGGCAACATGTTCCGCGACATTCCCGAGGACGAGGCGCTTGCCACCGTGGAGGCCGCGTGGAACGACGGCATCCGCTATTACGACAACGCGCCGTTCTACGGCGCCGGGCTCGCCGAACTTCGCATGGGCGAGGCGCTCGCGGACAAGCCGCGCGACCGGTACGTCGTCAGCACCAAGGTGGGCCGCGTCATCCTCGACGAACTGGAGGATGTCGGCGCGCGGGAGCAGGGCGAAAAGGCCGGCGTCTTCGCGCATGGCCGGGCCAACCGCGTTGTCAACGACTATACCTACGACGCCACCCTGCGCTCGATCGAGGACAGCCTGAAGCGGCTGCGCACCGACCATATCGAGATCGCCTTCGTCCACGACCTCGCACAGGATTTCTGGGGCGACGTGTGGCTGGAGAAGTTCGAGGAGGCCCGTAACGGTGCGTTCAGGGCGCTCGACCGGCTACGCGACGAAGGGACGATCAAGGCGTGGGGGCTCGGCGTCAACAAGGTGGAGCCGATCGAACTGCTGCTCGAACTGGAGGAACCGCGCCCCGATGCCTTCCTGCTCGCTGGCCGCTATACGTTGCTCGATCATTCCCGCGCGCTTCAGCGTGTGATGCCGCTGGTCGCGGAGCGGGGATTGGGCATCGTCGTCGGTGGCCCCTACAGCTCGGGCGCGCTGGTTGGGGGTCCGAACTTCGAATATGCACCGGCGACGCCCGCCATTCTCGACAAGGTCGCCCGGATCAAGGCCATCGCCGACCGCCATGGCGTCAGCATGAAGGCGGCGGGGCTACAGTTCTCGCTCGCCAATCCGGGCGTAGCGGCGGTGATCCCGGGCGCGAGCCGACCGGGCCGCATTGCCGAGGATCGCGCCGCGCTCGAGGAAACCGTGCCGGGCGATTTCTGGGAGGAGCTGCGCGCCGCCGACCTCGTCGATCCAGCGGCGCCGCTGCCCGAAAAGGGCTGATGACGAAGCCGGCCTGCACGGGTGCGGGCCGGCTTTCGCCCGAGGTGCGCATCGAGCGCCGCGCCATGCCGAGAACACCGCTCCGATCTGTTCCAGAGTCACGTCTCCCGCCCGATTGAGGCGCGCCGCCGCGCCGGTCATCTTCCGATCGCCCGCACCAAGACGGGCGTGACCGGGAGGGAAGACGATGACCATGGCCAAGAGGATCCTGTCATGCGGCACCGGTGCCGCGCTGCTGGCGCTCTGGACCACGCCCGCGCAGGCCCAGCAGACGGCGACGGCGGACGCCGGCGTGGCCGGCGATCCCGGCGAGATCATCGTCACAGCGCGCAAGCGGCAGGAATCGATCCTCAAGGTGCCCGTCGTCGCCAACGTCGTCACCGCGCAGCAGATCGCCGACGCGCAGGTGGTCGACCTCCAGGGCATCACCCGGCTGACGCCCGGCTTCATCCTTGGCCAGTCGGTGCTGGAGAACGGCGCGCAGGTCTCGATCCGGGGCGTGGGCACGACCTCGCTCGACCCCGGCATCGACCAGTCGGTCTCTCTCAACATCGACGGCATGCAGTTCACGCAGGGCAATGCCTATGCGATCGGCCTGTTCGACATGGCGCAGGTAGAAGTGCTCAAGGGCCCGCAGGCGCTGTTCTTCGGCAAGAACAGCCCGGGCGGCGTCGTCTCGATCCGCACCGCCGATCCGGGCAAGGACTACGAGGTCGTCGGCCGCCTCGCCTACGAAGCGCGGGCGCGCACGATGCGCGGCGAGGCCGTGCTTTCGGGCCCGCTCGTGGACGGCCTCGGCATCCGCCTCGCCTCGGCAATCAACACCTCGGACGGTTATTTCCGCAATACCGCGGTCGCCATTCCCGCGCTCGGCGGCGTCCAGCCCCGCGACCGACTGGGCAGCAGCCACGCCGTCTACCTGCGCGGAACGCTGCTCTACGACACCGGCGGGCCTGTCACCGCCCGGCTCAAGCTCAACCATTCCAACGAATACACCGAGGGCGGCGGCCCGTTCCAGTACAAGTCCTGCCCCGACGGCACCGCCGACTACCTGCCGTCGATCGGCATCCCGGTGCCCTCGTTCTTCGCGCCGGGCGAGGACTGCAAGGCCGATCGCAACGCCCCCATCGTCTACCTCGATCCCGACACGTTCGGCGGCCTGCCGAACAACGGCAAGCCTTACGTCAGGACGAAGCAGGACTTCGCGACTCTGGAGCTGAACGGCGAGATCGGCGGCGGGCTCACCGCCACGTCGGTCACCGGCTACTACGATCTCAGGAGCAAGTCGCTGACCGGCGGTTTCAATCCGGGCACCTATTCCACCTTTGCGGCGGCCAAGGAATACCACCGCAAGGACTTCACGCAGGAACTGCGCCTGACCTCGGACTATTCCGGGCCGCTGAACTTCCTGCTTGGCGCCTTCTACCAGAAAGCCAGCGTTTTCGACGATGCCTTCCTTGCCGGCAATACCGCGCTAGGCTTTCCCGACCGCCTGCTCGCAGGGACGTTCGATATGGACATCGAATCGATCTCCGGCTTCGGGCAGTTGCGCTTCCAGGTCGCGCCCACGCTCGAACTTGCGGGCGGCGTGCGCTACACCGACGAGCGCCGCTCGATCGACATGACCAGCATGGCGGGGGGCGCCAGCTTCGTGCCCACCGCGCCAGATCTCGTGTCGAAGAACTGGTCGCCCGAGTTCACCGTGACCTTCACGCCGACCGACACTTTCACGATCTTCGGCTCTCTCAAGCAGGGCTACAAGTCGGGCTCGTACAACATCGTCCAGCCCGTGTTCCCCGGCACCGACAATTCCTACGGTGACGAGCGGGTGCGGGGCGGCGAACTCGGCATCAAGACCCGACTGGCGGACCGGCAGCTGAACGTGAACCTGGCGGGGTACTACTATCGTTACAACGGCCTGCAGGTTGGGGTGAACCAGCCTGCGTCCAACGGCATTCCCGTGCTCAACACGGTCAACGCGGGCACGGCGCGGGTCTACGGCGTCGATTTCGACGCGGCTTTCTACCCCCACGCGGTCGAGGGCCTGTCGATCCGCGGCGCGATCAACTGGAACAAGGCGAAGTTCACGCAATTCGTCGGCGCGCCCTGCGCCGGCGGGCAGACTTTCGCGGATGGTTGCAACCTCGTGCCCCGCGTGCTCGACCTCGTCGGCAATCCGGGCGACCAGATTTCCTTCGCGAACGGAAACTACTTCGTGAACGGGCAGGGCCAGCCGTTCCAGTACGCCGCGCAGGACCTGTCGGGCACCCCGCTCAGCCGCGCGCCGCAATGGCAGGCGAGCTACGGCATCGACTACGAGTTGCCGGTGGGCGCTGGTCACAGGCTGCGGCTCGGCACCAGCGGGCAGTACTCGTCGGAATACACGACCAACCTCGGCAGCCGCCGGGATTTCTACCAGGGCCGCTTCCTCAAGGTCGGTGCCTCGGTGGCGTTCGGAGCCAAGGACGACAGCTGGGAGGTGTCGCTGCTCGGCAATAACCTGAGCAACCGCTACACCAGCGGCCTGTGCTTCAATTCGAACAACGCGGGCGGCATCCTCTTCCCCGGCGAGGCGCACGGCGGCCCGGCCAAGGGCCCCTCGGGCAGCGACGAGGTCTGGTGCTCCTACGACAACGGGCGCGAGTTCTGGCTGCGCCTGACGATCCGGCCCAAGGTGCGCTGAGAGCGACATGAGCGGCGTCGCCAGCGACAGGGAGCCATGCTCGACCGTCCCCGCCATGCTCGCCGGCATCGTCGCCCGGCGCGGCGGCGCGGATGCGGTCGTCACCGCAGCCGATACAATCGACTACGCCGAACTGGACCGCCGCTCCGCGTGCATGGCGCGGGCACTGCTGGCGCTGGGAGCGGGCAAGGGCGCCCGCATCGCGCTGCTCGCGCCGGACGGGATTTTCTGGATCACCACGTTCCTCGCGGCCCTGCGGATCGGGGCGCTGGTGACCGCGGTGAGCACCCTGGCGACACCGCGCGAACTGGCGCATATTCTGTCCAACAGCGACGTGCAGATCCTCGTCGCCGCGCGGCGGATGCTGCGGCACGACTATGGCGATGTGCTGGGCCGGGCCTTTCCCGCGCTTGCCGGACAGGCGCCGGGGGCGTTGCGGCTGGAGGAGGCGCCTTACCTGCGGTCCGTATGGTTCGACGATGCCGGGGGGCTCGGGTGGGCGGGCACCCATGCCGACCTGTCCTCACTTGCCGGGGGGGTGGGAACGGCGCTGCTGGCTGCGGCCGAGGCGCGGGTCTCGCCGGCGGACGAGGCGGTCATCGTCTATACCTCGGGCAGCACCTCGCTGCCCAAGGCGGTGGTCCACACCCAGTGGAACGTCACCCGCCATCCGCCCGAACTGGCGAAGCTGTTCCTGGTCAAGCCGGGTGACCGCATGCTGCCGATGCTCCCCGCCTTCTGGTTGGGCGGCATGGCGATGGCGATGCAGGTGCTGAGCCAGGGCGCGACGCTGGTCTATCCGGCCTCCCCCGAACTGCCGGTGGTGCTGGACACGATCCGGCGGTGCGGCGTGAACCGGCTCAACGGCTGGGGCGACGGACTGACCCGGCTGCGCGCGCTGGCCGTCGCGGAGGGCGTGGACATCGACGCCATCGCCGGCCTCGGCCCCTTCCGCGATGCCCAGGGCATGCCGATCGAGCCGCACCTGCAATCGAACATGCTGGGCATGAGCGAGACGTTCGCCCCGCACAGCGCCGAACCGATCGACCGGCGCCTGCCTGCCGACAAGCCGGCGGCATCAGGGCGGGCGGTGGGCGGATACGAGCGCCGGGTCGTCGATCCCGAGACCGGGCGCGCGGTGGCGCCCGGAGAGGTCGGTGAACTGCACTTGCGCGGCGGGGCGCTCATGGCAGGTTTCTATGGCAGGCGCCGCGAGGAGGTGTTCACGCCCGACGGGTTCTACCCGACCGGCGACCTCGTACGGATCGACACCGAGGACTACCTCACGTTCGTCGCCCGGCGGGGCGACATGATAAAGACCCGGGCGGCCAACGTCTCGCGGCTGGAAGTGGAGGCGGCGCTGAACGCCCTGCCGCAAGTGTCCGCCAGCGCCGTCACCGGACTGCCCGATGCGGAATTCGGCCAGGTGGTCGCCGCCGCGGTCGTGCTGGCGGCGGGTGCGACCGCGGATGCCGAGGCGCTGCGCGGGGCGCTGCGGGACACGCTGTCCAGCTACAAGATCCCGCGCAGGATCGTGTTCGTGGAGGAGGCGGATATCCCGCGCACCGCGACCGGCAAGCTCAGGCTTGCCGAATTGGGCAGCCTGTTCGGCGAGGCGTAGCGGGCGCTGGCGTCCTGTCGAGCAATCGCGGCGAAAACGAACAGACGCTTGGAACGCAAACAGGTCCTGCACCACAAACACCGTCGCCCCCCGCGCAGGCGGGGGCACGCCTTCGCGGGGGACGACGGGCTGTGAGCCGTGTTTGTCGTCGGTCCTGACTGCGGACGCGGCGGGCGGCGCTACGCGTAGCTGCGCAGGGCGTTGAAGCTTTCGAGGTCGGGCTCTAGCGCGATGTCGAAGCTCTTCGTCAGCATGCCCATGGTCTGGTAGCAGCCGGCAAGGAACACCAGTTCCATGAGCTGTTCCTGAGAATAACGCTGCGCGAGCAGCGCCCAGGTCGAATCCGAGACGCGCTGGTCTTCGTGCAATTCGTCGCAGGCGGCGATGACGGCGCGGTCGTCGTCGGTCAGGCTCGGACCTTCTCCCGCGATGAAGTCCATGATTTCAGGGTCACCGAGCCCGCACTTGCGCGAGATGACGATGTGATGGGTCTTTTCGTAGACGTCGCCGCACAGTTCCAGCACGCGCAGGCAGACGATCTGGCGATCGCGCACCGGCAGCACGGTTTCGGCAATCAGTTCGCGCAGCCACGGCACGAACGTTCCGTACATGCGCGGGCTGGCGATAAGGACGCGACTGAATTCGAGGTGCGTCCATTCGCCGACGAGCTTCGACTGCTGGGGCGTGAAATCGGCCGGATCGACCGGAGGAATGCGCGTCATGATCTCTCTCCCTTTAATGTCACTGCGTGGTCCAGCCGCCGTCGACGGCGAGGGCCTGGCCGTTGAGGAACTTCGCGCCGTCGCTGCACAGGAACAGCACGGTCGCGGCGATCTCGGAAGGCTCGCCCAGCCGCCCCATCGGGCTTGCGGCGAGCAGGCCCTGGAGCAGGTCGGGGGGCAGGTTTTGGTTCATCTGCGTGTTGATGGTGCCGGGGCAGATCGCGTTCACGGTGATCCCCTCGCGCGCATATTCGAGCGCGGCGGTGCGGGTGAGCCCGACGACCCCGTGCTTGGCCGCGACGTAGGCGGCAAAAGTCGCCGCGCCGACCACGCCCGCGACGGAAGCGCAGTTGACGATCGCGCCGCCGCCCGAGGCGAGCATCGCCGGGATCTGGTGGCGCATGCAGTGGAACGTGCCGGTCAGGTCGACCGAAAGGACGCGGTGCCAGTTTTCGAGCGTGCAGTCGGCGGTGCGGTTGCCATGCTCTCCGTCGATCCCGGCGGCATTGAAGGCGGCGTCGAGGCGGCCGAAGGCGGACAAGGTCTGGGCCACGGCGTCTTTCACCGAGGCATCGTCGGTCACGTCGGCGGTGAAGAAACGGCAGCTTCCCAGCGCCGACAGCTCGTCTTCCGCTCGCTCGCCGGCGGCGGTATCGCGATCGACGAGGGCGACGGCATAGCCCGCCTCCACGAAGGCCTGCGCGGTGGCGCGGGCGATCCCCGATCCGGCACCGGTGACGAAGGCGACGCGTTGGACTGTGTCGGTCATGCAGGGCCCTTATTCGGCGATGATCGGGAAGGCGTCGTCCGGGAAGCGCCCGTAAGGCGTCATCCCGTGGGCATCGGGCACGAAGGCTTCGGGCGGCGCGCCGTTCCAGCGGGCGTCGGCGGGCTGGGGCAGCACGAGGTAGGCCCAGCGCGGCCGGTCGAGCCCGTTGGTTCCGGCGCCGTGGACGGTGAAGTGGCTGTGGACGGTGATGTCGCCCGCCTCGTAACGGACCTGTTCGGTCATCGGCAGGTCGGCGAGTTCGGGCCAGACCTCGCGGATGTCCTGGCCGTCGTAGCTGGAGTAGTTGCCGAGCACGCCCAGCTTGTGCGAGCCTTCGATGAACGACATCGTCCCCGCCTCCGGGCCGTAGCTTTCCAGCGGAATCCAGAAGGTCATGCCGCCCGAGCGGTCCACCGCGAAGGTGATGAAGTCCTGGTGGAAGCTGGTGGCGCCGTTGCCCTGGTTGCGGGTCTTCTTTCCAGCGGGGAGTTTCGGCGCGAAGAAGTCGTTGAACAGGCGCACCGGGACGTCCGCCTTCCTCGCCATCAGCGCCCTGGCCGCAGCGCCGATGCCGTGGAGCATCGGGCGCACGGCAGGGTCGGCGTAGCCGCTCGCCGCCTGCGCGTTGAAGTAGGGCTGGTCGATGCCGTAGGGCGGATTGCTGTCGCCGTCCTCGCCCATTGCGCCCCGGGCCTTGGCCAGCAGGACCGCGATCTGCTCGGGCGCGATGAAGCGCTTGAGGAGAACCCAGCCCTTGTCCCGGTAGTGTGCGACTTCCTCGGCGGTGACGGCGCGGCAGGGCGCGATTTGTGTGGTCGTTGCCATCATTCTCTCCTCTCAGGCGCCTTCCTGCTCGCGGTCGTATTCGGCGAGAATGCGGGTGACGACGTGGTGCTGGTGGCGCAGCGCGAGTTCGTGGTCGTGATAGTGGAACTGGCGGATCTGCCCGGTGTCGAGCGCGCGCTGGATGCGTTCGAGGGTGGAGAAATCCTCCATCACGATGTCGCGGAACTCGACCATCGTGTTCTCCTGCCCGAAGCGCTCGGCGGCGGTGCGCGCCGGGCGCACGAAGACGCGCTGCTGGTAGATCGAGCGGTTCGGACCCATCGGCCAGACCTGGTGCGCGGTGTACATGCCCGCCGAGAGCGTGAAGGCGATCGAGGGGAAGAACATGATGAGATCGACCGTCCAGTGCGGCGAGCGGGTGGCGTTGATGCCAACCGGCATTTCGTAGTCGAGGTTTGTGCGAGCCACGTTCTGCGCGGCGGCGGCGTGGAAGTAGGCGAGCTTCTGCACCGGCTTGGGCTCTCCCATCACGCTGTAGTGCGAATTGGTGCGGTGGTTGCCGGCGATCCTCACGTCGAGCAGGCGCCCCATGACGTTGCCCGAGGCCATCATCGTCGGCGCCGCCGAATGCGGGTGCAACACCGAGATGTGATAGACCTCGGCGGGGCTGTCGTTGATCAGCTTCCAGTTGCAGGCGACTTCGGCCTCGGTCTGGTAGGACTGGGTGCAGGCGCCCCAGGCATAGCCTGCGGTGTCGCGGCCCTGCTCGCCGAGGAAGTCCTCGAGGCTCTGGTGGGGTTCGTCCTCGGGACAGACCCAGATGAAGCCTTCCCAGATGCCCATCGGGATCGATTTCAAGCCGAGGCATGTCTTGTCGAGCCCGAAGAAGCCTTCCTCGTCGCGGATGCGGGCAAGGTTGCCCTCAAGGTCGAAGGACCAGCCGTGGAAGCGGCACAGGAACAGGCCGTTGGAGTGGCCTTCGCGGCGGTGTTCTACCACGTTGCCACGGTGGGTACAGACGTTGTGGAAGGCATTGATCTCGCCATTGCGGTCGCGGCAGACGAGGACTTCCTGCTGGAAGGTCGGCATGAAGTAGGTGAAGAAATCACCCGCACGCGCGACCTGCTCGACCCGCCCTATCATGTACCAGGAGCGGCGCAGGATCGCCTTCATCTCCTTCTCGTAGATTGCCGGTTCGTGGTAGATTGCGGTGTCCACCGGGCCGGTGCCGATCTCGGGATAGCGGGCGGTGATGCCGATGCCGGGGACCGGCGGGCGGGCCATTTCGTTCATCGGGCGTCTTTCGGCTGGAGCTGCGGTGCGGTGTCGGAGATCTGGCGCAGGTAACGCAGGCGCTCGACCGGGAAGCCGTCGTAGACGCGCGGGTCGCCGTACCATTCGACCGCCGGGGCCACTTCGGCGAGCATCAGCATGAGCCGCAGCAGCCGTTCGCCCTCGGGCGGCAGAGCGCCGAGTTCGTAGTCGCGCAGCCAGGCGAGCGCGGCTTCGCCACGTTCGAGCATCGCGGTGTAGAAGGCGCGGATATCGCCCATCTCGCTCGACAGCCGCTTGGCGAGGCGGTGTTCGGCGTCGGGGTGGACCCATTCGGGCACGAAGCGTTCGAGGTCCGCGAATCCTTCGGGCAGGGTGAGGGCGCTTATCATAGTCAGCCGAGCCTCCGGATCGGATCGCTGCCGTCCCAGCCTAGCGCGGCGTCGCGGAACATCGCGAAGACCTGCTCGGCGACGGGGTTGGCGGTGATGAGTTCGGTCATGAACCCTAGCGTCGAGACAGTGTCGAGATAGCACGTCGGTGCGCCCATCATCCGGCCCTCGAAGGCGAGGCTTGCGCCTCTGGCGAGCAGGGCCTGCTTCTCGGCTTCGTAGTCCTCGCAGTAGAGCCCGGTGTGGTGGAGGCCGAAGCCGCAGAAGGGCACGACGTCGCGCCAGATGCCGGGATCGTCGCCGAGCGGCTGGATCAGTTCGATCTGCATGTCGCCGTGCTGGCCGATCGCGGCGCGGTGCGGGGCGACGTCGGCGGGGGTGCCGCGATAGACACCCTCGTCGAAATGCACGTCCTCGAACAGGAAGAACGGCCCGGCGCCGGCGTGCTCCACCCACCGCGCGATGGCGGCTTCGAGGTCGGGCACGACCCAGCAGAGCTGCATGTACTGTCTGTTGCGCGCGGCTGGTGTCATTCGGCGGCTTCCCGGAGCGAGGGTGGATGGCGGTCGAGGCGGTCGATCATGAAAGCGCCGTCGCGGACGACGGCTTTCAGCGCCTCCTGCGGCCGGGCGAGGATCGCGGGATCGGCGACCGGGTCTCCATCGACCACGATCAGATCGGCCAGCGCGCCCTCGGCCACGACGCCGACGCGGTCTTCGCCGTCCAGCATGGCCTCGCCGGCATTCTTCGTGCCCCAGGCCAGCACGTCCGCCGCCGAGAGCCCGGGGATCGCCGCGTAGTAGGCGAATTCGCGGCCATAGTTTCCGACCTGATGGTCGAGCGGGTCGTCCTCGATCACGTCGCGGAACACGCCGGAGTAATCGTCGCCGACGAGGATGCGCACGCCCGAGCCTTGCGCGCGCGGCAGCATGGCGCGGACGTGGTCGTAGAGGCGCTGCATCTCGGCGTCGCCCCAGCCGAGCTGGAGCAGGCACTTGGGATAGATCAGGCTGGGCACCCAGAAGGTGCCGCGCTGCGCCATCGCGGCGATGGCCTCGTCGTCGATCTCGTCGCCGTGGTCGAGGATGTCGACGCCGAGGTCGATGCATTCCATGATCATCGCCTTGTCGGCGACGTGGGCGCGCACCTTGGCGCCGCGGCCATGCGCCGCCGAGACGATGGCGGCGATCTCGTCGCGGTCCATGTTGCGGGCGACGGGACTCGGGAAACCATGCCCCCGGCTGGCGAAGATCTTGATCGTCTGGGCACCGCGCCGGGTGTACTCGCGCACCGCCTTGCGCATGTCCTCCGGGCCGTCGAAGAACACGTCGGTGCCCGGCGTCTGCTGGCGGCGCCACCACAGCTTGCTGTCGTTGAGGTCCCCGGTGGTGCCGATATGGGGCGAGCAGGCGCGCAGGCGGGGGCCTTGGACGATGCCCTCGGCGATGGCGATCTTGTACTGCGCGTCGACATCGTTCGAGCAGCTGGCACCGATGTAGCCGGTGAAGCCGCTTTCGAGCAGCACCCGCCCGTTGCGGATCGCCATCGCCATCATCACGCCGGGCGGGAACTCCTTGCCCAGCGGATCGCCCGCCAGCCCCTGCGCGAGGGTGAACTTGTAGAAGTCGGGGTGGAAATGGCAGGTGATGAGCCCGGGCATCAGCGTCATCCCGCCGAGGTCCAGCGCGCCTTCTTTCACAGCAGCCGGGCCTTCGGTGATCGAGCCGATGCGGTTGCCGTCGAGCACGACGGTACGCGTGCCCGGCAGGAGCGCGGTGCCATCGAAGATGCGGGCGTTGGTCAGGGTCACCATGATGCGGTCACCCTAAGCCGCCGCTCGCGGCGCGGCGACCGGGCCGGGCCGCAAGATTGGAACGGCGGGCGGATGCGTCCCAACGGTCATGCCTCGCGCCGCCGGAAGGTGAGCGGGAGCGCGGTGAACGTGTGCGTCGCCAGCGTGGGCAGGAAGGTCAGCTCGTTTTCCGGCACGGCGAGGCGGATGTCGTTGAGGCGGCGGATGATCTCCTGCGCCGCGACCTTCATTTCCATGCGGGCCAGCGCTATGCCCACGCACTTGTGGATGCCCGCTCCGAAGGTGAGGTTGGCGCCGACATTCGGGCGGGCGATGTCGAGTTTCGCGGGCTCGGGAAACGCTGCCTCGTCGTAGTTCGCCGAGGCGTACATCACGCAGACCTGCGCCATCGCCGGGATCGTCGCACCGCCGAGTTCTACTTCGCGCAGGGCGGTGCGGAACAGGCCGTGGACGGGGGCGTGGAGTCGCATCACTTCCTCGACGAAGCGGGCCATCGTGCGGTCGTCGTCCACCTGGGGGTAGAGTTCGTCTGCCAGGCCCTCGTTCGTGGCGAGGACGTGGAGGATGTTGGCGATGCCGGCCGCCGTGGTGTCGTTGCCGGCGATCAGGAAGGCGCGGACGGTGGCGACGAGTTCGGCGAAGGTCAGCTGCGGCTCGGCCTCGTCGTCGAGCCGGGCGGTGACGAGGTCGGAGATCATGTCCTCGCGCGGGCTGCGCTGGCGGTCCTTTATTTCGGCGATGATGGTGTTCTGGAGGTCGCAGATGGTGCGGGCGTTCACGACCATCTCCTCGCGCGTCTGCATCCGGCCGATCTGGGCGAGGACGGCGGTGGTCCACCAGGCGATGCGCTCGGTGCCGATGCTCGCGAAGTCGAGGCCGAGCTGGTCGCAGATGAGGTGCGCGGTGAGGGGGGCGCCGATCTCGCCGATGCCGTCGCCGTGGCCGCGCTCCGCCAAGGGCTCGATGAGATCGATCGCGATGCGGCGGATGCGCGGCTCCAGCGTTTTCACGCGGTGCGCGGTGAAGGCCTTTTCGGTCAGGCGCCGCAGGCGGGTGTGGGCGGGCGGGTCGATCGCGAGGTCGCGGATGAAGCCGCCGCCCTCGGCCTCGAGGATCGCCGCGAATTCCTCGACGTGGCCGTTGGCGAAGCGGTCCTGGTAGCCGTGCTCGAGCGAGTAGGTGACGGCATCGCCCAGCACCGTGCGGGCATCGTCGTAGCGGGTGACCAGCCAGACATCGAGGCCGGGGTCGTAGTAGACCGGCCGCTGTTCGCGCAGCGCGTGGTAGAACGGGAAGGGGGCGTTGCGGATCGCCGGGTCGAGCCGGGTTTCGGTGCCGGTGATGGTGCCGTGCAGGATCGTCTCAGGCATCCAGACGCTCCGCGCGGTAGGGTTTGATCTTCCAAGTGCTCGTATCGTGCGTGCCGAGGCCGAGGGTCGCGGGGTCCTGCGGCGCGACGATTTCCTCCCAGCGCGCGGCGACGGTCTCGATGGTGAGCGCTTCGTCGCGGATGCCGGGGGTCTGGGCCATGTACGTGCGCTGCACCGCGCCGCCGGCAGCGTCGATGCATTCGCCGGTTGCCGTGCAATCATCGTGGCACAGCCACGCCATAGCGGGTGAGGAGAGTTCGGCGGGCAGGTTCGCCCGGGCGTGCCGGTACATCGGCGAATCCTCGTCCATCATCGCCGCGACCATGCGGGTGAAGGCGCCGGGGCTGAGCGCGTTGACGTGGATGCCGTGCGCCATGCCCTCCGCCGCCAGCGCCCGCGTCAGCGACCACACGCCGCCCTTGCTCGCGGCATAGGCGGCCTGGTCGATATAGCCGGTCATCGATCCCGAGGTGGTGTTGACGATGCGGCCGTGCCCTTGCGCCTTCATGTGCGGCCAGGCGGCGCGGCAGCAGTGGTAGGTGCCCATCAGGTTGATTGCGATGTGGCGGGTGAAGTCGCGCACGCTCATCGCGTCGAACGGCGCGGTGATCGAGATGCCCGCGTTGTTGACGAGAATGTCGATCCGCCCGAACGCCTCGAGCGCGGCGCCTACGATCTGCGCGGCGCCCTCCTCGGTCGCGACCGAGGCGGTGCTGGCCACCGCCTTGCCGCCCGCTTCGCGTATCTCCGCCGCGACTGCTTCAGCCGAGGCGCTGCCGGTGTAGCCCGGCGATTCCGGGTCGCGCCCGATGTCGTTGACCACGACGCTCGCGCCGCGGCTGGCGAGCAGCAGCGCATGGGCGCGGCCGAGGCTGGGATTGCCGCCCGCGCCGGTGACCACGGCGACGCGGCCGTCGAAGCGGTGCTCAGCGCTCATCGGTGGCCGTCGGTCGAAGGGTGGGCATGGTTGGCCTCGCGTTGCATCTTTGGCTGCAACGCTGGCCTAACACCCTGCCGAGGCGGGCCTCAATCGTGCGGCGGGCGCTCCGCCCTGCAATGCGAGAACGTTCGCGGCGGGTGTTCCATGCTCGTCAGGCGAGGTCCATTTCTGCGCTCATCAGCGCGCTGCGGTCGAGCCGGAAATCAGGGCGGACGAGGGCCCCGACCATCAGGTTCTCGTAGCCGTCGAAGATGCGGTCGCACAGGCTCTCGAAGTCCATGCGGCCATCCGCCCATTCGATGCACAGCGCGCCGAGGAAGAACATGATCTGCTCGGCCAGCCCCAGCGCGTTGACTTCGCGGCGCAGCACGCCCGAGCGCTGCTGCTGGAGCAGGAAGCGGTGCAGCGCCTTCACCTGCCGGTCGCGGAAGTCGTAGAAGATGCCGCGCGATCCGGTGAAGAAGATCAGGCAGACGTTGCGGCAGAAGTCCGGGTTGATGCGGATCGAGGCGAGTTCGCGGCAGACGATCGCCGCCGGCGCGTCGGGGTCGCAGGGGTCGGGCGCGGCGGTGAGGTTCACGTACTGCGAGTACTCGCTGATCGCCTCGGTGATGGCCAGATCGCGCGGGCCGACGAGGTTGTAGATCGTCTGCACCGCATGGCCCGAGCGTTCGGCGATGCGGCGTACGGTGATGCCTTCCAGCCCTTCCTCGGCGAGCAGCTGGCGGATCGTCGCGAGGATGGTCGAGCGGCGGTAGCGCTGGTTGAACGCCGGCGACTGGCCGGGGCCGGCATCGCCCGGGCCGGGCCGCACGATCGGCCGGAAAGGATCGAGGATGACGGGTACGGGTGAGCGCAGCGCTGCGGAATCCGCGGGCAGGGTCATCATGGCTGGTCCTCTCTCCTGCCGCGCCGGGTCCGTTTCGGCCCGCACGGCTTTTGCCGGGAGTGTGACCCCATGACTTGCGCGGCGCAAGTGCCGGGCCTTGCGAGAACGTGTCCGCTGATCGTTCCAAGACTTGCCCGCAGGTGCAATGGCCATCGTCCGGAGCGGCCGATAGGTCCCAAGCAGAACCGCGTGACAGAGGGACCGAGAGACATGGCCAAGCCGCCCGCAGCCGAAGAGATCGTCCGCTACGAGAAGGACCCGGAAACCCGGATCGCGGTGATCACGCTCGACCGCCCCGACGCGCTGAATGCGCCGACCATCGCCGCCCGCCAGCGCTTCGCCGACCTCGTCCTGCGCGCCAATGTCGACGACGAGGTCAAGGTGCTGATCGTGCGCGGGGTGGGCGACCACCTCGGCAGCGGGGCGGACCTTCCCGAGATGGCGGGGATGTTCAACGGCGACGAGGATTATTCGGTGCTCCCCGAATTCCGCATCGCCGAGGACGAGGGGGTGAAGTACCCGCCTCGCGGCTCGTTCCGCTACCTCGCCAACGTCACGAACCTCTACGCCAATACCAACGCGGGGCTGCGCAGCCTGCAGGACTTCAAGAAGATCTCGATCGTCGAGGCCAAGGGCTATTGCTACGGCTGGCACTTCTACCAGTGCGCCGATGCCGACATGGTGGTCGCCTCGGACGACGCCCTGTTCGGCCATTCGGCGTTCCGCTACGTCGGCTGGGCGGCGCGGATGTGGCAGTGGGCGCTGATGATGGGCCTCAGGCCGTTCATGGAAATGGTCTTCACCGGCCGGCCTTTCACGGCGCAGGAGATGAAGGAGCTGCACTTCGTCAACTCGGTCGTCCCGCGCGAGGGGCTGGAGGCCGAGACGATGAAGTACGCGCTCTCCTGCGCGCGCAACCGGCCGGTCGATACGGTGGTGATGCAGAAGATGTTCTTCGAGGTCTTCAAGCAGCAGCAGGGCGAATACATGGGCTCGGTCATGTCGGCCTGGCTGGAATCGATGCTGCCGATGGTGCGTCCCGACGTGGAAGGCGGCATCGGCGTCGATGCGGAGACGTTCGAGAAGGGCCTCGCCAATGCGGTCAAGGACAACGACGCGCAGTTCCCGCCCGACTGGCGCCTGTCGATGAAGGGCCGCCGCGCGGCGCGCTGAGGCGCACGGTCTTCAGCACGGATTGACCCCTGCGCGGGGACTCGTAGTCTGGTGAACACAAAGAGGAGAATATCTGCTGCACGGGAGTAACAGCAGCAATGCCGACCATCGAGCTTGAGCCAGGGATTCCCGACAATATTCACGTATTGCCGCTGAGCCTGTCCAACCGCCGGGTCAGGCGGCTGTTCGAGGACGGCGAAGTGGTCGTGTTGTCCGGAACACGGATAGCGGCCGACTTCGACTTCCTGGCCTCGGTGACGGCCCCGGGGGGGAAACGTCGAGGCAAGCACATCTTCAGCAAAACCGTCGCCGGGCGCCGCGAAAATCGGGCGTCGGTCTGGACACCGTTCCATCAGCAGATGTCTGCCGAGGACCCGGCCCGCTTCGAGCGTCTGCGGCGTGAGGTGCAGTCGGTGGATCGTCAGATCGACCGTGTGGTCAGGCGGATCTTCCGCGGCGTCAGCTTTTCCACCGAGGCGATAACCTGGAAGTTCCAGGAGGTGCGCGGCGAAAACCTGCATATCGACAATCTCGCCGGATGCGAGCGCAACGCGCAGGTGCGGCTCTTCGTGAACCTTCACAACCGGCCTCGTCTATGGTCGGTTGCCCGGCACTGGCAGCACTATGCCGAGCGCCATGTCGCGAGCGGGCAGCTCGTCGCCGATCCGGGCGATCCATTCACCTTCAATCGCAACCTGTCGCTGGCCGCTTTCGGGCCGAGCCAGGCCTCGTGCGACGATCTGCGGCATTTCCTGACATTCGAGCCGGGCGAAATCTGGCTGACCAATTCCGCGCTGGTTGCCCATCAGGTCCGGGAAGGCGATCTGTTGGGCATTGCGCACTACGAATATTCCTACGACCAGTGCATCGATCCGGGCGCATCCCTGCCCAATCGCATTCGCCGGCTCGCCGGAGCGCCGCCGGAAATTCCGGCCGCACGCGGCTCCGCCTTGGCGAGACTGCTTCGCCAAGCCTCGCACCGCGCGAAGGAGGCATGGTCGTGCCGAAGATGATCCTCAATCCGCGTCTGCGCAATCCGGTGCGGATGGTGGATTATCGCGAATATGCGGATGGATCGCGCGCGAAGGCGCAAGAGCTGGCGGACTGGTACGAGGCAGGCGAACTCATCGTCGTCTCGAATTACCGCTTTGCGGCGGGCCGCGAGGTATTCGCAAAGGTTCTGTTCCCCAACGAAAAGCGGGCCAAGAAGCTGCGCCTGCATCTTGACGCCGTGTCGCATGGCGAACCCGTGCGCGAGCGGGAATGGGCCGTCGTCGAGGAACTCCTCGCGGGGGATCAACCGGACCTCGAGACATTCCGTGCGGCGGTGGGCGAGGCGAACCGCGAGCTGATAAGGCTCTGTGATGCGCTCTTTCCGCTGTACCGCCCCGACAAACGCCTGTGCATCTACAATCTGTCGGAAATGCTGGCGCACAACATGCATTTCGACAGCCCTCAGCATGCGGGGGAGTACACGCAATTGCGCGCTTTCGTGAATCTGGACGCGTCGGCGCGGATCTGGCGGATCGGCGAGCAGCTGGAAGATGTCGCCAGTCGCACATACTGGTCGGCCCAACTGCATCGGACCATCGCGCGCCATCCTCGCGAATTCACCCGCGCCACGACTTTGGCGGCTTTCGGCGATCGCTTCGAAAGTGGTGCGCATCCGATGCCGATGCACACCATCGCCTTTCGTCCTGGCGAAGTGTGGTTCCTCAACCCCAATATGCTCGCCCACGAAGTCGTGTACGGTCAGCGGCTGTTGGACGGCGTGTTTATGTTCGACGAGGCGCAGCTGCGCGATCCGGCGCGCTTCTATCCCACGGTCGCGCGGTCGATCCACGAACGGCACGTGGGGTCGTTGGGCCGCATCCTGATCGAAGGCTGGCGAAACTTCGCGTCGCGGCTGGCAGGTGACCGGCGGAGGGGCGGCGGCTAGTTCGGCTGTTTCTTCGCGATCACGATCTGGCGCGTGTTGCGGAAGCGCTGGGTGCCGAACATGTGCGGTGCCTGCACTTTCATCACCAATCCGAAACCCGCCTTGCGCAGCGCGTTGACGAGCGTTTCTTCATTCGCCCAGAACGACTGCTCGTTGTCCAGCGACGCCCGCAGTTTGTCGGCTCTCTCCAGGTGGCCGCTGGCGGCGCGGTGCTCGCGGAACAGATAGCCTTCCAGATGCTGCTCTGCGGGGCCGGTGCGTCCCCGGATATTGCGCGCCAGTGATCCGAACACCGCGCGCATGACGCTCCGCGAACGATCTGGCTGCAAATGGGGTAACAGCTTGTGCTCTGCGGCGAGCTGTTCATCGGCCACGTGCGTGTAGAGGAAGGCGAGGTCGCCGGTATGTTGCGCAATATTTTTCACGACGCCCAGCCAGCACTGCGGCTCGATATGATGGAGGATCCCGCAGCATAGCACGATGTCGAACGTATCGTCGGCCGCCGGCTTGCGGGTTCGCACGTCGCCGACCTCGAAGATGCAGTTGTTCACACCCAGGGCCCTGGCGGCAAAGGTCGCGCGGTCGACCGCCAGTTTGCGTCCGTCGATGCCCAGCACCCGCGCGGCTCCCGACGCAGCCATCCGCAGCGAATGGCCGCCTTCGCCGCAACCCAGGTCGAGCACCGATTTTCCGGCGAGTGTCTGTCCATCGACCAGCGCACGGCAGACCTGGACGGCAATATTGCCCAGATGCTCCAGCCCGACCGCTTTGGCGAAATATGTCGGATTACCGGCCTCGGACACCGTGCAGACCCCATTGAGATCCAGGCGATGCGCCCAAGGCAGGTCAGGCCGAAGCGCGGCCAGCCCCTCGCGTATTTCCTTCTCGCCAAGCATGCCTTCTCATCCCTGTTCCCGCGCGGATGCTTGCAGGAATTCGGGCGGTTTTCCAGCCATGCCGTTCGCCGGGGGGAGAAGGTTCCGCATTGGCCGCCGCGGATGTGGCGGGATTGTCGGCGGTGTCGCACCGGGGCGGCCGGTGCCGCCCCGGTGCGATCGTCAGAAGCTCACCCGCGCGCTGACGCGGATGTCGCGGCCGGACAGCGGCGCGTAGTCCTTGAGGAACGAGGAGGCGCGGCGGGCGACGACGTCGAAGATGTTGTTCGCCGACACCGCGAAGCTGAGCGGACGCTCATTGCCCCAGGGGCGGATGTTCACTTCGGCGTTGACCATCGTGTAGCCCGGCGTCGTGGTCTCGAACCCGGCGACGCGGTCCTGCCTCGCGGTGCGCTCGACTTCGCCGCGGATGTCGAACCTCGTCGCCTGGTAGCTCAGGCCGCCGAGCATGCGCAGCGGCGGGATGCGCGGCGCGGCGCCGACGCTGTCGATCTGGGCATGGACGTAGTCTCCCAGCGCATCGGCGACGATCTTGCCGCCCCCCAGCCGCGCGAGCGTGACCGATCCCTGGACTTCGAAGCCGTAGTAGCGCGCATCGGCCTGCTGGAAGGCGTAGACGGGAAGGCCGTCCTCCACTTCGCCGGTCAGGTCCTCGTAGATGAAGTTCGAGAACCAGGTGTGGTAGGCCGAGGCTTCGAAAGTGTAGTTGTCGCCGCTGCCGCGCAGGATCGCCTCGACGCTGGTGGCGTTCTCCTGCTTGAAGTCGGGATTGCCCACTTCGTAGGCCTGGGTGCCGGCATGCGGGCCGTTGGCGAACAGTTCCTCGGCGGCCGGCGCGCGGCCGGTGCGCGAGACGTTGAGGCCCACGCGCCACGTGTCGCTGAGGCCGTAGGAGGCGCCGAGCGAACCGGAGAAGGTGTCGAAAGTGCGGCTGCCGTCGAAGAACTGGTCCTGCTCGGTCAGCGGATTGGCCGAGAGGTAGGTATGTTCGTAACGGCCGCCGGCCTCGAACTTCCACGGGCCGAAATCGAACTGCTGGAGCGTGAACAGGCCGATCTGGGTGGTGGTGTTCTTGGGCAGGAAGGCTTCCTCGCCGATGACGTTGAAATCGCGGTTGTAGAACTGCACCCCGGTGGCGCCGTGCCAGTTGCCGTGTCCGAGGCTGTGCTTTGCCTGGCTGAATTCGAGGCGGCCTTCCATGCCCTTGTTGTAGAACGCGGTGCCGACCGAGCCGTCTTCCTCAAGCTCGGCATGCGTGTAGTCGGCATAGCCGAGGCGCAGCGAGACCTTGTCGAGCACGTCGCCGTCGCCGTCGAGTTCGCCGCGGATGTCGATGCGGTCCTGCTTGAGGCTGAGGCGCGGAGCTTCCTGTTCCTGGCCTTCCTCGGTGGCGAAGCGGATCGGCACGCCGTAGAGGCTGTCGTAATGGCTGTAGGACACGCCGAGATTGCCGCCGCTGCCGATGTAGGCAAGGCCGGCGCCGGCGGTCCAGGTCCTGGCGGCGGAATTGGGCAGCTTGCCCTTGACCGCAGCGTTGGCGGCGTAGTCGATCGGCTCATCGTCGCCCTCGAGTGGCGCGGCGACGAGGCTGGTGGCGAGCGCCCGATCGCGCAGCGCCGGGGTGAGCGCGTGGCCGCCGATGCGCACGTCGTCGCTGTTGAGGTAGCTGCCGTCGGCATGGGCGACGAAGCCGCCCGCCAGCGGCACGTCGATCGAGCCCGACAGCGAGCGCTCGTCGGCGGCCGAACCGTAAGTGCCCAGCGCGTCGACGTGGACCGGCTCGTCGGGGATGGCGGTGGGGATGCGCTTGTCGATCACGTTGACGACGCCGCCGATCGCGGATGACCCGTAGAGCAGGGACTGCGGGCCGCGCAGCACCTCGATACGCTCGGCGAGCAGCGGGTTGACGACGGCGGCGTGGTCGACCGAGGTGTTGGAGACGTCGATCGAGCCGAGCCCGTTGGTCAGGACGCGCACGCGCTCGCCCTGCAGGCCGCGCAGCACCGGACGCGAGGCGCTGGGACCGAACGAGGTGGCGGAAACGCCCGGCTGATGCGCCAGCGTCTCGCCGATCGAGGGCCGGATCGCCTGCGTCAGCTCCTCGCCCTGCACCACCGCGACGCTCGAGAGCATGTCCTGGCGCTTGGTGGGCAGCACGCCGGTGACGATGATCTCCGAGCCGGCCGACTGGTGATAGGTGTCCGAAGTCGCGGCCTGCGGAGCCGCTTCGTCCTGCGCATGAGCGGCGGCGGGGAGGATCAGAACGGCAAGGGCGCAGCCGGACAGAAACTGGTTTTTCATGGGGGATCACCTTGAGGATACGAAATAACATCACGCCAAGTGCAGGCGAGGCGGAGTCGCGGACGACGGAAAGGCACCTAATCGAGGATTAGATATGTTACAACATGTCCTTATATGATTTCCGCATTGTTTCGGGATAATGGCGCAAAGGTGCTGCACATCGGCCACACGCGCCGTCTGCCGGTGCGGCAGGCGCTGCGGTGGGAACCGCAGGCTGTCGGGTTTTCAGCGGCCGCCGGAGGGATGCAGACGCCCGAAATCGCGCCGTTGCTCGGCGGGTTGCGCAGTCCTGGGGGGCAGCGGAAGAGTGATGACCACCCGCAAGCCCGGGGCGGCGTTTTCAAGCTTCATCTCGCCATGGTGGAGGCGCGCAATCCCCTCGACGAGCGGCAGGCCCAGGCCATGGCCGGGAAGGCTGCGGGCGTTTTCCAGGCGGCCGAACCGGCGCAGGGCGTCGGCACGCAGGTCCGGATCGATGCCCGGCCCGTCGTCCTCGACCATGACCATCACCGAAGTGCCCGACACCGCGAAGCCGATGGCGATGCGCGTGCCCTGCGGCGTATAGCGCACGGCATTCTCGACGAGATTGACGATCGCCTGCATCATGAGCTGGCGGTCGCCGCGTATAGGCAGGGTCGGCATCGGCCGCAGCAGCAGCACGCGGCCTTCGTCCTCGACCAGCGGCTCCATCATGGCGGCGGCATCGCCCAGCAGTTCGCCGAGGTCGAAATGCGTGAATCCCGCGCGGCGATCGCCGCCCTCGACTTCGGCGATGCGCAGGATCGCGGTGAACAGCTCGAGAAGCTGGTCGCTTTCGGCGAGAGCCGCCTCGAGGCCGTCGCGGAACCGGGGTGTGTCCGCCTGCCGGTGCATGAGCGCAAGGTTGGCCCGCAGCCGCGCGAGGGGCGTGCGCAGGTCATGGGCGATGTCGTGGGAGACGTTCGAGATGCTCGTCATCAGGGCCTGGATGCGGTCGAGCATGCGGTTGAACGCCAGTGCCTGCTGGTCGAGTTCGCTGTCCGAGCCGTCCACCGGCACGCGGCTCTGCATGTCGCCTTCGATGATCGCCTCGACGGTGCGGCGCATTTCGGTGACCCGGCGGCTGATCAGACGCCCCAGCAGGACGATGCCGGCGATCACGATGAGGATGGTCGTCCCGAATCCCCCGACGATGATCCGCACGCGTGCCGAGTGGTAGTTCTGGATGGGCTCGGTCTCGGCGAGCGTGGTCAGGACCATGCCGTTGCCGATGTCGCGCACCAGCGCCCGGCCATGGGTCAGGCCCGGGATGCGGTCCGCTTCGCCGAGCGTGGAGAAGCCGGGCGGAAGGCTGCGGCTGAGCGCGACGTTGCCGGCCAGCACCCGGCCGGTCTTGTCCACCAGCAGGAAGCCGATGTCTCCCGAATCGCGGCTGCGCGAAGCGTCGTGAATGCGGGTGATGGCGGTGCCGGGGGTGACGGGGACGCCCGGTTCGGTGATCTCGTAGCTCTCGCTCCTGATGCGCTGATCGACGTATCCGGCGATGGTGCGCTGGGTGGCCCACAGCGTCGCGCCCGCCGTTGCCATCGACACCGCGAGCACGGCGAGGAAAAACAGCCCCGCGAGGGTCCGGAGCGAGAGGCGCTTCATCCTCTCAGGCGCGGATCATGTAGCCCAGCCCGCGCACGGTGACGATCGGATCGTCCCCCGCCTGGTCCGAGATGCGGCGCCTCAGGCGACTGACGTAGGCGTCGACGAACTTGGAGCGGGGCTCGAACTCGTATTGCCAGACCTTCTCGCACAGCATCTTGCGCGTCAGGACCGAATCCGCGTTGCGCACCAGTTCGGCGAGCAGGTTGAACTCCAGCTTGGGCAGGTCGAGCGCGACGCCGTGATACCACGCGCGCAGCCGCGCGGGGCTGACGGTCACGTCCCTGGCGGTGATGGTGTCGGTCTCCGAGACGGTCCAGCCGCGCCCGCGCACCAGCGCGTTGAGCCGCGCGTTGAGTTCGTCCACGTCGACGGGCTTGACGATGTAGTCGTCCGCGCCGCCGTCGAGGCCGTCCACCCGGTCGCCCAGCTGGCCCAGCGCGGTCACCATGATGACCGGGATGGTGATGCCGTCCTCGCGCAGCGTGCGCACCACCGACAGTCCGTCGATCTGCGGCAGCATGCGGTCGAGCACGACGGCGTCGAACTTGTGCTCCAGCACGGCGCGCAAGCCGGCATGGCCGTCGGCCGCGACCGTCACCTCATGGCCGCAGGCGCGCAGTTCCTGCGCGAGGTAGTTCGCGAGGACAGTGTCGTCTTCCACCAGCAAGAGATCCACGTTTCCACTCCCGATTGCGCGCTGCCCCGGTCGATGGCAGCATGGCCCGCGCCTGCGGCGCCACCAGTACGGGCGCCTTGCTTGCTGCATGCTGACCATTGTCGCGCCCGCCGGTGCGACCCGCCTGATAAGCGGATTTGGACGGTCCGGGTCAACGCCCGGGGGAGAAAATATTTCCCGGCCTTTTCCAGGAAAAATTTTCCCGGAATCTCAAACATATGACTGAAAGTTGATAGTTAGTTACACCTTGCGCGTCACGGGTGTCACCGATCCTCAATCGAAGTGTCTTCAAAGCTCCATATTAGGCCCCTTACAGATCAAGAAAAGTTTCTAAAAGGGTGTGTTTTCATCATGTTAATTAGAACTGTCCGCGCGGCGCTCCTCGCCGGTTCGGTGCTCGCCAGCATGGGTGCGACGAGCGCGTTCGCCGAAGCTCCGGCAGCCGATGCCGCCGATGCAGCTGCCGACGCCGCCGACTCCGGTCTGGGCGACATCGTCGTCACCGCGACCAAGCGCGAGACGAACCTGCAGGACACCCCGATCGCGATGGCGGTCATGAGCACGCAGGCGCTCGATGACCGGCACGTCCAGAGCCTCTACGACCTTGCCGACGGCGCCATCCCCTCGCTGCGCATCGCCACGTTCGAAGCGCGCCAGAGCGCGCTCACCATCGGCATCCGCGGCATCGTGCCGCTCGACGCCAACCAGCCCGCGCGCGAGCAGGGCGTCGGCATCTACATCGACGGCGTGTACCTCGGCCGCCAGCACGGCCTCAACGCCGGGCTGTTCGACGTCGCCCGCGTCGAAGTGCTCAAGGGTCCGCAGGGCACCCTGTTCGGCCGCAACACCGAGGGCGGCGCGCTCAGCATCGTCAGCAAGGCACCGACCGGCGAGTTCGGCGGGCGCGCGGAAGGCGGCTTCGGCAACTACGGTTCCTACAACGGCGACATCCACCTCGACCTGCCCAAGATCGCGGGCTTCTCGGTCAAGCTGGACGGCGTCATCCAGCACCAGGACCCCACCACCAGGAACCCCCTCGCAGGCCAGGCCGGGTTCAACCAGTACCACCGCAAGGGCGGCCGCGCCGCCGTGCGCTGGGAGCCGATCGACGGCATCACCGACGACTTCTCCTACGATGTCGCGCGTGACGAGAACACGCCGTTCTACAGCCAGCTGCTGAACTACAACCCCAACGGCTGCGCCGCCGGAACCCAGGCCTCGCACGCCGCCTGCGCGCTGCCGGGCACCAGCTACACCAACCTGACCGGCACGGTTAAGCCGCTGCTGCCGGGCATCGTCGTCAACGGCAAGACGCGCATGAAGGTCGCCGACATCGGCGTGCCGCAGCAGCCCAGCGTCGACAAGACCCACGGCTTCACCAACAACCTCAAGTGGACCGTCTCGCCCGAGATCGAGCTGCGCGCGATCACCGCATGGCGCGGCGTCGACGCGACCCAGTGGGACAACAGCGGCGGCGCGCACCGCGTGCCGGTGGTCAACCTGACCGCCGCCTGCACCGCCGCCGCGCCCTGCGTCTTCAGCCGCTACAGCCTTGCCGACCTGCGCCAGCGCCAGTTCAGCCAGGAACTGCAGGCCGTGGGTACCTTCGGCAAGATCGACTACGTCGCGGGCCTTTATTACTTCAACGAGCACGTCAGCGACGACGCGGCGACGCCGAACTCCAACGGCGTGTACCTGAACGCCGCCGGCCAGCCGGTCTACACGATCCTCAATTCCTGCACCGGTTCGGGCGGGTTCGGCTCGGAGGTCGGCTGCCGCTCGATCGACCGCGCTTCGGAAGTCTGGTCGAAGAGCTACTCGGCCTATGGCCAGCTCACCTACAACGCCACCGAGCAGTTGCACCTGACCGTCGGCGGCCGCTACACGCACGACAAGAAGCGCGGCGTCCTGCACTACTCGCGCAACGTCAACTACGACGTCGACACCGCGAAGGCGACGGCGGCGGGCTACCAGCCGCTCGACCAGTCGTGGGACCGCTTCAACCCGATGGCGACGCTGGCCTACGACGTGACCGACGATCTGCACGTCTACGCCAAGTACGCCACCGGCTACCGCGCCGGCGGCGCCAGCTCGCGCACCGCGAACTACCAGGCGTTCGATCCCGAGGACGTGAAGTCCTACGAAGTCGGCCTCAAGAGCGACTTCTGGGATCACCGCGCCCGCCTCAACCTCGCCGCCTACATCATGGACCGCAAGGACAGCCAGGTCGACATCAGCTCGATCCAGTCGTTCAACGGCTCCAACTACAACAACCTGGTGACCATCAATGCGCCCGGCACCACCAAGATCCGGGGCATCGAGGCCGATTTCACCGTCAACCCGGTCGAGGGCCTGACGCTGAACGCCTCCTACGCCTACACCTACACCAAGATCCCGCTGGTGCCGATCACCTACACCGGAACCAATGGGGCCTCGACCACGGTCGACCAGCGCTTCTACATCGTGTTCACGCCGCGCAACGCGGCCAGCGGCTCGATCGACTACGCGCTGCCGGTGGGCTCCAACGACGCCACGCTGAAGTTCCACTTCGACGGCAACTATTCGCAGGCCACCCAGGCCTTCGACCAGTTCGCCACCAAGAACGACGCCTCGCTGATCTTCAACGGCCGCGTCTCGCTCGCCGACATCGGCGTGGGCGACCGCAAGCTGACGCTGGGCGTGTGGGGCCGCAACCTGTTCAACGAACAGTACGTGTTCCGCCGCGACCCGTCGAACAGCCTGCCCGGCGCGCCGACCACCAGCGTCAGCACCGGCAGCGTCAACAACATCCTGGGTGACTACGGCAACTTCAACGCGCCGCGCACTTTCGGCATCGACGCCAGCGTATCGTTCTGACGGCCCGCACCCGGGCGCCTCGTTGCCCGGGTGACCCGAACGCATGAAAGCCATTATCGGCGTGCCGCCCAAGTGCGGCACGCCGATTTTGCGTTTGTACGGCGCGGTCAGGCGGGAAGGGGACTCTGCTGCCGCCCCGCAACCCGCATCAGCACGACGTACAGCGCACCGGCGAGCACGATGGCGTCCAGCGCCGGAACCGTCGTGACCGAGAAGTCGTAGTGCAGGGCGATCGCGGCGAGGCCGCTCGTCACGCCCCATGTCGCGATGGCGGGCCAGTGGACGCCGGTGCAGTCGGTGATCGAGGCGGCGGGATCGACGTCGCGGAAGCGGGTGAAGCCGTCGATCACGTAGATCGCCGCGAACGGCGGGATGGTCACGCCCAGCAGGACGAGGAACGGGATGAAGCCCGCGATGATGCCCATCAGCGCCAGAGCCGTGCCGATCACCGTGCCGACGAGAACGAACGCCCAGCGCGGCACGCCGGGGAAGGTCGCCGCCAGCGACAGGCTCGCCGAATAGAGGTTGAGCGAGTTGAGCGTCCAGGTCGGCATGACCAGCAGCAGCAGCGCCCATGCGCCGAACCCGAAGCCGGTGATCATCCGCATGATGTCGGTTTCGCCGGTCGCCAGCGCGGCGATGGCCGCGCCCGCCATCAGCAGCGGCGCGGTGAAGGGATAGGACAGCGCCATGCTCAGCACCGCGCCCTTGCGGGTGCGGGTGTAACGCGAGAGGTCGGGCAGGGTGGTGATCGTCAGCATGTCCGCGCCGATCAGCGCCGAGAGGGCGATGCCGAAGGTCATGTGATAGGGGCTCGTCGCCGGCGCCTCCAGCACGAGGCCGTGGCGCCGCGCCGCCGCGACGCAGACCGCGAGGATCATCACGGCGAGCACGGGTACGCCGATCATCGCCAGCCGGTCCAGCGCCCGGAAGCCGATCAGTGTCGTCAGCGCCATGAGCGCCGCGCCCGCCACGACGACCGTCGCAAAGTCGGCCGAGAAACCGAAGCCGGCGCCCGCCGCCGCCATCGCGTCCCCCAGGAACGAGACGTTGACGCCGAACCAGCAGAAATGCACCACCGCGATGATGACGTTGACCAGCCCCGCGCCCCGCGTCCCGAACGAGCGGCGGATCAGCAGGTAGGTGTTGAGGCGCGAGCGCACCGCCACCAGCGAGGTCAGGCAGCCGCCGAGGCAGAGGAAGCCTCCGCCCAGCAAGGCCGCCAGCACCGCCGGCCAGAACCCCAGCGCCAGCCCGATCTGCGCGCCGTTGAGGAAGGTCGGCAGCGAGATCGAGAAGCTGGCGATGATGAGCGCCACCCGCCACCCGCCGACGGTCAGCGCCTCGGGCAGGGGGGCATTGGCGTACTGGTCGCCGCTCTCGTGGTGGCTCACGGTTTCAGCCAAGCGGCGATCTCCTCGATGGGCACGTAGTCCAGTGCATAGCCGAATGCGCGCGGGCCGACGAATGCGAGCGCGCGGGTCTCGCGCAGGATCGCGGGCGCCGCGGCGCCGACGACCTTGACGCGCTGGCCGTACTTGAGCCGCTCGGTGGTGATGCTGTCGGCCGTCTCGCGGTCCATCACGGTCAGGATGTCGGGCACCATGGCGACAACCACGCCGTCGCGCCGCGCCATCAGGTTCTCGTTCTGGAAGTCCAGTTCCATCCGGCTGGCGCCGTCGAAGCTCTCGAACGCGATGCGGCCGACCGAGAAGCCGTTCCTCGTCTCGCGGTCGATGTCGACGATCTTGCCGTCGAACAGCACGCCCGCGCGGGGGTAGAGGCCGGTGCCCTCCAGCGCCGCGAACATCGCCGCGAAGGGGTCCTCGCTGCGCGCGCGGGCCTCGCGGATCGCGGCGCCGACGGCGCGGGCAGCGGTGATGGTGCCGTGGATCGCGTGGTCCTTCGCCTGCCGCCCGGTCAGCGGGTACTCGACGAGGTGCGCGATGCCGCCGACCGCCACCGACAGCGCGCGGGCCAGGCGCTCGTGCGCGAGGTTGTCGTCGGTTTCGATGAGGGTCAGCGAGCCGCCGGCGTCGGTCAGGATCGAGGGACAGGCCGACAGCCCGCGGATGTTGAAGATCGCCATCTGCGATTCCGGGAAGGCGCGGCCCATGCCGTCGCAGTCGAGCACGGGCACGCCCAGCCGCGCGGCGGCGAACAGCGGGGCGAGGCCGTTGCTGCCGCCGATCTCGATCGGGATCACCGCGTCGATCCGGCGGCCCATGATCTCCTCGAGCCGCCGCAGGCCGTCGACCGCCTCGCGCCCGTTGGGCAGCTTCTCCACCGAGACGGTCGGCGCGCCGATCCAGCCGCAGGGCACGACGAGGGCGTCGTCGGCGAGGTCGTCGAGGCCGATCACCTCGAACGGCCCGCGCCGCTCCAGCTCCGCTTCGGCGAGCAGGGTGGCGTAATAGGGATCGCCGCCGCCGCCCGAGCCGAGGAAGGCGGCGCCGAGGGCGAGGTCGCCGATGGCCTGGCGGTCAAGCAGCATGGGAAGCTCCGATGGGGGATGAAGGCGAGGCAAGGTCGGCGACGACGCGCACGCGCACCTGCACGGCGCGGCCGGGAAGGTAGCTCAGCGGCGCTTCCTCGACGTCGACTATGGCGACGGTGGCCGGGTCGCCGCCGCCGGCCAGCACCTGTTCGCGGGCGAGCGCGGCGACCTGCTCGATGGCGGTCTCGCGGTCCATCGCCTCGTAGCTGAGCACGCGCTCGACCTGGGCGCCGGCCTGGGCGATCGCGGCGCCGACGGCGTTGGCCACTTCGGCATGGGGCGGGCGCACCACCTGGGAGACGCCGCGCAGGTCGTCCGGGATCAGGAAGTTGCCGCCGCCGACCGCGAGCACGGGCACCGCGCCGCGCGCTGTCTTCATGCGGTCCACGCCTTCCTCCAGCATCGCCCGGATCCGCGCCGAAAGCGCCGCGAGCACGGGCGGGGACAGGGCGGGCAGGCCGTCCGCCTCGCCGAACGAGACGAGCCCGGCGATACGCGCCACGTCGCTGGTGGTGAGGGTCCGGCCGCCGAACAGCATGCCCTCCTGCGCCAGCCGGTAGCCGAGCGAATCGGGGCCGATGCGGAAGGCCGCCTCGTCCAGTTCCTCGGCCCCGTAGAGCGCCGGGTCGAGATGGACGCGGGTGCCGCCGCCGAGGCCGATGGCGAGTACGTCGGGCATGCGGAAGTTGGTCCTGACCCCGCCGATGTCCGCCGAGATCGCGGACTCGCGCGGGTAGCCGGAGGACAGCGCGCCGATGTCGGTGGTGGTGCCGCCCACGTCCATCACGATCGCGTCGGTCAGCCCGCTGAGAAACGCCGCGCCGCGCATGGAGTTGGTCGGGCCCGAGCCCATCGTCATGACCGGATAGGCTTCCGCCTGCGCCGCCGAAGCCAGCGTGCCGTCGTTCTGCGAAATGTAGAGCGGCGCGCACACGCCGATTCCCGCCACCGCGCGGGAGAACGACCGCACCACGCGGCGCGCCAGCGTGGTCAGCGCGGCGTTGAGGATCGCGGAATTCTCGCGCTCGATGAAGCCGAGGCGGCCGATCTCGCTCGACAGGGTCAGCGTGGCTTCGGGATGGACCTCGCGCACGATCGCGGCGGCGCGGTGCTCCATGTCGCCGTTGATGGGTGAGAAGGCGCAGGTGATGGCGATGGCGTTGACGCCCTCCGCGCGCAGCGCCCCGGCGGCCTCGCGGACACGCGCCTCGTCGAGCGGGGCCATCTCGCGCCCGTCGACCTCGTAGCCGCCCGGCAGGAGGAAGTAGCGCCGTCCGATGCCGTCCACGAGGTCGCGCGGCCAGCCGGTCATCGGCGGCAGAGCCTCGCCCGAGGGACTGGCGAGGCGCAGGACGCCCACCCGGTCCAGTTCGCGGCGCTCGACCAGCGCGTTGACGAAGTGCGTGGTGCCGATGGTCACGGAGGCGACGCTCGCCGGGCTGGCGCCCGAATCGGCGAGGACCGCGCGGATCGCCGCCGCCACGCCGGTCTCCACGTCGGCCGAGGTGGGCTGCTTGGTCCAGGCGAGCACCTGGCCGCCGTCCATCAGAACCGCGTCGGTGTTCGTTCCCCCGACGTCGACGCCAATCCGCACTCGCTTCTCCCTCACCTGTTGGCAAACCCGCCATCCCGTTTTGGCGGGGACGACCGTCCGGGGAGTACGAGTGCGCACGGCTCGCCTGCAACGCGCAATAAGAGTGCGGGGGGCGGCAAACGGGTAATCGGGGCCCCCGGCCGGGTAGGAAGCTGCGGACTTGAGCGGGGCAGCGAGGTCGCATAGGCTCTGCGGTGGAGAGCGCGTCTGAAAGAGAATACCAGGTTCTGGCTACGGGAATGTGACGCGCGTGGATGAGCTGATTCGTACCAAGGTGGCTCCGCCGATCTGGCTGGGAAGCCAGATCCGCCGCGACCTGCTGCTGGAGCGGCTCGACGACGCCCTCGACCGGCGCATGACGATCATCCACGCGCCCGCGGGCTACGGCAAGACCAGCCTGCTGTCGCAGTGGCGGCGGCGCTGCGAGGAGCGCGCGATCCTGATCGGCTGGCTGACGCTGGAGCGCGACGACGCCGATCTCCAGCGTCTGTCGCGCTACCTGATCCTCGCGCTCGATGGATCGCTCGATAGCGAGGAAGGCCCTTCCGCCGATCTCCCGCCGCGCGCGGCGCTGTCGGCGATCATCAACCGCATCGCCCGCGAAACGCGGCCCGTCGTGCTGATCTTCGACGATTTCCACCGGGTCGAGGGCGGCGAGGTCAATACCTTCGTGCAGTCGCTGATCCGCCTCGCGCCCAGCAACTGCCATTTCGTGATCGCCTCGCGCGATTACCCCTGGCTTGGGCAGTCGGTGCTGGCCGCCGAGGAGCAGTTGGTCGAACTGACCAGCGAGGACCTGCGCTTCAACCGCTCGGAAGCCGAGGCGCTGCTCGACCGGGCGCAGGCCTCGGCGCTGCCCGAGGCTGCTCTGAAGGCGCTGGTGGATCGCTCCGAAGGCTGGCCGCTGGCGCTGCAGCTGACCTCGCTCTCGCTCAAGCGCGGGATCGACCACGCGCGGCTGATGGAGCGGTTCAGCGGCTCCCGGTCCGACCTTGCGCGCTATCTGTCGGAACAGGTGCTGACCTCGCTTCCCGCCGAAGTGCAGGACCTCGTCACCGCGACCGCATTGCTCGACAGGCTGACCGGCGAGGCGGTGAACGCGCTGTGCGAGCGCGGCGACGGCTGGCTGGTGCTCGAACGGCTGGAGCAGCAGGGCATGTTCCTGACGCCGACCGGCGAGGGGCGCGAGGCCTACCGCTACCACCAGCTTTTCGCGGAGTACCTGCGCGACCGGCTGGCGCGGCAGGACCTCGCGCGCTTCCGCCTCCTCCATGCCCGCGCCGCCCGCCATTTCGCCGGTTCGGGCGCGATCTCGGCGGCGATCGAGCACGCGATGCTGGCCGAGGACGGCATGCTCGTCGCGGCGATCCTGGAGGGCGGCGGCGGCTGGCGGCTGATCCCGCAGGGCTATCTGGCGATGGTCGAGGCGGCGCTTGCCCGGCTCTCGCCCGAGCAGGTGAACGCCAGCGCCCGGCTGGCGCTGGCCTCCGTCTATATCCAGATCAAGCACGGCCAGATCGGCCCCGCGCGCGCCGACTACGACCGGCTCGCGGCCGAGGCGGGCGGCGCCGACGCGCCCGCCGACCTGCGCGGCGAACTGCGCGTGGTCGGCGATACCCTGGCCGATTACGAGAACCTGCCCGTCACGCTCGACGACCTGCTGGAGCGCGAGGCGCTGCTGCGCGCGCTCCCGGCGGACGATCACCTCGTGCTCGCCAACTTCACCGAGACGCTGGCGGCCAAGTATCTCGAAGGCGGGTGGCTGGAGCGCGCGCTCGAACCGCTGCGCGATGCGCGCGGGCATTACCAGGCGCTGGGCTCGCTCTACAGCGAGGTGTTCACCCATTTCCTCGAAGCGCGCATCCGCCACGCGCAGGGGCGGATCAACGATGCGGTCGCGATCATCACGGGGATCCGCGAGGTCATCGACGTCAACTTCGGCGCGCGTTCGGACCTTGCCGCGAACTGCGCGGCGTTCGAGGCGGCGCTGCTCTACGAACAGAACCGCATCGACGAGGCGCAGGCGCTGCTCGACTGGGCACTGCCGCACATGGACCAGTCGGACGCATGGGTGGACGTCTATGCCGCCGCCTACCTCACCGCCGCGCGCTGCGCCGCAGCGCGCCATTCGCTGCGCGACGGTTTCGCCATCCTCGAGCGGGCGCAGGCGGTGGCCGCGCCGCGCGGGTTCCGGCAGCTCAGTCTGCTCGGCGAGTTGTGCCGGCTCGAACTGCTGATCGCCCACGGCGCGCCGCTGGAGGAAATCCGCGCCTGCGCCGAGGCGGTATCGCTCGACGCGCTCGCCGACGGGATGGCGCTCGAAAACCCGCTCTACCGCCCCGTCGCCACCGCCGCCGCGACCTGCCGGGCGGCGCTGCGCCTCGTCGAGGGCGACAGCGAAGGCGCGCTGCGGGACCTCGCCGTGCTCCACCGCTGGGCGGTCCGGCACGGCGCCGGGCGCGCGCTCGTCGACATGCTGGTCCTGCGGGCGCAGGCGCTGCGGGCAACCGGCGCCGAGGCCGAGGCTGCGGCGGCTTTCGACGAGGCGGTGGGCATGTCGATGTTCCAGTCGCTCGTCCGCCCGTTCCTCGACTGGGAGCGTTTCGTGCGCGGCGCCCTCGACGCCGCGCCGCCCGGTGCGTCCGAGACCGACCGCTACCGGGCGCAGTTCCTCGCCGCTCTCGCTCGCGGTCTGGCGGCGCAGGCGCAGCCGGGGGAGGAAAGCGTCCTCAACGAAGCGGAGGCGGAGATCCTCGTCCATCTCAGCCGGGGGTATTCGAACAAGGAGATCGCTCGCCTCATCGGCATGTCACCCGATACCGTGAAGTACCGTTTGAAGTCGGTTTTCCGCAAGATTGGCGTCGATAAACGGCGCGATGCGGTGCGTGTGGCCATCGAACAGGGCCTCATAGCCTCCGCAAAGCCGGTGGAAGCGGTCGCTACGGGCGTCTTAACCCGCTCCTAACCGCACCTTAGCGCACGCTTACCCGTCGAGCCCGCCCTATTACCCCGATTATGACGTGGTCGTGAGCCCCGCCTGTTGTTCAATGGGCGAGCAAAGCAGGGGGACCGTCCGGAGGCCGAAAAGGGCCCCGGCATCAGGTTCAAACACGGTATTTCAAGGGGAATAGACATGGGCATCGGGATCACATCGCGTAATCGCGTCCGCACGGCGCGGCTGACCAAAGCGCTGCTGGCCGCCTCCTGCACCTTCGCGCTCCTCCCGGTCGCGGCCCTGGCCGACGAGGCCGACGCGGCGCCGGGCAACGAGGAAATCGTCGTCACCGGCCGCGCCTCGACCGGCACCAAGGTCGAGACCGACATCATGGAGCTGCCGCAGTCGGTCAGCGTCATCACCGCGACCGAGATCAAGGACCGCGCGGTCGTCAACTTCCAGGACATCTTCCGCTACAGCGCCGGCGTCTCCACCGAGACCCAGGGCGTCGATACCCGCGGCGACTTCATCACCGCCCGCGGCTTCGACACCGTGCAGTACCTCGACGGCATCAACCGCATGCCCAGCTTCGTCTACGGCGGCCGCATGGAGATCTTCACGCTCGAGCGCGCCGAAGTGGTGCGCGGGCCGTCCTCGGTGCTGTACGGCGCGGGCGGCGCCGGCGGCCTGTTCAACGGCGTGTCGAAGCGCCCGAAGGAAACCTTCGGCGCAGAGGTCAACCTGATCTACGGCACCGACGACACCCACCAGGTCAACCTCGACGTCACCGGCCCGATCACGCAGGGCATCACCGCCCGCTTCGTCGGCGTCGCGCGCGATGGCGAACTGCAGCAGCCGGGGCAGAAGAACGATCGCCTGGTGGCGATGCCGTCCGTCACCTTCAAGCCGGGGCCGGACACCGAGATCTCCGTGCTCGGCCTGTACCAGAAGGACAATCTCGGCAGCCAGACCTACCTGCCGATCAGCAAGACCATCGGCGCCGACAACGATGCCGAACGCATCTCGTCCGACACGTTCCTCGGCGAGCCCGGCTTCAACCACACCGATACCGAGTACAAGGCCGCCAGCCTGCTGATGACCCAGCGCATCGGCGCGAACGTCACCTTCAACAGCAACACCCGCTTCTTCAAGACCGACGTGGACTACGGTGAGGTCTTCGGCCTCGCCAGCTACGCGGACGAGGCGCGCACCCAGATCAACCGCGCCTGGTACATCATGCTGCAGAACAGCAAAGGCGTCGCCACCGACAACCGCGTCGCCATCAAGCTGACCACCGGCCCGGTCGAGCACCAGCTGCTGTTCGGCCTCGACTATACCCTCTTCAAGCAGAGCAGCGACCAGGGATGGAACTACGCGCTCGGCGGGTTCGACATCTACACCCTGCCTTACGGCCAGCAGTTCGAGACCTCCACGTTCTATTCGCCGCGTGCGAAGAACACGCAGCTCGGCTTCTACTTCCAGGACCAGATGCGCCTGTGGGACCGCGTCTCGGTGGTGCTCGGCGGGCGTCATGACAAGGCCACCTCCAAGACCGACGGCCTCGACAATCCCGATAACACCGCCTGGACCTTCCGCGCAGGCGTGATCGGCGACGTCACCGACACCTTCTCGGTCTATGCCAACTATGCGGAATCATTCCTCCCGGTGTTCGGTCAGAGCGTACAGGGCCAGGTCTACGTGCCGCGCACCGGCCGCCAGTACGAGGCGGGCGTGAAGTTCCAGCCGTTCCGCGGCGCGCTGCTCTCCGCCTCGGTGTTCGACATCCGCGAGAAGAACGGCCTGCAGCAGGACCCGAACGACATCCAGAACATCATCCAGTCGGGTGAGGTCAAGTCGCGCGGCGTCGAGCTGGAAGGCAATCTGCGCATACCCGGCGACGTGCAGGTGACCGCCGCCTACACCTACCTCGATGCGCACAACCTCGACGCCGATGGCAGCGACGGCCTGCGGCTTGCAAACCTGCCCAAGCACGCCGCCTCGATCTGGGCGAACAAGAGCTTCGCGCTGACGGACAAGGTCGGCGCCCGCGTCGGCGGCGGCGTGCGCTACACCGGCGAGAAGGTGGACAGCTTCGAGAACTTCACGACGCCGTCCTATACGCTGGTCGATGCGATGTTCGAGGTGACTTACGACAAGTGGTCGCTGGGCATCAACGCCAGCAACATCTTCGACACCACCGTTTACACCAACTGCAACTACGATCCCGCCGGGGTCGAGGGTTACTGCTACGTCGGCAAGGATCGCACGGTCCTGGCGACGTTGCGCCGCAGCTTCTGATAACCCACCAGCCTGGAGGGAGCCGGTTTGCGCCGGCTCCCTCCATTTTTCTGGTCGCATTCGACTTGCCGAGGACCCTGACATGACCCTTCGCCCCGCCATCCGCCGCGCTTTGGCCCCCTTGCTGCTCACCGCATGCGGCGCCGCGTTCGCGGCCGCTCCCATTCCGGCCATGGCGATGGCGGAGGGCATGGCCGACCTCATCATCACCAATGCCCGTGTCTACACCGTCGACGAAACCCGCCCTTGGGCCGAGGCCGTGGCGATCCGCGACGGCCGGATCATCGCGGTGGGCACCGCGAAGGAAGTCGCCGTCCAGAAGGGATCGCAGACCCGCGTGGTGGACCTCAAGGGCAAGCTGCTGCTGCCCTCGTTCGGGGACGCGCACAACCATCCGGTGTTCGGCGGCATGAGCCACGCGCGCTGCGCGCTTCATTCCGGCAAGTCGATCGACGACTACCGCCGCATCATCGCCAAGTGCATCTCCGAGACGCCGGGCACCTCGGTCATCTACGGCGTCGGCTGGGAGGACGGGCTCTTCCCGCCGAACGGCGTGCCCACCAAGGACATCCTCGACGCGCTTTCGACCACGCGACCGCTGATCTTCAAGTCCACCGGCGGCCACAGCCTCTGGGTCAATTCGAAGGCGCTGCAGCTTGCCGGCATCACCAAGGCGACGCGCGACCCGGTGAACGGCAAGATCGACCGTGATCCGAAGACCGGCGAACCCGTCGGCGGGCTGCAGGAAGCGGCGCAGGATCTCGTCGCCAGGATCATGCCCGAGACGACCGCGCAGGATCTGCAGGACGCCATCGCCTATACCGTCCGGCACTTCAATTCGCTGGGCATCACCAGCTGGCATGATGCGGGCATCGAATGGGAGGAGGACGGCTCCAGCGCCGTCATCGATGCCTACAAGGCGGTCGCCGACAAGGGCGCGCTGACCGTCGACGTGGCGATTGACCTCAAGTGGAAGAACGAAAAGGGGCTGGAGCAGCTTCCCGGCCTGCTGAAAGCCTCGCAGCGCGCCCGCGCCCTCGGCCTCACCGCCCGCAGCGTGAAGTTCTACATCGACGGCGTCATCCCGCAGCAGACCGCCTTCATGCTCAAGCCCTATGAAGGGACGCAGGAAGTGGGCGCGCCGCAGATCCCCGGCACCGTGCTGGCGGCGGCGACCACCGCGCTCGACGAGCAGGGGATGCAGTCGCACTACCACACCATCGGCGACGCGGCGGTGCGCGAGGCGCTCGACGCGGTGGCGAGCGCCCGCCGCTCCGACGGCAAGGTCGATACCCGGCCGATGATCTCCCACCTCAATGTGATCGACCCGGCCGACCAGCCGCGCTTCGCCACGCTCGGCGTCACTGCGATCTTCCAGCCGCTGTGGACCTGCAACGAGCCCTACATGGACCTCACCAAGGAGCGCATCGGCGCGGTCCGCTCGCAATACATCTACCCGGTCGGCAGCATCGAGAAGTTTGGCGGCCGCGTCGCCTACGGTGCTGACTGGTCGGTCGCCTCGGCCGATCCGCTGCTGGGCCTCGAGGTCGCCCTGACGCGCGTCGCGCCCGAAGGGAAGCTCGAACCGCTGGGCGCCGGGGAAGCCGTGACGCTGGCGCAGGCGGTCAAGTCCTACACGCTCGACGTCGCCTACGTGAACCACCTGGACCAGGAGACCGGTTCCATCGCTCCGGGCAAGAGCGCCGACCTCGTCGTGCTCGACAAGGATATCTTCAAGCTCGACCCGCGCCGCATCCACGAGACCAAGGTGGTGATGACGATGTTCAAGGGCCGGCCGGTCTACGGCGCGCTGGATACGGTGGCGCGCTGATGGGCGTCTTCTCACCGCGGGACGCGGGCGACGTCGCGCAGTTCGTTCAGGAGGAAGTGCTGGCGCTCGTCACCACGCATGACGAGCAGGGCTACATCGCCACCCCGCTGCCCCTGCTCCCCGAAGTGGACGAGGCAGGGGCGGTGCGCGGCTTCGTCGGCCATTTCGCGCTTTCCAACGGGCACGTCGCGCGGGCTCAGGCTTCGCCCCGGGCGCAGGTGACGTTCCTCGGGCCGCACGGGTACATTTCTCCCGGCATGGTCTCGGCGCCGGGCTGGGGGCCGACCTGGAACTACCGCTTCGCGCAGTTCGAGGTCGAACTGGAATTCGAGCCCGCCCGAGGGCCCGAGGCGATCGTCGAACTGGTCGCCGCCATGGAAGGTGAGGGCGAGGGCGCCTGGACCGTCGCCCGGATGGGCGAGCGCTTCGAAGTGCTGGCAAAGCACGTCATCGCCTTCCGCGCCTCGGTGATGGCCGCGAGCGCCCAGTTCAAGCTCGGCCAGGACGAAACCCCGCAGACGTTCGCCGAGATCGTCGACGCGCTCGGCGCAGCGCCTTTGGCACGGGCGATGTCAGAGCAGCGCAATGGACCGAATTCCGCCATCCCCTGCGCCTGAAACGCGCGGCGCCGCTCGCTATATCGCCAGCAGTTCATGGCGATCCCAGCGGACGAGGTCGTCGCACGTCAGCCGGCGTCGAGCAGTCGCTTGACCTGCGCCACGTAGTCGATGTGGGCGTCAATATCGTTGCCGAGACCCTTGCCCATCGAAGGTACGGCGCCGTGCGTACCGCCGGCATCGCGGAATATCCTGAGGTGATCGGCGGTTTCCTGGGGGTCGCGCGCGAACAGCGCGAGCAGTTCGCGGCCATAGGTGTCCGACGACCTGCCCAGCTGCGCGAGATGGTGCTTGACCCGGTCCCATGCCTCGACCGCGCCCTTGCCGGGCGCGGCGAACACGAAACCGTCGCCTATCCTTGCGCCGCGCTCGTAGGCCGGTTCGGTGTGACCACCCATCCACACCGGGATCTGCCGGCGCGGCCGCGGATTGATGCCGCCGCGATCGATCCTGTCGAAGCGGCCGTCGAACGATACCACCGGCGTGGTCCACAATTTGCGCAGCAGGCCGACCTGCTCCTCGACCCGTTTCGCCCGCGTCTTGAAATTCTGGCCGAGTGCCTCGTATTCGACGTAGTTCCAGCCGATGCCGACACCCAGTCGCAGCCGCTCGCGTGACAGCAGGTCGACGTCCGCCGCCTGCTGCGCTGTCAGCACGGTCTGCCGCTGCGGCAGCACCAGCACGCCGGTCACGAATTCCAGCGTATCGCTGAGCGCCGCCATGAAGCCGAACAGGACGAGGGGATCGTGGAAGCTGTCCTTCTCGGTGTAAGGCCCCGTGAGCCTGGGTTCGCGCCCTTCATGCGGCGTCTTGAGCACATGATCGTAGGCCATGATGTGCGTATAACCGAGTTCTTCCACGGCGCGGACGAACTTGCGGATCGCGTCAGGATCGCCTGCGACTTCCGTCACAGGATAGGACACCCCGATCTTCATTTTGGCCAAACCCTCTCGGTCCCTATGCTGAACGAATCGTTAGCACCGGGCGTTCGCGAGGGTCAAGCAGTCGTCAGTCCGGCCAGATCCAGCGCGAGGGGGATCAGGCTCCCGTGCCGTCCGGCTGGTCGAAGAGCGTCAGCACCCGCTCCAGGACGACCATCGCTTCCTCATAGCCTTCCGATACGCCCAGTGCGCTGTCCTGCGCCCGCGCGCGGCCCAGCGCGGCGACGATGGTGACGATCGCGCCGGGAGGATAGGCGCCGGCGTCGAGCCCCCTCTGTTCCATCAGCGCAGAGACAAGGTCGATCTGGAAGCTGCGGAATTCGCGAGCTGCCGCCACGACCTCGTTGCGGATCGACTCCCTGTGATTGGCCAGGGCCAGCAATTCCGATGTCGTTTTGGCCGCCGCCGGATCGCTGTTGAGGTCCCACAAGGCCCGCAGCGGTTCGCGCGATGTCCCGGCCTGCTCGAGACGCTCGACGCGTTTTGCGGCGTTTCGGCGGATGACTGCCTGGATCAGGTCATCCATCGTCTGGAAATAATAGTAGACCAGCGGCACCTTGAGGCCCGCCTTCTCCGAGACACGGCGCGCGGTGATCGCTGCATAGCCCTCTTCGACAAGAAGATGGGCGGCCGCCTCGACCAGCAGGGCGCGGTTTTTCGCTCCCTCCACACCCATGCGCCGCTGCGTTGCCACCGTCTGATCTCATCCGTTTGAAGCAGTCCACGTCGTAGCGCCCTGTGCACGACATGGAAATGGCGGAGGGTCAGGCTCTTCCTTGGCGCGATACTGATGAACGCTCGTCGCTGCGCTCACCCGCGACGAGCTTCCATGTATCGGCGTCGTCCGCGACGAAAGCGAGGCGCTTCCCCTTGGTCCGGGGAAAGCGCCTCGATCGAGGCTCAGTACTTGATGCGGGCTTCGAGGCCGATCGTGCGCGGGGTCACCACGGTCTGGCCGTAGAAGCGTACCGCAACCCCGTCGTTGACGCCGATGCGCGAGCGGTCGTTACCGACCGAAACCACGGCGTACTTGTCGAAGATGTTGTTCGCGAACAGGCTGACCGAATACCGGTCGGTGTCGTACGACAGCGTCGCGCGGTGCAGGACATAGCCGTCCAGCTTGTCGCCGTAGGCACGGTCCCAGCCGAGGCGGGTGACGATGCTGCCGCGATAGGTGGCCGTCCAGTTGGCCGAAACCATGCCCTCGCCCACTGGCATCGTGTAGGTCGCGCCGAGGCTGCCCGAGTTCTTGGCCGAGTTCGGCAGGCGGTCGCCGGCGAGCGCGTCGAGCTGGACGAAGCGATAGCTGTAGTCGTTCGGCACCTCGCGGATGGTGAGGATGCCGGGCACGTCTTCGGTCAGGTGTGCGTCGTTGTAGGAATACGTACCCTGGATCGACAGTGCCGGGATCGGCTTGAACTGGAACGAAGTTTCGATGCCCTTCGACACCGCCCCGCCACCGTTCACGGTGATCCCGGTCGCGCCGTTCACGGTGGCCGAGGCGACCTGCAGGCCGCTCCACTTGATATGGTAGGCGTCGATGTTGAAGCTCAGCTTGCGATCGAACAGTTGCGCACGGAAGCCGACCTCGATGTTCTTGGTCATGTCCGGGCCGTACTGGAGTTCGTCCGGCAGGGCGCAGATGTTCTGGCCGGGGGGAAGGGGGTTGTCGCAAGGCGCGACCGTGTTCGGGCCGCCGATGCGATAGCCCTTGCTGTATGTGGCGTAGAGCATGAGGTCGGGCGTGAAGTTGTAGGAGGAGTTGAGCTTCCAAACCCAGCCATCCTTGCCGGCCGTTCCGCCCGAAGCCGTCTTGTCATAGGGGCTGAGCGGCTGACCGAGCAACGGCAGGGTCTGGGCTCCGGAGATCGCCGAGGTATACTTGAAATAGCGAGCGCCCCCGGTGACCTGGAACTCGGGCGTGATATTGAACGTGCCTTCGCCGAAGACCGCCTGCTCGGTGACCTTCGATCTGGTGTACGATACGTACTCCAGCTCGTCGGGGTTGGTCGCCAGATCGACCCAGGGGTGGCCGGGGACATGCTCGGCGTAATTGCGATTGGACCGCTGCTCGTTGTAGAAGCCGCCGAGCACCCATTTGAACGGGCCGCCGTGGGTGGAGACGAGGCGCACTTCCTGGTTGACCTGCTTGCGGCGCGAGTGGCTTTCGCTCCAGCTGGAGAACGCCGGGAACAGCTCGTAATCATAGTCGAGGTCGAGCAGAAGGTCGGTGTTGTCCGCCCGCGAGTCCGATTTCACGTCGGTGTAGGCGGTCGTCCACACGAGATCGGCGACATCGAAGACGTTGGCGTTGATTTCCATGCTGACGAGATGCGCACGCCGGTTCATCGGCTCCGCATAGCGGGCGGCGTTCTCGTACTTGCCCGAGCCCAGCACGCCCGCGCTGTTGGCCTGCGACCCTTCGGTCTTCGTACGCTGGAAGGCGTAAGTGAAGATCATCTGGAAATCTTCGTTGGTCTGCAGCAAAAGCTGGTTGCGCGTGGTGAAGGTCTTCTCGAAGTTGAGATCCTTGGCCTTGTGCAGGTTCGCGTCGTAATCCGCGCCGGTCGGGCGGCTGATGCCGTTGGGCTGCGGATCGGACACGCCGGGCTCGTTGAGCAGGAACGGGTAGTCGATGAAGCCCGGGTCGTAGAAGTAGCCGGTCGCCGAACGGAAGGCGACATGGTCCTTCACGATCGGAATGTTGACCATGCCATCGACCTGGTAGCCCAGCTTGGACGCATGCGCCTTGACGTACGTCCGGCCGTGACCCTCAGCCTGGAAGGATTCCGTGTCGGGACGGTTGGGGATGTAGCGGATCGCGCCCGCCAGCGTGCCCAGGCCGTAGAGCGTGCCCTGCGGGCCCAGCAGCGTTTCGACGCGCGAGATGTCGAGCAGCTTGAAGTCGTAGTAGAGCGGAACTTCGCCAAGGTAGATGCCCATGGCGTTGTCGTAGTCGTCGCCATCGGTGCCCGTATCAGAGGCGTTGAGGCCGCGCATGACGATCGTGCCGGTGCCGCGCGGGCCGGTGTCCGAGATCGTCAGGCCGGGCGTGAAGTCGGCGAGATCGCGCACATCGTCGATCCGTTGGCGCTGCAATTCCTCGGCGCCGATCGCCGAAATGTTGATCGGCGTATCCATGATCGTCGTGGCGCGGCGCGTGCCGGTGACGACGATGGCATCACCCTCCTCGGCAGCGGCGCCCGCGTCCTGCGCAATGGCGGGCATGGCGAGTGCGGTGCTGGTAAAGATGGTGGCGGACAGCAGGCCCGTTCTCAGTTTCGCGCGATATGTCATGTGCTTCCCTCATTTTCTGGTTACGGTGACCCGCTCCCGGATCTGGCTCCTGTCGGACCCGGGGGGCGTTGTTTTGAGGACCTCATTCCTGCGCCGGCCATCGCTTGACGGATGTCGTGCCGGCACACTGCTCTCGACGTTCTCAAGATTCCGTCGAGGCGTTCGCTCCCTTGATATCTTGTCTGCCCTGCAGCCGATCAGTTGGCCGAAGGTGTGCCGTACGGGCCGCGCTTCGCCCGGAGTCGGTCGATCGCGGGTTGGAAGGGGAACACGAACTGTTCCCGGATGGATAGCCGCCTGCGTTCGTCCTGTCCGACGATCACCGACTCGCCTTCACGATATGTGCCGAAGATCCGGTCGAGGAGGATCAGCGAGTTGCCGTAGTTGCAGCGGGTGCTCTCGTAGTCCGTCGAATGATGCAGGCTGTGGTGCCGGATCGTCGTGAAGAGGAACGAGTAGAACTTCGGCGGGTCGGAGCGCACGTTCGCGTGGGCGAAGGTGGAGATCACGCCCATGATGTTGAGCGCGCAGAAAATGGCCGGGGTCGAAAGATCGAACAATGCCACGATGCTGAGGCTGATGAGGAACAGTTCGATGGGGTTGCCCACCGCGCCCTTGGCGGCGTTCAGCTGGGTGAGGTGGTGATGCGGGGCATGGGTCAGCCAGAACGGCGTCCAGTTGTGCATCAGGCGATGCATCCAGTACTGGCCGAACTCGATCAGGAAGACGACCAGCGCGACCTGCACGATGAAGGGCAAGTGCATCGCCCATTCGGTGGTGATGCCGAGCGATTTCTTGAACGCCAGCAGGGGATCTTCCGCCAGCTTGGTCGTCACCCAGGAAATCACGGTGGACATGAAGACCACGTAGAACAGGTCCGTGGCGAATTCGCGCCTGTTCATGCGCCAGCCGGAATGGCGTTCGTGGACGAACTCGAGACCGAGCACGACGACCGTGATCAGCGACGAGGTCACGACGAGCGCCCAGGGATGGTCGACCAGGGATTTTGGGCCATAGGCCCAGAAGGCGATGACGATCGCGATGAAGGCCGGCGGCAGCAGATTGAAGACGTTCTGCTTCATGCCGGCGTCGTTTCGGGCACTGGAAGTCGCCCGCTCGTCGCCCGAGAGAACCGTGTTGTAGACTGGCAGTTGTTCCATCGAAAACCCCCATCCAGGTCGGTTGCCCGACCTGTCGTTACAAGATTCTCCCTCCCGGTTTATCGCTCTAACCGGCGACATGACACACGGTATGGATATTACCTTTTGCGTCAAGCGTATTAATTTCGCGCCGATGCGTTTTGCTGAAAATCCTCGAAAATTGCGGATTTGATGGAACAGGGTAACACTATTTTTCGGCAGCAACGCCTGACGCGGACGGATCGCGCTGACTGCGGACGAGCCGTTGCCGAGTCGCCGGGTGCCTGTACCGGAGGGCGTCTCAGGAATACCGGTAAGGGTTCTTGTCGATCGTGGTCGTCCCCCGCGTCTGGTTGCAGAGGAAGACGGTGCCGGTGAAGTAGATGCCCGGCTCGGTGATCGTCTGCGCATGGGCGTAGGCTTCGCGCAGCTGCTGCACCGTCATTTCCACCGGCGCCTCGTCAGGCTGCCAGGTCATGCCATAGGCGTAGTCCTGCCCGTCCCTGCTGATCTCGACATGGCAGCCCATCACATGCGTCACCGGATGGGTGTCGCAGAAGTCGATGAGACGCTTCATGCTGTCGAACCAGGGCTCCCAGAAACTGATGTAGCAGCGGCCCCGGTAGAACATGTCGCCGGTGTAAAGAATCTGCGTGTAGCTGTCGTAATAGGCGAATTCGGAGACGACATGGCCTGGCGAGCCCCAGATCAGGATTTCCCGGCCGCCAAGGTCGAGCGTCACGCGCTCCTCGGGGAAATGGGTCATGCCCCAGAAGCCGACCATCTCCTCGTGGGTGAGGCCCATGTAGCGGGTGTTGGGGCGGTCGGCGAACTGGTTGGTCGCCGCGTAGTGGTCCGCATGCAGGTGGCTGAACGCGACCAGCAGCTCCAGACTGGCAGGGTCGCGGCCGTTGCGCCGGCACCATTCGTCGATGGACTGGTCCACGACGCCGCGCAGGTCCCAGTCATTGCGCAGCTGCACGAAGCCTTCGTCGAGCAGCAGCACGCGGTCGTTGCCGAAATAGAGCGGGGCGAACGGCGCTTCGTAGCTATACGCCTTGTTCTGGCGCAGGATCGCCGTATGCGGGTTGTACCAGTGGACCTGCACGGCGGGATCGGTGTTGTCCATGCATGACGAGGAGCCGCAGATCCAGCGCTTGGGAAAGCTTCCTGCGGCCGGGAGATTGCTCTTAAAGTCGATCGGCGCCGGGCGAACGGCGGCCGAAGCCGCTTCGGAGAGGCTGCTCAGCGCGACGCCCGTCAGCGGGATGGCGGCAGCGGCGGCGTTGTAGCTCAGGAACGTGCGTCTATCCACGACTGGTCTCCTCGTCGTCAGAACGGACGCGGCGGGTTGATGTTGGGCACGCCTTCGGGCCAGACCTGCGTTCGCTGGTCGGGACTGACGCCGTTGAACAGCGCGAAATCGGGACGGATGAGCATTATGTCCCTGCCCTGTACCTCGCGGGCATATTGCAGGGCTTCGCCGATCAGGTCCGGCGTCATTTCCAGTACGCGCTCGTAGGGCTTGTAGGTCGCGAAACGCGGGTAATACTTGCCCGGCACGAACATCATCTCGACATGGCCGCCGAGAATCCACTTCACCGGCCGGCTGGCGGCGAAAGCCTGCAGCCGCTCGAGCGAGGCGACGAAATCCCGGTCGTTGCCGATGTTGATCTTGCCGGGGAACAGCAGGTCGCCGGTTAACAGGAAGTCGCAGTAGGGGTCGTAGAAGACGACGCCGTCCCGGTGCGTGCCCGGTGCCGGGATCACCTCGATCACCCGGTCGCCCAGGTCGATCCTGCCGGTGCCCGATGGCCAGGTGCCGCCAAGGCCGTAGAAGTGCTTCATGGCTTCCAGTGGCTTGGGAACGATGGTGGTATCCGCGCGTCCCACGAACTGCACGAGGCCCTGGTTCTGCGCGATGTCCTCGCCCGATGTCAGCGCTACGGTGAGCGGCACCTTGCCGCGTCCGCGTGCCTTGGCCCAGCGCGCGATGATGGCATCGACCGTCTCGCGCAGGGGATAGTGCCCTGCGGTGGCGGTGGCGCCGGTGTCGATCAGCAGGGCGCCCTTGTTGCCCAGCAGCAGGTAGGTGAACGGGGCCTCCCAGTGCACGCAGACGTTCTGGCGCAGGACGAAGGTGTCCTCGTTGTACTGCACCACCTGGACGCGTGGATCGCGGTTCTTCGCGGCCACGTTGGAGCCATAAGTCCAGCGGAATCCCAGATTGCCGGGCGCGGGGCCTTCGGAGGCATAGTCGTGGACGACCGGCTTTTCCCGGTGCAGCGGCACGGCGCTGTCGGTGTTGCGCACGCCGGGCGGGTTGTACCCGAGAGCGGGGTTGCCATTGGGGTAGGCGCGTCCGGTGGCGGACTGCGGGTTCCCCGACAACACCGGGTTGTAAGCCGAATTCTGCGCCATGGAATGCCCCCACAAGTCGGCTGCAAGCGGCGAAATCATGCCGAATGAAGGACATGTTATCGATATTACCTAATCTAGCAATGGTAATAATTTCGGGTAATCAAGGCGCGCCGGGTCACCGGTCATTGACTGTCATCATGGTTGCGGGTGGTATAAGGGACGCGGCATGGAACCTCTGGCAACGCCGCAGCGAAGGTATTCGAAGGACATGACGATGGTTGAGAGGGGCGCAGCGTGAGCAACGATCCCGGCAGCCTTGCCCGGCTCAGCATGAGCCTTCCGGCCGAACTGTTCCGGCAGCTGGATGCGATGGTCGAGGAGCGGGCCCTGCCTTCGCGCTCGCAGCTCATCGCGGAGCTGATTCGCCATGCTCTCGCGGAGCATGAGGCGCTGACCAGGCCGGAGGAGATGCTCGCTGGCACCATCACGCTGGTCTATCGGGGTGACCGCGGCCGGGTGCGGCACCAGCTCGCCCAGAGCCAGGCCGAGTTCCTGAAGGAAGTGATCTCGTCCCAGCATGTGTTTCTCGAGGACGACCAGTCGCTCGAGGTGCTGCTCGTACAGGGGCCGGCCGCAAGGTTGAAGGACCTGTGCGACAGTCTGCGCGCCATCCGCGGAGTGCATCAGCTGCAGCTTGTCACCACCACCGCATTGCTGCCGCCTCTGCACGAGCAGGACGAAGCGGGGACCGGTGACGCCTCGCGGTCTCGTCGGCAGCGCGCGGCCAGCGAAGTAGCCACTGCCTGACGACGACGGCCGTTTGACGCGGCCCGCTCTGCGAGATGATGCCGCGGTGGGAGGGGTGTGCCTGCGACGGGTGCGTCATCTCGAGAAGTATTACAAAATTCATGTGTCGTAATAATTTTGATGGACAGCCTCGGCAATCGCAGCAATGTTGCAGCGCGAAAGGGGACCGATTCATGATGGCAACGATCCGTAGGACCGCCAGGGCCGCATTGATGGCCGGAGTGCTTCTGACTGCAGCCTGCTCGCAGGCGCCCGGTGATGCGCCGAAGCGTCAGGAATTCAACATCGGCTGGTCGATCTACGCCGGTTGGATGCCCTGGCCCTACGCGCAGCAGGCCGGCATCGTGAAGAAGTGGGCCGACAAGTATGGCATCAAGATCAACGTGGTCCAGGTCAACGATTACGTCGAATCGGTCAACCAGTACACCGCCGGCAAGCTGGACGGCGTGACGGTCGCCAACATGGACGCGCTGACGATCCCCGCCGCGGGTGGCAAGGACACCAGCGCCATCATCGTCGGCGACTATTCCAACGGCAACGACGGCATCCTGATGAAGGGTGCGGGCGACCTGCGCGCCATCAAGGGCCAGCAGATCAATCTCGTCGAACTTTCGGTCTCCCACTACCTGCTGGCGCGCGGCCTGTCCTCGGTCGGGCTCGCCATGAAGGACGTGAAGACGGTCAACACCGGCGACGCCGACATCGTCGGCGCTTTCGCCAGCCCCGACGTCAAGGTGGCCGTCGCCTGGAACCCGCAGCTTTCGACCATGAAGGCGCAGGCCGGTGCGAAGGAAGTGTTCAGTTCCGCTAACATCCCGGGCGAGATCCTCGACCTGATGGTGGTCGACACCGCCACGCTCAAGGCCAATCCGAACCTGGGCAAGGCGCTCGCCGGCATCTGGTACGAGACCACGGCGCTGATGATGCGCCAGGACGCGCAGGGCAAGGCGGCGCGCGCGGCCATGGCGAAGCTCTCCGGTGCGACGCCGGAAGACTTCGACAGCCAGCTTACCACCACGTATCTCTACGCCGATCCCAAGGCGGCGGTCGCGGCGACTTCCGCGCCGGCGCTGGTGACGACGATGACGCGCGTGCGCGACTTCAGCTTCGCGCAGGGGCTGTTCAAGGGTGCGACATCGGCCGATGCGGTGGGCATGTCCTTCCCCGGCGGCAAGACGCTCGGAGACGCGCAGCACGTGACGCTGCGCTTCGACGACAGCTACATGAAGCTGGCGGCCGACGGAAAGCTCTGACCGCTTCGAATTCGCTTCATCATAAGGTGGGATGACCGCAATGCGTTGGGTGAATCGTCAAGTCCGGCGAGGGGATCGGCTGCTTCTGGGCGCATTGCCGATCGTGCTTCTGGCGGTGGTCTACATCGTCATGGCCGCGAGCCGCCACGCGGTTAACCCGGCGGACAAGATCCTGCCGCTGCCGGGCACGATGGCGCAGAGCATGGCGGCGCTCATCTTCGTGCCCGACCAGCTCACCGGGCAACTGGTGTTCTGGGCCGATACGCTGGCGAGTCTGCAACGCCTCGGCATCGGCCTCGGCATATCGACGCTGATGGCTATCGTGGTTGGCCTCGCGCTCGGCGTGTTGCCGCCGGTGCGCGCGACGTTCGGTCCGCTTGTCACGGGGATCGCCGTAATCCCGCCGATCGCACTGCTGCCGATCCTGTTCATCGCACTGGGCCTCGGCGAGACCGCGAAGGTTGCTCTCATAGTCATCGGCATCGCCCCGGTCATGATCCGCGACATCGCGGCCCATGTCGTAGCCTTGCCGAGGGAGCAGATCATCAAGGCGCAGACGCTTGGTGCCAGCAGCTGGCAGGTCATGATCCGCGTGGCGCTGCCGCAGGCGATGCCCCGGCTGCTGCAGGCGATGCGCCTGGCGCTCGGGCCGGCCTGGGTGTTCCTGATCTCGGCCGAGGCGATCGCCTCCGACGTGGGCCTCGGATACCGCATCTTCCTCGTCCGCCGTTACCTCTCGATGGACGTCATCCTGCCCTACGTGGCGTGGATCGCCATCCTCGCGATCGTCATGGACGTGACCTTCGCCTTCCTCAGCCGCAAGCTGTTCCCCTGGGCGCACGGAGAAAGCCATTGAGCACGCTTCTCAGCTTTCGCGACGTCTGGGTCGAGTACGGCGACAGCATCATCATCGAGAAACTCAACCTCGATATCGAGGCCGGTTCGTTCGTCTCGATCGTCGGACCGTCCGGTGCGGGCAAGAGCAGCTTCCTGCGGCTCATCCTCGGGCAGGAGGCGCCGTCACGCGGCTCCATCCTGCTCGACGGAACGCCGCTGGCGCCCGAATGCGGACCGGATCGCGGCGTCGTGTTCCAGCGCTACTCGGTGTTCCCGCACCTCTCGGCGCTGCGCAACACGATCCTCGGCATGGAGTGCGCGCAGGCGCCGCTCTCGGCACGCCTGTTCGGTGCGGCTCGCCGCGCGGCTCAGGAAGAAGCCACCGCGATGCTGAATGCGGTAGGCCTGGGCCACAGTCTCGACCTTTATCCCGCGCAGATGTCGGGCGGGATGCAGCAGCGGCTGGCGATCGCCCAGGCGCTCGTCAAGCGGCCGCGCGTCCTCCTTCTCGACGAACCGTTCGGGGCGCTCGATCCGGGCATCCGCGCGGACATGCACCTCCTGATCCGCAATCTCTGGCGCGAATATGCGCTGACGATCGTGATGGTGACGCACGACATCCGAGAAGCCTTCACGCTCGGAACCCGGGTGCTGGCGCTCGACAAGCGCCGCCACGATCCGCAGGCGCCGCACCGTTTCGGCGCCACGGCGGTCTACGATATTCCTCTGCGCAATGGCGATGAAGCTGCTCCTGTAAATAACGACGATATTACTGTTGACGTAATTCGTAATAATTGAAAAGAGAGTGGTCATGGGATCCGAATCCGCAAGCCTGGCCCGGCTCAGCATGAGCCTCCCGGCAGACCTCTTCAGACAGCTCGACACGATGGTGGCGGAACGCGGCCTGCCGTCCCGCTCGCAGCTCATCGCGGAACTGATCCGCCACGCGCTGGCCGAGCATGGTTCGCTGATGCGCCCCGAGGAGATGCTCGCGGGCACCATCACCCTCGTCTACAGGGGCGAACGGGGGCGGGTGCGCCACCTGCTCTCCCATACCCAGGCTAGCTATCTCAAGGAGGTGATCTCCTCGCAGCACGTCGTGCTGGAGGATGACCAGTCCCTCGAAGTCCTGCTCGTGCAAGGTCCGGCCGTAAGGCTGAAGGAATTGTGCGACGCAATTCGGCGGGTCCGCGGGGTGCAGCAACTGGCGCTGGTCACCACGACCTCGCTGCTGCCGCCCCTCTACGAACCCGAAGGTGGAAACCCCAACCCGATCATCGGAGCGAATGCATGACCGAGACCCTGGCCAATCCCCTTGCTGCCCGCGATCACGCGCGCGGCATGGAAGGTACCGTGATCGAGAGCATGCCCGTGCTCCCGCCGGTCGCCGACGACCTGCCGTCGGAAGTGGCGCCCAATGATCTGCTCTGGGAGGAAACCATCGCGGCGGGCGGCTATGCCACGCGGCGCCTCTCGCGCGGCTCGCGCCTGCGCCTGATCGATCTGCGCGGCGATGCCTGCGCTTCGATCCTTCTGTTCAACGCCGAAATGCCCACCGAGCGGCTCAACGTCGCGGACACCGTGAAGGTGCAGTGGAACGCCTATCTCGGCGAGGGCAAGCTGCTGCTGTCCGACATGGGCCGCGTCATGATGAGCATCGTCGAAGACGACGCCGGCACGCACGACACGTTCTGCGGCACTTCCAATCCCGCGACCAACGCCGCGAAGTACGGCAACGGCACCAATAGCGGCCCGTATCCGAGCGGCCGCGACCGCTTCCTGCTGGGTGCCGCCAAGCACGGCCTCAGCCGCCGCGACGTCCACCCCTGCGTCACGCTATTTAAGGGCGCGCGGATCGAGGAAGACGGCGCCATCACTCCGCAGATCGGCCCGTTCGAGCCCGGCCGAACCGTGGTTCTCCGCGCCGAGATGGATGTGATCGTCGTCATCGCCAACTGCCCGCACGTCCTCGACCCGCGCGACGACTATACGGTGACCCCGCTGCGCGCTTCCGCCTGGCGCGGGCCGGTGACGACCGAAGACGACGCTGTCCGGACCGCGACGCCTGAAGGCCTGCGCGCCTTCAAGAACGTCGAAGACTACTTCCGCCGCTGAAAGAGGACAGGTCCAAAATGACTGCCGATCCCCATATGTCCGGCCTCACCGGCGCCGTGATCCATGATGTCGTCGTGCCCGCCCGGGCGCCCTGGCTGCACCACATCGCCGCCGGCCAGACGCTGCGCATCGTCGATCTCGAAGGCAACCAGGCCGTCGATTTCCTGCTCTATTCGGCTACGGACGACGCCGAGCGCTACAGCGCGCAGGACACCGTATCCGCGCAGGGCAACCTGTTCCTGCGCGAAGGCACGAGGCTGCTGTCGAACGAGGGCCGGCCGATGATGACCATTGCGGCCACCTCGGTCGAGTATCACGACACCATCGGCGGCGCCTGCTCGTGCGAGTCCAATACGCTGCGCTACGGCCACCACACCAAGGCCGAGCATGCCTGCGTGGAGAACTTCCTCGAAGCCAACCTCACCGAAGGCCGGGGCAAGCGGGACATCGTCTCGAACATCAATTTCTTCATGAATGTTCCTGTCGAGTCCGACGGGTCGCTGGGCATCGTCGACGGAATATCCGCGCCGGGCCTGACCGTTGACCTGCGTGCGGAAATGGACGTCGTCGTCGTCGTCTCGAACTGCCCGCAGGTCAACAACCCCTGCAACGGCTTCAACCCCACCCCCGTGCGCATGATCGTAACCGCCGCATGAGCTTCGACACCGTCCTGATCGCGAACAGGGGCGCGATCGCCACCCGCATCATCCGCACGCTGCGGACCATGGGGCTGAAGTCCGTCGCCGTGTATTCCGAGGCGGACGAGGGTTCGAACCATGTTTCCGAAGCCGACGAAGCCGTGTGCATCGGTCCGGCGCGCGCTTCCGACAGCTATCTCAACATCCCCGCGATCCTCGCCGCCGCGAAGAAGACGGGGGCTGGCGCGATCCATCCGGGCTACGGCTTCCTGGCCGAAAACGTCGAGTTCGCCGAGGCCTGCGCCGCGGCCGGGATCGTCTTCATCGGGCCGACCACGGACAATATCCGCACCTTCGGCCTCAAGCACAGCGCCCGCGCGCTCGCCGCTGCCCATGACGTGCCGCTGGCACCGGGCACCGGCCTGCTGAGCGACGCGGACGAGGCGGTCACCGCCGCCGCCGAAATCGGCTATCCCGTGATCTTGAAGGCGACCGCCGGCGGCGGCGGCATCGGCATGCGCGTGTGCGAGGACGAAGCCGCACTGCGCGAGGCATTCGACATCGTCGCCCGCCAGGGCCTGAGCAATTTCGGCGATGCCAGCGTCTTCCTCGAACTCTACGTCCGGCGCGCGCGCCACATCGAGGTCCAGCTGTTCGGTGACGGCGAGGGCAGGGTCATGGCGCTCGGCGAACGGGACTGCTCCCTCCAGCGCCGCAACCAGAAGGTCGTCGAGGAAGCGCCTGCGCCGCTGCTTCCCGAGCATGTGCGCAGCGAACTGATCGCCTCGGCCATCCGCCTCGGCCAGGCGGCGAACTACCGCTCCGCCGGCACGGTGGAATACCTCTACGACGCCGACCGCGAGGAGTTCTTCTTCCTCGAGATGAACACCCGCCTCCAGGTCGAGCACGGCGTCACCGAAGCGGTGATGGGCATCGACCTCGTCGAGTGGATGGTGCGCGGCGGGGCCGGCGACTTCGCCTTCCTCGACGGCGAAGCGCCTACGCCCAAGGGCCATTCGGTCCAGATGCGGCTTTATGCCGAGGACCCCTCGCTCGATTATCGCCCCACGTCGGGATCGCTGACCTGCCTGCAGTTCCCGTCCGACATCCGTGTCGAGACCTGGTGCTCGTCGGGCACGGCGGTCAGCGCCTGGTACGATCCGATGCTGGCGAAGCTGATCGTCCATGCGCCCACGCGCGCCGAGGCGGTCGAGGCCGCGCAGGCCGCGCTCGACCAGAGCCGGGCCGACGGCATCGAGACCAACCTGCGCTGGCTGCGCGACGTGGTGCGCTCCCCCGCTTTCGTCAGCGGCGAGGTTTCGACCCGCGTGCTCGACGGTATCGCCTACAATCCCCGCTCGATCCGCGTCGTCAGCGGCGGCACCGCGACGACCGTGCAGGACTGGCCGGGACGCCAGAAGCTGTGGGCCGTGGGCGTTCCGCCTTCGGGCCCGATGGACGACCAGTCGTTCCGCCTCGGCAACCGCCTGCTCGGAAATCCCGAGGGAACCGTGGGACTTGAGGCGACCGTCACCGGTCCGACGCTGGCCTTCGTGGCGCCCGCGCAGATATGCCTGATGGGCGCGGACTTCGGCGCGACGCTGGACGGCGTGGCTGTCGAGCGCGGGGTTCCGACCGATGTCGCGGCCGGACAGACGCTGGCGCTCGGCCGTGCATCGGTCGGCGGCCTGCGCGGATATATCCTGTTCGCGGGCGGTCTGGACATCGCGCCGTACCTCGAGAGCTGCAGCACGTTCGAGCTGGGCCAGTTCGGCGGCCACGCAGCGCGCCGTCTTCTTGCCGGCGATACACTGCACCTGGGCGGACATGAGACCGACATGGGGCTTCCTTCGGTCGACCTGCCGGAGATCCCGACCGAGTGGACGCTGCGCGTGCTCTACGGTCCGCACGGTGCCCCCGATTTCTTCACCGACGACGATGTCCAGACGTTCCTCGCCGCCGAGTGGAAAATCCACTACAACTCCAACCGCACCGGCGTCCGACTGATCGGTCCCAAGCCGCGCTGGGCCCGTACCGACGGCGGCGAGGCGGGGCTGCACCCGTCCAACATCCACGACAATCCCTACGCCATCGGCGCCGTGGACTTCACCGGCGACATGCCGATCATCCTAGGCCCCGACGGGCCCTCGCTCGGCGGGTTCGTCTGCCCGTTCGTGGTGATCGCGGCCGACCGCTGGAAGATCGGTCAGCTCGCTCCGGGAGACAAGCTGAAGTTCGCGCCGGTGACCATCGCCGATGCGACCGAGGCGGATGCCGCGCAGCGCAGTCTCGTCGCGACGGGGGCAACGCCCGCGCCTTCCGAGGTCCGGGCGGTGGAGACGCTGTCGCCGATCCTCTCGGAAATCCCCGAGGGTCCGGGCCGTCCGCGCACGGTCTACCGCCAGCAGGGCGACCGCAACATCCTCGTCGAATACGGGCCCATCGTGCTCGATATCGAGCTTCGCATCCGCGTCCATGCGCTGATGACCGAACTGGAGCGGTTCGCGCTGCCCGGCATCATCGACATCGTGCCCGGCATCCGCTCGCTCCAGCTTCACTTCGACGGCGCGGCGATGACCCCCGCCCTCGCGCTGGAGACGCTGATCGCGGCGGAGGAGCGCCTTGGCGACCTCGAGGACTTCACGATCCCCTCGCGCATCGTCCACCTGCCGCTCAGCTGGCGGGACCCGGCGACGATCGAGACGATCGAGAAGTACATGGCCACCGTCCGCGCCGACGCGCCGTGGTGCCCGGACAACATCGAGTTCATCCGCCGCATCAACGGTCTGGACGATGCCGCCGCCGTCGAGAACCTGATCTTCGAGGCGAACTACCTCGTGATGGGCCTGGGCGACGTCTACCTCGGCGCCCCGGTTGCGACCCCGGTCGATCCGCGCCACCGCCTCGTTACCACCAAGTACAACCCCGCGCGCACCTGGACGCCGCCCAACGTCGTGGGCATCGGCGGCGCCTACATGTGCATCTACGGCATGGAAGGGCCGGGCGGTTACCAGCTGTTCGGGCGCACCATCCAGGTGTGGAACACCTACCGCCAGACCGACGCCTTCACCGAAGGCAAGCCGTGGCTGCTGCGCTTCTTCGACCAGATCCGCTTCTATCCGGTCAGCGCGGACGAACTCACCGACTGGCGCCGGGAATTCCCGGCCGGTCGCCGCTCGATCCGTATCGAGCCGTCCGAGTTCCGCCTGGCCGATTACCGCGCCTACCTTGCCGAAAACGCGGCGGGCATCGCCGCGTTCGAGGAACGCCGCAAGGCCGCCTTCGACGAGGAACGCGCCGAATGGCAGCGGAGCGGCGAGTTCGACCATGCCGCCGACGCGGGAGAAGTCGAAGCCCCGGCGGCCGACGCCATCGTTCTTCCCGAAGGCTCCGACCTTGTCGAAGCGCCTTACGGGGGAAGCGTCACGAAGCTGCTCGTCGCCGCCGGTGACACGGTGGAGGCGGGCGACAGGATCGCAGTCATAGAGGCTATGAAGATGGAAACTTCGGTGGAAAGCCCCAGCTCGGGCACGGTCGCGGCGCTTTACATGCGCGAGGGGCAGTCGCTCGAACCCGGTGCGCCCATGCTCGCCCTGAGGCGCAGCGCATGACGGCCTACGATCGCCGCAGCGCGGCCGCCATCGCCGCCGCCGTCAACGCCGGGGAAACCAGCGCCGTCGCGGTCGCCGAGGAAACCCTGGCGCGGGTCACGGCATACGATGCGATCCAGCCCCAGGTCTGGATCAGCCGGGCGAGCAGCGAGCAGTTCCTCGCCGCCGCCCGCGCCGTCGATGCCCGCATCGCCGCCGGGGAGAGCCTGCCGCTGGCGGGCGTCCCCTTCGCGGTGAAGGACAACATCGACGTCGCCGGTTTCGAGACGACGGCGGCTTGCCCGGCCTTCGCCTATAGCCCCGAAGCCTCGGCCGGCGTGATCGAGCGCCTGCTGGACGCCGGCGCGATCTGCCTCGGCAAGACGAACCTCGACCAGTTCGCCACCGGCCTGAACGGCTCGCGCAGTCCCTACGGCATCCCGCGCAACGCCTATAACCTGTCCTACGTCAGCGGCGGATCGAGCGCGGGCTCGTCGGTCGCGGTGGCGGCGGGCTTGGTGCCCTTCGCGCTGGGCACCGACACCGCCGGGTCGGGCCGCGTTCCCGCCGCCTTCAACCACCTCGTCGGCTTCAAGCCCACCAAGGGCCGCTGGAGCACGCGCGGTCTCGTGCCCGCCTGCCGTACGATCGACTGCATCACGGTCTTCACCGACGATACCGCCGATGCGCGCCTCGTCGATCAGGTCGTGGCCGCCTTCGATCCCGCCGACCCCTATTCCAAGCCGCTCGCCGACCGCCCGCTCGGCAGGACGCGCATCGGTGTGCCGGGCCGCGCCCAGCGCAACTGGTTCGGCGATGCGGAGTCCGAATACCTCTACGACCGCGCGCTGGAAACGCTGGCCCAAAGCGCGGAACTGGTCGAGATCGACTACGCCCCGCTGCAGGAAGCGGCGCTGCTGCTCTACGGCGGCCCTTGGGTCGCCGAGCGCACCGCCGCGATGGCGGACATGCTGGCCAACAACCCCGACGCCATCGACCCGACCGTCCGCGCCGTCGTCGAGCCGGGCCTGACCGTGAGCGCGGTGGAGCTGTTCAACGGCATCTACCGCATGGCCGAGATCAAGCGCCACGCCGACCAGCTTTGGGAAACCATCGACATGATGGTCTTCCCGACGACCGGCTCGACCTACCGCGTCGCGGAAATGCTGGCGGCCCCGGTCGCGCTGAACAGCGCGCTGGGCTTCTACACCAACTTCGTCAACTTGCTGGACATGGCCGCGCTGGCCGTGCCCGCCGGCATCCGTGCCAATGCGACCGGCTTCGGGATCACCCTGATCGGGCCGGCCGACAGCGACCGCGCCTTGCTGGAGGCGGCCGACGATTACCTTGCGGCCGCCAGCCTTCCGTCTCCGCCACCACTAGATTTCGAGGGAAAGATGCAGACAGTCAAACTCGCCGTCGTCGGTGCCCACCTGAAGGACATGCCGCTCCACTGGCAGCTCACCTCGCGCGACGCCAAGTTCGTCGGGGCCTTCGAGACCGCGCCCAACTACCGCCTCTACGCCATGGCCGAGAGCGTGCCGCCCAAGCCCGCGCTGGTTCACAGCGAGGAAGGCGCCCCGATCAAGGTCGAGGTCTATGAACTGGGCGTCGCCGAGTTCGGCAGCTTCGTCGTCGACGTGCCGGCGCCGCTCGCCATCGGCACCGTCACGCTGGCCGACGGCAGCAGCGTCAAGGGCTTCGTCTCCGAGCCGCGCGCGCTGACCGGGGCAGAGGACATCACCAGCCTCGGTGGGTGGCGGGCCTACATCGCACGCGGAGCCTGACACCGCGCGAGGCAGGGACCATTCCAGGACGATCACAGGGGGAAAACATGCGCAGGTTCAAGACGATTGCAGTGCTGGCGGCGACCATGGGGCTCGCCGCGTTTTCCGCCTCCGCCCACGCTGAGGGCGAGCAGGTCATCCAGGTCCCCGGTTTCGCCGACTTCCTGGCGATCGACGGCAAGACCGTCTGGACCACCAACAAGGGGCGCGTGGAACAGTGGTCCCGCAAGGGCAAGCTGGCCGAAGTCGCCATCGCCCGCCCCTGCGGTGCCATGGTGATCGCGAACGACAGCCTGTGGGTCGCCAATTGCGCCGAAGGCACGCTGAACCGGATCGACATCCGCACCGGCAAGCTCGCCGCGACGATCCCTACCGGCATCCCGAAGCTCACTGGCGGGGCCGAGATGATGGTCGCCGCGGGCGCCGGATCGATCTGGATGGCCACCGACGTCAAGGGCGTGATCGCGCGCGTCGATCCGGCCTCCAACAGCGTGGTGGCGTCCGTCACCGTCGATCCCGGAACGTCCTATGTCGTGTCCGGCTATGGGGCGATCTGGGCGGTTGCGCTGGGCGAACAGTCGATTCAGCGGATCGACCCCGCGACCAACACCGTCACCAAGCGGACGTTGCTGGGCAAGGCGCCGGGCTTCCTTGCCGCGGGGGAGGGCGCCATCTGGGTCCAGGAGCAGGGCGACGGCACCGTCGCGCGCATCGACCCGACGACTGGCGAAGTGACCGGCCGCGTCAAGGTCGGCGACAACCTCAAGTGGGGCGATATCGACACCGGCGCCGGCAAGGTCTGGCTGCGCACCACCGATGACCAGCTCTTCGCCGCGATCGACGTGAAGACGATGACCGTGGTGTCGCGTCTCGGCAAACCGGCGGGCAGCGGAGCCCTGCGCTGGACCAAATCCGGCGTGTGGACCACCGCGCACGACGAGCACACGCTGACCTGGTGGCCGAAGAAGTCGCTGAAGCCCAAGCCCGCAAAGTGACGAAGGCATAGGCGCCGGCACATAAATTTGCCGGTGCACATCGTTTCCATCTATGGCTCGGGGCGGAGGATGGACTATCTCCGCCCCGATGGCTTCGATGGAACCCCAGTGCATGAATGAGCCGCCGCCGCTGTCCGACCGGAAATTCGCCAGCCAGGTCGACTGGAACCTGATGCGTACGTTCGTCGAGATCGTCCGGGCCGGCGGTATCGGGGCTGCGGCGCGGCAGCTCAACAAACAGCAGCCGAGCATCAGCGCCGCGCTCAAGCGGCTCGAGGATCACGTCGGCGCCACCCTCCTGCACCGCTCGGCATCCGGCGTCGAGATGACCTCGGCGGGCAAGGCGATGATGGCCCTGTGCGAGGATATGCTGGAGACGGCGCGGATGGTCCCGCACCAGATCGCGCAGGCGACCAAGCGCGTCGAGGGGATCGTGCGCATCCAGGTGGTCTCGGCCATCGTCTCGGCCGAGTTCGACGAGGCGATCAGGAGTTTCCATCGCCGCAATCCGAACATCCGGATCGAAATCCGGGTTTCTCCCTGGCGGCAGGTGCTCGACGCGCTTGAGCGCGGGGAGGTGGAAGTCGGGATCGGCTATGACAGCAGCGTGCGGGGAACGCTGATCTATGAGCCGCTGTTCGTCGAGCGCCAGCAACTCTACTGCGCGCGCAGTCATCCGCTGTTCGGATACCGCATCAGTCAGCCCCGGGAACTGGCGGACGAGGCCTTCGTGCTCACCGGCGAGGACGAACTGGACGCTGTCATGCACGTGCGGCGCCGGTACGGGCTGGGTTCGCGAGTAGCGGGACTGGCCGAGGATATCGGCGAGGCGCGGCGCCTGATCCTCTGCGGCGTCGGCATCGGGTTCCTGCCGGAGCCCGCTGCGCGCGCCGAGGTGGAAAGCGGCATGCTCTGGCCGCTGCTCCACGCCGATTTCCAGCCGTCCTACGACATTTTCCTGCTCGCCCGGACCGAACCGTCGCGGGACACGGCCACCCAGCTTTTCATCGATGAGGTCTTCCGGCGCATTCGGGCGCTGCCACGGTCATAGCCGCAACCTATGCCCGACATCGTGATTTCGCATCTGCCTCGATGAGCTTGGGCGCTTCAGTCTCCCTCGCACAGGACAAGGCGAAGGCTGCAGATGCGCGCGAAGGCGATTCTCCCTCTCATCCGAAACGCAGCGATTGCCGGCGTTTTCCTGGCCGCGGCATGGGCGCCTGCGGCCATGGCGGCATCGACGCCTGACACCCGGCTGGTTGCATGCGGGAAGGACAGCTGTCTTCTCGTCGCGGGTAACCGCGCGGACCCGGCGTCGCAGGTTCGGATCAATGGTCACGCCGTGCCGGTCGAGGGGCGGCAGGCCTGGAAGGTCCGCCTGCCGGTCGAAACGGTGCGCGCCTGGTCTGCGCCGATGGCCCGGACCATCGAGGTGACGGTACTGGACGCCGGGTCGGGACATGAAGACACGAAGCCGGCCAGCCTCCCCATTGGACTGCTGGGCCATGTCACGGAACTCGCCTCGCTGACGGTTGCCGCGCTATAGTCCTGCGCGGCGCGTCATCAGTACCTCCATTGTCAATTCTCCTGCCGAACGCTATGTACGGTGGGCCGCCATAGAGCGACCCTCGATATGTGTTCAGGAGAAGATGATGAAGATCGGCCTCATGGCTCTGGCCTCGTTCGCCTTTGCCACCACTGCATCCGCCGCTACCGCGCCCGCCGTCACCGGCGACAATCCGTTCGCTCGCGAACAGACCACCCTGCAGCTCAAGGGCCTCGACCTCGCCACTGCGGAAGGTCAGCAGCGCCTTGCGATCCGCATGGATCAGGCCGCGCGCGAAGTGTGCGGTGAAGGCATGGCGCGCATCCATCTTGCGCTTGAGCGCAAGTCGCAGGAATGCCGCACGGCGGTGATGGCCGACATTCGCAGCCGGATCGAAGCGCGTACTGCCGATGCGTCGAGCGCGCCGCGCGCCCGGCTTGCCAGCGCCTTTTGAACGGACGCGGGCTGCAGGACGCCCGCGCCTGAACCCGTCCGAATTGTCCGGCCGCCGCTGACGGCTGGACAATTCGTCGTCGGAATTTCCGGCCGGTGATGGCTCGGGGATACGGCTTCTTTGGGCGTCAGTTCGGGATCGCCGGTACGCCGCCCATCTCGACACCGATCGCGGCAGCGCAGGTCTTGAGCCGTGGGAGCAGTTCGCGCACGCCTTCGCGGATTTCCAGCGCCGACGAGAAGAACGCGACCGTCAGACACCCCACGACTTCGCCGCGCGCCAGGATCGGCACAGCGATCGACGAGGTCTTGCCCGGGTTCAGGGTGAAGCGGTTGTACCCCCGCGCCGCGTATCCGCTCGATCGCACCCCCTCGATCAGCGCGGCTTCGCGCATGAGTTCGAGCATCCGGCGGACCTCGTCGTCGCCCACACGCGCGAGGTTGCCGAGAATGGTGTCGCGTTCTTCCTCCGGGCTGAACGCGAGGTGGACGAGCCCCGCGGCGCAGTCGAGGATCGGCATCGCGAAGCCCGGGTGATACTCGTTGAACGTCAGCGAGGTGAGCGAGTGCGTGGAATCGCGCAGCACCATCGAACTGCCCACATGGGTGGTGAGCGTGATGGGCCACCCGATCTCACGGGTCAGCCCCGAAATATGTGGCCGCGAGACCTTGACGAGCTCCCCATGGCCTTGGAAGCCCTGCGAGAGCGTCTGCACCAGCGCGGTCGGCCGGTAGTGTTTGCGGTTCTCCTCACGCTCGATCAGCCCTTCGTGAAGCAGGGTCTGAACGATGCGGCACGCGGTGGGGTAAGGCACCTGCGAGGCATGCGAGATATCCATCATGTTCAGCGATCCGGCCTGGTTGATCGCCTGCAGAACGCTGATCGCCCGGCTGATCGCGCGGATCGGGATACCGCGGCCCGCGCCCGAGTCTTCGTCGATGTCGTTGGCCAAAGCCTCGACCGAACCGATCCCCGCATTGAGGGGTATCACCGCGCGTGAAGCCATGACCTGCGTACCCTTTGCCTGAGAGTCCCGAAAGGGCTTCCCGAATCCATTTGTCCCAAACATAATACATATAGAGCCTGGGAGGCAAGCAAATGATCGCAGGTCGATTAGTTTACTCCGCTGTGACCTGACCGGCTGCGCTGCGGCCGGCGATTTTGCCCAGCGTCGTCGCAGTCAAAAGCCCGTTGCCGGCAAGATAGCCGTAGGAGCCGTCCCCCGACACGCCGCGTGCCGCGCCGCCGCCGGCGAAGACGTTGGCAAGGCCGGTGCCGTCGGCGCGCAGGACACGTGCATCGTCGCCCACCACGAGGCCGCCCTGCGTGTGGAACAGCGCTCCGGTCACCTTGGCCGCGTACCACGGGCCGGTCAGTTCGGGCTTGCCGGTGAAGTCGCGGCCGAAGGCGTCCGCGGCCTCGCCGCGTGTGCAGGCGGCCACTTCGGCGACGGTGTGCGCCAGCGCCTCCGCCGGCAGGCGGGTGGCGAAGGCGAGGGTTTCGAGGTCGTCGGCCTGGATCACGGCATGGGCGGAAATCGCATCGCGGTAGTCCTCGAACTCGCACATCAGGGTGTGGAGGCGCGCGTCGAAGATCGACCAGGCGACATGGCCGGGCTGGGCATTCACCTTGGCGGCCTGCTCGGAATAGCCGGCGGCCTCGTTGCTGAAGCGCAGCCCTTCGACGTTCACCTGGAAGCCGCCCTGCATGATGAGCGGCCACAGGATCGGGATGCCGTGCCCCGCCGCAAGTCCGCCGTGCCCCTGGTAGCCGGTGAGGTCGGCCATGGCGGCGCCCAGCTGTTCGCCCCAGCGCAGCGCGTCGCCCTTGTTGCCGGGATGGCCGTGGAAGGTCGCCTCGGCCATTTCCGGGATATGACGCGCGACAAGCTCGGCATTGCCCGCGAAGCCCGAGCAGGCGAGGACCAGCGCGTCGCAGGATACCTCCTCGACGCTACCGTCCGGGCGGGAGAAGCGCACGAGCGAGACCTTGCCCGGCTCGTCGGCGACGAGTTCGGTGACGGTGGCGCTCGTCACGAGCATCACGCCGGCATCTTCGGCGGCGCTTTGCAGGCAGCCCATGAGCTCGCCGCCGGAGCGCTTGGGCGTACCGTACATCCGCCGCGCGCTGTGGCCGGGGTAGGTGAAGCCATCCAGGAGATCGAGCGGGATGCCGTGGCTGTCGCGCATCCACGCGATCGTCTCGGCGGACTCGCGGGCGAGGTTCAGCGCCATGGCGGCGTCGCTGCGGCCCTTGGTCTTGCGGGCGATATCCTCGGCGAAGATTTCGGGGGAATCGACCACGCCCTGCTCGGCCTGCTCGGGCGTGCCGGCGGCGGGGATCAGGCCGGTGGACATCGCGGTCGAGCCGAGCGGGGTGTCGTCGCGCTCGATGACAAGGACATCCACCCCGGCATCGGCGGCGGCGAGCGCGGCGCACAGGCCCGTCGCCCCGGCGCCGATCACAACGACGGGGACATGCATCGTCTCGCTCATGCGGCTTCTCCCTTGGGCAGGACCGACCAGACCCAGGGACGGGCCTTGCGGTCGGCGCTTTCGTGCTCGTCGATGGTGCGCCCGTCGAGCAGGGTCAGTGCGATCGGGTCAAGGCCCTCGGTGAGCATCAGTTTGGCTTCCTCGTCGATTTCGAAACGCCAGGTATCGCCCCCGGCGTGGATTTCCTGTGCGGGGAGGTCGATCTCCAGCATGAGTCCGGCGCGGTCGAACGGGCGCGGGTCGAGCACGATCGGCAGCACCCCGTTGCGGATGCAGTTGCCCCGGAAGATGGGGCTGAAGCCGGTCGCGATGACGGCACGGAAGCCGTATTCGGCCAGCGCCCATACCGCGTGTTCACGGCTCGATCCGCTGCCGAAGTTGTTGCCGCCCAGCAGGATGCGGGCATCCCTGTACGCGGCCTGGTTCAGCACGAAGTCGGGGTTGGGCACGCGGGCGTCGACATCGCTGTAGCGCCAGCCGGCGAAGAGGCCGCCCGACAGGCCGGTCTTGGAGACCGACTTCATCTCGCGCGAGGGGATGATCGCGTCGGTGTCGACATTGTCGCGGATGAGCGGCGCGGCGACCGAGCGCAGGGTCAGGAACGGTTCCATCAGCACGCCTCCAGAACGGTGCGCGGGTCGGTGATGACGCCGGCGATGGCGGAAGCGGCCACCGTGGCGGGCGAGGCGATGTGGGTGCGGGTGCCTGGGCCCTGACGGCTTTCGAAGTTGCGGTTGGTGGTGCTGATGACGCGCTCCTGGGCGCCGAAGCTCTCACCGCCCGAGAAGAAGCACATCGAACACCCCGCCTCGCGCCATTCGAAGCCGGCGGCGAGGAACACCTTGTCGAGCCCTTCGGCTTCGGCTTCGGCCTTCACCCGCGTCGAGCCGGGCACGCAGATGGCGCGGACGCCCTCGGATACCTTGTGGCCCGCGAGGATTCCGGCCGCGATCCGCAGGTCCGAAAGGCGCGCGTTGGTGCACGAGCCGATGAACGCCGCGTCGATCGGCAGGCCCGTCAGCGCGGCGTTTTCGCCAAGATCCATGTAGGCGAGGGCGCGGCCATGGGCTTCGGGCGTGGTCGGCGCGCTGCCCGGCAGCGGAGCGTCCAGCTGCGGCACGCGGCCGTCGATGGGCGCGGACTGCTGCGGGCTGGTGCCCCAGCTGACCATCGGCGATACGTCGGCGGCGTCGATCGTCACTTCGCTGTCGAAGCGCGCATCGGCGTCGCTGCGGAGTTCTGCCCAGTCGGCTACGGCAGCGTCCCAATCGGCTCCTGTTGGCGCGTAAGTGCGGCCTTGCAGCCACGCTATCGTCACCGTGTCGGGGGCGATCACGGCGGTGAAGGCGGCCAGCTCGGTCGCCATGTTGCACAGCGTCATGCGCGCCTCGACGGGGAGCGCGGCGATGGTCGATCCCGCATATTCGATGACGTGGCCGCGTCCGCCGCCCGAACCGAGCCGGGCGACGACGTGCAGCGCCAGGTCCTTCGCGGTGACGCCGGGCGCGAGTTGGCCGTCGATCGTCACGCGCATCTGCGCCGGACGGTTGACGCGCAGCGTGCCGGTGGCGAGCGCGTGTTCCGCCTCGCTCGAGCCGATACCCCAAGCGAGCGCGCCCAGCGCGCCCTGCGTGCAGGTGTGGCTGTCCGGGCAGACCAGCGTGAGGCCGGGGAGCACGATGGCGTTCTCCGGCGAGATGACGTGGACGATGCCCTGGCGCGCGTCGCCGATGTCGAACAGCGTCGCCCCGGCCCGCTTCGCGGCTTCGCGCGTCGCCAGGATGAAATCGGTGCCGGTGGGCATGATCGTGCGGTCGCCCCGGCCGGGCAGGGTGTCGACCACATGGTCCATCGTCACGAACACGCGCGAGGGATCGCGCAACCGCCGTCCGCTTTCCTCCAGCGCCTTGAGCGCGATGCCGCCGGTGCGCTCGTGCAGCAGGATGCGGTCGATCGCGACCAGGCCGGTCCCGCCGCCGATATCGCGGACGAGGTGGGCGTCCCACAGCTTCTCGAAGAGAGTGCGCGCCACCCGCTCAGTCTCCGGTTGCGGCGGCGAGGCGTTCGCGCAGTTCTTCGCCGTGCTGGTCGGGCGTCGGCAGGTCGCGGAACAGGCCGGGGCGCTGGCCGTCGAATTCGAGCGGCAGTGCGGGCAGACGCGCGATGGTGCCGTCCGAAAGCGTCACGTCGAGCAGCCCTCCCGAGGCATTGAGGTGCGCATCGTCGACCAGTTCGTCCGGGCGCACGATCGGCGCGAAGGGAAGGCCGCTCTTTTCGAGGCGGGCGACGAGGTCCTCGCGCGGCATCGAGCGGAACAGGGCGGAGACCAGCGGCATGATCTCGCCGCGCGCCTTCACGCGCTCGTTGTTGGTCTGCCACTCGGTGCGGGCGGCGAGTTCGTCGAGCGCGAAGTCGGTGCAGAAGGTCTTCCACTGGCCGTCGCTGACGACGCCGACGAACAATTGCTCGCCGTCGCGCGCGGTCTCGAACACGTCGTAGATCGCCCAGGCCGAGATGCGCACCGGCATCGGCTGCGCGGCGGCGCCGGTCACGGCATGCTGGGCGATGTGCTGGCCGACGAGGAACGCGGTGGTCTCATAGAGGCTGCACTTGATCTCGGCGCCGCGGCCGGTGCGGTGCCGCTGTTCGAGTGCGGCGAGGATGCCGATGACGCCGAACATGCCGCCGGTGATGTCGATCACCGAGGAACCGGCGCGCAAGGGGCGTCCCGGAGGGCCGGTCATGTAGGCGAGGCCGCCCATCATCTGCGTCACTTCGTCGAGCGCCGTACGGTCCTCGTAAGGCCCCTTTAGGAAGCCCTTAGCGGAGCAGTAGATGAGACCCGGGTTGGTTTCCGAAAGCTTCCCATATCCCAGCCCCAACCGCGCGAGCGTGCCCGGGCGGAAGTTCTCGATCACGATGTCGGCCGAGGCGCAAAGGCCCTCGGCGTGGGCGAGATCGCCCGCGTCCTTGAGGTCGAGGCAGATGCTGCGCTTGTTGCGGTTGAACATCGGGAAGTAGCCCGAGCCAGAGCCCAGCAGCGTGCGGGTGCGGTCGCCCTCGGGCGGCTCCACCTTGATGACGTCGGCGCCGAGGTCCGCCAGGATCACGCCCACCGAAGGTCCCATCACCATGTGGGTGAACTCTACGACGGTAAGGCCCGACAGCGGGGCCGGGCCATTGGCCTGTGTTTCCTGCGGTTTATTCAAAACTCTTGCCCCTACGCACTGCGGTGTCGCCACGAAATTGCTATAAGGCTAATACAAATCATGCCGAGGTAGCAAGGCCGCTCGGGGTGCGATCGCCCAGGCATCGCGGGAGTGGTCGCATGGCGGACAGTGGGGCTCGGCTATTGGCGAAGCAGGGCAAGCCGGTCTACGGTCGTCGGCGAACCAGGGGAATGTGGGATGACAGCAGTGAAACGGGTGGGCTCCGCCGCGCACCGCAGCGCGCAGGGGCAGCTCGCGCGCGGTGCCGCGATCCCGCTCTACCACCAGATCTACCTGACCCTGCGCGACGAGATCACGCGCGGGGCCCGGCCCTTCGGCACGCCGGTCCCGACCGAGATGGAGCTGGCGGAAAACTACGCCGTCTCGCGCATCACCGCACGCCGGGCGCTCGACGAACTGGCGATGGGCGGCTTCGTCGAGCGCCGCCGCCGCCTGGGCACGCACGTGATCTTCCGCTCCGCCGCCAAGCCGATCGAGGCGAACATCGACCAGGCGGTCGAATCGCTGATCGCCTTCGGGCAGAACACCGCGGTCAAGGTGCTCGAAGTCACCACCGAACCGGCGCTGGACGAGATTGCCCTCAAGCTTGGGCTGGCCGAGGGCGAGCCCGCCATCCGCGCCGTGCGCCTGCGCTCGAGCAAGAACGGACCGCTCGGCCTCATCGTCAGCCACATGCGCGCGGGGCTGGGGGTTTCGGTGACGCCCGAGCGCCTGACCGCGCAACCCATCCTCTCGCTGCTGCGCGAGGCGGGGGTGAAGATCGGCGGCGCGGTGCAGACGATCGAGGCGATGGTCGCAGACCCGGAGATGGCCGAGCAGCTCCAGTGCGAGCCGCGCGCGGCGGTGCTCCACGTCGAGCGTCTGGTCGAGGATTCGACCGGGGTGACGGTGCTTGTCACCAACGCCTACTACCGCGCCGACCGCTACCGCATCACCCTCGACATGCACGAGCAGGGCCAGATTTCCCCGACGTACGGGTAAGAGCGTCGTCGAACGCCGTCGTCCCCGCGAAGGCGGGCACGAGGGGAACGGGATTTTTGCCATCTCTCGCTTTATCGGAATGAGCGCCGGTGTTCGTCAGGCGAACATCATGGGGTCGAGGCCCCTTGCATCGCCGTTCAATTGGCATAGGTATAGTACAAATATCCGCATGAATCGACGCAAGGGCTACAAGAGCATGGACATTCTGGTCAGCGAGGTTGGGCCGCGCGACGGGCTCCAGAACGTCAAGCGGGTCATGCCCACCGAGGCGAAGAAGCTCTGGATCGACGAACTCGTTGCCGCCGGTGTCAAGGAGATCGAGGTCGGCAGCTTCGTGCCCGCCAAGCTCATCCCGCAGTTGGCGGACACCGCCGAGATCGTCGCGCACGCACGGCGTCACGAGGGGCTGACGGTCGCGGTGCTGGTGCCCAACCGGCGCGGCGCCGCCGACGCGCTCGCCGCCGGTGCCCACAAGCTGACTCTGCCGCTCTCGGTCTCCGAGACCCACAGCCTCGCCAACCTGCGCAAGACGCACGAGCAGGTGCTGGACGAGGTCCGCGCGATCACCGAGATGCTATCACAGCTTCCGCAGGAACGCCGCCCGCACTTCGAGGGCAGTCTCTCGACGGTCTTCGGCTGCACGCTGGAAGGCGCTATCCCCGACGCGACGATCCTGCGCATGGCCTCCGCACTGATGGCGGCGGGCTGCGACGAGGTCGGCCTTTCGGACACCACCGGCTATGCGACGCCGGGCGAGGTCAAGCGACTCGTGAAGATGGTGCGCGGCGAGGTGGGCGACCATGCGGTCACGGGCCTGCACCTGCACAATACGCGCGGGCTGGGCCTCGCCAACGTGCTGGCCGGTCTCGAAGCGGGGATCACCACCTTCGACGCGTCGATCGGCGGCCTCGGCGGCTGTCCCTTCGCGCCGGGCGCCAGCGGCAACATCGTCACCGAGGACCTCGTGTTCATGCTCGAGGCGATGGGCTGCCGCACCGGCATCGACATCGAGCGCCTCAAGGAATCGCGCCGGGTGCTGGAAGCGGCGCTTCCGGGCGAGCCGATCTACGGCTTCATCGCCGACGCCGGACTGCCCAAGGGCTGGGCGCCCGCCACCCAATCTCCCGAAGGAACGAGGACTTTCGCATGACCGAAACCCTGCTCGGCACCCGCATGGTGCGTGACGACCGCACCGCCCGCCAGATCTTCGAGGACGTCATGGCGAACCCCGCGCGCTCGCGGTTCGGCTTCGGCGAGAAGGTCGCGATCGTGAACATCGACTTCCAGAACGCCTATACCCGGATCGACCGCTACAAGACCGCCTACGAGACCGACCCGCGCCAGATCGAGCACACCAACATGATCTCCGCCCTTGCACGCCAGGCGGGCATGCCGGTGATCTGGACCCACGTCGCCTACATGGACAGCGCTGCCGACGCGGGCGTCTGGGGCACGCGCACGGACACGGCGGACTCGCTCCAGAACATCAAGTACGACAGCGACCGCCACGCCTTCGACGAGCGCTGCGCAATCGACGAGCGCGTGGACGCGATCTACACCAAGCGCATGCCGAGCGCCTTCTTCGAGACGCCGCTGCAGAGCCTGCTGGTCTGGCACAAGGTCGATACCGTGGTGCTGACCGGCGGCTCCACCTCGGGCTGCATCCGGGCCACGGCGGTGGACAGCCTGAGCCGGGGCTACCGCACCATCGTCCCGATCGAGACATGCGCCGACAAGCACGAGAGCTACCACTTCGCCAATCTCACCGACCTGCAGCTCAAATACGCGGACGTGGTGCCGGTGCAGGACGTGGTGGACTGGTTCGGAGCACGCGCATGAACGAGGGCAACCGCGACCCGGGGCTCTACGACTTCCGCCCCTGGCGTGAGCGGCCCGCGCTGCAGTGGCCGGGCGACAAGAAGGTCGCGGTGTGGGTCTCGCCCAACATCGAATATTACGAGATCGACCCGCCGCGCAATCCGCACCGCAAGTCGTGGCCGCAGGTCCACCCCGACGTCGTCGGCTATGGCCACCGCGACTACGGTAACCGCGTCGCCCACTGGCGCATGGCCGACGTGATGACGAAGCACGGCTTCCCGGGCTCGGTCAGCCTCTCGGTGGCGATGTGCCAGCACATGCCCGAGATCGTCGCCGACGCCGACGCGCGGGGCTGGGAGTTCTTCAGCCACGGCATCTACAACACCCGCTATTCCTACGGCATGGACGAGGCGCAGGAGCGCGCGATCATCGAGGACTCGATCCGCACCGTGCGCGACGCGACCGGGCAGACGATCAAGGGCTGGCTCGCCCCCGCGCTGACGCACACGCCGCGCACGCTCGACCTGATCGCTGAATACGGCCTCACCTATACCTGCGACCTCTACCACGACGACCGGCCGAATCCGGTCCACGTCAAGGACGGCCGCCTGATCTCGATGCCTTACAGCCTCGAAGTCAACGACCACTACGGCTTCTTCGTCTACAACATGAGCCCGCGCGAATATGCCGACACGCTCATCCGCCAGTACGACAGGCTGGCGAAGGAAGGCGGCACCGTCATGTGCATTCCGCTGCACGCCTACCTGATCGGGCAGCCGCACCGCATCGGCCCGTTCGAGGAAGTCCTGCGCCACATCGCCGCCGACGGCCGCGCCTGGATCACCCGCAGCGGCGACATCGCCGACCACTTCCTGCAGTCCGGCGCCTACGAGGCCGCGGAGGCCGACACCGCGCGCTATGCGAAGGAGGAACGGGCATGAGCCTCGATCCCGGCTATCTCGACTATCCCATGCGCCGCAAGGGCATGGACCACGACCTCTACACCTGGTCGAACATCGCCGAGCGGGCGCCGCTGGCGCTGCCCGGCGGAGCGAAGATGGCGGTCGCGCCGCTGGTCAGCCTCGAATGGTTCCCGATCGTGCCCGGTGAAGCGCCGTTCCGCGCGCCCGGCCACATGCAGACCTCGTACCCCGACTACCGCCACTACACCGCGCGCGAATACGGCACGCGCGTCGGCCTCTACCGCCTGCTCGACGCATTCGCCAAGGCAGGCGTGAAGGCGACCGTCGCCGCCAACGCCGCCAACGCCGAGCGCTATCCCTCGATCATCGCCGACATCCTGCGCGAGGGCCACGAGATCGTCGCCCACGGCGTCGACATGGACTCGACCATCGACAGCACCGTGCCCGAGGCGCAGGAGCGCGCCATGATCGCCTCCGCGCGCGACACGCTTGCAGCGGCGATGGGCGGCGCGCCCAAGGGCTGGCTGTCGATCGCGCGCCAGCAGAGCTGGAACACCCCGCGCCTGCTCGTTGAGGAAGGCTTTGCCTACTGCCTCGACTGGGTGAACGACGACCTGCCCTACGTCCAGACGACCAAGGCCGGGCCGCTCGTCGCGGTGCCCTACAACCACGAACTGTCCGACCGCCAGGTCATCGTCGTCCAGCAGCACTCGGCCGAAAGCTATGTGGAGCAGATGAAGGACGCCTTCACCTGGCTCGCCTCGGAAGGCGGGCGCAATGGGCAGGCGCGCGTGCTGCCGCTGCACCTCACGCCTTACGTCATGGGCCTGCCGTTCCGCATGGGCGCGTTCGAGGGCCTGCTCGAATGGCTGGGCGCACAGCCCGATACCGCATTCGTGACGGCGGGCGAACTCGCCGCCGCGCTGCCCGGAGATACCGCATGAAGATCGCATTGGCACTGAGCGCCGCCCTCGCCCTGTCCGCCGGCGCCGCTTCGGCCGCGGACGCACCGGCCGCGCACGACGCGCGCTGGGAAGCGGTGAAGCAGGCGATCTGGCCCAAGGAACTGGCGATCTACGAAGGCCGCAGCCGCGGCGATCTCTCGCTCTATCTCGCGAGTACCGCGACCAACTACATCGCCTGGCCGCCCTTCAACGAAGTGCCCAAGGGCAACGAGGGCTTGCGCGCCACCGGGGCCGCAATGGCGGGCAAGACGAAGGAGCGGCTCGAGATGACGTTCCTCGACCTTGCGCTCAACGGCGATACGGCGGTGGTCTACTACAAGACCCACCGCACGATGCGCGCGGACGGCACACCGGCCGACGAGCATTTCGAAGTCACCCATACCTGGGTCATGCAGGGCGGCACCTGGAAGGTGCTGGGCGGCATGGCGCGCGCGCGCCCCGATCGCTGAAGGCGAGCGCCGGGAGTTCCTCACAGGGACGGCAGGAACACGCCGACCTGAACTTCAGGCCGTCCACGCTCCGGCGCGGACGGCCTTTCCTTGTCAGGCGGACACGGGCGGGGCGGCGCGCTTCTCGGTGGCGAAGACCGCCAGCGCCACCAGCGCCAGCGCGGTTCCTGCGGCTGCGCAGGCGCTCCACCCGCCGCGCACGTAGAGCAGCGGCGCCATCGCCGATCCCAGCGCGCCGCCGATGAACATCAGCGTCATGTAGACCGCGTTGATGCGCCCGCGCGCATGGGGGCGCAGGGCGTAGACGACGTTCTGGCTGAGCACCTGGTTGCCCTGCGTCGCCGCGTCCAGCACGATCGCCAGCACCGCCAGCAGCAGGACCGACCCGATCAGCAGCGCTGGCACGGTCGCCGCGAAGCTCAGGGCGAGCATGGCCATGGCGAGCGCCGAGCCGCGCCGCGTCAGTCCGCGATCCGCCATGCGGCCGGCGAGGGGCGCGACCAGTGCGCCGCCCGCGCCCGCCAGCGCGAACAGCGCGATGCCCTCGTGGCTCAGCCCGAAGCGGCGCTCCAGCATCAGCGGCCCGGCGGTCCAGAACAGGTTGAAGGCGCAGAACAGGCACGCCTGATAGAACGCGCGGCGCCGCAGCACCGGCTCCTCCCGGAAGATCGCGCTCATAGAGCGCAGGATGGCGCCGTAGCCATCACGCCCCGCGCTGCGATGCTCGGGCAGCATGAACCACAGCAGCACCGCCAGCACGGCCAGCAGTCCGGCCGGGACGAGGAAGGCGAGGCGCCAGTCGCCCAGCGCAGCCAGCGCGCTCGACGCCGGGCGGGCGAGCATGATGCCCGTCAGCAGACCGGCCATGACCGTGCCGATGACCCGGCCCTGTCGTCCTTCGGGCGCCAGGTGGGCGGCCAGCGGCACGAGGATCTGCGCGCCGACGGAAGCCAGCCCGGCCACCGTCACCGCGACCATGAAGGCGGGCGCGCTGTGCGCGAGGCCCGCGCAGGCCATCGCCAGCGCCGCCACCGCGACCATGGTGCAGACCAGCCGGCGGTTCTCCAGGCGGTCCGCAAGGGGGACGATGAACAGCAGTCCGACGCAGTAGCCGATCTGCGTCACCGTCACGATCAGGCCGAGCGTGGATTCGGCGACGCGAAGGTCCGCTCCGATCGCCGACACGAGCGGCTGCGCGTAGTATAGATTCGCCGCCAGCAACCCGCAGGCGAGCGCCGTCACGAAGGTCCGGATTGCCGCATTATCCGCAGTGCGAATAGTCGATGTATGCGACTGGTTTCGATTATTTTCATTCATTGTCAGAAGGTTATCCCGTGATTCCGATGCAGGCGGCGGCCCGGATCGGCCTGCACTGCCCGCCTGTCGCCAACTGCGATCTGGACGGTGATTTATATGTATTATAGCTATATCAAAATATCAAATCAGCGGGACTTCAGATGGCAGTCGCAACTTCTTCCGCAACGACCCCTAACGGCGCCGCCATCGTCACCGGCGGTTCCGGCGGGATCGGCGCCGCCATCGTACGCAAACTTGCCGCCAAGGGCCATCCGGTCGCGATCCATGGCAACAGCAACATGCAGGCCGCGCAGGCGCTGGCCGACGAAATCAGGGCGGCCGGCGGCGAGGCGATCGCGGTCAGCGCCGACCTCACCGACCCTGTCGCCGTCGATGCCATGGTGGCCGAGGTGGTCGCGCGCTTCGGTTCCGTCTGTGCGCTGGTCAACAACGCGGGCGTCTCCACCCCGGCGGCGGTGGGCGAGATGACCGTCGCGATGATCGACCGCGAACTGGCCGTCAATGTGCGCAGCGTGATCCTGGCGACCCAGGCCTGCCTGCCGCACATGGAGGGCGGGAGCATCGTCAACGTCAGCTCCAACCTCGCGTTCTCTCCGCTGCCCGGAATGACGCTCTACTGCGCCGCCAAGGCCGCCGTCGCCTGCCTGACGCAGGGGTTCGCGCGGGAACTCGGCCCGCGCGGCATCCGCGTCAATGCGGTGGCCCCCGGCGCGACGCGCACCGCGATGACCGCCTGGATCGACGATGCGACGGTGACCGCGATCTCCGGCCAGACTCCGCTGGGCCGCATTGGCGAGCCCGCCGACATCGCCGGCGCCGTGGCGTTCCTCGCCTCGGACGAGGCCGGCTGGATCACCGGGCGGACGCTCGTCATCGACGGCGGGCTCGCCTGACCGGAACGACGCCTGACCATACCTGAACCCTACCTTCGAGGACCCCGAGCCACCATGACCGACCCCAAGGCGCCGCAAGCCATCTGGCCCGACATTCCCCAGCCGCTCATGCCCTACAGCCCGGCCGTCAAGGCTGCGGACTGGATCTTCGTGTCGGGCCAGCTCGCATCCGATTTCAAGACCGGCATCGCCGCCGAGGCGCGCCCCGCCAATCCCAACCTGGGCGACGACCAGGCGCTGCAGTCGCGCTTCGTGATGGAGACGCTCAAGCGCACGCTCGCCGCCGGCGGCGCCGACCTGTCGAAGGACGTCGCGCGCATCTGGCAGTGGCTGCCCTGGGAAACGCCCTCCATGCACGACTTCGCCAAGGGTGACTGCTACCCCGAGGGCCTGCGCATCTCCCCGTACCTCGACGTGCGCAACGACTACATCCTCGACCCGCGCCCGGCCTCGACCGCGGTCAGCATCCGCGCGCTGCCGGTGCGCGACGCGCGCATCGAGATCGACGTCATCGCCATCGTCGACGGCACCGAGCCGCAGGGCTTCGCCGCGCCCGAGGGCGTGCCCGCCCCGCTCGCCGGATACTCGCCCGCACTGCGCCGCGGCGACTGGATCTTCCTCGCAGGCGAAGTCCCCACCGACTGGCAGGGCGACTACGGCGAGCACCGCAGCATGGGCGAGCCCGGCGCGCTGGCCCGCGAGGCGCGCACCAACCCGCATGTCTGGTACGGCTCCGACATCGAGGCGCAGACCGACTACACCCTCTCCAAGCTGGAGAAGATCGCGGCGGCCGCCGGCGGCTCGCTGAAGAACGTGGTCAAGGCCGACGTCTACATCGGCGATCCGTCCGACTACGCCGGCATGGACCGCGCCTGGAAGCGCTGGTTCAAGGACAGCCCGCCCGCCCGCTGCGTCATCCCCTACATGGGCCTGGGCACGCGCGGCAGCCGCATCGAGATCGCGCTGACGCTGCTGGCCGACGACGCCAAGCTGAAGATCGAGCGCATCGAGACGTCCGACGCGCCCGAGCCGTTCAGCCACGAGCCGCAGGCGGTCAAGGTCGGCAACTTCCTGTTCCTGTCGCAGCAGATGGCCTGCGATTCCCGGGGTGTGCTCGCCGAGGGCATGGTCCGCCACGAGAACTTCCCGTGGTACGGCCTGCCGGGCAAGAACCAGATGCGCTACATGCTCAAGAACGTGGCGGCCATCTGCGAGGCCGGCGGCACCAGCCTCGAGAACATCGTGCGCCGCGCCTGCTTCCACGACGAGGGCACCTTCTTCGCCGACTCGATCGAGGAATGGGCATCCCACTTCCCGGGCGTGAAGCCCGCTTCGACGACGATGAAGATCGGCGGCCCGCTCGTGGTGCCGGGCGCCAACGCCCTGCTCGACCTGATCGCATACGTACCGGACTGAATACGACAACGAAACCCGGAGGGCGGATGCCGTCACTCCGGGAAATACCAAGGTAGGCCAATATGATGGGGGTTTTCATGACCGAGATTTCGAAGTTCCGCTCGATGACGTTCCGCGCCGCCCTGCTCACCGGTGCGATGGGCCTGACGGCCACCGCCGTTCCCGCGCTCGCCCAGACCGCGCCCGACGATGCCGCCGTCTCGCCGGTCGACGGCTCGTCGAACGAGATCGTCGTGACCACCCGCAAGCGCGCCGAGCGCCTGCAGGACGTGCCGCTGTCGATCACCGCGGTGTCGAGCGAGGAGCTGGAGCAGAAGGGCATCGCGTCGCTGGCCGACCTGGCCGCGCAGACCCCCGGCCTCGCCTTCCAGGACGTCAACGGCGCCTATGCCGCGCCGGTCCTGCGCGGCGTCGCGCAGATCGACCAGACCGGCCCCCAGGGCAACGTCGGCATCTTCATCGACGGCGTCTACCTCAACAACCGCTCTGCGCTGGCCTTCGACCAGTACGACCTTGGCAGCATCGAAGTGGTCAAGGGCCCGCAGAGCGCGCTTTACGGCCGCAACACCTTCGCAGGCGCCATCAACTACAATACCCAGGCGCCGGTGCCGGGCGAGTGGTCGGGCCACGCCACCTTCACGCTGGGCAACTACGACCGCCACGAGGCCAAGGGCTCGATCAACATCCCGGTCATGAACGGCGTCGCCGTGCGCGTGTTCGGCGGCTGGTCGGAATTCGACGGCACCATCAAGAACGACCTCAGCGGCAAGTACCTCGACGGCTGGAAGGACCGCTGGAGCATCGGCGGCGCGGTCAAGGCCGAGATCACCGACAACCTGACCCTCGACCTGTTCGGCGTGCGCTCGGAAACCAGCAACGACCAGCCCGCGCTCTATGCGCTGCCGACCAGCCAGAACAACTGCGGCGCGACCGCCGTGGTGGGCGGGCGCACGCTCAACACCTACTACTGCGGCAAGCTGCCCTACCCGACCAACTTCCAGCTGGACGACACGACCGGCTATGGCCTGACCGGCAGCAACGAGATCTACTACGGCAAGCTGGCCTATGAAGGCGAGGCGCTCGACCTGACCGCGCTGGTCAGCTACACGACCGCCAAGTTCGGCCTGCTGATCGACACGACGGGTGATCCGAACGCGATCAACACGCCCCTGTTCGGCGGCCTGTCGCGCCAGCTCTACACCAATGCCGCGACGGACAAGAGCACCGACTGGAACTACGACCTGCGCGCATCCTCGAAGGACGGCAGCCGCCTGAGCTGGATGGCCGGCATCAACTACTACAGCTCGCTGGTGTCCGACGTCCTCGAGCTGAACTTCCAGCGCCTCGGCACCACGCCCGGCACCACCTTCCCGCCGACCTACTCGGCGCGCGGCGGCGTGCTCAAGACCAAGGGCCATGCGCTCTACGGCATGCTCGGCTATGAGCTGACCGACCAGCTCAACGTCCAGGGCGAACTGCGCTACACCATCGACGACCAGGACTTCTCCGGCACCGGCGCGGCCGTGGGCGTGAGCGGTCACCAGACCTTCAAGTACCTGACCCCGCGCTTCTCGGTGAACTGGAAGCCGAACACCGACATGCTCGTCTACGCCTCGGCGGCGCGCGGCGTAAAGACCGGCGGGTTCAACTCGAACGCGGCGAACACCGACTACTTCACCTACGGCGCCGAGACCAACTGGACCTACGAGGCCGGCATCAAGACCAGCTGGCTGAACGGCGCGCTCGTCATCAACGCCGACGTCTTCTACGTCGACTGGAAGGACATCAACGCCCAGGTCCAGCTGCCGTTCTCGACCCTCGCGGTCGTGGGCAACAACGGCGACGCCGAGGTCAAGGGCATCGAGGGCCAGATTGCGTTCAACCCCACCCGCAACATCCAGCTCTCCGCCAGCGGCGCGCTGATGGACCCCAAGTACAAGAACGGCGTGATCGACGGCGAAGTCTCGTACATCTGCGGCGAGATCGGCGGTTCCACCGTGACCTCCAGCAACTGCACCTCGGACGTCGGCGGCAACCAGATCGCCCGCACCTCGGACAAGCAGTTCGCGCTGGGCGCGGGCTGGACGGTGCCCGACATCGTCGATGGCCTCGACGGTTACCTGCGCGCCGACTACAGCTGGCAGGCGGGCAAGTACTCGACCGGCCTGAACACCCAGAACCAGGGCTCGATCTCGCTGCTGAACGCCCGCGCGGGCCTGAAGTTCGGCAACTACGAACTCGCCATCTGGGCAAAGAACCTGTTGCAGGATAAGTACATTTCCCGTGCAACGGTGGTTGCCTCGACCGCGGACGGCGCTCCCACCTCGGGCGTGAGCTACACCCGCATCTACCCGGGCGAGCGCCGCACCCTCGGCGCCGACTTCTCGGTCAAGTTCTAAGGTTCCAAGGAAGAAAGGGCGAATTCCCATGACTTTCCTCACCAGTCTCGACGACAAGTCGCTGAAGGACGGCGCGGTGCCGACCTTCGCGCTGTCCCAGCGCGGGCGCGCGGGGATGCAGGTACTCGGCTCGATCCAGAAGTACTCCTCGGGGGTGCTGCGCCCGATCGCATCGGAGAACTTCGACGCCTCGCCGCGCGGGCAGGAACTGGCGGCCGAGCACGGGGCGGACACCTCCACCCCGGCCACGCGCGAGCGTATCGCCGAGGCCCGCAAGGTCTGCGAGAGCGATCCCGTCTACCGGCTCGAGCGCTTCTTCCAGCGCTGGGTCGCCGAGGAGAACTTCAACCGCGGCATTCCCGCGATCGAGGAACGCCGCGCCAAGTTCGAAGCCTTCAACGCCGCGCAGGGCGAGACCGAGCTCCTCGGCACGCTCGACCTGTCGGCCCAGGTCGAAGTGCCCAAGTACTACGACCGGATCGAATGGCACCTCGAGCCCGGCGGCTGGGACGGCTACGACCTCTACGGCGCGCTGTTCGCCTACGGGGTCGGCCCCTACGTGTTCAGCCAGGGCGGCTACGCGGCGGTGGGCGTGGGCGACGACATCGTCGGCCAGCGCCTCAACACCATCAAGCAGTTCCCCAAGGCGTCCTACGGGCGCATCTACGAGCCCGGCTGCGGCGGCGTCTCGACCCTGAAGGCGGTGAACACCGTGTTCCCCGAGGCCGAGCTGCACGGGTCGGACCTGTCGCCGTTGCTGCTGAAGAACGGCCAGAAGATGGCCTCGCGCTTCGGCTTCCCGGTCCACCTCAAGCTGGCCGATTCCGCGCGCGACACCGGCGAGGCCGACGAGAGCTTCGACGGCGTCATCACGTACGCGCTGCACCACGAACTGCCGCCCAAGGCCAACCGCGAGATGTTCGCCGAACTCTACCGCATCATGAAGCCCGGCGCGGACATCGTCATCTCCGACCCGCCGCCGTTCCGCGCCGTTTCGATGTTCCACGCGGTCATCCTCGACTGGGACACCGAGAACCGCGAGGAGCCGTTCTTCACCGCCGTGCTGCTCGACAGCCTCGATGCGATGCTGGAGGAAGCGGGCTTCGAGAACGTCGAATCCTACGCCATCGGCCAGGACCAGTACCCGTGGATCACGCGCGCGACCAAGCCGCAGGGCGCAGTGCAGGCGGAGGCAGCATGATGGAGACGACCGGCAAGGACTACCTCGGCCCCGAAAGCGTGACCGACGTCGCGCGCATGCTCATGGCGCTCGTCTCCGAGGTCTGGATCATGCGGGACCGCCAGATCGTCACCGAGCACCTGCTCGAGACCAAGGGCTCGGTGACGCGCGAGGACCTCGACGAATTCCTGCCCACCGGCGAACTGGCGGCGCAGATCACCGCCGAGCGCGAGCGCTTCTCCCGCCTCATCGCGGGCGCTCCGATCGCGGCGACGCATCGTTCGGTGGACCAGATCCTCGAACGCGCAGGGCTCCAGGCTCCGGCACCCGCCGCCGCCACGGCCAACTGAAGGTAATATCGAAAATGAGTGTCAGCACAGCGACCACGACGGGGCAACCCTCGAGTGCCACCCGAGGCGCGGACCCGGGCGGTGCGCTGCCCCTCCAGACCTGCCTCGCCTGGGGGCTGGGCACCGTGGCGGTCGCCGCGCTGTTCAATTCGGTCAACGTGCTGCTGCTGCGCTACGTCGTCGACTACGCCGGCATCAGCGCGGTGCTGGCGGGTAGCCTGATCGCCGTGTCGAAGCTCTACGACGCGGTGATCGACCCGCTCGTCGGCGCCGCCAGCGACCGGACCCAGTCGCGCATGGGACGGCGCCGTCCGTTCCTGCTGGCCGGCGGCGTCCTGCTGGCGATCGCGGCGCTCATGCTGTTCAACGTTCCGGCCGGCGGCGGAGCGCTGTCGGTCGGCTTCTTCATCCTGTCGCTGCTGGTCTACGCCAGCGGCTATGCAATGTTCAGCGTGCCCTACATGGCCATGCCGGCCGAGATGACGACCTCGTTCCACGAGCGCTCGCGGCTGATCTCGTTCCGCGTCTCCGCGGTCGCGGTCGCGTCGCTGCTCGCGGTCTTCGTCGGCCCGCAGATCATGAGTGCGGTGGGCGGCGGACGGCCGGGCCATACGGCGCTGTCGGTGTTCCTCGCCATTGTCGTCCTGGCCGCATCGCTCGCCTGCTTCCGCGGTACCCGCAGTGCGCCGTTCCACTTCAGCCCGGCGGTCAAGGCGACCTGGGGCCAGAAGCTCAAGTCGCTGGCGGGCAACAAGCCCTTCGTCGTGCTGCTGCTCGTCAAGCTGCTCCAGCTCATGGCGCTGGCGGTGACGCAGGCGGCGATGCCGTTCCTGTTCCAGCGCGTGCTCAAGCTGGGCGATGCCAAGATGGGCATCTACTTCCTGGTCTTCTACGGCACCATGATCCTGATCCAGCCGATCTGGGTCCGCCTCGCCAGGATGCGCGGCAAGCGCAACATCTACATGGCGGGCACGCTGCTCTACGGCGCGATCTACCTGAGCTGGTACTTCGTCGGCCCCGGCGAGCCGCTGGCGCTGGTCTACCTGCGCGCGGTCGCGCTGGGCGCGATGGGCGGCGCGGTGCTGCTGTTCGGCCAGTCGCTGCTGCCCGACACGATGGAGTGGGACTACCGCTGCACCGGCATGCGCCGCGAGGGCATGCTTTCGGCGGTCTACACGCTGGTCGAGAAGCTGGCCTATGCGCTGGGCGCCGCGCTGACCGGGATCATCCTGGGCAACACCGGCTACATCCAGAACGCCGCCCACGGCGAGCAGCCGGCCTCCGCCATCACCGCGATCTACTGGCTGGCCTCGTTCATCCCCTTCGCGTTCCTGTGCGCCAGCATCGTCGCGCTGTGCTTCTACGACCTCGACGAGAAGAAGTTCGCCGGAGCCGAGAAGCGGTGACGCAGGACACGCAGGCGCTCGCGGACACGCTGGTCCGCGGCGCCTACCTGGTCACGCTGGACGCGCAGCGCCGGGTCTTCACGCGCGGCTTCGTCGCTTTCACCGGCGGCAGGATCACGGCGGTGGGCAGCATGGACGATCCCATGCAGCCCGCGCGCGAGGTGATCGACGCGCACGGCATGGTCGTCATGCCCGGCATGGCGAACGGCCACAACCACCTGATCCAGAACGCCTTTCGCGGCTACAACGACGACCGCTGGCCGGTGCTCGACATTCCGGCGGCGGTGCGCTCGCTGCTGGAACAGCTGTTCGCCGCCGCCGTGCGCATGGACGCGGCGCGCACTTACGCGATCGTGCGCCTCCACGCGCTCGAGATGCTCAAGGCCGGCTACACCGCCACCCACGACGAGCACTTCACCAGCGCCCGCAAGGACAGCGTCGACGGCAGCTGGCAGGCGCTCGCCGACAGCGGCATGCGCGGCTTCCTGTGCCGCTGCATCGTCGACGACCGCATCCCCGAGGAGGGCCGCGAGAGCGTGGACGAGGGGCTCGCCGAACTGGAACGCCTGCGCGCCTTCGGCAGCGACCGGCTGACGGTGGCGGGCAGCTTCGTCAACTACAGCTTCCGCAGCGACCCCGAGGACATGCGCCGCATCCACGAGGGCACGCTGGCGCTGGGCCTCCCGTTCGGCGTCGACATGACCGACAACAGCCGCGGCGCGATGCTGAAGGCGCGCGGCTTCGAGGGCGGCCAGGCGGACTACTACCGCCACTTCGGCCTGCTCGACCACGGGGCGATCTACGCGGGCAAGGGCGTGAACCTGCTGCGCCACGAATACGCGCTGCTGGCAGAGCACGACGCGCGGCTCGCCGTGGTGCCGACGCTGCGCTTCTTCGACGGACAGGGGGTGCCGGTCCACGATTTCCTGGAAGCGGGCATGGTGCCGGGTCTCGGCACCGACGCGCCGCTGGTCAGCGACAGCCAGGACCCGTTCGAGAACATGCGCCACGCGATCTTCGGCCAGAACCTCGCGGTCAAGGCGCGCGTCGCCGCAGGCGGCGAGCGGCCAGACGCGGCGCTGTGGATGAACGCCGAGCGCGCTATCGAGATGGCGACGCTGGGCAGCGCCCGCGCGCTGCTCATGGAAGACACCACCGGCTCGATCGAGGTGGGCAAGGCCGCCGATCTCGTGATGATCGACGTCGCCCGCGCCGAGATCGCGCCGACCTGGGACGATCGCCGCCTGCTGGGCTCGCTGGTCTGGGGCGGCAAGGGTTCGCAGGTCCACTCCGTCTTCGTCGCGGGCGAGCGCCTGATCGAGAACGGCCGCTCGACGCGCTGGGATGAGGAGGAGGTGATCCGCGAGGCCGACCTCGCCCTTTCCGCCATCGCCCGCGAAGCCGATCTGGGTCGTTTCCTGCCGCCGCGCATGGCGGGGCAGGACTATCGCGGCTGGACCTACATCTGAGGAATTGCAGAGCATGAGCGATACTGGGCAGCGCGTCGCGGTCGTCACCGGTGCGGGGCAGGGCCTCGGCCGCGCCCTGGCGCGCGAACTGGCGGCGGCGGGGCACCTCGTCTTCGGGTGCAGCCTGCGCGTGTCTGGCGACGAGGAGGGCGTGCGCATGATCGCCTGCGACGTCACCGACGAGGCGCAGGTGCAGGCGCTATGGGACCAGGTGCAGCGCGAGGCCGGCCGGGTCGACTGGTGGGTCAACAATGCAGGCCTCGCTCTCACCGGCCGCCCGCTGGCGCAGATGGCGGGCGACGAGTTCGCCCGCATGGTCGCGGTCAACCTCGTCGGCACCATGACCGCCTGCCGCGTCGTCATCGCCGGGATGGCGGCGCAGGGCGGCGGCGCGGTGTGGAACATGCTCGGCGCCGGGGCGGACGGCCAGCCGGTGCCCGGCATGAACGGCTACGCCACCACCAAGGCCGCACTCACCTTCCTGACCCGCGCGCTCGCCGCCGAGGCGGAAGGGCAGGCGTACAGCGTCGGCGGACTGAGCCCGGGCCTCGTGATGACCGAAGGCTTCTTCCGCGAACACGCCCGCGTCCCCGAAGCCGAGCGGGCCGGGCGCGAGGCGGTGGTCAACCTGATCGGCGACCATCCCGAGACGATCGCCGCGTGGATCCGCGAGGAACTGGAAGCCGGGCGTCCCAACGGCGCGATCCTGACATGGCTGACGGCGGAAAAGATCGCCGGGCGCCGCGCAGAGCAGCCGCCGCGGGATATCCTATCGGCCTATCGCTGAGCAGCCAAACCCAAATCGTAACGGATGGGGCGCTGAAAAACGCAATCCCTCTCCGCAAAACACCCGTCGCCCCCGCCTGTGCGGGGACGACGGGCCATTGCCATGAAAGCCCGTCGGACCGGTGGGCTCAGTCGATTGCTGCCGCCTGTTCCAGGCTCTCGAACATCGCCTGGCGCAGCAGGTAGGCGCGGCGCTTCTCGTCGTCCGCGAGCAGGCCGCGCATGGCGGCTTCGCGCTTAGCGTGGGTCTCGCTCTGGCCCGAGCGCATGGCTTCCATGTTCTCCATGGTCTGGCGCTGGGTGAAGTCGAAGGTCACCTTGCGGCGCTGGCGGTCGTAGCGGTCGAGCAGGTCGGCGCTGGCGCCGCCCTTGATGATCTCCACCAGCTTGCCGCAGGCGTTGAAGGCGTCGTGGATGCCGCTGTTCATGCCGAAGCCGCCGAGCGGGTTGTTGAGGTGCGCGGCGTCGCCGACCAGCAGCACGCGGCCCTGACGGAACTGCTTGGCGACGCGCTGGTGGACGCGGTAGATCGTGCGGTGCTGCGTTTCCACCGCCGCGCCGTCGCCCATGATGCCGTCGAACACGGCGTTCTTCTTGGCGTCGGAGCGCAGTTCCTCGTCGGTTCCCCCATGCGCCGGGACCAGCACGCGCCACACCGAGGGCACGCGCAGCAGCACCAGCCACTCGTCGGGATCGGACACGTAGTTGACGTGCGCGAGGCCGGGCATGGCCTGCTCGATCGGCCAGGTCGTGCTGAGCGTCAGGAAGCGTTCGGGATACGTGAACCCGTCGAATTCGGTGCCCAGCCACTTGCGCACGATCGAACTCGCGCCGTCGGCGCCGATCAGGTAGTCGGCGCGGATGGTCTCGATGCCGAAGGGGCTTTCGAGGCTGACATCGACGCCGGTGTCGTCCTGCGTGAAGTGGACGACGCGGTGGTTGAACAGCACTTCCGCGCGGTCGAGCTGTTCGAGCCGGTCGGTCAGCATGCGGGCGAGGTGGTACTGCTCGCACTGGATGCGGAACGGATAGCGTGTGACGTCGGAGACTTCGCCGAGGTCGAAGGCAAGGATTTCGCCGCTGCGGCGGTCGCGCCAGTGGTAGACGGGGGCCTTCAGGCCCATCTCGATCAGCGCCGGGGTGACGTCCAGTTCGTCGAGCATTTCCAGCGTCGGCGGGTGGAAGGTGCTGGCGCGAAGATCCTGCGCGCAGTCGGCGCCGGCCTCGGCCAGCACGACGTCGATGCCGTGGCGGGCGAGATAGGCCGCGGCGACGCTGCCGACGGGGCCGCCGCCGGCGATGACGACCTGGGTTCTGCGAGTGGTGGGCATGTCTTTCCTGTCGCTCAAGGAATGGAGGAGCCGGCGGCTCCGGTCAGAAGTCGGTGAGAAGGCGGCCGAAGCCGGGCATGCGGTCGGCGATCCCGTTGGCGCGCAGGGCGTGCCAGTAGGTGGCCGTGTTGATCGCGATCACCGGCTTGCCGAGCCACAGTTCGGCGGCGGCGGCGAAGGCGACGGTCGAGAGGTTGGTGCCGACCTGGACGATCGCCTCGACGTCGTCGCCGTCGAGCGCGTGGAAGCTTTCGCGCAGGCGCGCCTCGGGGACCTGGGCGATCTTGGTCCAGGACCGGGCCTGCAGCGCGATGTCGCGCACGACCTCGTAGCCATGGTCGGCGAGATAGGTCTTCACCTGGGCGTTGGCGCTCGGCCAGTAGGGCGAGATCACCGAGACCCGGCGGATGTTGCCGTAGGCTTTCAGCGCGGCGACCACGGCCTCGGCGCCGGTCGATACGCCGAGCCCCGAGAGCGCCTCGATCTTCTCGCGCCACTTGCGGCCGCCCTCGGCGCCGCCGTAGAAGGTGACGGCCGACATGCCCATGACGAGGTAGTCGGGCCGGCAGGTGAGCACGCCGCGCACGGCTTCGGCGGTGTTCGCGTCGATCTCCATGGTGCCGGCCATGAAGGTCTCGTCGGAGACCGCCTGCGCGTCATCGACGATGATGCGGCTGTAGTGGTTGGTCACGCCGTAAGGGCGCATGGCGTCGAAATCGGGCTGGACCACGGTGTTGGTCGAAGGGCCGAGGACGCCGAAGATCTTGCGGAAGCCCAGGTTGTCGGGGCCGCGTTGGGGCTGCATGGTCGTCATGCTATGGTCCTTGTGTGAGGTTGCCGGGTCAGACGCGGGCGTTGAGCAGCATGGCGCGGGCGTGTTCGAGGACGCCGAAATGCGCGTAGTCCATGCCCATGCCCGATTGCTTGGCGAAGGGCAGCGGCAGCGCGGCGTTGTAGGCGCCGTGCTGGTTGACCCAGGCCGATCCCGATTCGAGGCGCGAGGCGAGCGCGAGGCCGCGCTCTACGTCGCGGCTCCAGACCGACCCGCCGAGGCCGTATTCCCCTGCATTGGCGAGGGCGAGCACGGTTTCCTCGTCGGTGAAGGGCATGATCGGGAGGACCGGACCGAACTGCTCCTCGTCGACCAGCGGCATCCCGGCGGAGCAGCCCTCGACGAGGGCGGGGGCCATGAAGAAGCCCCTGGTGTCGCTGGGGAAGGTCCGCTGATGGACGGTGCAGCCGCGCGCGGCGGCGTCGTCGGCGAAGCCCTTCACGCGGTCCAGCTGCGCCTGGCTCTGGAGCGGGGCCATGGTCGATGCGGCGTCGAACGGCGAGCCCACCTGCGCACCTTCCATCAGCGTCAGAAGCCGGTCGCGCACGTCGGCGTAGAGGCTCTCGTGGACGTAGAGGCGCTTGATCGCGGCGCAGAACTGGCCGGCGTTCTGGAGCGAGATGGCATAGGCGGTGGCGGCGATCGCGGCCGGGTCGGCGTCGTCGAGCACGATCGCGGCGTCGTTGCCGCCCAGCTCCAGCGTCAGCTTCTTGAGCGTGGGCGCGGCGGCGGCGGCGATCAGGCGGCCGGTGCCGGTCGAGCCGGTGAACGAGATCTTGGCGATGCCGGGATGCGCCGCCATCGCCGCGCCGACGCCCGCGTCGCCGGTGATGGTATTGTAGACGCCCGCCGGGAACACCTCGCGGGCCAGCAGGCCCATGTATAGGGCGGAAAGCGGGGTCTGCGGGGCCGGGCGCAGCACGATGGTGTCGCCCGCCAGCAGCGCGTTGGCGATCTTGGCGACGGCGAGGATCACCGGCGCGTTCCACGGTGCGATCGCGCCGACCACGCCGAGCGGGCGATGGACGAGGCGGGCGCGGATGCCTTCGCGGTCGTAGACGGTCTCGGGCAGCTCCTGCGAGGCGATGGTGCGCACGAAATCTACCGAGAAGAACACCTCGCTCCACGCGCGGCGCAGGGGTCGGCCGGTTTCGGCGGCGATGATGAAGGCCAGCGTCTTGCGGTTCTCGAACAAGGCGTCGGCGAAGGCTTCGAGCCGGACGCGGCGCTCGCTCCAGGCGAGGGCGGCCCAGCCGGGGAACGCCTCGCGCGCGGCGGCGACGGCGGCATCGACGTCGGCGACCTGCGCCTCGGGGCACGTCGCGATGACGGCGCCGTCGGCGGGATGGACGACGGGGCGGCTCTCGGCGGCGACGTCGCGATTGGCGATGGTCTGCCGGAGGTTCAGCGCGGCGAGCCAGCCCGGAACGTCGGCCGGCACTTCGCTGTAGATCGTTTCGGCTTCCTGCATCATCGCGTCGCTCCCGGGGTATGCCATGGCGGCTACCACGGGGACGGAGGCGCGCGCGCTCGTACAGTCGCCGACTTATCGCACGGCGATAACCGGGCCGCTGAGGGCCGCCGGAGGCCAGGCGCGGGTGCTAGGAGGCGGACATCCACACAGGGAGACAGATCATGCACGGCGCCTTCATCCTCACCACCGTGACCGTCGACGACAGGGCCGCCTTCGCCGAATACCGCGCGGCGGTGGCGCAGGTGAACGCGAAGCTGGGCGGCGAGATGCTGGTGCGCGGCGCCGTGCAGCAGGTGCTGGAAGGCGATGCGGCGACGGGCGAGGTGGTCGTCGCACTGGGCTTCGCGGATGCGGGGGCGGCGCGGGCCTACATCGCCTCGGCGGACTACGCCGGGCTGGCGCCGCTGCGCCAACGGGCGGGGCGCTTCACCATCCGCGTGGTGGCCTGAGGGTCAGGCGGGCGCCTCGAGGAACGCGCGCATCGCCGCGCCGACTTCGGCCGGCCGTTCCTGGTGGACGAACGAGCCGGCGCCCGGGATCTGCACGACCTCGGCGTCTCCGCGCAGGTCCTTGCCGGTCTGGACGTACTTCACGTAATGGCCCCGGTCTCCGTAGACGAACAGCAGCGGGGCGATCGTGCGGGCGAGTGCGGCCTGGGTGTTGAACAGGCCGACGCCGCGCTCGCTCGGGCGGACCCAGCGGTCGGCGCGGGCGCGGCTGGCGTCCTGCTCGGCCTCGACCTCGGGGGCCTGCGTGGCGAAATCACCGGCGCCGCCTGCCGAGCGCGGGAGCGGGCGCCAGTCGGCCGAGTAGACCTTGGGGTCGCGCTTCGTTTCCAGTTCGGCGAGCCGGGCGCGGTCGTAGCCGGCGAACAGGCTGACGCTGGCGAGCACCAGTTTCTCCACGCGCTGCGGCCAGAGCGCTGCGATCTGCGTGGCGACGATGCCGCCCAGCGAATTGCCCGCGAAGCTGGCGCGTGCGATGCCGAGTTCGTCGAGCGCGGCCATGAGCATCGTCGCGGTTTCGGCCACGGTCTGCACGTAGGGCGGCGGGCCGTTCATGGCGGAATCGCCGTGGCCGGGCAGGTCGAAGGCGATCACCCGCCGGCGTGGCCCCAGCAGCGGCGCGACGCCGCGCCAGTCGGCCACCCAGCCGCCCAGCTTGTGCAGGAGGACGACCGGCTCGCCGTCCGTCGGCCCGAGCGCGCGCCACGCGAGCCTGCCGCCCGCGCGGGCGACATGGCCGCCGTCGGTCCACGGACCCGCTGGCGCTGCGGAGGCGGCCGGGGTTGCGGCACCTGCCCGCGCGACAAGGCCGGCCAGCGGCAGGGCGGCGGCGGCTCCGAGGAACGCGCGGCGCGGGAGGGACGGGGCGGCGATCATCGGCGGTGCTCCTGCCAGCTGTGCGCGCGCAGGGCGGCGTTGGCTGAAATGTCGCCCCAGAAAAAGGCGATGTCGTGCATGTGGAGGCTGCCGTTGGGCAGCGGCGGCGCGGTCACGCCCGGCGCGGGATCGACGCGCAGCACGCCGCCCTCGCAGCGCGCGGCGACGGCATGGGCGATCATCGCGGCGGGCGCGGCGCCTTTCCGCGCGGACGGCAGCATGCCCTTGCCTTCGGCCAGCGAGGCGGCGGGGCGGGCGGCGTCGAAGGTGATCGGGTTGACGCAGACGATCGCGGGGTCGCGGCCGGGCACGGCATAGTCGGCCACCGAGCGCTCGGTCCAGGCGCGGGTGTCGGCGCCTTCGACGAAGCCGTTCCACGACACGAGACAGCGCGTCTGCGTGGGCGCCGCGCAGGGCGGAACGTCGGCGGGCAGGGCGCCGGCGGGGATGCCGATGCCCGGCAGGTAGGCGGCGACGAGCCGCTTCGCCAGCGGGGTGCCCGCGATCTCCTGCTGCAGCAGCCGCAGCCCGAGCAGCGCACCCTGGCTGTGCCCGGCGAGGATGAAGGGGCGGCCCCTGCTCTGCGCGAGGTATGTCCGAAAGGCGCGGCGCACGTCCGCGTAGGCGAAGTCGTAGGCCGCCGCGCCGCGCCCGCCGCGCTCTACGAAGGCGCGGCTCGATGCCTGGCGGTAGAACGGCATGAAGCGGCGGCAGCAGGCGGCGAAGGCATTGAGCTGGCGGTCCGCCACGCTCGCCATCGTCCATGCCCGCGTTGCCGTATCGTCCATCCGCTGGTTCCACGCCTGCGAGATGAACGTGGTAGGATGGATGTAGAAAACGTCCGCGCCGTGTTCGCTGCGGCTGCCCGCATCGCGGACGGCCCAGCTTTCGGCGCGGGCATAGTCGGGCGCGGGACCGGCGTCGGCGCCCGGCGCTTCGTCCGCCGCCCGGAGAGGCGCGGCGAGGACCAGCGGCAGGGCGAGGACTGCGGCGAATGCCTTGGTCGCTGCCCTGCCGCCGGTCCCTGCCATCATCAGAACTTCGCCTCGAGGCTGGCGCCGACGACCCGGCCGTTACCGACGAAGCCGGTGGTGAACGTGGTCGAGGGAGCGAACTCGGGCTCGTTCACCGAGGACATGATGTAGTTCTCGTTGAACAGGTTCTTGGCGAAGATGGCCAGTTCGAAGCCGTCCTTCTGCCAGCCGATGCGGGCGTTGACGAAGGTCTGCGCAGGCACCTTCTGGAGCGCGATGGCATTGGTCGCCTGGTCGGAACGGTAGGACATGTCGGCATGGACATAGAGGTCCGAGGCCGCGAGCGGAATGGTGTAGGTGGTGGCCGCCGCGATCTGGTGCGCCGAGATGCGCGGGATGTCGAACCCGCCCACGTCGATGCCGGTGCCGGCCTGGGTCAGGCCGCAGACCGCCGCCGTCGGGCAGATGCGCGACGAGCTGTAGTCGACGGTGCCCTTGTCCCACACCGACTTGTTGTAGTTGTAGCCGAAGGTCACCTGCCATTCGGGGGTCGGCTGCAGCGCGGTCGAGAACTCGAAGCCCTTGACCGAGGCCGAGCCGATGTTGGTGACGGGGTTGGTCTGGCCGGTGATCGACGAGGGCACCGAGATCTGCACGTCGGTCCAGTCGATGTAGTAGGCCGCGACGTTGATGATGACCCGGCCGTCCAGGAAGGTGTTCTTGCTGCCCAGCTCGAAGCTGGTGTTCTTCTCGGGACCGTAGGACTGCTCGCTGACGACGGCGGTGTTGTTGAAGCCGCCCGACTTGGTGCCGCTGGCGACCACGGCGTAGAGCATCTTGTCGTCGCTCCACTCCCAGTTGCCGGTCACGCGGTAGGTGCCGTAGGAGAAGTCCTCCTTGGGGCTGAGCACCACGCCGGTCAGGCGGTTGGTGTAGGTGCCGTCCTTGTCTTCCCAGGTCCAGCGGCCCTGCGCCTCGATGTCGAGGGTGGGGGTGAGCTTGAAGGTGGTCAGGCCGAACACCGACTTCATCTCGGTGTTCTCGAGGTTCTGGTTGTTCAGCGACTGGCGGACCTGGTCGAGGCCGTAGCCGACGACGACCGTCTGGTTGGCCTTGCGGTTGTAGTAATAGCCGCCCACGGCCCAGTCGAAGAACGAATTGCCGTAGGATTCAAGGCGCAGCTCGCTGCTCCACTCGCGCACCGGGCCGACATAGGGCTGGGTGAAGCGGCGCTGGTCGGTGGTGAGCGTGCCGCCGTAGGAGTTCAGGTGCTGGTCCTGGATCGCATAGGTATCGTACTTGGCGTAGGAGCCGGTGTAGCGCAGCGCCACGGGGCCGAAGTCGTAGGCCAGCTTGCCGATGGCGAGGTTGGTCTTGCGCTTCGAGTACGAGCCCGGATCGACGTTGACCTCGTCCGGCGCCTGCAGCTCGCCGCACTTGAAGCGGCGATTGCTGCCGCCGCGGTTGGGCAGCGTCAGCGGCGAGATCACGCCGCCGCAGTCGTTGGTGAACATGTAGTTCGCGCCGCCGTCGACCTTGTCCTCGTAGTGGTAGTAGAACAGGTTGGCGGTCAGGCCGTTTCCGGGATGGAAGTCGATCATGCCCGAGCCGGAGACCTTGTAGTCCCAGCCGCCAAGGTTCGAGCCCTGGCTGTTCTTGACCGTGCCGCCGAAGTGCGAATAGGTGCCCACCGCCATGATGCTGAGGCTATCGGTCAGCGGAGCGGAGATCTTGCCCGCGATCTCGTACAGGTTGTCGGTGCCGACGGACGCCTTGACGCGGCCCGAGAGGTGGTCGGCCGGCTTGTCGAGGACGTAGTTGATGGCGCCGGCGAAGGCGTTGTTGCCGTAGAGCGCGCTCTGCGGGCCCTTGATGACTTCGACGCGGGCGAGGTTGAACAGGTCGATGTCGAGGTTCGACTTGGCCGAGAGATACACCCCGTCGAGGAACACGCCGACGTTGTTGTCGAAGGTGGTGGAGGTGATGTTGGTGATGCCGCGCATGGCGGGCGCGGCGAGGCCGCCGCCGTTGCCCGCGTTGAAGGTCACGCCCGGCGTCAGGCGCACCACGTCGTCGAGCGACTGGGCACCGGCGCGCACCAGGGTTTCCTGCGTCACCGCGCTGACTGCGGCCGGGATCGACTGGATCGTTTCTTCGCGCTTGCGCGCGGTGACGACGATGTCGCCGCCCGAGCTGGCGGTGTCGTCAGCCGAAGCGCCGGCGTCCTGGGCGAAGGCAGGCGATGCGATGGCGGCGGTGAGCGCGAGGCCGATGGCCGTACCGGTCATCCAGAAAGTCTTCATCATGGTTTCCCCCCTGTCGGGTTTTCCGGCATCGTGGGCCGGTGCTGATCTGGTGGGCCCCCTCTGTCACAAATGATTGCCGAGGCCAAAACGCTTCACGTCCGCATTGTCGCACTGCGAATAGCGAGGGTGCGCGCGGCTGGCCGAAAGGGCGCCGGTGTGGCAATTGGCCGTCCAGCAACAAGGAGAGCGGGCGATGCAGTTCAGCCTCGGTCAGCGTGGTCGCGCGCTGATGGACTTCGAAGTCACCACCCGGCTCGCGGCCTCGCGCCTGCAGCAGAAGGTCGAAAGCGAGCTGGCCGCGGGCGGCCTCGATGCCGACAGCCTGCCCGACGACATGGAGCAGCGCCACAAGGCGGTCGATTCGGCGCTCGCCGGTTCGCCGGCCTATCAGGCGCGCGCATTGCTGGGCGAATGGTGCGCCAAGCAGCACGGCCGCGCCGCCGAGCAGGCGTTCGCGGAGATCGAGGAGCGCATCCTGCCCGAGCTGGAAGCGCTCAAGACCGGCCCCACCACCATCACCGCGCACGATTTCGAAGCGCCGCCCTACTGGTCGAAGGTGTGGTTCCACCGCACGCGCGGGGGCTGGGACGCAGGGCCGTGGAACGGTTTCATCCACGGCGAGCTGGTCCACAAGAAATACGTCTCCAAGATCTTCCCCGGCGACATCTACGGCAACCGCCGCGCCGTCCTGCGCGCCCTGCCGCGCGATGACTATGCCCGCATCCTCGAGATCGGCACGTCCTCCGGGCACCACTCGGTCGCGATCGCGGAAGTCTTCCCCGATGCCCGCCTCACCGGCATCGACCCTTCGCTGCGCATGCTCGAACAGGCGCAGCGGGTGGCGAACGAGAAGGGTCTCGCCTGGGACCTGTACACCGGCATCGGCGAGGACATGCCGATGTTCGCCGACGCCAGCTTCGATCTCGTCACCGCCTACGCCATCCACCACGAGATGCCGGTCAAGGCGATCGAGGCGATCTTCGCCGAGGCCTTCCGCGTGCTCGAGCCCGGCGGCGACATGGCGATGGCCGACGTCGCGCGCACCCAGAGCCTCGACAAGCTGACCGCCTGGCGCTTCGACTGGCTGGCGCGCTGGGGCGGCGAGCCGTTCTGGCGTTCCACCGCCCGGCTCGACATGGAGCCGATGGCGCGCGCCGCCGGCTTCGTCGACGTGCGCGGCTGGCAGCCCAACCCGGGGCGCGACCCCTACATCATCTATGGACGCAAGCCCGCATGAGCGACATTCCCGACTTCGACCTCGGCGCGGCCTCCGGGCGCGACGTCACCGCCGAGCGGCAGATCCTCCCGCCCTCGCGCATCGACGACGTGGCCGAGGCGGTGCTGGCGCTCGCGCGCGAACTGTGGGTGGTGTGCGACCGCCAGATCGTCACCGAGGCGCTGCTGGCGCGCCACGGGATCACGTCGCAGGACATCGACGGCTTCCAGCCCGACGCCGAGGTCGAGGCGCGGCTCGATACCCGCCGCAGGCAGATCGTCGACAACCTGCTGGTGGCGCTGAAGGCGGGCTGAGGTTCAGCCCTTGCAGGCGAGCCCCGCGCGGATCGCCGCCCATTTCGCCGAGGTCGGCGTCTTCCGCCCGGTCGCCTCGTCCAGGAACGCCGTCACCGCCGTGAACACCCGCTCGCGCCGCTCGGGCGTGGCGTCGCCCTGCGGGGGACGCAGCGGGGTGTCGATGCCGCCGAGGTAGTGCCCCGCGCCCTCGATGTGCATGAGGCACATCGCGGCATCGGCGGCGGCGAGGCGGAAGCCGTCGTCGTGCCAGGCGGGGCCCTTGTCGGTCAGCGGGGTCAGGTCGGCGGTGCCGTTGACCATCAGCACCGGCCGGCGCAGCCCCGACCAGTCCACCTTCATGTACGGCCCGCGCTGCTGCCACTGCGGGGTCAGCCCCTCCCAGTTGCCCGGCGGCGAGAGCAGGACGGCGGCGCGGAAGGCGCCGCTCGGTGCCGGTTGGTCGGCCCCCTCGACCCGCGCGCCCATCGCCAGTGCCGCCGTGTGCCCGCCGAAGCTGTGGCCCAGCAGTGCGAGGCGCTCGGTGTCGGCCCGCGCCGCCAGTCCCGGCACCTTGCCCAGCACCTGCGGCAGATGCGCGGCGATCCAGTTCACCTGGTCGAGCCGGATGCGCCAGGTGTCGGCGGGGTAGGGCGCGGGCGCGAAGCCCTCGCGCGAGGCGTCGGGGTGGTCGGGCTGGATCACGATCCAGCCGCCGCGCGCCAGTGCCTCGACCAGCGGCCGGTAGTCCGAGCGGTTCAGCAGGTTGCCGTGGCTGAGCACGAGTACAGGCAGGCGCCGGCCCTGCGCGGGCGCGGTCACCCGCATCATCAGCGGCCGGCCGTCCGGGCCCTCGGCGAAGGTCACCGGGTCGACGGACGCAAGCGTCGCGGGCGCCTCGACCGGCGCGGCGGCGGCCGTGGGCGCGGCGGCGCAGAGCAGGACCGGCGCGAATCCGGCGAGCAGGTGCGCTGCGATTGAAAGCGGTCGGGCCATTGTCTAGTGCTCCTGACGGGCGCCGATCCTCGGCGTCGGTGCATGCGATGAGGCAGTTAGCGCCTTGCTCCCGAACTGCCACGGTATCCATGCGCGCGATTCTCGACAGGCGAGAAGTCGAGGATCGCCTGCTAGGCCCGCGCCCGCCGACCGACCTAGGTCGAACCCATGACGGCTCGCGGAGGCATCCCCTCCCGGCCCACCGAAATCGAGCATCCGGAGATTCTGGCGATGGAATACGATTACGTCCCCCTGCCGCAGCGCAAGCCGCTGAAGTGGCCCAACGGCGCCCGCGTCGCGCTGATGCTCACCTTCAACCTCGAGACCTGGGACCTCACCAAGGACACCGACAAGCCCTACTACGCGGGCGGCCCGGCGATCCTGCCCGACATCCTGCCCGGCAACGTCCCCGACTTCCCGAACTTCTCGTGGCGCGAATATGGCCAGCGCGTCGGCATCTGGCGGCTGTTCGACCTGTTCGACGAACTTGGCGTTCCCGCCACCTGCACCACCAACGCCGTCACCTTCGAGCGCCGCAAGGCGATGACCGACGCCGTGCTGGAGCGCGGCTGGGAACTGCTGGCGCACAACTGGGAACAGGGCGAACTGCTCACCGGCTTCGCGGGCGATCCGGCCAAGGAGCGCGAGATCGTGCTGCGCAGCCTCGAACAGTACGAGAAGTTCACCGGCCGCAAGGCCAAGGGCTGGCTCTCCTCCAGCCTGCGCGGCACCCTGCAGACCGCCGACATCCTCGCGGGCGAGGGCTGCACCTTCTACTGCGACATCATGAACGACGACCAGCCCTACCTGCTGCGCACGCCGAACGGTCCGATCGTCTCGGTGCCCTATTCCAACGAGATCAACGACTTCACCTTCATCACCCGCAAGAACTTCACCACCGACCAGTTCCGCGATGCGCTGATCGAGGAACTCGACGTGCTCTACGCCGAGGGCGGGAAGACCGGCCGCATCATGAACGTCGGCCTGCACCCCCACGTCTCGGGCCGCGCGCACCGCGTCCGCGCGATCCGCGAGTTCATCGAGCACGCGAAGTCGCTGCCCGGCGTGTGGTGGGCGACGCGCGAGGAAATCGCCGCGTGGTATCTCGAGAACCACGAGGACCATATCCCCGGTCAACTTGGCCACGGCCAGCTCGGATGAGCCACGTCGCGAGGCTGCGCGGCCGGCTCGCCGAGCGGGCGACGCGCGGCCTCGTCTCGATGCCGGGCTGCTGGGATGCGCTGACCCTGCTCCTGGTGGAGCGCGCCGGGTTCGAGGCGGGCTTCGTCTCGGGCGCGGGGCTGTCCATGGCGATGCTCGGCCGGGCCGACCTCGGGCTCGTGCCCGCCGACCGGGTGGTCGACACGATCGCGCTGATGCGCGATGCCAGCGATCTGCCGCTGCTGGTCGACGGCGACACCGGCTTCGGCAATGCGCTGACGCTCCAGCGCTTCGTGCGCATGCTCGAACGCGCCGGGGCAAGCGCGGTGCAGATCGAGGACCAGACCTTCCCCAAGCGCTGCGGCCACATGGCGGGCAAGCAGGTCGTGCCCATGGCCGATGCCGTCGGCCGGGTGCGGGCGGCGCTGGACGCGCGGCGCGACATGCTCGTCGTGGCGCGCACCGATGCCCTGTCGGTCGAGGGGCTGTCGTCGGCGATGGACCGCGCCGAGGCGTTCCTGGCCGAGGGCGCGGACGCCGTCTTCGTCGAGGGGCCGCGCACGATGGCGGAGCTCGAAACGGTGGCGGAGCGCTTCGCGGGCCGGGTGCCGCTGGTCCACAACCTGGCCGCCGGGGGCGTGACGCCGACCGACGACGAGACCCGCCTCGAGGCACTGGGCGTTGCCGCCGCGCTGCACCCGCTGCTGCTGATGGGCGGCCTCGCCACCTCGGGCGCTGCCTGGCTGGCGCGCCTCGGTGCCGACCGGTCGAGCAGCGGGCTGCGGGGCGAAACCGGCGAACTTCGAAATCTCAACGAACTGACCGGCGCCGGCGACCTGCTGGCCCAGGGAGCGATATATGGCTGCTGAACCGACCGATCTCGACACCGACTACGCAGGCGCCGGCTTCGGCGGTGGACTGGAGCCGGGCCAGCGTCCGGCGCTGCTGCTGGTCGACATGGTCATGGCCTACCTCGACCCGGCCTCGCCGCTCTATGCGCACGGCGAGGCGGCGCTGGAGCAGGCCGTGCGCCTCGCCGGCGCCGCGCGCGCGGCGGGCATACCGGTGATCCTCACCAACGTGGCATACCGCGACGGCAGCGAGGGCGGCATGTTCTTCCGCAAGGTGCCTGGCCTCAGGAACTTCATGGAGGGCTCGCCGCTCGGCGCCTTCCCGGAGAGCCTGACGCCGCAGCCCGGCGACCGGGTGCTGACCAAGTTCTACCCTTCCGCCTTCTTCGGCACCGCGCTGGCCTCGATGCTGGTGTCCGAGGGCATCGATACGCTGCTGATCGGCGGCTACTCGACCTCGGGCTGCGTGCGTGCCACCGCGCTCGACGCGCTGTGCCACGGCTTCGTGCCGCTGGTGGTGTCGGACGCCTGCGCCGACCGCGCCGCCGGACCGCACGAGGGCAACCTGTTCGACATCCAGGCCAAGATCGGCGACGTGATCGACGCCGAGGCGGCGCTGGCCCTGATCGCGCGCTGATGGCGCGGCTCGGCTTCCACCACGCGGCGATGTCGGTGCCCGACATCGAGGCCGCCGCGCGCTGGTACGAGGACGTGCTGGGCTTCCGGGTGGAGCAGCGCTTTCCCATACCCGGCGGCACGCTGGCGATGTTCCTGGAGCGCGACGGCCTGCGGATCGAGCTGTTCCAGGTCGCCGACCCGCTGCCGATGCCGCCCGAGCGCCTTGACCCGCGCGAGGACCTGAAGACCCTCGGCAACAAGCACGTCGCCTTCACCGTGACCGACTACGACGCCTTCCGCGCCGACCTCGTCGCGCGCGGGATCGAACTGGTGCTCGAAGTCGGCGAGCGCTTCGGGCGCGGGCTGTTCATCCGCGACGGCGCGGGCAACGTCATCGAATTCCTCGAAGCAGGCTGAAGCCCCCTTTCGGGGCTGAAGCGACACGCCGACGCCCGCACGGCGTCTGCGGGACAGAGTCCGGGCGTATCTGGTGAGAGCGCTACCTTCTGTGCGCTGATTCGAACCAGCGGGCTTAACTTTGCCTTATGGATTTGCGGACTAGGGGCCGCTCCCGGGTGATCTACGTAGTTTTGACGCAGCCGGAACAGAGCCGGCGGCGCTGAACGCGCTCGCTTCGGGGCAGCCGCGTGCCTGCCGCAAATGAAAGAAATCCCTGTACCGCGTGGGAAGTCCGCCGGGATCAGGACTGTGAGGGTTTGTTATGTCCGTTCGTTTGGTAAGCCATGCCGCGCTCGTCTGCGCCGCGCTGATGAGCGCCCCCGTCGCCGCGCAGGAGCAGGATGCCCGTGCCTCGGATGCCCAGCGGGACGGCGACATCGTCGTCACCGCCCGCAAGCGCGAGGAACGCGCCATCGACGTGCCGATCGCGGTAACCGCTGTCAGCGGCGCCGCGCTCGAGAAGAGGGGCGCCGCCAACCTCGCCGACTTCCTCCAGGAAGCGCCCGGCGTCGGCATCTACGACGGCGGCTCGGCGCTCGGCACCAGGATCACGATCCGCGGCATCTCGACCTCGCTCGGCGCCAACGAGAACGGCTTCTACCTCGACGACCTGCCGTTCACCGGCGTCACCGTGCCGATCAGCCCGGACGTGCGCGCCTGGGACCTCGACCGCGTGGAGATCCTGCGCGGACCGCAGGGCACGCTGTTCGGCGAAGGCTCGATGGGCGGCACCGTGCGCATCCTGACCAAGGGCGCCGACCTCGACAACTGGGAGGCCAAGGGCCTCGGCATGGTGTCGGACACCCGGGGCGGGGGCACCAATGCCGGCGCCAAGGGCGCGTTCAATGCGCCGATCATCCCGGGGATCCTCGCGGTCCGCGTCGCCGGCACGCACGAGCGCTACCAGGGCTGGGTCGACAACAGCAGCACCGGCCAGACCAACGTCAACGACCAGACCTACGACACATTCCGCGCCAGGCTGCGCTTCGATCCGGTGGAGCGCCTGTCGATCACCGGCAACTACTGGTTCTCCAAGTCCGACTTCCCCGGCGGCGGCTCGACCGCGCGCGACGATGGCGAGCAGACGCGCACCACCGTCCCCTACAGCCGCAGCCGCCAGGAACTCTACGGCGCGACCGCGCGGTACGATCTGGGCGGGGCTGAATTGTTCTACTCGTACTCGCACAGCGACTTCACGGTGCCGCAGCAGGGCGCCTCGGCGCGCGGGACCATCGACGTGCTGATCGACATCGGGCTGGACGCGCACGAGCTGCGCCTGGCCTCGACCGGGGACGGCCCGCTCAAGTGGACGATCGGCGGCTATGCCCGCGATTCCCAGCGCAACGACACCGTCAAGTTCGCCGCCGCCGGCATCGACAATGACGCCCAGATCAACAGCCGCGCCCGCGCGCTGTTCGGCGAGGCGACCTATACGCTGCCCGGCGCGCCGATCGACCTCACCGCCGGCCTGCGCTGGTTCGAGGACCGCGTGAGCGGCTTCGAGGCCAATTCGGGCGTCGCCGTCGACCAGCCGGGCCGGACCTACCATTCGTGGAACCCGCGCTTCTCCGTGGCCTGGCACCCGACGCCCGACGCCACGATCTACGCCAGCGCGGCCAAGGGCTTCCGTTCGGGCCAGCTCCAGCCGAGCGTGCCTTACGCGCTCGGCCCGGTCTACGGCGTCGTCCTGCCCGCCGCGCTCAGCCAGGATTCGATCTGGACCTACGAGGTCGGCGCCAAGGCGGACCTTCTGGGCCACAGGCTGAGCGTGGAAGGCGCGCTGTTCTACAGCGACTGGAAGGACGTGGCCGTGCGCATCCCGATCCCGGGAACCTCGTTCAACGGGCTCGTCAATTCGGATGGCACCCGCACCAGGGGCGCCGAGCTGAGCCTCGTCGCCCAGCCGGTGGCGGGACTGACGCTCTCGGCCGGCGGGGCCTACGTGGACGCCGAATACGTCAGCGCCGTGCCCGGCACCGCGATCGTCAAGGGCTCGGCGGTCGACGACGTGGCGAAGTTCACCGCCAATGCCTCGGCCGACTACAGCGCGCAGCTCAGCGACACCGTGCAGGCGTTCGGCCGGATCGGCTGGCAGCACAGCTCGCCGCGCCGCAACTCGTCCTATTCGGCGTTCCTGCCCGGCGACACCATCGACCGGATCGACGCGCGGATCGGCGTCGAGCTGGCGCAGCTCACCATCGCGCTGTTCGCCGACAACCTGACCGACGAGAACGGCGCCACCAGCTTCCGCTCGGTCTACCAGATCAGCGCCACCGGGTACGACATCACGTCCAACCGCCTGCGTCCGCGCACGCTGGGGCTCGAGGCGAGCTTCCGCTTCGGCGGTCCGGCGCGCTGATCGAAGGGCGCGGGGAGAGCGGGCATCGCCTGCCTTCCCGCGCCGCCCGGCGCATCGTGCGGGCATCGCTGCGCGCAAGGAACGTTGCCGCGGCGCGTCCGTTCATGCCCGGAAAGGCCCATACCATGCGCAACCTGACGATCGCCCTGCTGAGTTTCGCCCTGGTGCCCTCGGCGGCGTGGGCCGGGGCGCGCGACTACTGTCCCGACCGTCCGGGTATCGGCACGCCCGCCTGCACCGCCGAACCGGGCCGGTTCTCGGTCGAGGCCGGGCTCGGCGACTGGACGCTGGAGCGGAGCGCCGCCGAGCGGCAGGACGTGTTCCAGGCCGCCGACCTGCTGGTGCGCTACGGCATCGCCCGGCACGCCGAAGTCCAGGTCGGATGGACGAGCTTCGGCTGGTCGCGAACGCGCGACCGGGCGACCGGCGAGGTCGACCGGCGCAGCGGCGCGGGCGACGTGACGCTGGCGCTGCGGCGCAATCTGGCCCACCCGGACGGCTCGGGCCTGTCGCTCGCGCTCATGCCCTACGTATCGCTGCCGGTCGGCCGCCAGCCCATCGGCGCCGGTGACTGGGGCGCCGGCCTGCGCGTCGCGCTGAGCTACGAGCTTTCGGACAAGTGGAGCCTCGTCACCACGGGCGAAGTCGATGCCGCTGTCGATGAGGACGGCGCTGGCCGCCACCTAGCTTTCGGCGAAGTGGTCGGCGTCGCGATGAAGATCGGCGAGGCGGTGACCGCGACCGCCGAATATCAGGTGACGGCCGACCACGACCCGGAGGGCAGCAGCGTGGCGCATCTCTCGGGCCTGTCCTTGGGCTGGCTGATCGCGGACGACTTCCAGCTCGATGCCGGGGCCAACGCCGGGCTCGACCGCGACGCGCCCGATGTCGAACTCTATCTCGGCGTGTCCCGGCGCTTCTGACCCTCAGGGCCCGACGTCGCCGCCGGCATTGCGGAGACGGTAGGCCTGCCCCGACGGGAAGCCCAGCGCGGCGGCGACGCCGTCGTTCCAGCCGTAGGGATCGGAGCGGATCACCGGCTCGCCGTCCTCGCCCAGCACCACGGTCTGGTAGAGCAGCCTGACCGGGATCTCGCGCGGGAGCTTGACGAAGGTTTCCTTGCCGGTCGCCCGCGCGCGGTGCCACTCGTCCAGCACGCCTTCGTCGCTCGCCAGCATCTCGGCGAAGCCCAGCGCATCCTCGACGCGCACGCAGCCGTGGCTGCGCTGGCGCTGGACCTCCTGGAACAGCTGCTTGGCGGGGGTGTCGTGGAGATAGATCTGGTGCTCGTTCTTCATGTCGAACTTGACCAGCCCCAGCGAGTTCTTCGGGCCGGGCTGCTGCACCACCCAGCCGTCCTTCCACGCCATGTTGTTGCGCTGCAGATAGGCGCTGCCCTTGCCCGCGATCTCCTTGTTCTGGATCGAGCGGGGCACCGTCCAGGTCGGATTGGCGACGAGCCGGTAGATCGGCGATCCCAGCTGCGGCGTCTCGTTCTCGGGCTCGCCGACGACGACCTTGCGGCTGTCGGCCACCTTGCCGTCGCGCCAGTAGAGCAGCCGCCCGGCGGCGACGTTGACGTCGATGCGCGTGGGCGCCGGATTGCGGTCCAGCCAGCGCAGCCGCTCCATCGCCACCGCCATCGTGCGGGCCCGGTCGGCGTCGGAGAGGTTGAGGATTTCCAGCGCATCGGCGCCGATGACGCCGTCGGGCTTGATCCCGTAGTCGGCCTGCATGCGCTGCACCGCCCGCACCATCGCCGGGTTGTAGGCGTTGCCCTGCGCGGCGGAGCGGTCGAGATAGTCGGACGCCACAAGCTGGCGCGCGATCGCGGGAATGCGTGCATCGGCGGCGCCGGGCTTCAGCGGCTCGCCCTTGTCGGGGATCGCCGAAGCGGGCGCCGCGCCCTGCCTGCGCAGCGCGAGATAGGCCTTCGACAGCGCGCGGTAGCCCTCGTCCTGCGGCGCCAGCCCGTCGAGCCAGGCGTCCAGCTTGCCGTCCCTGAGCGCCGCGCCCAGCCCGTTCAGCAGGTTCGGGTCGGGGCGGGCGACGGTGTAGACGTCATAGAGCTTCGCCGGGTCGGACGACCCGCGCGCCAGCGCCGAGGCATAGCGCAGCGCACTCTGCGTCAGGGCGCGGTCGCCTTCGGGATTGCCGGGCTGGCCCTCCACCGCGAACGGCACCCGGTCGAGGCCATGCGCGGCGCGGCGGCCGATGGCGCCGCGCAACTGGCGGACGGCACCGTCGTTCCAGTGCACCTGGTCGATGGTGACCGGCGCCTCGGCGTGCTGGCTGTCGGAGTTCGAATGGCATCCCGGCAGCGCCGCGGCAAAGGCCAGCAGCGAGCAGGCGATGAGACTTCTATGCACACGGATCTCCCAGTAAGACCCGTATGATAACTTATGGAAATCCCGTAGGTTTCACGCCGGCCTAGGCGCGGGCGGCAAAGACCATCCGCCCTTCGCCCAGGAAGCTGAACACGTCGTCCAGCTTGTTCTCGCCCACCGCGAAGCAGCCCTGGCTGCGGCCCAGCTTGCCATGCGCGGGGATCATGTCGTCGTTCGCGTACCAGGCGCTGTGGATGACGATGGCGCGGCTCAGCGCGTTGTCGTTGGTCGGGTCGAGCCCCATCAGGCGCTGCGAGCGGCCATGCTTGCCCACGTAGTAGTCGCCCGTCAGGAAGGCGCCCTCGCTGGAGGCGTTGGAGCCGAAGGCGTTCGAGAAGCGCTCGACGAAGCCGGTGTGCCCCGGGTCGGAGCCCGAACCATGCGCGACCAGCAGGCGCGATGCCTTGCCGCTGACGACGTCGAGGAAGTGAAGCCGGGGGTCGGACGACGGCGCCGTGAAGTCGACGATGGCCATCCGGTCCCGCGCCTTGACCGTCCCGGAATGCCGGTCCAGCGCGGCGAGCGCGCGGCCCAGGAGCGCCGGGTCGACCGAGAAGCGCGCCGCGTCCAGCGCGGTCTGCGGCATCGCGGGGGTGCTGCGCGGGGCGGCGGGAACCGCCGTCGGCCGGCGCGGGTGGGACGTCCCCAGGAACGGCTTCGCCGACGGGCGGGCCAGCGCGGCGAGGGCGATGCCGGCGCCGGATATCATTACGGCGCGCCGGTTGGGTCGGAAGGAAGAATCGAGCATGGCCTGAATAATGGGGCCAATTGCTTGTAATTAAAGAGCTTTTGGGGGGATTTCTGGGAGCACTACTGAACTTTAGAGACGGATCGACCGGATTTTGCGGCCAGCGGTGCGATCGCGGCGCGCGGCCGGGGAACAATTTCGCCTTCGCGCCGACCGGGCCGTTCGGGCGGGGCGGTCCTGACGCACCGGCACGGGGTCGCGCAGGGGCAGGCGACTTGCTATGGGCGCGCGATGATGTCCCCGAATCCCCCGCAGGACGAGGCGCCCGATTTCGTCGTCGTCGACGTCGAGACCGCGTGTTCGCGGGTCAGCAGCATCTGCCAGATCGGCATCGTCGGCTTCCGCGGCGGGCGCGAGGTCTTCGCCTACGAGACGCTGGTCGATCCGCGCGACGAGTTCCATTCCTTCAACATCGGCATCCACGGCATCACCGCGCAGCACTGCGCCGGCCAGCCCACGTTCGCGGACATCCACGCCGTGGTGGACGGCCACCTCAGCGGCCGCATCACCGTCGCCCATTCGTGGTTCGACAAGGGCGCGCTGGCCGCCGCCTGCCGCATCGGCGAGCGCCCGGTGATCGAGACGAACTGGCTCGACAGCGTCAGCGTCGCCAAGCGCGCATGGCCGCAGCTTTCCAGCCACCGCCTGAACGTGCTCTCGCGCTTTCTCGGGATAGAGCACCGCCACCACGACGCGCTGAGCGACGCGCGCGCGGCCGGGATGGTGATCGTCCGCGCCATCGAGCACACCGGCATCGACCTCAAGGGCTGGATGGCCAAGCCTTCGTCCGTCAGGCCCAAGGTGCCGCCGGCGGCGCCCGAAGGACCGCTCAGGGGCGAGCGCATCGCCATTCTCGGCGAGCCGCGCGACGGGCCGCTGGCGCATGTGCTGGCGGGCGCGGGCGCGCGCGTCGCGGCCTCGGTGGGGGCGACGACGACGATGCTGGTGATCGCCGCGAAGCAGCCCTACGGCCGCTGGTTCGAGGCGAGCCCGCCGCACCGCAAGGCGCGGCAGTTGCAGAACATCGGATCGGGGATCGTCATCCTCACCGAGGAAGCCCTGCGCGCGCGGCTCGCGCAGCAAGCCTAGCGCCGCGCCGCCCGCGCTTCAGGCGGACAGGCCCTCAGAGCACCAGCGGCGCGTGGTGGATGCGGGGCAGGACGTGGCGCGCAAACAGGTCCGCTTCGGCCGCGTGCGGGTAGCCCGAGAGGATGAAGGCGTCGATGCCCTCCGCCTGGTAGGCCTGCAGCTTGGCGAGGACCTGGTCCGGATCGCCGACGATCGCCGCGCCGCAGCCCGAGCGGGCGCGGCCGATGCCGGTCCACAGGTTGTCCTCGACGAAGCCGTCGCCGCCCGCCGCCGAGCGCAGTTCCGCCTGCCGCGCCACGCCGACACTGGCGCTGTCGAGCGATTTCTGGCGGATCGCTTCTCCGGCCGCATCGTCGAGCTTGGAGAGCAGGCGGTCGGCGTAAGTGCGCGCCTCGGCTTCGGTTTCGCGCACGATGACGTGGGCGCGGTAGCCGAACTTGAGGGTGCGGCCGTACTTGTTGGCGCGCGCGGTCATGTCGGCGATGATCTCGCGGACCTTGTCCATGGTGTCGGGCCACATGAGGTAGACGTCGCAGGCCTTGGCCGCCGCCTCGCGCGCGTCTTCGGAGAGGCCGCCGAAGTAGAGCGGCGGGCACTTGCCCGAGACGGTGGAGATGCGCGCCGGCGGCAGGTCGAGGTTGTAGAACTCGCCCTCGTACTTCAGGTGCTCGCCGGCCAGCATGATCTTGAGGATCTGCATGACCTCGAGCGTGCGCTGGTAGCGGGCGCGGCTGTCCAGCTTCTCGCCCGGCAGGTCGGACGAGATGATGTTGACCGTCAGCCGCCCGCCCAGGATGCGGTCGAGCGTGGCGATGCGGCGCGCCAGCTGCGGCGGCCAGTCCTCGCCCATGCGCAGCGCCCAGAGCAGGCGGATCGTCTCGGTCATCGGCGCGATGGCGCCCGCGAACATGGTGGTGTCGATGCCCAGCGCATAGCCGGAGGGGAGCAGGATGTTGTCGAACCCGCCCTTTTCCGCCTGCATGACGATGTTGCGGCAATGCTCCCAGCTCGACGCCAGCATCGGGTCGGGCTGGCCGAGGAACTCGTAGTCGTCGTCGCAGAGCGCCGAGAACCAGCTGACCTCGCAGGTCCGCCCGGTTTCGTTGAAGGCGTTGATCATGGCAGGGGCTCTCCCTTGGCGGCGACGAGCACCGCGTACCAGCCGGCGCGGCTCCAGCGGACCTTCAGCGCATCGGCGGCCTCGGCGATGCGTTCGGCCTTCTGCGAACCGACGATGGGGATCGGGCGCGCGGGGTGCGCCATGATCCAGCTGTAGGCCGCGGCCGTGCGCGACACGCCGAATTCCTCGGCCACCGCGTCCAGTTCGGCGGCGACGTCGAGCGCGCGCTTGTCCTTCGGCGCGGCGATGCGCCCGCCGCCGAGCGGCGACCAGGCGAGCACCGCCATGTCCATCGCGATCGCCTGGTCCAGCTCGCCGTTCTCGATCGGGGCGAGTTTGAGCGCCGAGAGTTCCGGCTGGGTCGAGACGATCGGCATGGTCAGGAACTGCTGCAGCGTGGCGATCTGGCTCACGGTGAAGTTGGAGACGCCGAAGCTGCGGATCTTGCCCGCCTTGTGCGCCGCGTCGATGGCCTGCGCGATTTCCGCAGGGTGGGTGAGGATGTCGGGGCGGTGGATCTGCCACAGCTCGACGTGGTCCGTGCCGAGGCGCTTCAGCGAGGCGTCGATGGCGGAGGTGAGGTACCCGGCGCTGGAATCGTAGGGCACGCCCATCGAGATGCCGCCCTTGGTGGCGATCACCAGCTTGTCCCGCAGGCCCGGCTCGGCGGCGAGGGCGCGGCCCAGCAACGCTTCCGAGGCGCCGAAGGCCTCGTCGTTGTCGGGGCCGTAGATGTCGGCGGTGTCGATCAGGTCGATTCCGGCGTCGAGCGCGGCGTGCAGCAGCTTGACCACCGCGCCGACGTCATCGCCGCACAGGCGCCAGTTACCCCAGGCGAGGGCGGAGACGGTGAGGCCGCTCTTGCCCAGCGGGCGGCGGGTTTCGGGGAGGGGGAGGAGGTCCATGGAAAAATGTCCTGTCAGGGAAGGAGAGCGGGAGGGAAGGCCGCGACCGAGGCGCGCTCGACGAGGGCGTGGGGCAGCCTGCGGTGGGTCAGCTCGACGCCGCCGAGCAGCAGCTCGGTCGCCGCCAGCGCCAGTTCGCGGGTGGGCTGGTGGATGGTGGTCAGCTGCGGCCAGACCATGCGCGCCAGCGTGGTGTCGTCGAAGCCCGCCACCGAAAGCTCGCGCGGCAGGTCGAGGCCCATGTCGTGCGCGACCGAGAGCACGCCGGCGGCCATGTCGTCGTTGCTGGCGAAGATCGCGGTCGGGCGGCGGGCGCGGCCCAGGAAGCGGCGGGCGGCGGCGACGCCGCTGTCGAAGTCGAACTCGCCGGGCGCGACCAGCGTCGGCTCGAAGGCGATGCCGGCGCGGTCGAGCGCGCGGCGGTAGCCGAACAGGCGCTCCTCCGAGGCCATGTGGTTGGGGTGGCCGCGCACGAAGCCGATCGCGCGGTGGCCCATGGCGATCAGGTAGCTGGTCATGTCGTCCGCCGCCTGCGCATCGTCCATCGAGGCCGAGGAAGTCATCGCATGGTTGGTGCCGGGCGAGATGCGCACGAAGGGGATGTCCATGCCTTCCAGCGCTTTCAGGACCGGCACGCAGTCGGTGACCGGGGAGGAGAGGATCACGCCGTCGACATGCGTCTCGGTGACGAGGCCGCGCACCTGCTCGCCCACGGCGGGGTCGCTCACGTCCACCGGCTGGGCCAGCAGCCGCATCCCGGCGCCCTGGCACCCCTCCCAGCAGCCCATCTGGATCTGGTTCATGTAGTAGGGGCTGTGGTTGTCGTAGATCAGCGCGACCTGCCCCGACTTGGTGCCCGCGAGGATGCGCGCGGCGATGCTGGGCCTGAATTCCAGCTCGCGCATCGCCTTCTCGACGCGCGCCCTGGTATCGAGGCTGACGTAGCGGTGGCCGTTCAGCACCCGGCTGACGGTCTTCACCGAGACGCCTGCCCGCGCCGAGACGTCCCGGATGTTGGAACGGTCGCTCATCGGCTCTCCTTCACCGAAGCGAAGAGGGCCGCGAAAGCGCTGCCGGGCAAGTAGAAAACGGGCGGCTCGCCGTACGGCGCGGCGATCCGGTAGGTGCCGGGCGCGAAGTCCTCGTCGGTCCACAGGTGGCGCCAGGGCCTGTCGCCCGGCAGGATGACGGTGCGGCACTGCGCCTGCGCCTCGACCACCGGGGCGACGAGCATGTCGGCGCCGTAGAGGTACTGGTCCTGCACGGCGAACAGCGCCTCGTCGAAGTAGTGGAGGAACAGCGGGCGCTGCACCGGCAGCCCGGTCTCGGCCGCCTCGTCGCTGAGGTGGCGGACATAGGGGGCCAGCGCCTTGTGGACCCGCGACATGCTCGCGAACTGGGCGAGCAGGTCGTCGCGCGAATCGATCTGCAGGTTGTCGTCGGGCCGGTTGCCCTCATGGCTGCGCATCACCGGCGAGAACGCGCCGAGTTCGCACCAGCGGATCATCAGGTCGGGATCACGCACGTTGCCGTGGAGGCTGGTGTAGCCGCCGACGTCGCTGTGCGAATAGGCATTGCCGACCAGCCCCGCCGAAAGCGCGGCGGTGAGCACGGTGCCGATCCCGTCGTGCCGCGTGAAGTCGACCGACTGGTCGCCCGCCCACAGCAGCGGGCAGAACGCCTGCACGCCCGAGAAGCCCGCGCGCATGAAGAACACCGCCTCGCCCGTCTTGCCCCGCGAGGCGACGGCGCGCGCGTTCGCCTCGGCCCAGAGCACCGGCCAGCGGTTGTGCATCAGCATCGGGTCGCTGCCGTCGTGGAGCCTGAGGTCCACCGGCAGGTATTCGCCGAAGTCCGCCATCCAGCCCGACAGGCCGAAGTCGAGCATCTCGCGCCCGATCACCCGCTCGGCGAACCAGTCGAGGCTGGCGGGGTTGGTGAAGTCCACCACGCCGCAGTCGAACTCGCCGAAGTCCACGAGATAGGGCTCGTCGCTGTCCTCCCGCAGTGCAAGGTGGCCGCCCGCGAGCGCCTCCTGGTACTGCGCGCCGTCGTTGGCGAGGTAGGGGTTCACATAGCCGAGGAAGCGCACGCCGCGCTCCGCCAGTGCGGCGATGCGGCCGGGAAGGTCCGGGTAGCGCGCCTCGTTCCACGACCAGTCCCAGAACAGGCGGCGCCCGAAGCTGGTCTGGCGGATGCCGATCCAGTCCTCGCACCACAGGCCCGAGACTTCGGCGCCCGCCGCCATGATGCGCTCGAGCCGCGCGAAGCTGGCGTCCCCTTCCTTGAGCCCGACGATGGCGCCGCCGATCGCCCAGTCGGGGAGCGGGGGCTGGCGGCCGAAGCGGGTGGAAAGCGCGCCGACCAGCGCCGGCATGTCCTCGGCGGCGAAGAATTCGAGCGTGAACGCGCCTTCCCAGATCTCGACCCGGTGGCGCCCTGCATCGGTGAAGTCGAGCACCGAGTAGGCGCTGCTGGTGAGGTGGCAGGCGTAAAGACGCGAGGAGAGGAACGTCGGCTGGGGATAGTTGGTCCACCAGTAATCGCCGCCGGCCATGCCCTGCTCGTCCATCAGCCGGGTCAGCTCGGTGGACTTGTCGCGCCCGACGCCCGGCTCGCTGGTCCAGATCGGGAAGCGGCGGCCCGAGAGGTCGAGGTAGCTCATCTGCTCGCCGCCCCCCCAGACATGTTCGCCGGGCTCGGCCACGAGGTCCACCCAGACGCGGTCGTAGGCGGGATCGAGCGCGGCCACTTCCAGCGCGTCGCCCCTCGCCGCAAGCCGCAGCAAAGGCGCGCCGCCGGGGCGCTCGGACAGGAGGATATCCTCCCCTTCGAGACGGGCGAAGGGCAGCGGCGCGTGGCCGGTGGGCGCATCGTCGATGGCGAAGTTGCCGCGCAGCATGCGCACGTCGGGGTGCCCGCGGGCGACGGTGAAGGCCGGGCGCCGGGTGGTACTGCGCAGGAGGTCCCGGCCTGCCATGCGGCAGGTGAAGCCGTCTTCCCGAACGGCGAAACTCAGCGCCAACATCCGACTCCTACAGTGTGCCCGTCGTGCAGCACCGCGCGCCGCATCTGCCCTGCCTGATGTGACACCGGTTGACAGAAATGCCGGTCTCAATCAAGAGGTCGCGCAACCAACAGGACGACCTGAGGTGTTCAAAACTTCGCGCCGATCCCAGTTCAGGAGGGGAAAATCATGATCCGCATTCAGCACGCCCGTGCCGTGACGCGCGCCGGCCTGGTCGCTACCGTATCCGCCCTCGCCTTCACCGCCGCCACCCCCGCCGTCGCGCAGGTGGACGAGATTATCGTGACTGCGCAGAAAGTTAGGCAGAACGTCCAGGACGTGCCGATCGCCATCAGCGCGGTCACCGGCGAGGCGATGGACCGCGCCGGCGCCAAGAGCCTGGAAGACATCACCTCGATCGTCCCCTCGGTCACCTTCCGCAAGGGCACGACCAATGCCAACAGCGCGATCGTCATGCGCGGCGTCGGCACCATCAGCTTCTCGGTCGCGGCCGAGCCCAGTGTGTCCACCGTTGTCGACGGCATCGTGCTGAGCCGCTCGGGCCAGTCGTTCCTCGACCTCGTCGACTTCGACCGCCTCGAAGTGCTGCGCGGGCCGCAGGGCACGCTGTTCGGCAAGAACGCCTCGGCGGGCCTCGTCAACATCGTCTCGAAGGGCGGGACCGACAGGTTCGAGGCCGAAGCCAGCGTCTCGGGCACGACGGACGAGGAATACCGCGCGAAGCTGAGCCTGTCCGGCCCGATCGCGCAGGACCTGACCGGCCGCCTGACGGGCTTCTACGGAACCTATGACGGCAACCTGAAGAACACCTACTACGACAAGACGGTCAACGGCTACGAGCACTACGGCGCGCGCGGCCTGCTCGACTACGACGGCGAAGGCGGCCGCCTGCGGCTGATCGCCGACTACTTCAAGGCGAACGACGATTGCTGCGCCGAGGCGACCGGCGTGTCGCGCGGCGCCGTGCTCGACGCCGAGCGGGGCATTGCGCCGCTCGGCGAGGACACCCGCGAGGTCAACCAGAACCTCATCACCCGCTCGCTCGACCGGCAGTACAGCTTCACCCTGAACGCCGACATCGACACCTTCGCGGACCACACCTTCAGCATCGTCACCGGCTACCGCAACTGGAAGAACACCGAGATCCGCGACGGCGACTTCCTGCCCCGCGCGATCGTCGGCACCCCGCAGCTGCACGACCGCGGCACCGTCGAGACCGACCAGGTCTCCGCCGAGGTGCGCCTCGCCTCGCCGCAGAACCAGGCGCTGACGTACCAGGTGGGCGGGTTCCTGTGGTATTCGAAGAACACGCAGGACTTCACCCGCAGCGACGTGACCTGCGCCGCCTCGACCGCGCCGGTCGATCCGGCGACGGGCGCGCGGCCGTGCAACCTCGCCGACACCGTCAACACGCAGTTCGTCTCGGCGACCTCGCGCTCGGACGTCTCGTTCCGCAACTGGGCGGTGTTCGGGCAGGCGACGTACGCCTTCCTGCCGGAACTGCGCCTGACGCTGGGCGGGCGCTTCACGCATGACAGCGTGAGCTTCACGCACGTCCGCGGCGCCGCGGTCAACGCCGCGACCGGCCTGCCCACCGCCGCCTCGGGCCTGCTGGCCTACGGCGCGGGCGGCACTCTCGCCTCGGGCGGCAACGGCACCGACACCTCGCGCGGGAGCACCAGCGCCGACAACTTCTCGGGCAAGGCGGTGCTGCAGTACGACGTCATGGACGACGTGATGCTCTACGGCAGCTACACGCGCGGCTACAAGGGACCGGCGTTCAACGTCTTCTTCAACCACACCGCGCCCAGCAATTCCGAGCCGATCGACCCCGAAAAGTCGAACAGCTTCGAAGTGGGCTTCAAGAGCCAGTTCCTCGACCGCGTGGTGCAGCTCAACGCGGCGGCCTTCCTGGTCGACTACAAGGGCTTCCAGGCCAACAACTTCGTGCTCATCAACGGGGCCACGACCACCAGCCTGACCAACGCGGGCACGGTGCGCTCCAAGGGCTTCGAGGCGGACCTGACCGTCGCCCCGACGCCGGGCCTGACCTTCCGCGCCAACGCCGCCTACGCCGACGCCACGGTGCGCAAGTTCAACCCGAACCCGCTGACCAACGCGCCCGACGCCCGCGACGGCACCCGCCTGCCGCTGGCCCCCAAGTTCAGCTACACCCTCGGCGCCGACTACGACGTCGATGCCGGGTCGGTGAAATTCTACCTGTCGAGCGACTGGCACCACGTCAGCAAGCAGTTCTCCGACCTCGGCGAGAGCGGCCCGATCGACCCCTACGGCATCTGGAACGCCAGCATCGGCGTGTCGGACCCCGAGGACCGGTATCGCCTGACCTTCCTGGTCCGCAACCTGCTCGACGACAGCTACGTGCTGCTCAACACCACCTCCGGCCAGCGCCTGATGATCCCGCGCGACGCCGACCGCTACGCGGGCGTGAACCTGCGCGCGCGCTTCAACTGACCTGTGCGAGGGGGCGAACAAACGCCCCCTCGCCGGATGCCCGCTTGACATGTATAACCAAATAGGTTATACGCTCCGACGTCGGTCCCAAGCCGGCGAAGCGGCGGGTCGGGGGCGTGTAGCTGACGTTCCATGGTCCCGGCGCGGTCGGCGCCCGGTCACGGATACCGGACAAAGCCGTAATCCGGATGCGCGGATGAACATGGGAGTGTGCTCCCAGGAGAGACGGTAAGGGAGCGAGCCCGCCCCGTCATCCCCGCGCACCGCAGGGCCGAGTTGGAAGTCCCAAGCGGTTTTGCCCCTTCCAGCCGTTCGCGATCAAAAGGCAGGACTCAGCACTGGCCGCCTGTCGCTGGCGGCCCCCAGCGCCGGCCGCAACCCGTCCGCTGACGTTTCCCCTGGCGTTATCCCGCGCTCGCCGGCGGGCGAGAAGCCGTGCTTCCTCCCCAAGGGGGAGGAATGGGGCTCACTCCGCCGCGGCCAGCTTCGGCTGCATCAGGTGGATGAACGCCAGCGCCACCAGGTACGCCGCGCCGCAGACCACGAACAGCGGCGCGTAGCCCAGCCCGCTGTCGAGCGACCAGCCGGCGAACTCGATGATGCCGGTGCCGGTCAGGTTGCCCGCGACGGCGCCCAGCGCGATGACGGTGGCGATGCGGCGGGCGGGAACGATCTCGGTCGCCATGCCGAAGATGTTGGTGGAGAAGCCCTGGTGCGCGAAAAGGCCGAGGCCGATGAAGATCGCGGCGATCCAGGGGTTCGATGCGGTCAGCGCCAGCGGCATGACCAGCACGATCAGCGCGAAAGCCAGCATCGCGCTCTTGCGCGCAGCATTCATCGAAAAGCCGCGCAGCAAAAGGGCAGGGTAAAGCGCGCCGCTGCTCACCGCGCCGAGCGCCGCGAGGGTGAAGATGATCGCGATCGGCCACCCCAGCATGCCCTGGCTGAGCCCGAACTGGCGCGAGAAGAAATCCGGCGTCCAGAACAGCACGAACCACCAGACGAGGTCGGTGAAGGCCTTGGCGCCGATGACCGTCCAGGTCCTGCGGTCGGAGAGCACCACTCCCCACTCGACCCTGGCGCGCGTCGTCGCGGCCTGCCCGGCGAGGGGGGTGAGGCGGCCGGTGTTGAAGTGCCATGCCGCCAGCCAGAGCAGGCCCAGCCCGCCGGTCACGAGGAACGCGGCCTGCCAGCCGAAGGCGATGGCGAAGGGGGGGATCAGCAGCGGGGTGACGATGGCGCCGATGTTGGGCGCGGTGTTGATGATGCCGATGCCGATCGAGCGGCGCGCCGGCGGCAGGTAGATCGCCGCGGTCTTCATCGCCGCGGGCGTGTTGACCGATTCCGCCGTCGCCAGCACGGCGCGGGCGATCACGAATTGCTGCACGCTGGCGGCCAGCGCATGGGCCATGCCCGCAAGGCTCCAGACGGCGACCGCGAAGCCATAGGCGAAGCGCACGCCGAAGCGGTCGACGAACCAGCCGACGCCGAGCAGCGACACGGCGGCCGAAAGCTGGAAGATCGAGCCGAGGTGGGCGAACTGCTGGTCGCTCCAGCTGAACTCGGCCTCCAGCATGGGCTTCAGCAGTGCGAGCACCTGCCGGTCGACGTAGTTGAGCGCGGTCGCCAGGAAGATCAGGGCGATCAGCACGTTCTGCGCGCGCGCGGCGCCGGGATCGGGAGAAGGAACGGGCGGAGACGCCGCCGGCGCTTGGTGCAAGGTCATGTCCGGCTCTCCCTAGTCCGCCGCTTCGCCGGCGGCAAATCCGGCGAGCACCCGCAAAGCTCTTGCCCCGTCGCGCGCGTCGCCATAGAGGTCGTTATGACACCGCAGGACAGACAGCAAGCATGTTCACAGAAGGGCTGCGGTCGGGAGGACGAGGACAGGTGAGCGCAGACCACGCCGGCGACCTTTACGGCGAGATGTTCCTGAGCCGGCAGGAAGCCGGGACGGCGCCGCCCTCGCGGCTCGACCGCTGGAAGCTGCTCTGGCCGGGCCTCGCCATCTGCGGCATCGCCAGCATCGCGGCGGCCTGGCTGTCCGAGCACTACGGCGCGCCGATCATCCTCATGGGCCTGCTGATCGGGCTGGCGCTCAACTTCGTGACGAGCGAGGCGAGCACCCATGCGGGCCTCGACTTCGCCTCCAAGGCCTGCCTGCGCTGGGGTATCGTCGTGCTCGGCACGCAGGTCACCATCGCCCAGATCGGCGGGCTGGGGCCGGTGCCGTTCCTGGCCCTGCTGATGGTGATGGCCGCCGCGATGGGCGCGGCGCTGCTGGTGGCGCGGGTCACCGGGGCCTCCACCGCGATCGGCCTGCTGGCGGGCGGCGCGACGGCGATCTGCGGGGCCTCCGCCGCGCTGGCGCTGTTCGGCGTGCTGGGCCCCCGGCGCGTGAGCCAGGCGCAGTTCGCGCTGACACTGGTGGTGATCTCGCTCGCCAGCGCGCTCGCCATGTCGTTCTACCCGCCGCTGGCCGGGGCGCTCCATCTGGACGACCGGCAGGCGGGCTTCCTCATCGGCGCCTCGATCCACGACGTCGCGCAGGCGATCGGCGGCGGCTATGCCTTTTCGGACACCGCCGGCAGCTACGCCACCATCGTCAAGCTCAGCCGCGTGGCGCTGCTGGCGCCGGTGGTCGCGGTGGTGTCGATGCTGGTGAAGGACGAGGACGCCGCCGACCGCCACTGGATCCGGCGACTGGCGATGCCCTGGTTCATCACGCTGTTCCTGGCGGTGGTGGTGGTCAATTCGCTGGTGACGATGCCCGCCATCGTCGTCCACGCCAGCCTGACGCTGTCGAAGACGCTGCTGCTGCTCGCCGTGACGGCGACCGCGATGCGCTCGCGCCTCGACCTCGTGATGCGGATGGGCTGGCGCGCGGCGATGCCAGTGGTCGCCGCCACCGCCGCGTCCTTGCTGGTCGCGCTCGGGTTCAGCCTGGCGATCCTCTAGGCGCCGAAGCCGCCGTCGATGGTGTGCAGCGCGCCGGTGACGATCCCCGCCTCCGGACCCGCCAGGTAGGCGACCATGCCGGCGACCTCGTCGGCGCGGGCGTGGCGCCTGATCGCCATGAAGGAGTGCATGAGGTCGCTCATCGGGCCGTCGGCTGGGTTCATGTCGGTGTCGGTGGGTCCGGGCTGGACGGCGTTGACGGTGATGCCCCGCGCGCCGAAATCGCGGGCGAGACCGCGCGTCAGCCCCTGGATCGCCGACTTGGTGAGCGCATAGGCCGCGCCGCCCTCGAACGGGATGCGGTCGCCGTTGACCGAGCCGATGAAGAGGATGCGTCCGCCCTCGGGCATCGCCCGCGCGGCTTCCACGGCGGCGTGGTAGGGCGCGCGCACGTTGATGTCGATCATGCGGTCGATCGCATCCGCGTCGAGTTCCAGCGGGTTGCCGAGCAGCGCCGCGCCGGCATTGACGACGAGGATGTCGACCGGGCCCGCGCCCGCCACCAGCGCGATCACCGCCGCGCGGTCGGCGGCGTCCGACTGGACGGCCGTGGCGCCGGTCTCGGCGGCGAGCGCGGCGCTGGCCTCGGCGGATCCGGCATAGGAGAACGTGACCGCCGCGCCGTCCGCCGAAAGGCGCCGCACGATCGCGGCGCCGATGCCCCGGCTGCCGCCGATGACGAGCGCCGTCTTTCCTGAAAAGTCCGTCATTTGCTGTCTTTCTGCCGTGGTTCGGAAGTGTAGTGGGTGTCGGAGGGGCCGACGCCGGTGATGTGGACGGTCGCGCCTTCCGGGCCGGTCCAGGCGAAGTGGGGATCGCCGGCGGGCTCGGTGTAGTAGCTGCCGGCGGGGAGCGCCACGGACTTCGCCGGGTCCGCGACCGCGCCGTAGCCGAAGTGCCAGAGCCCCGCCGCCACCACCGCCGAGCGCGAGTCCCTGTGCGTATGCGCGGCGATGCGGGTGCTGGGCGGTACGCGGATCGAGATCGTGTAGGGCCCGGCCTTCGTCGGGTCACCTGCCAGTACGCGGGTCTGGATCGCCGCCAGCCCGGAGGTGCCCGCTCCCGCCGCGACCACCGGAAGTTTCGCGATGGCCTCGGGTGGCAGGCGCAGTTCCCGGTCCTGTGCCGCAGCGCCGACGGCGGTGGCCGCCGCCAGCGCGGTGAGCGTCGCGCGGGTCAGGAGGCCGCTCACTTCTTCGCGTCCAGGAAGCCGCGCACGGCGGCAATGGTGGCCTTGGGCTGTTCTTCCATGAGCCAGTGCCCGGCATCGGGGATCGTCGCTGCGGTGACGTCGGTGGCGGCGAAGCGCATGACGGTCGCCATCATCGGGCCGAACGACTTCTCGCCGCCGATCGCCAGCACCGGCATCGTCAGCTTGCCCTCGGCCACGAAGGCCTTGTCGTCGACCGCGTCCTGGTCGAACGCGGCGAACTGCGCGAAGCCCGCGTGCATGGCGCCGGGCCTGGCATAGAGCGCGGCGTAGTGGACGCGCGAGGCTTCGCTGAAACGCTCGGGCCGGGCGGAGAACTCGTTCCAGAAGCGGTCGAGGTAAATCCGCTCGCGCCCGGCGACGAGGCGTTCCATGTCGGGGCCGCCGAAGCGGAAGTGCCAGAGCAGCGGGTTCTTGAGTATCTCGTCCCAGGGCCCCACGCCCGGCAGCGGCGCGTCCATCAGCACGAAGCGGGTGACGCGCGCGCGGTTCTGCGCGGCGAAGGCGTAGCCGACCATGTTGCCGATGTCGTGCGTCACGAGGTCGGTCTTCCGCACCTTCAGCGCATCGAGCACGCCGGCGATGTCCTGGCCTTGCGTCTTCTTGTCGTAGCCGCCCGCGGGTTTCGCGGAGAGGCCCATGCCGCGCAGGTCGGGCACGATGACGAGGTGGTCGCGGGCAAGGTCGGCGGCGAGCGGGGCCCACATGTCGCCGGTCTCGCCGTAGCCGTGCAGCAGGACGACGGCGGGCCCCTTGCCGCCGATGCGGGTGTGGATCGTGGTGCCGTTGGTGGCGATCTCCTGGGTGCGGAAGCTCGCGGGGAAGGGCTCGACCTGCGCAGTCGCAGGCGCGGCGGCGATTGTAACGGCGGACAGGGCCAGCGCCGCTGCGATAATCCGTGTGAACATCTGTTGCCTCCTCCAGCCGCGTTTGCGGCTGTCGACGGCAAGATGATTTCAGGTCATCGTGCGCACTAGCCGCCAAATTCCGGAACCGGCTTTCGGGAATGCCGAACGATGATGAAACTGGAAGGGGTGGCCGCATTCGTCGCGGTCGCCGAAGCGGGGTCGATCAGCGAGGCGGCGCGGCGTCTGGGCCTCGCCAAATCGGTGGTGAGCGAGCGCCTGACCGAACTCGAGCGGCTGCTCGGCGCGAGCCTGATGCAGCGCACCACCCGCAAGCTCACCCTGACCGGGGAAGGCGAGGCGTTCCTCGAACGCGCGCGCCGGATCGTGCGCGAGACCGTCGAGGCGCAGGCAGAGATCGCCGAGCGCCGGGGCTCGCTGTCCGGCCCGCTGCGGCTGGCCGGGCCGATCGGCTTCGGCACGCTGCATCTGGGGCGGATGCTGAATTCCTTCCTCGCGCTCCATCCCGCCATCGAGCTCAGCGTCGATCTCGACGACAAGTTCGTCGACGTGGCGGCGGACGGATACGATGCGGTGATCCGTCACGGCCCGATCCAGGACTCGCGCCTGATCGCCAAGCGGCTGGCGTCGAGCCGCCGCGTCCTCGTCGCCGCGCCGTCCTATCTGGAAAAGCACGGCGCGCCCGCCTCGCTCGAGGAACTGGGCGGGGCCTGCGCGATCCTCTACTCCAACCGCTCGGCCGACTGGCGGTTCACCTCGGGCGAGGGGGAGACGGTCCTGCGACCGCGCGCCTGCCTCAGGGTGAACAACGGCGTGGTGATGCGCGATGCGGCGCTGGCGGGGCTCGGCATCGCGCTGCTGCCGACGTTCTTCATGTACGAGCAGCTGGCAAGCGGCGCGCTCGTGCAGGTCGACGTCGGCGCGGAGGCGGAAGGGGCGGAGCTTTACATCGCCTATAGCCGCAACCGCAGCGCGTCGGCCAAGGTCGCGGCGCTGACCGAATGGCTGCGCGCCGAGATCGGCGCGCCGGCCTACTGGGACAGGGCCTGAGCCGTCAGTCGAGCGGGCGGATCGTCTCGTCGAACGTGATGGTCGAGCGGATTTCCAGCGTCTCCGGCCCGATCGACATGGGGCAGCGCACGCCGGGCAGGACGGCCACGTCGAACAGTTCGGTGATGAAGCCTTCCAGCTTGATCCACTCGACGATGCCGCCCGAGGCGAGGTCCACCACCAGCACGCCGCACCAGGGCTCGCCGTCGCGCGCGCGCATCTCGCCGTCGAGGGCGAGGCCGGCGAAGGTGCCGTTACGCGGCTTGGAGACGGTGACCAGCGCGTGGCCATTGTGCAGCGCCATGCCGCGCAGGAAACCCGGGCAGAAGGCGATGTCGGTCCTGGCGCCGGTCTCCGGGTCGATGCGGATGATCTGGCCGCGCCCGGAATCGAGCGCAAGGACCGAACCGCCGTGGACCCTCGGGCTGTGCGGCATCGAGAGCTGGTCGGTGACGATGCGCCCCGTCTCCACCTCGACCAGCACGCCGCCTTCGTGGCGCCGCTCGCGCCAGCCGTTGACGATGTCGCTGCGGCTGACGGCGGTGACGTAGCGGGGGCGACCCTCGTGGATCGCCATGCCGTTGAGGTGGCAGCGGTCCTCGGGCGCGAGCTTGGAGATGAACGGCGGCTTCCATACCGGGCGGAAGCTGTGGTTGAGGTCGAGCGTGGCGAGGCAGCTGTATTTGGTGTTGACGAACAGGACGCGGCCCGCCTTGTCGGTGCCGATCTCGTGGACGTCGACGTCGCCGGTGGTCTGGGCGTTGCGCGGGACCAGCGCCATGTCGAACTGCTGGTTGGCGAGCTGGCCGGGGCGCAGCATGTTCTCGAGCCGCCAGACCTGGTGCAGCGCGCCGAGATAGAGCCGCCCCGGCTGGTAGCAGATGCCCATCGCCCGCGTGAAACTCTGCTGGTTGAACGAGATCGTGCCGTTCGCCAGCACGCCTGCCAGGAACAGCTGCCCGGTCTGGTACGAGGTGAACGCGAAGCTGGCGTTGTTGCGCAGCAGCCACTCGGCCAGCCCGCGCGACACCGAGATCTGGGTCGGCCCGCTCGCGGGCCTTGCGGGGGCGCCGCTGTCTGTTTGTGCCATGGGGTCCTGCTTATCGGGGTTTCGGCCGGTCTGTCCACCGCCCGGAGGCGGGGAGGCTCAGAACGGAATTCGGATGCCCGCCCGCCCGCCGGCGCCGCTGTAGTTGCTGCTGAGGTCGGCGGTGCCTTCGAGGAAGCCGGTGATGCCGCCCGGGGTGGTGATGGTGAGGCCCAGCGTGCCTTGTCCGAACGTGTCGATCGGGCGGTTGCCGATGTCGAAGCTGTTCGGCCCCGAGACGAAGGTCACGCCGTTCTCGCCCTTGAACTCCTTCACCGCGAGCGCGCTGGCGTAGAAGGTGAGGGTGTTGCCGCTGCCGATCGCGGTGCTGCCGCCGAGCCGCAGCCCCGCCTTGCCGCGCAGGCCGTCCATGCGCTCGTAGTCGATCACCTGGCCGAGCGCGGCGATATCGCCGAGGCTGGTGCTGACATAGGCGAGGCTCGCTACCGGCTCGGCGAAGAACGTCGCGGAGCCGAAGCGGAAGCCCGCTTCGCCCTGGACGCCGAGGGAATGGCCTTCCAGGTTCTCGCTGTAGCCGGTCGCGGCGCTGTCCGCGTCGATCCAGTAGTGGTCGTACTTCACCAGCGCGTTGGCGAAGAAGCCGCCCGCATCGACGCCGATATAGGCGCCGGCGTTGACCGCGTCGTAGTCGAACCTAGCGGCGTCGTCGAAGCGCTGGATCGAGGAGGTGTAGCCGCCGGTCAGGCCGAAGGTGACGGCGCCGGCGGTGCCGAAGTCGTACCCCGCCTGCCCGCCGTAGTAGTCCTGCCGGTAGTTCAGGTCGTAGCTGCGGGTGACGCCGAAGGCGCTGGCGCTGCGGGTCTCGTCGCGCTTGTCGACGCCGCCGGTCATCTCGAGCCAGAACCCGCCGGGGGCGGTGCTCCCCGCCCGGCGACCGTCGCGCAGGCCGGTGACATGGGCGGTCACCGTGTCGGCCGAGCGATACCACAGGTTCTGCGCGCCCTCGCTCGCCTTGGCGGCGCGGTAGACCGCCGAGCCCGGCGTGCCGACCAGCTGGTAGGCGAAGGTATCGGGCCGGTAGACGAGGTCGAGCGCGACGAAGCCGATCTCGGCGGAGGGCAGGGTGAAGGCGCTCGCCGAGGAAGGCGCCGAAGCCTGCACCAGCGTCACTCCCGGCGTCGCGTAGACCGTGCCGCTGGTGGCGAGCACGATGCGGGTCGTGCCCCCCGCCGTGCCGACGTTCAGCCTGTCGGCGGTGGTGACGCCGCCCGCGTTCGTGGTCAGGTCGAGGCCCAGCGTGCTGTTGCCCGAGCCGGTGAACGTGCCGGGCAGGGTCAGCTGGTCGCCGACGGTGCCGTTGCGCAGGTCCAACAGTCCGGAATTGGCGAAGTGCTCGAGTCCCGTGAAGGCGATCGCCAGCGGCGCCGTACCGGCGGCATCGACGATGAGCCGGCCCGAATTGGTGAACACGTCGGTGCCCGCCCCGAAGTCGCTGCTGGCGCCGGCGCGGAAGTTGCCGGAATTGGCGAAGCTGTCGTTGCCGGCGGAGAGCTGCACCCGTCCGGTGACGGTTCCGGCATTGGTGATCGCGGCCGGGCCGCCGAGCACCGAGATGGCATGGCCGGTTCCGGTGTTGATCGTGCCGGCGTTGACGATGCGGGTGGTGCCCTCGGCGTCGGTGCTGATGCCGTCGATCGCGCCGGTCACCGATGCCCCGAAGCCGACCGCCACGGTGGCGTCGCCGGCCGACAGGATGGAAACCGCCGTGTCCTGCGCGGCCGAGACGGCGCCGGTCAGGTTGACCCTCACGTCGCCGCCGAAGCCGAGCGCGTTGATCGCGTTGCTGCCTTCGCCGCCGACACCGACGCTGCCGGCGGTGATCGTAATCCTGCTGCCCTCGCCAAAGGTCGCGGCGCGGATGCCGTCGCTGTCGGCGCCGGCGGTGGTGATCGTGCCGGCGGTGACGCCGACGCTGCCGTAGCTCCCCGCGAGCACGCCGAGCGAGTTGTCGCCCCGCGTCGAGACGGTGCCCACGCTCACCGTGACGCCGCCGCTGCCATAGGCGTTGACCGCGGTGCTCACCGCGCCGGTCGTGGCGACCGAGGCGGCGGTGCTCGCGGAGCTGCCGTAGACCGTGCTCGCGCCGATCCCTGCGGAATAGTTGCCCGAGGTGGTGACCCGGCCGGTGCTTTGGACCCGCACGTCGGCATAGCCGTCGACGAGGATGCCCGCGCTGCTCTCGCCGGTGGTGGCGACCGTGCCGGTGTTGACGACAATGCCGTCTTCGTAGCCCGCCTGGACGGTGATGCCGGTCGCGAACACGCCGCGGGTGGAGACCGCGCCGGAGTTGCTGACGCTCGCCCCGTAGTAGCTGCGCGCGGACACGCCCGCCGAATAGTTGCCGGTGGTCGCGATCGTGCCGCTGTTGACCACCACGACGGGGGCGTAGATCGCCTCGATGGTCACGCCGTTGGCCAAAGTGCCGCGGGTCGTGATGGCGCCGGCGTTGGTGACGGCGGCGCCGTAGTAGCCGCTGGCGAACACGCCCGTCGCATAGTCCCCGGCGGTGGCGACCGAACCGTTGACGGTCACTTCCGCCGTGCCGAACGAGCCGATCGCCTGCACGCCGCCCGCCCCGAAGCCGAAGGCGCCGTCGGTGCCGCCGGTCGAGAGGTCGCCGTTGACCGTCACGCTGGCGTTGTAGCCGTAGGCCTGCACGCCCACCGCATCGTCCCCGGAGGTGGCGACGTCGTTGACGGTGATGGAGACATCGCCCAGCAGGCTGAAGGCATAGACCCCGAACGCCCCCTCGCCGCTGGTGGTCAGCGCGCCCGTCGAGGTCACCTCGACATTGCCCAGCAGCGACAGCGCGGCGATGCCGTCGGACAGCGTGCCCGAGGTCGTGACCGATGCGACGTCGACGCTCACGTCGGTGCCCGCCGCGAAGCCCATGGCCTGCGCATGGACGCCTTGCGCATAGTCGCCCGCAGTCGTGATCGTGCCCGCGGTGACCGTGATCCCGCCGTAGAGGCTCAGGGCGTCGATGCCCACCGCGCCGTCGCCGCCGGTCCCCACCGACCCGGCGCCGCTCACCGCGACATCGTAGAGCGCCGTGGCGTAGATGCCGCTCGAGACCGCGCCGCTGGTCGAGATCGTTCCGTTGTTCGCGACGTTCGCATTCCCGTAGAGCCCGAGCGCGACGACGCCGTCCGAGAGCAGGCCCGAAGTCGTCACATCGCCGTTGACGGTGACCGAGGCGCTGGCGCCCACCGCGTGGACGGCGGGGGCGAAGTCGCCGGTGGTGGTGACGTCATTGACGGTGACGGCCACGTCGCCCACGCCCGATCCGGCGTAGATGCCGGCCGCGTTGTCGCCCTGCGTCGAGACGAGCCCGGTGGTGGTGACCGAGACGTCGCCCTCGTCGCTGTAGGCATAGATGCCGGTCGGGCCGTAGTAGAGATCGCCCGCTCCGCTGGTGGTGACGGTGCCAGCGGTCACGGCGATGTCGGCGACCGAGGAGAGCGCCAGGATGCCCATCCCGCTGGTGCCCGAAGTGCTCACCGTGCCGGCGTCGACCGAGACGGTGCCGATGTTGCTGGAAGTGGCGATGATGCCGTGGGTGTAGTCGCCCGTCACCGACACGGAGCCGATATCGACGGTGACGTCGCTCACCTGCTGCACGCCGTACAGCCAGACGCTGTCGACGACCACGCCGTTGGAGAGCCTCCCGGTGGTGCTGACGCTGCCGGCCGAAACCGAGACATTGCCCGAAGCCTCGGCGTAGATGCCTTCGGCGTAATTGCCGGTCGTGCCGATCGAGCCGATGTCGATGGTCGCATCGCCGGCAAAGCCCTCGGCCATGATGCCCTGCGCGGATACGCCCTGGGTGCTGATCGCGCCGGTCCCGGTCACGCTTACGCCCTGCGCGCCGTAAGCGAAGACGCCGTCCGCACCGGCGCCCTGCGTGGCGATGGTGCCGTTGACGACGACGCTCGCCGCGCCGGCATAGGCTTCCGCGATCACCCCGGCGGAGAACTGCCCGGCCGTGGTGATCGCGCCGTCGACGGTCACCGAAACGCCGTCGCCCAAGGCATAGATCCCGTGGGACAGCGCTCCGAGCGTGTCGATGTCGCCTCCGGATACCGCGACGTCGCCGCCGATCCCGGCCGTCGCCACGATGCCGATCGAGCCGAACCCGGCCGTGCCGACCGACCCGGCGGAGTCCACGGTCACGTCCCCGAGACCGGCGCCCGAGGCCACGATGGCGTTGGCGTTGAAGCCCTGGGTCGTGACCGACCCGGTGTTGGTCACCGTCACGTCGCCGATGCCGTAGGCGGTGACGCCGCTCGACTGGTCGCCGGTTGTGCTCACGGCGCCGGTCAGGGTCACATCGACGGTGCCGCCCAGCGCGAACACGGCGGCGGCACTGTAGCCGCTGGTCGAGGCGTCGCCCACGGTGATCGCCACGGCGCCGTTCAGGGCGATGCCGGAGACGCCCCGGGCCTCGTCGCCCTCGGTCGTGACGGAGGCGGCGGTGATGGTCACGTTGCCGTAGTCGGAATAGGCGTAGGCGCCGGTGGATTCGGCGCCGAGGGTCGCGACCTGGTTGACCTCGATCGTCGCGTCGCCGCCGGAGTAGGCCTTCACGAACACGCCGACCGCGTCTTCGCCGCTCGTCGAGACGCTGCCGGCCGATGTGAAGTGCGCGCCGCCCTCGCCGGTGCCGAACATCACCGCGCCGTAGGCCCCGTCACCCGCCGTCGTGAGCGTGTCGACCGAGAGGTTGGCGGTGTCGCCCTGCATCAGCACGCCCTGCGAGCCGAAGCCCTGCGTGGTCACGGTGTCGGCGGCGATGTCCACCACGCCGCCGTCCGCGAAGGACACCGCGCTGACGCCGTGGGAATAGTCCGCCAGGGTCGAGACGGCGCCGAGGTCCATCGCGATCGAGCCGTAGATGGCCTGGGCCTCGATCGCCGTCGAGCCGTAGCTGTAGAAGCTGCCGCCGGTGGTCGATACCGCGCCGGCGGTGATCTGGATGTCGCCGTTGCCGGCGTAGGCATCGATGCCGCCGGAGTAATAGCCGTCCGCCGACACCGTGCCCACGTCGATCGTCACGGCGCCGCGATACGAGTTCGCGCTGATCCCGACGCCGCTGTTCCCGGTGACCGTGATCGTATTGGCGGTGACGGTGACGTCGCCCTCGTTCGAATTCGCGATGATGCCGGCGGAGGCGCGCCCGGTGGCGACGATGCTGTCGGTGTTGATCGTCAGGTCGCCGTAGTTGGTGAGGCCGAGCACGCCGGTCGCGCCCGTGCCGCTGACCTCGATGCCGGTGTCTACCCGGGCGTCCAGCGTCACCGCGCCGTCGTTGAACCCGATCAGCGCCACGCCGGGCAGGCCGCCCGCCGTCTGCACCCGCACGCCGGGCTCGAGGATGACGGTCAGGTCGAGCACCGGCGCGGCCGGATCGAGCGCGGGGTCGAGCGCCGGATCGGCGGCGGGGGAGAAGTATTCGATGCCGGCCGGGTATGGATTGCCGGACGGCGAACACGTGACGACGCCCGCTACGGGAACACCGCAGGCCTGTGCATGCGCCGATGGAGCGGCGAGGCCGGCGGCGACACTCGCCAGCGCGGTGCCGAGGAGGAGGCGGCTGGCAAATCGGCCGCCGAGATCACCCCGGCATGGGGAGCCAAGCGCGTGCTCGCGAGTCTGCTTCTCCATCGGTGCCCCCTGAATATGGATATATACTTAGGGTACTGATGGATCGATTCTAAGCAAGGGCGCAATTGGAAATAATCACGCGGTATTTATTGGTGTGTAATATTGCACATAAAACTTATGTTGGGATTGTCCGTGAAATTACGAAACCTTGTTCGCCGATCAATGGCGAGCGACGATTTCGGACGGCCCCAGCCCAAGCCCGGCTAGATTGGCCACCCGGCGCGGTGGTAGGCGGAGTCCCAGAACATCCATTCGTAGCGGGCGGCATTGCGGAAGGCCGTCGCCATCGCCGCGCGCGTGGCCGGGGTGGCGGCTGCGGCGGCTTCGTCCACCAGCGCGCGCACGCGGTCCGTCGCCTCGCCGAAGGAGGGCGCGGCATACGTATCGATCCAGGCGGCGTAGGGATTGGGCGCGGCGGCGCGCGGCTTGATGGCGCAGCCGACTTCCCAGTAGACCCAGAAGCACGGCAGGATGCCCGCGATCAGCTCCTCGTAGCTGCGCGTCGCCGCGAGGGCGAGCAGGTAGCTGGTGTAGCCGAGGCACACCGGGGTCGCCTCGCTCGCCAGCGCCATCTCGGGAGTGACGCCGAACTGCGCGAAGAAGGCCTGGTGGAGCGCCTCCTCCACCTGAACCGCGACCTTGGCGCCGTCCGAGAATTCGAGCCGGCCCGCCGCCGTCGGCGCCCGCGCCGCGGCGATCGCCAGCACCCGCGAATATTCGGCGAGGTAGAGGCTGTCCTGTATCATGTAATGGCGGAAGCTCTCCCCCGGCAGCGTCCCGTCCGCGAGCTGCGCCAGGAACGGCTGTTCGAGGATCGCCCGGCGCAGCGGCGCCACGTCCTGCCAGATGGTTTCGCAGAAGCTCATGGGGCGGGTTCCTTCGAAGTTGCGCAGGTTCGGCTCGATCTGCTCGTCGCCCGCGCGAGGGCGGGGGTCCCGCTTATGTCGCCGCGCCTGAACGAACAAGCGGGATCCCCGCCTTCGCGCGGGGATGACGGGGGATTGGACGGAGGCTTTTGCCGGAAAACAGCGGCAGCGGTGGCCCGGCGCGGGCATTCCAATGACCTTGGGAGACAAGGCGCCCTTCTGCGCAGGGGAGTTAATTTTGCAGGCAAAGAACCGTTCGTGATCGGCGGCCGCCGGCGACGACAGAAACAGACGGGGCCCCATGAAGAGATCTGCGGCGCCTCCAGGGCCTACGGCATCGACGTGGAGACCACCATCGCCCGCCGGTCGACGGCCTTTCGCTGGGCCTCGCGGTCAACTGGAACTGCTCGCGCTTCACCCGGTTCACCACCGGCAATTGCACGCAGTTCGCGGGGGCGGCAGGTCTTCCTGCGCCTGACGCTGCGGCTGACCGCGTTCCGACGGTCAGACGAAGAAGCTGCTCAGCGAGGGTATGACCACGCCCTCGCGGCTGACCATGAAGTTGCGCACGTCGATGCGGGTGTCCACGTAGCCGGAGAACCAGTTCCGGTACGCGGCGCCGATGTTGCCCCCGGCGGCGGCGATCAGCTCGTTGCGGCGGGTCTCGTTGGGTACGTTCGCGCGCATCGTCGCCGGCTTGACGTAGTTCATCTGGCCGCGAAGGAAGAACACCGCGCCGGGCCCGCCTTCGTGATGGGCAACATAGGCGAGCTTGGCGGTTCCGCCCGGATCGACGACCGCCGGCAGCACCCCCTTGGTGCGCAGGAACGCCAGGTTCGCCACCGCGAAGTCCGCCCCCGCGAGGATCGAGACGCGCGGGTCGAAGCGCATCGCCAGCAGGCGCGCGTCGTCGACGATGGCGCCCGCCGCGTCGATCACGCCGGCCGCCTTGGCCTCGGCATGGAGCAGTCCGCCGGCCCGGCGCGCCTCGCCCCGCCAGGTCCCGTCGAGGAACTGCGTCAGCCCGCGCGCCGAGGAGGAGGGGGACTTGCTGTTGGCGTCCCACTGTTTCGAACCGGCGACCTTGGCGGCTTCGGCCTCGATGATCGCGGCGATCGTCTGCGGCGCCATGCCGGTGCGGGTCGCCGCCTCGATGATGGCCGCCAGGTACTTGCCGTTGACCGCGGGCAGGTTGAGGTTGGCGGCGGTATAGGGATCGCCCAGCGCCTGCGCCGGGGCGGGCGGCACGAACGCGGAGGGCGGCGGCGCGGCGACTTCCGGCGCCAGCGTGTCGGGCTTGACGTAGACGCCGCAAACGACCCGCCCGCTGGCCGAGTTGAGCGCCAGTCCGTTTTCGCGGGGGCCGGTCCGTGCGCGCGGCGAGTAATAATCGCTGGCGAATCCGTCTGCGGTGCGGATCTCTATATGGCCGTAGATGCGGTTCCTGTCGGTGGCGGTGGGCGTGGCCTTGTAGACGATCACCGCGCCCTCCGGCGCATCGTAGGGCGAGCGGATACCGGCGGCCGGGAGCCCGAGGATGTCGACGAAGCCTTCCCTGACGAGCAGCGGCCCGGCCTCGTTCGCGGCCCCGCCGCCCAGGTAGTGATCGACCGCCCCGCCTGCGAGCAGGGCCTGCTTGACGTAGCGATAGCAGCGCCCGGCCGATCTCGCGCGCACCGACTGCCGCGCGATGGCGGCGGCTTTCAGCGAGGCGTGACCGGGGAAGGGCACCTCGCCGCCCCCGGGCGGCAGGTTGATGAGGATGGGATCGACGGCGCTCGCCGCGCGGCTCGGGATCACCAGCGAGGTGCCGACGGCGATCAGGTTTGGATTCGTGATCCCGTTCGCCTCGGCAAGCGCGGCGACGGTGACGTTGTAGTGCGAGGCGATGGCCGAAAGACTGTCGCCCCGCTTGACCACGTAAGCAGCATCCGACAGGCGCCTGACGTTCAGGACCTGCCCCGCCGCGATCCGGTCGGGGTCGGCGATGGCGTTGAGGGCGACGAGTTCGCCCACGGTCGTCTGGTTGTCGTGGGCGACGCGGGCAAGCGTGTCGCCGCTCTTGACGACATATCGCAGGTAGTCGGCCATAGATCCCTCCGCAACTTTCCGGCGGGGTTGCGAGTCCGGCAAACGCTCCGCCTGCGGCAGGATTTATCTATCGGCGATGCGAGTCAATTGGAGGATGGGCCTGACAGAACTTGTAATATCCCGCCGTTTCAAGAACTGATCCGGCCTTTACTTCGCGGTGACCCGGAAAATGCTTTTCCCGCAACGCTTTTACCGGTCAGGGGCGCGGCGGCGCCGAGAGTTTCGTTGCCAGCGCGTCATTGCCCTGCTGCGCGGCGACCAAAGCCGCCGAGCGGCCGGAGGCGTCGAGCAGGCGGGGATCGGCGCCGGCTTTCACCAGCATGTCGATCTGGGCGGTGCGGCCGAACAGCGCCGCCATCATCAGCGCGGTCTGCCCCGCCTTGTTGCGCGCGTTCACATCGCAGCTCTCCTGGAGCAGCCGCGCGGCGATGCGGTCGTCGCCCTTGAAGGCGACCCCCATCTGCGCGGTGTTGCCCTGGTTGAGATCCGGTTTGCACGGGTCCGCACCCGCGTTGATGAGCGCCTCCACCGCTTCTGCCTGGCCGTTGTAGGCGGCGAGGATCAATGGGGTGAAGCCGCGTCCCTCGTAGGCGTTCACGTCGGCACCGTTCGCCACCAGCAGGGGAATGAGGTCGGTGCGGCCGACCTTCGCGGCTTCGAACAACAGCTCCTGCCGCCGCTCGGGCGGCGGCAGGGCGGCTGCGGGGACGGGGGCGGACGCGGCGGCGCCCGCCAGCATCAGCGCGAGGATCACGGCTTGCCCGCGTAGCGCGCATCGACCGTGGACTGATACTCGTCCACGGCCCGGTTCACTTCGCCCATGGGCACGTTCACCGCCTTGGCAAGACGCGCGCCGAGGTCCTTGTCGGCCTGCGCGAAGTAGCTGACCATGATGACCCTGGTGCGCATCGACGTCACCACGCCGAGGTCCCCGGCCAGGTTCTTGACGAGGTCCGCCTTGTCCGCCGGCTTGAGCGAACGGTAGAAATGCCCGGCCTGGTCGAACGGCTCGGTCTTCGAGATCGGCGCCGTGCTGGTGACCGCGTCGATCTTGTAGGGCGTCGGCGCGAAGGCGGGATCGACCGTCTTCGCCTCGGTCACCGAGGGGAAGTAGTTCACGTCGACCTTGCCCCGCGCCTGGTCGAGTTGGCCGTCCTGGTAGTTGTTCACCACCGGCACGCGCGGGCGATTGACCGGCAGGTCCATCACGTTGGCGCCGACGCGGTAGCGCTGCGTGTCCGAGTAGGAGAACAGCCGCCCCTGCAGCATACGGTCGGGCGAGGGCTCAATGCCGGGGACAAGGTTGGCGGGCGCGAAGGCCGACTGCTCGGTCCAGCGGAAGAAGTTTTCCGGCACCTGGTTGAGCGTCATCTCGCCGATCTTGCGGAACGGCGCATCCAGCCATTCCTTCGTGTCGTCGAAGGGGTTGAACGGCAGCTTGCCGAGCTCCTCGGCCGTCATGGTCTGTACCATGAGGTCCCAGGTCGGATAGTCCCCCGCGGCGATGGTGCCGTAGAGATCGTCGGTCAGGAAGTTCGGCGGCGCCTTGGCGGCGGCGTCGCCGTTCAGGCTCTTGACGCCCTGGCGGCTGATCCAGCGGAACTTGGCGAAAGTGACCTTGCCGTCCTTGCCGACCAGCTTGAAGGCGTGGACGCCGTTGCCGTCCATCGTGCGGTACGATGCGGGCGTGCCGAGGTTCGAGTAGACATGCACCAGCATGTTGGTGGCCTCGGGCGTGCCCGAGAAGAACTCGAACAGGCGGTTCGGGTCCTGCTTGTTGGTGATCGGCGAGGGCTTGAGCGAGTGGATCATGTCCGGGAACTGGATCGCGTCGCGGATGAAGAAGATCGGCAGATTGTTGCCGACCAGATCCCAGTTGCCCTGGTCGGTGTAGAACTTGACCGCGAAGCCATGGGGGTCGCGCATCCCTTCGGGCGAGCCGGAGGGGTGGATCACCGTCGAGAAGCGCACGAAGACCGGCGTTTCCTTGCCCGCCTGCGCGAACAGCGATGCCTTGGTCAGGTCCGACAGGTCCGCCGTCGAGCGGAACACGCCGAGCGCGCCGGTGCCGCGGGCGTGGACGACACGCTCGGGCACCCGCTCGCGATCGAAGCGGGCGAGCTTCTCGATCAGCGTCACGTCTTCGAGCAGGACTGGCCCGGTGTCGCCTGCCGTCAGCGAATTGCGGTTGGAGCCGATCGGCGCGCCGTTGTCGCGCGTCATCTGCGGGGCGGCGGCGGCGGGCGCACCCGCTTTGGCATCGACCGTACCGGCGACGCCTGCCTGCTCGGCCATGGGTTTGGTGGCTGCCAGCGGGGCGGCGACCGTCGTCATGCGGTCTTCGACCTGGGTCGCCGTCTGGGCCAGCGATGTAAGGGGGATTACCGATACTGCCGCAGCAAGCATCGCTCTCGTCAAACGTCTCATAAAGCCTCTCCTGTTATAGGGAGAAGCCTTGTCGCGTTGGCATGTTCCATTCCAGCGATATTCATTCGTTACAGAAATCGGATATCCCGTTCATCCGGGAGAAAGGTTGTGGGAACCTTTTGCCGCGGGCAGTCTGGACGGCGCCGACGGCGGCATCTAGGCAGGCGGAAACACGAAAGGGCTGCCAGTGGTGGAAACCAAGATCGAGCGGCGCATGGGGCCGGCTGGCTCGGAAAACTGGCACGCGATGCTCGACGGGGCGGAGGATATCCTGCGCGAGGAAGGCCATGCCGCGCTCACCTCGCGCCGGGTGGCGGAACGCATCGGCGTCAAGCAGCGGCTGATCTACTACTACTTCCGCACCATGGACGACCTCGTGGTCGAGATGTTCCGCCGCCTGTCCGAACGCGCGCTGGCTCGGCTGCGCGAGGCTGCGGGCAGCGCCTCGCCGCTGCGCGATATCTGGGACATCTGCATCCACACCGCCGACGCGCGGCTGGTCTCGGAGTTCATGGCGCTCGCCCACCGGATCGAGGGTCTGCGCAAGGAAGTCATGCACTTCATCGAGGAGTCCCGTGCGATCCAGGTCGAGGCGCTGGAGGCGGCGATGGCGCGCTCGGGCTGGCACGGGCCGGTGCCCGCGCGCAGTCTCGCGCTCATTGCGACCAGCCTCGGCCTGTCGCTGCCCCGTGAGGAGAAGGTGGGCGTCACCACCGGCCACGCGGAAACGCTGGCGGTGATCGCAGCGATGTTCGCGCGGCTGGAGCCCGGCGCCTGATCGTCAGGACGCGGCGGTCCCGCCCTGCCGCCGGTCCGCCTCCCCGTGATAGGCATCGACCGTTTCGCCGCGCAGAGGCCAGTAGATGGGCGGGACGGGGTCAGCGAATAATCAGCGGGTGGGGCACATGCGGCGCCACCTTGTGCGTGTCGCGGTACGAGGGCGGCTGGCGGCCGTCTTCGTCGGTCAATCCGTATCGCACCGCAAGCTCCGCGCCGATCAGCGTCTGGCCGCTCAGCTCGGCCAGCTTCGGATCGCCATGAAGCGCCCAGATGACGTGGCCGGTGAACTCCGGCGTTTCGATCTGGTCCTTGAGATAGGCGTACTTGGCGGGCTCCGCCGCGATCATGGCCAGCAGGCGGTCGGTCGCCAGCGCGCCCATCCAGATCGAGACCGAAGCGACGGCGCTGTTCGCATGGCGGAAGTCCACCGCCATGTCGAAGGCCATCTTGTCGATGCCCGCCTTGTGCGCGCCGTAGGCCGGGCCCATTGAATAATGCGCTGCTCCCGATGCCGAAGTGAAGACGATCAACCCACGGTCCCGTGCGACCATGCCCGGCGCGGCGAGCCAGCTGGCGACATAGCCGCTGCGGATGCCGACATTGATCATGTCGCCCAGCTTGCGCGGTTTTTCCCAGAAGTTTCCCGGGGCGCTGAGTTCGTCGTACACGGCCGCGGCGTTGTTCACGAGGATGTCGATGCCGTCCTGCTCGGCCGCGACCCGGGCGAACAGCGCTTCGACCTGCGTGTCGTCGGCATGGTCGCAGCGCACCGCGATGCCGCGGCCCCCCGCGGCGGTGACGGCCTCGGCAGTCTCGTAGATCGTGCCGGGCAGGGCATGGTCGCCCGCCTGCTGCGAGCGGCCGGTGACGTAGACCGTGCAGCCGTGGCTGCCGAGCGCGATGGCGATGCCGCGCCCCGCGCCGCGACTGGCCCCGGTGACGATAGCGACGACGGGTTTGCGGTCGGACATGCGTTTATCTCCCCGGCCGCGCGGAGCTTTGCCCTGCCGGCCTTTTTTGTTCGTCAGGGTGGTAGCGTCGGCCCCGTCGCCGGTCAACGCGCTGCCCATCGCTCTTGCGGTGACTCGCCGTCGCGGGCGTGCGCCATTTTGCCGGGACGGACGGTTGCGGCCGGGCCGCCGCGCCTTAAGTTCAGGGTTTACCTATTGCCTTCCCAGCCAAGGAAACGTCCATGGACCCCAAGACCACCGCGCTCGTCCTCATTGAATACCAGAACGACTTCGTCAGCCCCGGCGGCGCGCAGCACGAGGCGGTGAAGGGCGTGATGGAATCGACGAACATGCTTGCCAACAGCCTGGCGCTGGTCGAGGCGGCGCGCGCGAAAGGCGTCACGGTCATGCTGGTGCCGATCGCCTTCGCGCCAGGCTATCCCGAGATCGCGGAGCAGACTTACGGCATCCTCGCCGGGGTGAAGGCGTCCGGGGCTTTCCAGGCCGGGACCTGGGGCGCAGAGATCATCAAGGAACTGAAGCCGGGGGCGGGCGACATCGTCGTCGAGGGCAAGCGCGGGCTCGACGCCTTCGCCAGCACCAACCTCGATTTCATCTTGCGCCAGCGCGGCATTACCGACGTGGCGATCGCCGGTTTCCTCACCAACTGCTGCGTCGAATCGACCATGCGCTCGGCCTACGAACGCGCTTTCCGCGTCGTCACCCTGACCGACTGCTGCGCGACGCTGTCCGAGGAGGAACAGCGCGTCGCCACCGAAAAGGACTTCGCGATGTTCTCGCGGCCGATGACGCACGATGCGTTCCTGGCCGAACTGGAGTAAACTCGACACGGATATTCGAAGGAAATCTTGCGACTGACTTGCATTTGCGTTAGTCCGCCAGCGCCCGTAAGGGGCGCCGGAGCTTATCGTGCAGTCGAACGCAGCCATCGAGATCGGGGCGCTCTACACCGCCCATGCCGACTGGCTGCGTGGCTGGTTGCGCGCGCACATCCGCTGCCCGCACAAGGCGGCGGACCTCGCGCAGGATACCTTCTGCCGCATGCTCGAGCGGGTGGACGGCCGCGCGCTCCATTCGCCGAGGGCCTACCTGGCGACCGTCGCGCGGCGGCTGGTGATCGACGATGCCCGGCGGGCGCGGGTGGAGGCGGCGTTCCTCGACGCCTATGGGGCGCTGAACGGTGGCCGCGAGGCAATCGGGCCGGACCGGATCGCCGAGGCGGTGAGCGAACTTGTCGAAGTGGCCCGGGCGCTCGACACGCTCCCCGAAAAGCCGCGCCGGGCTTACCTGCTTGCGCGGCTCGAAGGCATGGGTCACGCCGATATCGCGGCGGAACTCGGCGTGTCCAAAAGCATGGTGAAGCAATATGTCGCGCAGGCCTATGCGCGCTGCTACGCCGCGACGTATGGAATCCATGCCGACGCGTCCTGACGCTGGGCGCGAGCCCACGCCGGCGGTCGTCGAGCAGGCGGCGGCATGGCTGGCGCACCTGGAATCGGGCGATGCCGACAACGCCGATGTCACCGCCTTCGAACAATGGTGCGACGCGCAGCCCTCGCATGGCGTGGCGATCGAGCGGATGGGCGGCCTCGGCGCCCGGCTGGGCGGTAGCGACGCGGTTGAGCGGGAAACGCTGCGCCGGCTGTTCCTTGGGCGAAAGCCGGGGCGGGGCGTTATCGTGGCCGCGTTCCTCGCGCTGATGGGCGGCGCATGGGTGCTGTCCCGCACCCCCACGGCGCACATCTACCTCGCGGACGAACGCACCGCCGTCGGCGAAATGCGGGACGTGGCGATGGCCGATGGCAGCCGGATCGTGATCGGCACCGGCAGCGCCGCCGATATCGGGCGCGATCCCGACCGCCGCGAGGTCCGGTTGCTGCGCGGGGAGGTTTTCGCGCAGGTCAGGAAGGGCGACCCGCGGCCCTTCGTCGTCGAGACCGTGGACGGCACCGTGCAGGCCATGGGCACGGCCTTCACCGTGCGCAGGGAAGACGAGGGTACGCGGGTGACGGTCGCGGAATCGCAGGTGCGCGCCTGCCCCGCAGGCCGTGCGGGCGACGCCTGCGCCATGCTTTCCCCTGGCGACGTTGCACTGATGGCGCGCGGCCGCGTGACCCGCCTGTCCGGCATTGCCCCGGCCGACGCTTCGGCCTGGACCGAAGGCTGGTTGCCCGTGGAGGACCGGCCTCTGGTGGAGGTGCTCGACGAACTCAACCGCTGGCGCATCGAACCCGTCCGCTTCGACCGGCAGGCGCTGGGAGGGCTCCGCGTCTCCGGGATGCTGCCTCTGGATGATACCGACCGCGCGCTGGCCAACCTGTCCCGGTTGCTGCCCATCGAGGTCGATCGTGATGGCCCTGCGGTGACGGTGGTGCGCAGGCCGCGATAATTTTCGAGCGGTAGCTGTCCCTGCGCCGATCTCGTTCGTCCCCTGGTCAGAGCGAATGGGCATGTGGGGAAAGACGTGAAGATGAATGCAACGACGGCGGCCGGTCTGGTCGCCCTGATGGCCGCGACTTCGAGCGTGGTGGTGCCGGTGACGGCGAGCGCGCAGACGGCGAAATCCGTGTTCGACGTGCCCGCCGGGCCGCTGGCAGGGGCGCTGCGCCAGTTCGGCCGCGCGGCCGGCGTCGCCGTCTCCTTCGACCAGGCGGCGGTAGAGGGAAAGACCACGCGCGGCGTGCGCGGATCGTACTCCGCCGCATCGGCGCTGGAGGTCGTGCTGCGCGGCACTGGCCTGCGTGCCATATCCGACGGGGCGGGCGGCTTCGTGATCGCGGCGGCCGCGGCCGAGGCGGCAGGCACGCTCGATGCGCCGGAGATCGTCGTGATCGGCAAGGGCTACGGCGTCGAGGTCGGCGCCAAGAGCCTGGCCCCGCTGAAGGAAGTGCCCAACACGGTTACGCTCGTCGACCAGCAGCGCATCCGCGAGCAGAACCTGTTCACCATCACCGACCTCGCGGCGCAGACCGTCGGGCTGACGGTCACCGGCGGCGACAGCGACCTCGCCCAATTCATGACGCGCGGCTTCACCATCGACAACTACCTTGTCGACGGCGTGCCCAACAACGGCTTCACCGGCGAGATACCTGACCTGTTCCTCTACGACCGCGCCGAAATCCTGCGCGGACCGGCCGGCCTGTTCAGCGGTTCGGGCAGCCCGGCGGGCAGCATCAACCTCGTGCGCAAACGCCCCCTCCCTGAGTTTGCGCTCTCGGCGCTGGCGGCGGCAGGTTCGTGGAACAACTTTCGCGGCGAGGCGGACGTCTCTGCTCCGGTTTCCGAGGGTGTCGCCGTCCGCGCCGGGCTGGCCTACCAAGACCGCGACCAGTTCTACGACGTTGCCCACCAGTCGCGCCTCGTGGCTTTCGGCGTCGCCGACTTCGCACTGGGCGAGACCACCAAGCTGACGCTGGGCGGTCATTACGACCGCTATCGCGGCGCCAGCTTCTCCGGCCTGCCCGGCCTTGCGGGACCGGACGGCGAGGCCAACCCGCTCGCCGACCTGCCGCGCTCCACGTATGCGGCGGCGGACTGGAACAAGTCGAACTTCGACACCAAGGCGGGCTTCGCGGAACTGCGGCAGGAACTGGGAAGCGACTGGATTCTGCGCCTCAGCGGCACTTACGGCAAGACGAGCACCGACCTCGTCTCGTCCTATGCGCTCTCGTTCACCGGCATTACCGAAACCGACGGCGAGGCGTTCCTGCTCGCCTCGCGCAATCGCCGCAAGTTCGACTACCTGACCGCCGACCTCAATCTCGTCGGCCGCTTCGCGTTGCTGGGCCGGGAGCACGAGCTGATCGCGGGCATGGACTATCAGCGCAAGACCTACGACGAGGACTTCTCCGACCGCGCGTTCCTAGGCACGTTCGACCTGTACAATCCGGTCTACGACGTGCCCGAGCCGGAATTTCCCTTCACTTACGTATCGACCACCAGGACGCGGCAGGTCGGTGCCTATGCCCAGACCCGCCTGAAGATCGCCGATCCGCTGACCGTGGTCCTAGGCGGCCGTCTCAACTGGTACGAGAACGCGCTGACGCCGCGTTTGCCGGACGGGTCTACCTCGACGATCAAGTCCGACGGCCGGTTCACGCCCTACGCCGGCGTGGTATGGGACGTGACGCCGCGCTGGTCCGCCTACGCCAGCGTCGCGGAGAGCTTCGCGCCGCAGTCGGGGCAGACGCTGGATGGCGATCCCATCGCACCGGTGGTGGGCAGGCAGTTCGAGGCAGGCGTGAAGGGAGAGTTGTTCGACAAGCGCCTGCTCCTCAGCCTTGCCTTCTACCGCATCGAGCAGTCGGGCCGGGCGCAGCCCGATCCGCGCGACATTAACTTCGTGGTCGCCTCGGGCAAGGTTCGCAGCCAGGGCATCGAACTGGAAGCCAACGGCGAGATCCTCCCCGGCTGGCGACTGAACGGCGGCTACGCCTACAACGAAAACGAGTACCTTCGCGACGAGGCCAACGAAGGCGCGCGCTTCACGCTCGCCATGCCCAAGCATAGCGTTAAATTGTGGAGCAGCTACCAGCCCCAGTCGGGCGGCCTGTCCCGCCTGAGCGTGGCGGGCGGCCTCAACTGGCAGAGCGAGACCGAGGCATTCCTCACCTTCCTCGGCGGCACGACCGGCGCGCGCCAGCCGTCCTACGCAGTCGTCAGCGGGCGCATTGGCTATGATCTCAGCGATGCGATCACGCTGGGTCTCAACGTCAACAACCTCTTCGACAAGCACTATTACGAGCGCGTCAGTGGCACCGAGTTCGGCAACTTCTACGGCACGCCGCGCAGCGTCATGCTGACCGCGCGCGCCGACCTGCGATGACACCGGCCGCGATCCGGCGCTGGTACTTGGTCCACAAGTGGACCAGTCTCGTCTGCACCGCGTTCCTGCTGATGCTGTGCGTGACGGGCCTGCCGCTGATCTTCCGCCACGAGATCGACGAAGCGACCCGCGCACCCACCGTGGTGCGGGAGGTGGAGGGGCCGCCGGTGAACCTCGACGTCCTCACACGGCGGATCGTGGCGGCCAATCCGGGCTGGACGATGATGTACCTCAGCTGGGACGACGAGAAGCCTCTGGTTTATGCGATCCTTGGCACCCGCGTGGACATGCCGGAGGATCAGGCGCGCATCCTGATCTACGACCCCCGGAGCGGCGCCCCCGTCGCATCACCCCCGCTGGACGAGGGGGTGATGGCCTTCCTGCTCGACCTTCATGCGAACCTTCTGCTGGGCATCCCTGGCCAGCTGTTCCTCGGCCTCATCGGCCTGGTGTTCCTTGTCGCGGTGGGGTCGGGCATGGTGGTCTACGCGCCGTTCATGCGCAAACTTCCCTTCGGAACCGTGCGCCGGAACCGCAGTAGCCGCCTCAAGTGGGTCGACACCCACAACATGGTGGGCATCGTCACGCTGGGCTGGGTGAGTGCGGTGGGGCTGACGGGGTTCATCATCACGATGACCATGCCGATTACGGCGATCTGGCAGGCGGACGAACTGGCCGGGATGGCGGCGCCCTATGCCGACGCGGCGCCGCCGACCCGGCTTGCCTCCGTCGATGCGGCCGTCGCCACGGTGCGCCGCGCGGCGCCCGATGCCAGGGTAAGCTTCGTCGCCTGGCCGGGTACGGCGTTCAGCACGAAGCATCACTACATGGTTGCGCTGGCAGGCAATACACCGCTGACGGCTCGTCTCATCAGCCCTGCGATGATCGATGCGGCAACGGGCCGGCTCACCGAAGTTCGGGAGATGCCGTGGTACGTGAAGGTATTGTTCCTCTCCGCGCCGCTGCACTTCGGCGATTACGGAGGAATGCCGCTCAAGATCATCTGGGCAGTGCTCGACGTGGCGGTCGTCGTGGTGCTGGGGACCGGGCTTTACCTGTGGCTGGGGCGAGGCCGTGTATCGCTCGACAGGCCAGTCGCCGAACTCTCCGGGCGAAGGGTGGGGCCATGAAGACGGCGAGGGCGAACTGGCGCATCTTCCGCTGGCCTCTGCTGATCGCGCTCGTCAGCCTGCTCGGACTGGTGTCGGCGCTGGTGGGTGACGGCGCCTACGATGCCTTGTCGTGGCTGGCGCTGGGAGCACTCCCGGTGCTGATGATCGCGGCCTGGCAGGGCTGGACGGCGCGATAAGCGAGAGTTTTCGGAATGCCGATTGTGAAGAGGGTAACGCGGCCGGCCTGTGGAAAACATTCGAAAAAACCGTGTTGACCGAATCGCGGGTGGGACTTAGAGGGCGTTTCACCGCAGCGGACCACACGGTTTGCTTTTAGC
>NZ_JBWKOQ010000006.1:0-155052 GCF_059416165.1 Novosphingobium sp. GW821-FHT09E05
CATGCTCCCGAAACAATACGCTAACATGCCTGCTTTGAAACGGCGCTACAACTATCGGGAATGGCGACAATTGGGCGATTCCGGACAGTTCGCTTCTCGGCAGGAATCGCGCAAAGCGGTCATTTCTGTTTTCGGGGGCCGTGCCCAGGCCTCGAAGACGGAGAGGGGAAACCGCTCCTCCCCATCCTCCCCATCGCGGCGCGACAGGGCGAAATGGCAGCATCCGGTCCCGCCGGAGCCGGCCGCTACGGTTTTCCTACATCCCGTCCGCCGCCATGTTCGCGCCGGTTCTTTCCCATCGTCGATTCGCCGCCATGCACAGGCATCGCTCGCGCATGCACTTCATCAACGAACGAACCCCTTCACCATCCTGAGGGTGCTCCCCCTCCCTGCGGCGGGGAGGAACAAAAAAAGGGCCGCGGTTTCCCGCGACCCCTTTTTTCGTAAGCCGAAGCTCCGGAAGCTTAGCGCTTCGAGAACTGGAAGCTCTTGCGGGCCTTGGCACGGCCGTACTTCTTACGCTCGACGACGCGCGGGTCGCGGGTGAGGAAGCCGGCGGCCTTCACGGCGGCGCGCAGGGTCGGCTCGTACTTCGAGAGAGCCTGGGCGATGCCGTGCTTCACGGCGCCGGCCTGGCCCGACAGGCCACCACCCTTGACGGTGGCGACGACGTCGTACTGGTCTTCGCGGCCGGCGACCTGGAAGGTCTGGTTGATCACCAGACGCAGGGTCGGACGGGCGAAGTAGACTTCCTGGTCGCGGCCGTTGACGGTGATCTTGCCCGAGCCGGGCTTGATCCACACGCGGGCCACGGCGTCCTTGCGGCGGCCGGTGGCGTAGGCGCGGCCCTGGGCGTCGATCTGCTGCTCGCGCAGCGGCGCGTTCGATACCTTGGGGACGAAGGTTTCGCCTGCATCGTCAGCCACGGTCACGTCGCCGGTGATGTCCTTGAGGTCGGACAGGCTCTGAACGGTTTCGTTTTCGGACATTATGCGCCCACCTTGTTCTTGCGGTTCATCGAAGCGACGTCGAGCGCTTCGGGCTGGGTGCCACCGTGCGGGTGCTCGGTGCCTGCATAGAGGTGCAGGGCGCGCATCTGGTCGCGGCCGAGCGGACCACGGGGAACCATGCGCTCGACAGCCTTCTCGAGCACGCGCTCGGGGAAGCGGCCCGCGAGGACCTTGTCCGCGGTGATTTCCTTGATGCCGCCGGCGTAGCCGGTGTGCTTGTAGTAGGTCTGCTGCTTGAGCTTGTTGCCCGTGAAGCGAACCTTCTCCGCGTTGATGACGACGACGTGGTCGCCGCAGTCAACGTGCGGGGTGTAGCTCGGCTTGTGCTTGCCGCGCAGCAGGTCGGCGATGATGACGGCGAGACGGCCAACCACCAGACCTTCGGCATCGATCAGATGCCACTTCTTCTCCACCTCGGCCGGCTTGATCGACCGGGTGACCTTCGTGAGCGCCTTCATGGCTGGTCTATCCCTATGTGTTTCGTTCGCGGCCCCGGAGGCGAATCCCCGGAAAGCTGCGGAAGGCGGCCAATTCGTCGAAACAGGGGATAAAGTCAAGCAAAGCGCGGGATTCCAGAGAGGTAAAATAATACCGCCGATACTCTCGCTCTCAGGATCGGCGCCCCAACGAGTGCGCGCCCCACACCGTCGCCGCCACCAGCAGCGCGCCGCAGAGCTGGTGCGCCACCGCGATCCACAGCGTTACCCCCGACCACACGGTGAAGATGCCGAGCAGCACCTGCGTCCCGAAGGCCGCGTGAACTGCCACCGACACCAGCCTGTAATGCTTGGCCTTGAGCCTGCGGCCCATCACGATCAGCACCGCGACCACGGCCCAGGCCCACCACCGGTGGACGAAGTGCGTGAGGTAGGGGTCGTTCACGAGGGCATGGAGCGTGCCCTTCGCCCACTCGACGCCCTCCGGGAAGAAGCTGCCCTGCATCAGCGGCCATGCGTCCCAGTTCAGCCAGCCGCCGCCCGCGACGACGCCCGAGCGCAGGCCCGCGACCATGGCCCCCATGAACAGCTGGACCGCCAGCATGCCGAGCGCGAACGCGCCGAAACCCGTCAGCCGCGCCCGCGGCTCGCCCTTGCCGAGCGCCCGCAGATCCAGCGCGGTCCAGACCAGGCCGCCCAGCGTGAACAGCGCCACCAGCAGGTGCGCGGCGAGGCGGAAGTGGCTCACCCGGTCGAGCGCCTCGGCGCTGAGGCCGGAGGAGACCATCCACCAGCCGACCGCGCCCTGAAGCGCGCCCAGTGCCAGCAGCGCCAGCAGCCGGTGCTTGTAGCCGCCGGGGATCGTCCGCTTGTACCAGAACCACGCCAGCGGCGCCGCGAAGGCGAGGCCGATCACGCGCCCGAGCAGGCGGTGGAGCCACTCCCAGAAGTAGATGAACTTGTACTGCGCCAGCCTCATGCCCGCCGGGCCGTTGACCTCGAGATACTGCGGGATGCGCTTGTAGCCGGCGAATTCGGCCTGCCACTGCGCGTCGGTGAGCGGCGGGATGGCGCCGGTCAGCGGTTTCCACTGGGTGATCGAGAGGCCTGATTCGGTCAGGCGGGTGATGCCGCCGACCACCACGATGAGGATCACCAGCACCGCGACAGTGAGCAGCCAGCGCACCATAGGGGCGATATCGTCGCTGGTCCCGATGATCGGGCGCCCGTCGTTCACTCTCATGCGTCGCGTTCTTTTTTCATGCCGCGTTCCTCTGCGTTTCCGCGAGGATTTGCGCAAGACCTACGTCGACGGGGCGTGTCGTCGCACTGCCAATCGCATGTCGGGGGTTGATTGATGATACAACATTACATATCTGGCCTCGCATGCGTACTGCCATCATCGCGATTCGAAACCGCCTCGACCGTATCGGGATCATTCTGAGCGGCCTATGTGCGGTACATTGCGTGCTGGGTGTGGTTCTGGTCGGTGTGCTGGGTCTCGGCGGCGAAGCGCTACTTTCCCCCGAAATCCACCGAATCGGCCTGGCGATGGCGCTGGGTATCGGCGTCGCCTCGCTCGGCTTCGGGGTGCTGCGCCACGGCCGCGTCGCGCCGCTGATCGTCGGTGGCGTCGGCCTCTCGCTGATGGCGGCGGCGCTGTTTGTCGGGCACGGGACGCCCGAGGCGGTGTTGACGATCCTGGGGGTCGGCCTTGTCGCCTTCGCGCACATTCGGAACTTGCACGCCGCCTGCTGAGCGCTATTGCCCGGCGGCATGGCTGACGAACTCCTGCTTACCGTCAACGGCGAACCCCGCCGAATCGCGTCCGGCTCCAGCATCGCCGACCTCGTGGCGGGCCTTGGCCTCGACCCGAAAAAGGTCGCGGTCGAGCGCAACGCCGAGATCGCGCCGCGCTCGACGTTGGCCGAGGTGATCCTCGCCGACGGCGACGTGCTGGAGATCGTCCATTTCGTGGGCGGCGGCTGAACGCCGCCACTCCGCCGAACCCAGCAAGTACCGCTCCCGAAAGGATGCGCTTCGTGACCGATAGCACCGCCGCCGCCCCCGCCGACACCTGGACCGTTGCCGGTCGCACCTTCACCTCGCGCCTCATCGTCGGCACGGGCAAGTACAAGGACTTCGAGCAGAACGCGGCTGCCGTCACCGCTTCGGGCGCGGAGATCGTCACCGTGGCGGTGCGCCGCGTCAATGTGTCGGACCCCAAGGCGCCGATGCTGACCGACTTCATCGACCCTAAGAAGATTACCTACCTCCCCAACACCGCCGGCTGCTTCACCGCCGACGACGCCATCCGCACCCTGCGCCTCGCGCGCGAGGCGGGCGGCTGGGACCTCGTGAAGCTGGAAGTGCTCGGCGAGGCGCGTACGCTCTACCCCGACATGCGCGAGACGCTGAAGGCCACCGAAATCCTCGCGAAGGAAGGCTTCCTGCCGATGGTCTACTGCGTCGACGATCCGATCGCGGCGAAGCAGCTCGAAGAGTGCGGCGCGGTCGCCGTCATGCCGCTGGGCGCGCCGATCGGCTCGGGCCTCGGTATCCAGAACAAGGTGACGGTCCGCCTCATCGTCGAGGGCGCGAAAGTGCCGGTGCTGGTCGATGCGGGCGTCGGCACTGCCTCGGAAGCGGCGGTCGCGATGGAGCTGGGCTGCGACGGCGTGCTGATGAACACCGCCATTGCCGAAGCCAAGGACCCCGTCCGCATGGCCCGCGCCATGAAGCTGGCCGTCGAGGCCGGACGCCATGCCTACCTCGCCGGCCGCATGGCGCAGCGCCGCTATGCCGACCCGTCGAGCCCACTTGCCGGCCTGATCTGAAAATCAGCGACCGCTTGCCCGGACGCTAGGCGTTTCTCCGCAAACAAACGATTGCACGGTAAATGCTGCGGTAACCTGAATCGTGTTTAATGCGACTCGCCAGGGGGAGTCCCTTGCGCAGGACGGGAACCCCATGATGGCCCATGCAGGTACGGCAAATCTGACGATCGGCGAACTGCGCGAATTCGCCAGCTTCACTCCATGCGAACAGCGCTACATCCGCCGCAGCCTCGATATAGGGCTGGGACGCCAGGACGCCTTGAGCCTCTGGGCGCGCGGCGATGACGAGCGCGCCTCTATCCGCGGCCAGTACCTCGCCTATGCGGACCTCAATCTCCTGCGCGCCATGCACCCCGACGACAGCGGTCTTACCGACGTCGCGCCGTTTATGGGCAGGCTGCTGCGCATAGCTGCCTACGACCTGTCGCAGGAGCGCCTGGCCAGCTTTTCCGCCTTCCGGTTCCTCTACGAACGTTTGCTGGGTGCCTGGGCCCGGCCCTGGCTACCGGGCGCCTTCTGCGGCGCCGCCGCGCTGCCGCAGATCCATCCCGACCACCGCCGGACCCTGCTCCACTCGATCAGCGAAGCCGCGGCCACGGCCCCTGCCTGGTCCGACCGCGAGCCCAGCTTCTATCCCGAGTTCATCGAGAAGGAAGCCGCCTGACCGCCCGCCTCAGGCCGCCACCGCCGGCGCGGCCGCTTTCTTCCGCCCTTCCCGCGTCTTCGCGACGAGGTTGTGGATGTAATCCAGCTTGACGACGATCGCGTCGGAGAGGTGGAAGGGGTAGAGGTCGGGAAGGCCCATTGAGCGGTTTATCGCATTCACCGCGAAGGACAGCGGCGCCATCGCATCGACCAGCGCCTGGGTGTCTGCGGTGTAGGGGTTGAAGTCGCGTTCCACTTCCAGCCCTTCCGCCTCCCCCGGCAGCGCCGCGAGGCTGAGGTCGAAGCCGCCCGCCGCCGCCAGCACGTCGACGATGTGCAGGTAATGCGCGAAGGTCTCGGCGAAATCCTCCCACGGGTGCGAGGTTGCGTAGAAGCTCACGAAGGCGTCGGTCCAGACTTTCGCGCCGTCGTCGGCGTAGTGCGCCTGGAGGCTCTGCTGGTAGTCCACGCGTTCGTCGCCGAAGACCTTGCGGAACGCCTCCCGTTCCGCCGGATCGGGCTCGACCAGCCGCGACCAGTAATGGTGGCCGACCTCATGACGGAAATGACCGAGCAGCGTCCGGTACGGCTCGCCCATCGCGTGGCGCATGCGCTCGCGCTCGGCGTCGTCCGCCTCGATCAGGTTGAGCGTGATGAGGCCGCCGTCGTGCCCGGTGGTGATCTTGGGCGTGCCCGCCCGCTCGGCGGCGGCGTCGTAGAGGAAATCGAAGGCGAGGCCCTGACCGCTCTTGCCGGCGGCCTCGTCCGCCTTGGTTTCCAGCGGCAGGCCCAGCTTGATGAGCGAGTGGAACAGCCGCCGCTTGGCCGCTTCGATCTTCGCCCAGCGCGGCGGCACCGAGGGCTGCGACAGGTCGGGAATCGTGCGGTTATGACGGCAGGCGCGGCACATCGGCGTGGTGTCGTCGGCGGCGACCAGCCAGTTGCAGATCTGGTAGGCGTTGTTGTTGGCGCAGACCACGACATTGGCCGCAGCGCCCTTGGCATCCCGCCAGACGGTCGCCTTGTCCGCCAGGAACCGGAACGCATCGACGGCCGGGTCGTAGCCGAGCGTCGCCTTGCAGCCCGGGCAGACCCGGACCTCGAAGTGATTGAGGCGGCGGCAGTTGGGGCAGGCGAAAGCGCGCATGGCTCTGGGGATTCCCGTGAGAGATGTTCTTTGCGCACACAACGCGGAACAGGCGCAGGCGTTTCCGCAATACGACGATCAATTGCCCGCAAGGTACATAATAGCAACAGATGCCGCCCGGGCATTGGCCCTTCGCCGCGCGGTCCCTATAGTCGGTCGATGAGCCAGTCCAACGAGATCGCCGCCGCCCCGCAGGCCCGCTTCCCCACCTTCGGCCTCGCACCATGGTCGATCGCGGTGCCGCTGCTCGCGCTCGCCGCGCTGGCGCTGGGCAAGCCGGGGGGCGTCGCGCTGGTCGCCGTGGTCTCGCTCGTCCTCTGCGGGGCGATCGTGGCGGCCGTCTATCACGCCGAGGTGCTCGCGCATTACCTCGGCGAGCCGTTCGGCACGCTGCTGCTGGCTTTCGCGGTGACCGTGATCGAAACCTCGCTGATCGTCTCGATCATGCTGAGCGAAGGCAGCGGCGCGCAGGCCCTGGCGCGCGATACGCTGATCGCGGCGATCATGATCACCATCAACGGCATCATCGGCGTGTGCCTGCTCGCCGGCGGCGGGAGGCACCACGAACAGAGCTATACCCAGAGCGGCGTAACCCACGGCCTGTCGATGCTGGCGACGCTCTCGGTGGTCACCCTGGCGCTGCCCAACTTCACCACCAGCCAGAGCGGGGCGTTCTATTCCAGCGCGCAGCTGGTCTTCGTCGCGGTGGTCTCCCTGATCATCTACGGCACCTTCGTGGTCGCCCAGACCGTGCGCCACCGCGACCATTTCCTCCATTCCGAGGAAGGCGACCACGCCCACGAAGCGCCGGTGGCTCCCGCCAAGGCGGCCGCCTCGGCCGGGCTTCTGGCCTTTGCGCTGGTGGCGGTGGTCCTGCTCGCCAAGACGCTGTCGCCGTCGATCGAGGCCGGCGTCGTCGCCGCTGGCGCTCCCAAGGCGATGGTCGGCATCATCATCGCCGCGCTGGTCCTGGCTCCCGAAGGCTTCGCCGCCGTGCGTGCGGCGCGGGCGAACCGGGTGCAGACCAGCCTGAACCTCGCCATCGGCTCCGCGCTCGCCACCATCGGACTGACCATCCCGGCGGTGGTGCTGACCGCACTCGCGGCCGGGCTCGACCTCGAACTCGGCCTGTCGATGCGGGGGATCGTGATGCTCGCCCTGACGTTGCTGGTCGCCTCGATGACGCTGGGGACAGGGCGGACCACCGTCGTGCAGGGGGTCATCCACCTGGTGATCTTCGCGACCTACCTGTTCACGACGCTGGTGCCCTGAAGCCCGCTCACACCTTGTAGAGACCGTCCATCCGCGCGCCGTAGCGCTCCTTGAGCTTGTGCCGGCGGATCTTGAGGCTCGGGGTCATCTCCTCGTTCTCGATGGAGAACGGCTCGTCGGCCAAGGCGAACTGGCGTACCTTCTCGATCACCGAGAGGTCCGCGTTGACGCGGTCGATCGCGGTGCGGATCGCGGCGCGGAAGGCGGGCAGGTCCTGCAGCTTGCGGAAATCGAAATGCTCCCCGTTGTCGCGCGCCCATTCGAACGCCCAGTCGGCATCGGGCACGACAAGGCCGACGATGTAGGGGCGCCGGTCGCCCGAGACCATCGCCTGGGCAATCTCGGGCTGGAGCGTGAGCATCGATTCGATCTTCTGGGGCGAGACGTTGTCGCCCTTGTCGTTGACGATCATGTCCTTCTTGCGGTCGGTGATGGCGATCCGGCCCTTGCCGTCGAAATGGCCGATGTCGCCGGTGTGGAGCCAGCCGTCCTTGAGGACGTTCGTGCTGGCCGCCTCGTTCTGCCAGTAGCCGGCCATGACCAGTTCACCGCGCACGAGAATCTCGCCGTCCTCGGCGATGCGCACCTCGGCGCCGCGCAGGGGCGGGCCGACGGTGTCGAACTTGACCCCGGCGGAAGGGCGGTTGCAGCTGATGATCGGCCCCGCCTCGGTCTGGCCGTAGCCCTGCAGCAGCGTCAGGCCCATGGCATCGAAGAACACGCCGATCTCGGGGTTGAGCGGCGCCCCGCCCGACACCAGCGCCTTGATCCGCCCGCCGAAGCGGGCGCGGACCTTGGGCCGCAGGGTGCGCTCGATCAGCATGTCGAGCGGATAGTCGGCGAGGCGGCGCTTGCCCGATTGACGGCGCAGGCCGCCGGCCACCGCCCAGTCCATCAGCCGGCCCGCGACGGCGCCCTGCTTCTCGATCTGCCGCATGATGCGGGTGCGCAGGACCTCGAACAGGCGCGGCACCACGACCATCACGGTCGGGCGCACTTCCTCGATATTGGCGGCGAGCTTGTCGAGGCCTTCGGAATAGTAGATCTCGCCGCCCAGCCCGATCGGCAGGAGCTGGCCGCCGGTATGCTCGTAAGCATGGCTGAGCGGCAGGAACGACAGGAAGATCTCGCGCTTCTCCGGCCCCTGGTCCCAGCCGAAGTCCTGGTCGATGACCTCGGCCGCGCCCGCCACGTTGGACAGCAGCATGCCGTGATGCTGGCGCACGCCGCGCGGGGCGCCGCCGGTGCCGCTGGTATAGATGATGCAGGCGAGATCCTCGCGCCCGACCGTGGCCATGCGTGCATCGACCTCAAGCCGCGCCGATGCGGCGTCGCCGGTCAGCAGCGAGTCCCACAGGTGCGTCTCGTAAGCCCCGCCCTGCATCGGCACGAGCGGCTCGAGGCCGATGACGTGGCGGCACATGTCGGTCTGGACGATCGCGGGCAGCAGCGCCTTGCCCAGCTTCGCGGTGGAGACGATCGCGGCGCGGGCGCCCGAGTTTTCGAGGATGTGGATGTGGTCGCGCGTGGTGTTGGTGGTGTACGTGGGCACCGTGACGCAGCCTGCCGCCATGATCGCGAGATCGGCGATGCACCATTCAGGCCGGTTCTCGGCGACGATCAGCACCCTCTCGCCGGGGTTCAGGCCCAGCCCGCGCAGCGATGCGGCAAGCAGGCACACCCGCCGCGCGACCTCGGCCCAGCTGATCGCGGTCCACTGACCGCCGTGCTTGGCCCGGAGCATCGGCGCTTCGCCCAGCGCGTCGGCGCGGGCCAGGAACAGCGAGACGATGTTCGCGCTCCTGTCGAAGTCGGCAATTTCCATGGCGTCCCGTAGTCCTCTCAGCGTTCTGTTTGCAGCAACGTAAGGCCGCTTTAGGGTTGCGACAATGGTTCTGCGGATAACCCTTACTGCGAGATGGCGACACCCTCCGTCCGGGGATCGCCGGCGCCGACGAGATGTCCGTCCACGACCATCACCGCATTGGTCTTCAGCGGCATCTCGGCGGGCTTGACCGTGTGGCCGAGCGCGGTGAGCGCGGGGATCATCGGCTCCAGCCTGGAACCCTTCTCGACGTTGACGGTATCGCCGGGCGAATAGAGCACCGGCAGCGCCAGCGCCTTGTCCACCGGCAGCTTCCAGTCGAGCACGCCGATCAGCGCGCGGGTGACCTGCACCGGGATGGTCGCGCCGCCCGCCGCGCCGACCACCAGCAGCAGCTTGCCGTCCGGCCCGTAGACCAGCGTCGGCGCCATCGAGGAGCGCGGCCGCTTGCCCCCCTCGACCCGGTTGGCGACGACGGCGCCGTCCTTCTCGGGCACGAAGCTGAAGTCGGTCAGCTCGTTGTTGAGGTAGAAGCCGCCGACCATGATGCCTGATCCGAACGCGGTCTCTACCGTCGAGGTCCACGAGGCGGCGTTGCCCTGCCGGTCGATCACGACGAAATGCGAGGTGCCATGCTCCTCCGGCCCCTCCCCGCGCGCCAGTTTCGGCGCGGGAAGGCCGGCGGCGACCTTGAGCATCGTGCGGTCGGCCGCAATCAGCGCACCGCGGCGGTGGAGATAGGCGGGATCGAGCAGCGCCTCGACCGGCACCGGCACGAAGTCCGGGTCGCCGAGAAACAGCTCGCGGTCGGCATAGGCGAGGCGCTGCGATTCGGCGAGGAGGTGCCAGGCAACCGGAGAATCGGGGCCCAGCGCGGTAAGGTCGAAGCCCTCCAGCTGCACCAGAGTCGCCAGGACCGTGGTCGCGCCGGAGGAGGGCGGGCCCATGCTGCAGATCCGGTAGACGCGGTATCTGGCGCAGAGGCCGGGACGCTGCTTAGCGGTGAAGCCGGCGATGTCGGCCTCGGTCATCCTGCCGTCGGTGGAGGTCTCGGCGGCGACCTTGGTGGCTATCTCGCGCGCCAGCTGGCCCTTGTAGAAACCGGCAGCGCCCTTTGCCGCCAGCAGTTCCATCGTGCGGGCAAGCGCGGGATTGCGGATCGTGGTGCCGATCGGCAGCGGCTGGCCGTCGGCGCCGTAGTAGATCGCGCGGGCCGCTGGGTCGTGCGCGCCGGTATCGGGCGAGCGCTCAAGCGAATCGTGGCCGCGCCGGGACAGCGCGTAACCATCGCGGGCGAGGCGGATGGCGGGCTGGAACAGGTCGGCCCAGGGCAGCTTGCCGTGCTCGGCATGGATCTTCGCGGCGAGTGCGATGTTGCCCGGCACGCCGACGCTGCGCCCGCCGATCACGGCAGTGCGGAACGGCAGCGGCTGGCCCGAGGCATCAAGGAAACGCGATGGCGTCGCGGCCCCGGGCGCGGTTTCGCGCCCGTCCCACGATTCGACATGGCCCTGCTCGTCGGCAAGCATGAGGAAGCCGCCGCCGCCGATCCCCGAGCTTTGCGGCTCGACGACATTGAGCGCGAGCATCGTCGCGATCGCGGCGTCGGTGGCGCTGCCGCCCTGACGCAGGATCGCGGCACCTGCCTCGGCCGCGCGCGGGTCGGCGGCGCTGACCATGCCGGCATCGAAGACCGCGGGTGCCGGAGCAGCCGGGGCCGGAAGCGGGGAGGGGGCGGCGGCGCAGCCGGCAACCGTCAGGGCGAGCGGGGCGAACAGCCCCAGGGTCAGGCTTCTGGACATCGCGGACTGGTTATTCGGTTCCCACCGCCTCTGCAATCGATGCGAAGCCATCGCGCTTCATCAGTTCGACCAGGCCCTTGCAGATAACGCGCGCAATCGTCGGGCCTTGGTAGACCATGGCGCTGTAGAGCTGGACGAGGCTGGCGCCCGCACGGATGCGCGCCCAGGCGTCCTGCGCAGTGGCGATCCCGCCGACGCCGACGAGCGGCACCGCGCCGCCGGTCGCCTTGCGGAAATCACGCAGGCGCTGCTGGGCGAGGTCGCGCAAGGGTGCGCCCGACAGCCCGCCGGTCTCGCCGCCATGGACCGAAGCCAGCGTCGGCCGCGAGATCGTGGTGTTGGAGACGATAAGCGCGCCCAGCCGCCGGTCGATGGCGATCCGCGCGATGGCGTCGATGTCGGCGGGCTCGAGGTCTGGGGCGACCTTAAGGAAGACCGGGGGGCGTTTTCCCTCGGGGCAGACGGCGTCTCGCGCCGCGATCACCGCGTCGAGCAGGCCGGTCAGCGCCGATTCGTCCTGCAGCGCGCGCAGGCCCGGCGTGTTGGGGCTCGATATGTTGACCGCGAGATAGCTCGCCAGGGGCGCCATCAGCCTCGCCATGATCGCGTAGTCCGCCACGCGGTCGGCCGAATCCTTGTTGGCGCCGATGTTGATGCCGAGCACGCCCGGCTTTCCGCTGCGCCCCTCGAGCCGATCGACCGCGACTTGCGCGCCGCCGTTGTTGAAGCCCATGCGGTTGATGACGGCGCGGTCCTCGACCAGCCGGAACAGGCGCGGGCGCGGGTTGCCCGACTGCGGCAGGGGCGTGATCGAACCGACTTCCGCGAAGCCGAAGCCCATCCCCAGCAGCGCATCCGGCACTTCGCCGTCCTTGTCGAAACCCGCCGCCATGCCGACCGGGTTGGGAAATGATAGTCCCGCCACCTGGCTCGCCAGCGCGGCAGGGAAACGCGGCGCGCGCGAGGGCGCGGCGAGCTTCAGCGCACGCAGCGCGAGACCATGGGCCTGCTCGGCCTCGAGTCGGAAAAGGGCGGGTCTGATGAGGTCGTACAGCACTGCCCGCGCATAACCGGACACAAGGTGTTGCTCAAACGCTTCTTGTGCTGCGCGCGCGAGATGAAAAAGCCCGTTAGGCCTTTCGCCGGATGAGAACGTGTCGCGTTTATACAATAAATCGCCCGGGCCGGGGCATACACGAGACCTGCGACCCGAAGGGCTCGTAGCGGGATGCGCTCGAGTTCTTTATTACCTTGATGGCGGCTGCCGGTTACGACCGACAGCCGCCTTTTTTCGCTGCACCCTGCGTGACGATCCGTCGATGCAGGCGGAAATCCATGGTTTGCGACTCTTGCCAGACAGGCTATGGGCCCGGCGCCAAACCACAGGCCACCCTCGGGACCCTTGGCAAAACGCCCATTGAAACCGGGCCCCTGCTGCACTAGGTGAAATCGGAAGAAATCGCTCCGATTTAGATCCGGGTCTGGAAACACCACGATGCGCCTGTCCAGCATGGCAGACTATGCCGTCATCATCATGTCCGCCGCGGCGCGGCATTGCGGCACCTGTGCGCTGATCGAACAGGCGGGCGGCCCGCCGATTCGCAGCCGCGCGCGCGTGTCCGCGGCGCAGCTGGCGATGGAGACGGGTCTTCCTGTTCCCACCGTGCAGAAGCTGGTCAGCAAGCTCACCGCCGCCGGGCTCATGCGCTCGTCGCGCGGCGTCGGCGGCGGGCTCAAGCTGGCCCGGCCGCCCGCGGCGATTTCGCTTGCCGACATCGTCGAGGCGGTAGAAGGGCCCATCGCGCTCACCTCCTGCCTCGATCGCGTCAAAAGCGACTGCTCGCTGGAGGAAAGCTGCAACGTGAAGGGCCATTGGCCGCAGGTGAACGCCGCCGTGCGCGGCGCACTCGCCCAGGTGGTGCTGACCCAGCTCGTCGAGGAAGTTTGAGATGACCGAGGAAACGACCCGCATGGCTGAACGCGATGCTCCCCTGCGCGACCAGGCCGCGCATGACGCCGCCGCGCGCGTGGCCGACTACGAGCACGGCTGGTCCTCCGACATCGAGCAGGAATACGGCCCCAAGGGCCTGTCCGAAGAGACCATCCGCTTCATCTCGGCCAAGAAGGACGAGCCCGAGTGGATGCTCGACTGGCGCCTCAAGGCCTATGCCCGCTGGCTGGAGATGACCCCGCCGGACTGGGCCAAGCTCAACGTGCCGCCGATCGACTACCAGGAGTCCTACTACTGGGCCGCGCCCAAGAAGAAGGACCTGCTCGGCAGCCTCGACGAGGTCGATCCCGAGATCCTGCGCGTCTACGAGAAGCTCGGCATTCCGCTGGAGGAGCAGAAAGTGCTCGCCGGCGTCGAGGGCGCGCGCAAGATCGCGGTCGACGCGGTGTTCGATTCGGTTTCGGTCGCCACCACCTTCCGCAAGGAGCTGGAGCAGGCGGGCGTCATCTTCCGCTCGATCTCCGAGGCGATCCGCGAATATCCCGAGATGGTGAAGAAGTGGCTGGGGCGCATCGTCCCCGTCCACGACAACTACTTCGCGACGCTGAACTGCGCGGTCTTTTCCGACGGCACCTTCGTCTACATTCCCGAGGGCGTGCGCTGCCCGATGGAATTGAGCACCTATTTCCGCATCAATGCGGAGAATACGGGCCAGTTCGAACGGACGCTGATCATCGCCGAGAAGGGCTCCTACGTCTCCTATCTCGAGGGCTGCACCGCGCCGATGCGCGACGAGAACCAGCTCCACGCCGCCGTGGTCGAACTGGTCGCGATGGAAGACGCCGAGATCAAGTACTCGACGGTGCAGAACTGGTACCCCGGCAATGCCGAGGGCAAGGGCGGCATCTACAACTTCGTCACCAAGCGCGGCCTGTGCCAGGGCGCGCGCAGCAAGATCAGCTGGACCCAGGTCGAGACCGGCTCCGCGATCACCTGGAAGTACCCCAGCTGCGTGCTAAACGGCGAGGATTCGGTCGGCGAGTTCTACTCGGTGGCGGTCACCAACAACTACCAGCAGGCCGATACCGGCACCAAGATGATCCACAACGGCAAGGGCAGCCGCTCGACGATCATCTCGAAGGGCATCTCGGCCGGCAAGTCGAACAACACCTACCGCGGCCTCGTGCGCGTCGCCGCCAACGCGGACGGGGTGCGCAACTTCACCCAGTGCGACTCGCTGCTGCTCGGCAAGGAGTGCGGCGCGCATACGGTCCCCTATATCGAGGTGCGCAACCCCACCGCGCAGATCGAGCACGAGGCGACCACCAGCAAGATCAGCGACGACCAGCTGTTCTACGCCCAGCAGCGCGGCCTCGACACCGAGAGCGCGGTGGCGCTGATCGTCAACGGCTTCGCCAAGGAAGTGCTGCAGCAACTGCCGATGGAGTTCGCGGTGGAGGCGCAGAAACTGCTGGGGATCTCGCTCGAAGGGAGCGTGGGCTGAACGCCCTGCCCAACTGACACATATGACGAAGGACGAGAATCCATGACCGCCGCCCGTAAAACCCTGGGCATCAGCCGCGCCGAGAGCGGCCCCAAGGCCGACGTGAAGGCGAATTTCGCCGTCACCGGCGCGCGTCTCGAGAAGCTCAAGGAACGCGCCAAGGAGCAGCGCCGCAACCCCACCGAAGCGCAGAAAACGCTGTGGACGCAGCTCGCCGGCTCCCGGCTCGGCGGCGTGAAGTTCGTCCGTCAGTCGATCGTCGGCTCGGCGATCGTCGATTTCGCCTGTCCCTCGCGCTGGATCGTGATCCAGCTCAGCGCCGAGGATTCGAACCCCGACTTCAACGAACTGCAGGACCGCAAGCTGACCGAAGTCGGCATCCGCGTGCTGCGCTTCTCGGAGGACGAAGTGGTCGCCAACATCGAGGCGGTGATGCGCGAGATCAACGCCGAGATGGCCGTCCCGTTCGACAAGCGCAGCGCCCGCCGGAAGGCCGCGCCGCCCGCCGCCGGCAACTACATGAGCGACGAAGGCTGAATTGACCATGCTCCAGATCACCAACCTCCAGGCGACCGTCGCCGACAAGCCGATCCTCAAGGGTCTCTCGCTCACCATCAACCCGGGCGAGATCCACGCGATCATGGGCCCCAACGGCGCGGGCAAGTCGACGCTGGGCTACACGCTAGGCGGCCGGCCCGGCTACGAGGTGACCGGCGGTTCGGTCGATTTCGCAGGGCAGGACCTGCTCGCACTGGCGCCACACGAGCGTGCCGCCGCCGGTCTGTTCCTCGGCTTCCAGTACCCGGTCGAGATCCCCGGCGTCTCCTTCGTCCAGTTCCTGCGCGAGGCGGCCAACGCCCAGCGCCAGGGCCGCGGCGAGCCGCCGCTGTCGGGGGGCGAGTTCCTCAAGCTCGCGCGCGAGAAGGCGGGCCTGCTGCGCATGGACATGGACATGCTCAAGCGCCCGGTGAACGTCGGCTTCTCCGGCGGCGAGAAGAAGCGCGCCGAGATGGTGCAGATGGGCATCCTCGGCCCCAAGCTGGCGATCCTCGACGAGACCGATAGCGGCCTCGACATCGATGCGCTGCGCATCTGCGGCGAGGGCATCAACGCGATCATGCGCGCGCCCGACAAGGCGGTGCTGCTCATCACTCACTACCAGCGCCTGCTCGATTACGTGAAGCCCGACTTCGTCCACGTCCTCGCGGGCGGCCGCATCGTCAAGACCGGGGGCGCCGACCTCGCGCTGCGGCTCGAGGAAGAAGGTTACGAGGCCGTGGTGCAGGAGACGGCATGAACGTCGAGCTGACCCTGCCCAGCCGCAAGGACGAGGACTTCCGCTACTCGGACATCGAGGCCCTGCGCGGTCTCTGGCCGATCCTCTCGGAAGAGATCGCGGTCGCTGACGGCGAGGAAGCCTCGCACCAGATCGTCGAGACCGGCGCGGACGCGGTCGCGCGCCATATGACCATCACGCTCGGCAAGGGCGCGAAGTTCGACCTGCGCGTGCTGACCGCCGGCCCTGCCTTCGGCCGCATCGCCATCGACGTGCGCCTCGGCGAAGGCGCCGACTTCACGCTCGGCGCGGCGCAGCTGGCCACCGGCACCGAGACGTTGGAGATCGTCACCGAAGTCACCCACACGGCGCTCAACGCCACCTCGGCGCAGATCATCCGCACCGTGCTCGCGGGCCATGCGACCGGCACTTACCTCGGCCGCATCGCGGTGGAGCGCGGGGCCGACGGCACCGACGCCGAACAGTCGGTGCGCGCCATGCTGCTCGACCGCACCGCGACCGCCAATGCGCGTCCCGAGCTGGAAATCTACGCCGACGACGTCAAGGCCGCGCACGGCTGCGCGGTGGGCGAACTCGACGCCAACGGACTGTTCTACCTGATGAGCCGCGGGCTCACGCCGCCGCAGGCCAAGCGCCTGATGCTCCAGGCCTTCATCGCCGAAGCCTTCACCGGCGCGCCCGGCGAAACGGAACTGAGCGAAGCGGCGATCGCGCGACTGGAGGCTATCCTGTGACCCTGCAAACCGCAGAACTCGTCGTAAAGGACCAGTTCCCCGGGCTCGCCGGAGACTGGCACTACCTTGACACCGCCGCCACCGCGCAAAAGCCGCTCGCGGTGATCGACGCCACCGTGCGCGCGATGGGCGCCGACTACGCCACCGTCCACCGTGGCGTATACGCCCGCTCGGCCGACATGACGCTGGCTTTCGAGGCGGCCCGCCGCCGCGTCGCCGCCTTCATGAACGCGCGCGAGGACGAGATCGTCTACACGCGCGGCGCCACCGAATCGATCAACCTCGCAGCCCAGACCTGGGGCGCCGCCAACCTCAAGGCGGGGGACCGCATCCTGCTCTCGATGCTGGAGCACCACTCCAACATCGTGCCATGGCAACTCCTGCGCGAGAAAACCGGCGTCGAAATCGACATCTGCCCGCTGACCGACGACGGCCGCATCGACCTTGCGGCGGCCGAGCGCATCCTCACCCCCGCCCACAAGCTGGTCGCCTTCGCGCATGTCTCCAACGTGCTCGGCTCGGTGCTCGACGTGGCGGCGGCGGCGAGGCTGGCCCATGCTGTCGGCGCGAAGCTGCTGATCGACGGCTGCCAGGCCGCGCCCCGCCTCGCCCTCGACATGGCCGCCTTCGATTGCGACTTCTACGCCTTCTCCGCGCACAAGCTCTACGGCCCCACGGGGATCGGCGTACTCTGGGCGCGTAAGGAAATCCTCGATTCCATGCCCCCGTGGCAGGGCGGCGGCGCAATGATCGACCGCGTGACTTTCGAGAAGACCACTTTCGCCCCCGCCCCGCAGCGCTTCGAGGCGGGTACGCCCAACATCATCGAGGCGCTCGGCATGGCGACAGCGATGGACTGGCTTTCGGGCATCGGCCTCGACCGCGCCGAACGCCACGAGCGCGACCTTGCCGCACTGCTGCGCTCCGAACTGCGCAAGCGTAACGACGTGACGCTGTTCGGGCCGGATGATGCGCTCGGCATCGTCAGTTTTGCGCTCGACGGGGTGCATCCGCACGACCTCGGCACCATATTGGATGAGGAAGGCGTGGCGATCCGCGCCGGCCACCACTGCGCCCAGCCGCTCATGGAGCATCTGGGTGTACCGGCGACGGCACGGGCCAGCTTCGGCCTCTACAGCGACGAAGCCGACATCGAGGCGCTCCTGAAAGGGATCGAGCGCACACGGAGAATTTTCGGATGAGTGACGACAAGCCTTTCAGCATCGAGGAAGTCGAGGCCGCGCCGGCCCCGCCGCGAGCCCGCGTCGATGACGCCGTGCCGCCCCCGGCGGAGCGCAAGCGCGACTATCTCGACGGATTCCTGGCCGAAAAGCCGCAGGACACCGACCCCGCCGCGCCCGGCGGCGAAATCTACGAAGGCGTGATCACCGCGCTCAAGGAGATTTTCGACCCCGAGATTCCGGTCAACATCTACGACCTGGGCCTCATCTACGGCGTCGAAGTCTCGCCAGAGGCTGCGGTCGCGGTGACCATGACGCTGACCACGCCGCACTGCCCGGTCGCCGAATCGATGCCCGGCGAAGTCGAGATGCGCGTCGCGGCGGTGCCCGGCGTGCGCGACTGCGAAGTGAGCCTCGTCTGGGATCCGCCGTGGGACATGGCCAAGATGACCGACGAGGCCAAGCTGGAACTGGGAATGCTGTGAGCGAAGTGGCCGTCCTCGACCTGGCGATCACGCGCGCCGACTTCGCCGATCCCGGCGATGCGGCGGCGCTCGTCCTGGTGCTGGACGCCTATGCGCGCGATCCGATGGGCGGCGGCGAGTCGCTGTCGGCGGACGTGCGCGAGCGACTGGTCCCGGCGATGGCGCTGGTGCCCGGCGCCTTCGCGCTGCTCGCCCGCCTTGACCGCGAGCCGGTGGGCCTGGCGACCTGTTTCATGGGCTTCTCGACGTTCGTGGCGCGGCCGCTGGTCAATATCCACGACGTCTCGGTGATCCCCGGCCAGCGCGGCAAGGGCATCGCCCGTGCCCTGTTCGCCGCGATCGAGGCCGAGGCGCGCCTACGCGGCGCCTGCAAGGTGACACTCGAAGTGCTCAGTGGCAACCACCGCGCCAAGGAACTCTACGCATCGCTGGGCTACGGCGACTTCCAGCTTGACCCCGAGGCCGGCAGCGCGCTGTTCTGGCAGAAGAGGCTGACATGACCGAAACCACCACGACCACCCGCCCTGCCCGTGCCCGCCCCGCCGCCGTCATCCTGACGCCGAGCGCCGAGGCCCGCATCGCCAAGCTCATGGGCGAGGCGCCCGCGGGCGCAATCGGCGTCAAGCTCTCCACCCCGCGCCGCGGCTGCTCGGGCCTCGCCTACTCGGTCGACTACGTGACCGAGGAAGCCAGGTTCGACGAGAAGATCGAGACTCCCGGCGGCGTGTTCTACATCGACGGGTCCTCGGTGCTCTACCTCGTGGGCAGCACGATGGACTGGGTGGAGGACGACTTCACCGCCGGGTTCACCTTCGAGAACCCCAACGCCAAGGGCGCCTGCGGCTGCGGCGAAAGCTTCACGGTCTGAGGCGCGGCGTGTTGCTCACCCCCTGATCCACACGTCGTCCCCGCGCAAGCGGGGACCGCTGGCGTACTTTAGGCGCGACCTCTCGAACGCTCCGGGGCGCAATATCCACCCATCCCCGGTCTAACCGGAGACCACGCTACTCCTTCCCGCCCGGGAACAGCGCCAGCAGCGCGCCCAGCCGGTCATGCACTTCGCGCTGCTGCGCGGCGTCGCTGTGGCCGATGCGCACGACGGTCAGCAACTGGTCGGGCGAGCTGATCACGTATTGCCCATATTCCCCGATGCACCCGAACACGTTCCTCGGCGCCGTGCCCAGATAGAGCCGCGCCGTGTCCCCCGCCCCCGCGCGGTTGAGCCAGACGCCGGCGCCGTAGCCCGGCTCGCGCGGCGAAGGCTCCAGCATGAACTGCACCCAGCGGCGCGGCAGGACCTGCGCGCCGCCGATCGAACCCGTATGCCGCAGGAACTCGCCCAGCTTCGCCCAGTCGCGCGCGGAGGCATGGATCATGCCCGAGCCGATCATCGTCCCCGCCCGGTCGTAGCCGACGATCGTCGAGCCCATGCCGATCGGCAGCAGCACGCGGGTCTTGAGGTAATCGCCCACCGCCTGCCGCCGCCGAACCGGGTTCCGGTCGGGCGAGAGCACGCGGGCAGCAAGATCGGCAAGAATCACCGCGCTGGCCGACGACGGCTCGAACGTGCTGCCGGCCGGCGCTTCCAGCGGCTGCGCCTCGGCATAGGAGGCCATGTCGTCACGCCCGTCGAGGAACAGCATGCGCATGCGGTCCGATTCGGCCTCGATCCGTCCCTTTCCGGCCACGGCCGATTCGTCGTGGCGGAGCCCCGAACGCATCTGCAGCAGCTGCTTGAGCGTCACCGCGCCGCGCGGGTCGCCGGGGCGCTGCCATTCGGGGACGGGCGCCGATTCGTTCAGCCGCAGCCGCCCGTCGCTGACCAGCTGGCCGATCATCAGCGCGGTGACGCACTGGCCCATGCTCCAGCCGGGCAGGCGCGTTTCGCTCCCGATTCCCGCGCCGTAGCGCTCCGCGATCACCGAGCCGCGCTTCATGACGACCAGCGCGTCGGTGCGGCCGACCGCGCCGTCCTCGAACACCGCGTCGATCGCGCGGCCGAGCGCCGCGGGGGGGGCGCCGCCGTCGTCGCGGATCGCCGCCTGCGCCTCGGCGCTCGGCGGCGGCGGGCCCTCGGGCGGGGACTGTCCACAGGCCGCCAAAGTCGACAGCGCGAGGCTTGGCAGCGCGAGCAGGGCGAAGGTATGGGAAAGGCGGCGCACCGGCATGACGCGCGGTGTGATGTGCGAGGTGCTTAAGAATGGCAACAGCCGGGAAATCCGGAGCGGGGGACAAGGTTACCGTGCCCCAAGGCACGCACTTCGCGGCGCAACCCTCGCGCTGGAAGCGTAACCTTGCGGTGCTTGCGGTGCTGGCCCTCGGCGGCGCGCTCGCCTTCGCCTGGCAGGGGCTGCGCGAGGAGGCGCTGGTCGGCGCCGCCTATGGCGCGCGCGTCGGCTGCGTGTGCCGCTTCGTCTCGCAGCGCCCGATGGAATCGTGCGAGGGCGACCTCAAGGTCGCCGGGCTGAGCGGCGTGGCCGGGATGGTCTCGCTGTCGGAAGATGCGGCGGGCCGGGCCGTCGTCGGTTCCGTGCCCTTGCTGGCCACCCAGCGCGCCGACTACCGCGAAGCGCGCGGCTGCCAGCTGGAGCCGTGGCGGGAGTAGGTCACGCCGCCTGCAACGGTTTCCGCCCTTCCCGAGAAGGCGGGACCCCGGCCGACTCCGGCGCGGCGGGCAGGTGCTTCAGGGACGCCCCTGCCTTCACGGAGAGCGCGAAAAGAGCTTGAGGCACGGCTCTATGTCGCAGCGCGCCGGGCAGTCCTCAGACCGCGCTTTGCGTCGAATCGATCCAGCCGCCGCCGACCACCCGCTCGCCCGCATAGATCACCGCCGCCTGTCCGGGGGCGACGCCGTATTCGGGCTCGGCGAAGCGGATCGTGACCGGAGCGCCCTCGCCCAGCGGTCCTTCGAGCGTGATCGGCACCGGCCTGGCCAGTGAGCGGACCTTGGCGGTCAGCGGCCCGTGCGGCAGCGGGCCGATGCGGTTGGTCTCCACCACCCGCGCCGCGGCGGTGGCGAGCAGGCGGCGCGGGCCGACACGGACCTGGCGGGTTTCGGCCTCGATGCCGGTGACGTAGAGCGGCTCGGGCTGGCCGCCGATCTCGAGGCCGCGGCGCTGGCCGACGGTGTAGTGGATCACGCCGCGATGGCTGCCCAGCACCGCGCCGGTCTCGGCATGGACGATCTCGCCGGGCGCCTCCCCCTCGGGGCGCACGGAGCGCACGACCTTGGCATAGTCGCCGTCGGGCACGAAGCAGATGTCCTGGCTGTCGGGCTTGGCGGCATTCCGAAGCCCCGCCGCCTCGGCGAGCCGGCGCGTTTCGGTCTTGGGGAGGCCGCCCAGGGGGAAGCGCAGGAAGTCGAGCTGCGCCTCGGTCGTGCCGTAGAGGAAATAGCTCTGGTCGCGCGCCGGATCGAGGGCGCGGTGCAGTTCGGCCCCCGCCGGCCCCATCACCCGGCGCACGTAGTGACCGGTGGCGAGGCAGTCGGCGCCGAGTTCGCGCGCCATCGCCAGGAGGTCGGTGAACTTGGGGCCCATGTTGCAGCGGATGCAGGGGATCGGCGTGCGCCCGGCGAGATAATCGTCGGCGAAGCGCTCGACTACTTCCTCGCGGAACGCGCTCTCGTGGTCGAAGACGTAGTGGGCGATGCCCAGGCGGTCGGCCACGGCACGCGCGTCACGGATGTCGTCGCCCGCGCAGCAGGCACCCTTGCGGCCGGTTGCGGCGCCGTAGTCGTAGAGCTGGAGCGTGACGCCGATCACCTCCGCGCCGCTCGCGGCGGCGAGCGCGGCGACGACCGAGCTGTCCACGCCGCCCGACATGGCCACGACCACGCGGCGCGCGGCCAGCGGGGCGGCAAGCTGGAACAGGTCGGCAGGGTGGAGCCCGGACAGAAGGTCGGCGGAGAGAGTCATCACCCGCGCGCCCATACAGGCAAACGCTCCGTTTTCCTACCTTCCGCGTTTGCCGTCCTGACAAGCCCGGCTGCCGGCAATGGTGAAGGAGGGGTAAAAGCGGCTTTTACGATCTCTTGACGAGGGCCGGGTTATAGCCCCGCATCATGAACATCGCACATCATTACAAGGCCCCGGAAACAGGGGATGCGCAGGATCGCGCTGGTGCAGGGTTCGCCGATCGTCCGCTAGCGGGCGATCTTCGGCAGATCGACTGGGAAGCCCTGCGTTCACGCCTTTTCGCCGCCCAGGGTCAACGCGGCACCGAGGGCACCAACGCGGCCGCCCGTCTGCACCTGCGCGGCAGCTTCGACGGCTGCGCGGCCTCGACGTTAACCACTTATCAGGAATCTTCAAGATTCGTTAACCTTGATGGTTCAAGCAATGGCAAGTCCGGGGAGGGCATGTCTCCTCCCGTCGCCGGTGAGAATGCAAGCGGCGAGCGAGGGCAAAGATGATCGAGAACCAGAAAATCCGGCCTGCGCAGGTGATCGGTCCGCTCGGCGAACCGTTAACCGTAGATTCGCTGCCGCCAGCCAACACGACCCGCTGGGTCGTGCGCCGCAAGGCGGAAGTCGTCGCAGCCGTCAATGGTGGCCTGCTGACGATCGACGAAGTATGCGAGCGGTACCAGCTCACGCTCGAGGAGTTCGCCTCGTGGCAGCGCGCGGTCGATCGCTCGGGCATGCAGGGCCTGCGTGTGACGCGAATCCAACACTACCGCGATCTTTACGAGCGCCAGCAGAAGTACTGATCCAGCCCGGCCCGTTCGGCTGCAATCGAAAGGCGACCGCGGACAGAGCTTCGCGGTCGCCTTTTCGCGTTATGGCGCAACAATATAGCTGTATCCGGCAGTCGCACCGCAACGAAGTCGTTCGTCGATGCGGATCGACCGCAAACCGACTGCAGATTGCCACCCTGTTGCAGCCCGTATATGGAACAGGTGGATTTGAGCCACATCGGGGGACCGTGCCTTGAACGCGCGGATACCACTGGCGTGGCGGGAGAAATCACGCCGCCCGAGACGCGCGTGATGCTTGCGGTGACCAGATGAACTACGACGGCAAGATTGAACCCGGCCGGGCTCCCGGCAACTATGTGGGTGAGCCTGCCGGCTCCCCCGATGCCGTCGACGCGGCCGGCAACCCGCTGGCCGTCGACGACGAACAGGACCGCCGCTCGCGCCGCTGGATCTGGATCGTCGCGGTCGTGGTAGGCGTGCTGATCGTCGGCATCTGGTTCTTCGTCCACAGTGGCGACAAGCAAAGCGCCGCCGACGCCGGCGCCGCGCAGGTGCCCGTCGTGACCGTCGTCGTCCCCGGTCGCTCGACCGTCGCCGGAGAGATCAGCGCGACCGGCTCGCTCGCCGCGCGCCGCTCGATGCCGGTGGGCTCGGTCGGCGAAGGCGGCGAAGTCCGCGAAATCCGCGTAGAGGCCGGTGACTGGGTCCAGCAGGGTCAGGTCCTCGCGGTGATCGACCGCTCGGTGCAGACGCAGGCGGCCGCCAGCCAGTCGGCCCAGGTCGACGTCGCCGCCGCCGACGCGCGCATCGCCCAGTCCAACCTCGATCGCGGCCTCAAGCTGGTCGACCGCGGCTTCATCTCCAAGGCCGACGTCGACCGCCTGACCGCAACGCGCGACGCCGCCGTCGCCCGCGTCAACGTCGCGCGCGCCACCCTCGGCCAGCTGCGCGCCCAGAATGCCCGCCTCAACATCGTCGCCCCGGCGTCCGGCCTCGTGCTCGAACGCAACGTCGAGCTCGGCCAGGTGGTGAGCGGCGGCAGTGGCGTGCTGTTCCGCCTCGCCAAGGGCGGCGAAATGGAACTGCTCGCGGCGCTGTCGGAAGACGACCTCGCCGCGCTGGCAGTGGGCGTCGAGGCGAAGGTGACGCCGGTCGGCTCGGGCCGGACCTTCACCGGCCAGGTCTGGCAGCTCTCCCCGGTGATCGACACCAACACCCGCCAGGGGACCGCGCGCATCGCGCTCAAGTTCGACCCGGCCCTACGCCCCGGCGGCTTCGCCAGCGCGGTGATCGAGAGCGGTGCCGTGGTGGCGCCGATGCTGCCCGAATCGGCGATCCAGAACGACGCCAAGGGCGCGTTCGTCTACGTCGTCGACAACGCCGACAAGGTCCACCGCCGCCCGGTCACCACCGGTCTCGTCACCGCCAGGGGCATCACGCTCAAGTCGGGCCTCAACGGCACCGAGAAGGTGGTGCTGCGCGCCGGCGGGTTCCTCAACGACGGCGACAAGGTCAAGACCCGGGCGGTTTCCGCCCCCAGTTCCACCAGCCCCGCCAGCTGACGGACGGCTGAAAACCAATGCGCAACATCTCGGCCTGGTCGATCCGCAACCCGATCATTCCCATCGTCTTCTTCATCGGCGTCATGATCGCCGGCATCGTCTCGTTCAACCGGATGGACGTGAACAACATGCCGGACATCGAGTTCCCCGGCGTCCACGTCGGGGTCTCGCAGCCGGGCGCCGCGCCGACCGAGATCGAGACGCAGATCACCCAGATCATCGAAGGCGCGGTGCGCTCGATCCCGGGGGTCGAGGAAATCCAGTCGACCGCCTCCGAGGGCCGTTCGACCACGATCGTGTTCTTCTCGGTCGGCACCAATGCCGACATCGCCACCAACCAGGTCAAGAACGCGGTAGACCAGATCCGCGGCGAGCTGCCCGACGGCATTCTCGAGCCGCAGGTTTCGAAGATCGAAGCCGGTGGCGGCGGCAGCCTCGCCTACTTCGCGGTGGCGGCCGACGACATGACGATCGAGCAGCTGAGCTGGTTCGTCGACGATACCATCTCCAAGTCGCTGCTCTCGGTCGAGGGAATGGCGACGGTCAGCCGTGACGGCGGCGTCAACCGCGAGATCCGCGTGGTGGTGGATCCCAACCGCATGGTCGCGATGGGGGTGAGCGCCAACGACGTCAACAACGTGCTGCGGCAGGTCAACGTCGATGCCGCCGGTGGCCAGGCCGAGATAGCCGGCTCGCGCCAGTCGGTGCGCGTACTCGGCAATGCGCAGAACGCCTATGCGCTGTCGCAGACCCGCATCAACCTCGGCAATGGCCGCCAGATCAAGCTGGCCGACATCGCCAGCGTCTACGACGGCTATTCCGACCGCACCGACGTCGCCCGCGTCCATGGCCGCGAGGTCGTGACCTTCGGCTTCGAGCGTGCCCGCGGCGCCTCGGACGTGGCGGTGTACGACGCGGCGGCTAAGAAGCTGGACGAAATTCGCAAGCTGCATCCCGACATCCACATCACCCAGCTGTTCTCGCAGGTGGACTACACGCGCGGCCAGTACACCAGCTCGATGGAAGCCTTGGTCGAGGGCGCGGTGCTGGCGATCGTGATCGTCTACCTGTTCCTGCGCGACTGGCGCGCGACGATGATCTCGGCGCTGGCGATCCCGCTCTCGGCGATCCCGACGTTCTGGTTCATGGACCTGCTCGGCTTCTCGCTGAACTTCCTCTCCCTGCTGGCCCTCAGCCTGGTCGCGGGGGTGCTGGTCGACGATGCCATCGTGGAAATCGAGAACATCGTCAGACACATGCGCATGGGCAAGAGCGCATACCAGGCCTCGATCGACGCCGCCGACGAGATCGGCCTGGCGGTCGTCGCGACGACGTTCTCGATCGTCGCGGTGTTCCTGCCGGTGGGCCTGATGCCGGGCATTCCCGGGCAGTTCTTCAAAGCGTTCGGTCTCACCGTCGTCGCCGCGGTGCTGATGAGCCTTGCCGTCGCGCGCGTCATCACGCCGATGGTCGCGGCCTATTTCCTCAAGTCGCACGGCCACGCCGAGCACGGCGGCGGCAAGGCCATGGACTTCTACATGAAGGTCCTCGCCTGGACGCTCGACAGCCGGGAGGCCGAACGCCTGCGCGCCCGGCTCGTGCCGCAGCCGCGCGCCTGGTGGTATCCGCTCGTGGCGGCGCTGTTCTTCATCGTGCTGATCGGCGCTGGTCTTGGCCTTGCCGCGCTGCTGTTCACGGCCCTGCAGGGCGGACTGACCAAAATCGGGCTCGCCAAGGCCGCCTTCGTGCTGGCCGCCGTGCTCGCGCCATTGGGCATCCCGCTGGCGATCTGGGGGCTGGGCAAGCTGCTGCGCCTCCTCGCCGCCGTGTTCGGCGCGTTCGGGCGGTGGTATCGCTACTACACCGACCGCGTGATCGCGCGCATGCACGACCACCGCTTCTACGCCTTCTGCGCCAGTATCTACGCCCTCGTGGTGACCTTCGCGCTGCTCGCGGGGCTGCCGCAGCAGTTCCAGCCGCCCACCAACAACGACACCAGCGAGGTCAAGATCGAGATGGTGCCCGGCACCACCCTCGAACAGAGCGAGGCCGTCGCCGGCCGCGTCACCCACCTGCTCGAACAGCAGCCCGAAGTGAAGCGCGTGCTCGAGTTCTCAGGCGAGGGCAAGGCCACGCTCTACATCGCGCTCAAGCCCGCGAAGGAGCGCGATTCGACCAGCATCGAGTTCGAACGCCGGCTCGCCCCCGCGCTCCAGGACTTCGCTGACGCGCGCGTGACCTTCGCCACCCAGTCGGGCGGCTTCGGCAGCGGGCGCGACATTTCGGTGATGCTCTCGGGCAGCGATTCCGAACTGCTGGGCAAGACCGCGCAGACGCTGGTCGAGCAGATGCGCACGGTGCCCGGCATCGTCGCCCCGCGCATCGCCGCCGACCTGCAGCGCCCCGAACTGGTCATCGTGCCCCGCCTCGACCTCGCCGCGCAGCTTGGCGTGACGACCGGCGCGCTCAGCCAGACCATCCGCATCGCGACGATGGGCGAAATCGACCAGAACACCGCCAAGTTCTCGCTGAGCGATCGCCAGATCCCGATCCGCGTGATCCTCGACCGCACCTCGCGCCGGGACTTCTCGACGATCGAGAACCTGCCGGTCGCCACCACGAACGGCGGCTCGGTGCCGCTCAGCCGCGTCGCCGAGATCCGCTTCGGCGCCGGCCCCACGCAGATCCAGCGCTACAACCAGTCGCGCCGCATCTTCGTGGGCGCCGATCTCGGCCAGGGCCAGGTCAAGGGCCCGGCGATGGCGGCGATCCAGGCGCTGCCGATCATGAAGAACCTGCCGGCCGGCGTCTCCAACGCCCCTGTCGGCGAGGACAAGTGGCAGGGCGAGATGATCTCCAACTTCATCGTTGCGGTGGTCAGCGGCATCTTCCTGGTCTTTGCGGTGCTGGTGCTGCTCTACAAGCGCTTCGTCTCGCCGCTGGTGAACATGGCCTCGCTGCTGCTGGCGCCGCTGGGCGGCATGCTGGCGCTGACCGCGGCCGGCCAGCCGATCTCGATGCCGGTCTACATCGGCATCCTGATGTTGCTGGGCATCGTCGCCAAGAACTCGATCCTGCTGATCGACTTCGCGATCGAGGAGATGGCCAAGGGCGTGAACAAGCTCGACGCGATCATGGACGCGGGCCACAAGCGCGCCCAGCCGATCGTCATGACCACGGTCGCGATGACCGCAGGCATGGTGCCAACCGCGCTGTCGCTCTCGGGCGACGGGGCCTTCCGCGCGCCGATGGGCGTGACGGTGATCGGCGGGCTGCTGCTCTCCACCCTGCTCACGCTCGTGATCGTCCCGGCAGCCTTCAGCCTCGCCGATGGTTTCGAGAAGAGGATCGGGCCCAAGCTGCGCAAGTCGCTGCTGACGTACGATCCCAAGCTTCACGGGCCGGGCGGGAGCGAGAAAACCTATCGCCCCCAGCCCGCCGAATGACCGCGATCGCGTAGAAAGGGACAAGTTGCCGCCAGCCGGGCGAAGCGCAGGGGGACCAGCATCGACGGGCGTCCCGCAGGACAAGGCCCGCCGGATGCGCCTGTTCGCCACCGGTCTGCTGCTGGCGATGGCGGTGGCCTTCGTCGTGCTGCGGCGCTTTGCAGGCGAGCATCCCGCCTGGGGCTACGCGATCGCCTTCACCGAGGCGGCGATGGTCGGCGGCCTGGCCGACTGGTTCGCCGTCACCGCGCTGTTCCGCCGCCCGCTTGGCCTGCCGATCCCGCACACCGCGATCATTCCCGAGAACAAGAACCGCATCGCCGATTCGATGGCGGCTTTCCTGCGCGACAATTTCCTGACCGCGCAGGTCGTCGCCCGGCGGGTGAACGCCTTCAATTTCGCGGGCGCGGCGGGCGGATTCCTGTCCGATCCCGGGCGCGGCGGCCAGTCGCGCATCCGCGCGGGCGCGGCGAACCTCGTCGCCGACGTGCTCGAATCGCTTGATCCGGAGCGGCTCGGCAACCAGGTCCGCGCCGGGCTCGCGCGCCAGCTCGAGCGGGTGGAAATCGCCCCGCTGCTCGGCCAGATGCTTTCCGCCGCGATCGCCGACGGCCGCCACCGCCCGCTGATCGAAGGCGCGATCCGCTGGGCCGGCGAGGCGCTGGAGGCGAACGAGGAGATCGTCCGCTCGATGATCCGCGAGCGCGCGCACAGCCTGCTGCGCCTCACCGGCCTCGACAGCCGCATCGCCAATTCGGTGCTCGATGGGCTCTACAAGCTGCTTGCCGAGATGATCGTCCAGCCCGACCATCCACTCAAGGCCAAGGTCGAGCAGATGCTCCAGGACCTCGCCGACCGCCTCGTCAATGACCCCCATACGCGCGAGCGGGTCGAGAGCGCCAAGCGCGAGATGATCGCCAACCCGGCGGTCGGCCAGTGGTGGCAGTCGGTGTGGGAACGCCTGCGGCGCAAGCTGGTCGACGCCGCGCGCAACCCCGACACCGCGCTCGGCGGGCAGCTGACGACGATGCTCGGCGAACTGGGCGGCGCGCTGCGCGACGACCCGCGCCTGCAGTCGCAGATCAACCGCTTCGCCCGGCGCACCCTGGTCGGTGTCACCGCGCGCTACGGCGACGAGATCGTGCGCCTCGTCTCCGAGACGGTGAAACGCTGGGACGCGCGCACCGTCAGCGACCGCATCGAGGGCGCGGTGGGCCGCGACCTGCAGTTCATCCGCATCAACGGCACCCTCGTCGGCGGGTTGTTCGGGGTGTGCATCCATGCGGTGGACCGGCTGCTGTGAGCGAGGCGGCGGGACCGATGCTGACGACCCGGCGCTTCGAGCTGTGGCGCCCGGTGGCGGGCGACCTGCCCGACCTGTGCCGCCTGCTGGCCGACGCGCAGACGCGCCGCTACCTCGGCCCGGCGCGGCCCGATCCGCACGCGCAGTTCGACCGGCTGATGCGCAACGCCGGGTCCTGGGCGCTGCACGGATACGGCACGTTCATGGTCCGGGTCCGCGGCGCGGCGGCGATTGTCGCCACTTGCGGTGTCTTCCACTCGATGCGCGGCTTCGAGGCCCACTTGCGCATGGAGGACGTCGCGGAGGCGGGCTGGATCGTGCGCCGCGACCACCAGGGCCAGGGGGTCGCACGCGAGGTCATGGAGGCGGTGCTCGCGTGGTTCGACGCGGCCCATGGGCCCCGCCGCATCGCCTGCATGATCGAGGAAGGCAACGTCGCGTCGGAGCGCTTGGCCGGAAGGCTCGGCTTCGTGCGCTACGCCCGCCACGACCTCGACGAAGGCGAGGATCGGGTCTCGATGATGCTGCTGGAGCGCGGCGCCTAGGCGCGCCACGCCGCAAAGATGATCGTCCCGTTGCAGTAGGACGCCACCGGATTCCCTGTCCGATCCAAGGCCGGTTCGAACCGGGCGAAGGACATCAGTGACCTGCAGGCCGCCGCATCGAACGCAGGCTCGTTGTAGGAACGCAGCACCTTGCAGTCGGTGGGCTTGCCATCGGCGCCCACCAGAAAACGCAAATTGACACGCGCCTGCTGGCCTCGCGCCGCTGGCCCGGAAGGGTAATCGACGCGCTTGGCCCACGCTTGTATGCCTCTGGCCTTCGTTCGCCGCGACAGGCTGTTCTGCGTCGTGGGATCCAGACCCCAACTTTCGACCAGCGCGTCCGTGCACTGGCGCATAACGGCGAAGGGCTTGTCCAGCGGCCCCGTCTTCAGAGTGATGGCCCTACCGCGCAACTGGAGCGTGATGACGTCGGCCTGCGCTTCCATCTGCGGCGTCACCGCGCCCGGCACATCGCGGTGATCCCGCGCAGTTCGCCGCCGTTGATGATCAGCTGGAAATTGTCGCCGGGCGTGAAGCGCTGCATTTCCAGAACCAGCGGCGTGTCTCCGCTTCCGAATGAGCGCCGCAACGCACATCCCGATGGCGTGGCGTCAAGGACCCAGGGCGTCGAGGCCGCGAGTACCGCGCCATCTGCATGCGCCGGCATCGGCACGGCAAGCAGAGCCGCCATCGCCGCCCCCATCGCATCGCGTATCCCCTTAGCCATCAGCGCTTGCGCTGCTGGGGCATGCGCGGCTTGCGGTCGACCACCCACATCACCCGGCGCACCGAGTAGGACGCCACCGGATTGCCCGCCGCATCGAGCGCCGGCTCGAACTTCGCGCGCTGGCTGATCCTGTCGCAGGTCACCTTGGCGAAGCGCGGTTCGTTGAAGCCGTTGACCACCTGGCACTGGCTCACCGCGCCGGTCGCGTCGATCATCAGGCGCACGTCGACCAGCGACTGTTCGCCTTCGCTGGCGAGGTCGGCGGGATAGCTGCTGCGGGGAAGCCATGTGTCGGAATCCGTCAGCGGTTTCGGCCAGCGGGAGAGCGCTTTCTGCTGTGCGGGATCGAGGCCCCAGGACTTCACCAGACCCTCGGTACAGCTGTCCATCGCCGCGAGAGCGTTGCCGAGCGGGCCGGTGCCGATCTGCACCCCCTTGCCGCCCCAGCCGACGATCAGCGAGGTGACCTGCGCCGCCCGCTCCCTGGTGACAGGCGCGGGCCGGGCCTCTCCCTCGCCATGGCCGTTGAGCGTGGTGCTCATGAAGAACAGCGTCGTCAGCTTCTGCCCGTCGCCGGCCTGCATGTCGCCGAGAGTGAAGCGGGTGCTGATCGGCTTGCCGTCGGGCCCGGTGGAGAGCGTCACTTTCGTGGCATCGGTGACGCCCGAGAAGGCGCGTCCCGCCACGGTGAAGTGGAAGAAGTCCCCCGGCGCCAGCTGCTCGAACTGCACCAGCACCGGCTCCTCCGCCGTGCCGAAGCCGCGCTGCAGATGGCAGGCGTTACCGGTGTAGTCGACCTTCCAGGGCGAAGTGGCGGTGACCACCCTGGTCTCGGCCAGCGCCGGGGCGGAAAGCGCCACGGCGGCGGTCAGGACGGCAGGCAGGAACACGAGTCGCAGCGTCATGTCGTATCCTCATGGGGCGAAGGTCGGACGGAAATAAAGCGCCAATCCAAGGCCCTGACAAGCAGAAGCCCCGGCTGTCACCAACCGGGGCTTCTTTTCTGTAGCAGTCCCTGCGGGCCGGTTCAGAGCTTGCCGGTGAGGTCCGGTACGGCGGTGAACAGGTCGGCGACGAGGCCGATGTCCGCGACCTGGAAGATCGGGGCGTCCTCGTCCTTGTTGATGGCGATGATGGTCTTCGAATCCTTCATGCCGGCGAGGTGCTGGATCGCGCCCGAGATGCCGACCGCGATGTAGACCTGCGGCGCGACGATCTTGCCGGTCTGGCCGACCTGGTAGTCGTTGGGCACGTAGCCCGCGTCGACCGCGGCGCGGCTGGCACCGACGGCGGCGCCGAGCTTGTCGGCGAGCGGCATGATGATCGCCTCGAACGTCTCGCCGTCCTTCAGCGCGCGGCCGCCGGAGACGATGATCTTGGCGCTGGTCAGTTCCGGGCGTTCCGAGGTCGCGATTTCCGCGCCCACGAAGCTGGACAGGCCCGCATCGCCGGCGCCCGAGACGTCCTCGACCACGCCCGAACCACCGGTGGGTTCGGCCTTGGCGAAGGCGGTGCCGCGCACGGTGATCACCAGCTTGGCGTCGCTCGATTCGACCGTGGCGATGGCGTTGCCGGCGTAGATCGGACGGGTGAAGGTCTTTTCGCCCTCGACCGAGAGGATGTCCGAGATCTGCGCGACGTCGAGCAGGGCGGCGACGCGCGGCGCGACGTTCTTGCCGGTGGTGGTGGCCGGCGCCAGGAAGGCGTCGTGATGGCCCATGAGCTCCACGATCAGCGGCGCGAGGTTCTCGGCCAGCGCGTGCTCGTAAGCCGCGTCGTCGGCGAGGTGGACCTTGCCCACGCCGGCGATCTTGGCGGCTTCGTCAGCCACGGCGCGGCAACCCGAGCCGGCGACGAGCAGGTGGACTTCACCGAGCTTGGAGGCGGCGGTGACAACGGCGAGGGTCGCGTCCTTGACGGAGGCGTTGTCGTGTTCGACCCAGACGAGAGTCTTGGACATCAGGCTACTCCCAGTTCCTTGAGCTTGGCGACGAGCGCATCGACGTCGGCGACCTTGATGCCGGCGGAACGCACCGGCGGCTCGGAGACCTTGACGGTCTTGAGGCGCGGGGCGATGTCGACGCCGTAATCGGCGGGGCTCTTCACATCGAGCTGCTTCTTCTTCGCCTTCATGATGTTGGGCAGCGAAGCGTAGCGCGGCTCGTTGAGGCGCAGGTCGGTGGTGACGATCGCGGGAAGCGCGAGCTTCACCGTCTCGAGGCCGCCGTCGACCTCGCGGGTCACGGCGACGAATTCACCGTCGATCTCGACCTTGCTGGCGAAGGTGCCCTGGGGCCGGCCGAGCAGCGCGGCGAGCATCTGGCCGGTCTGGTTCGAATCGTCGTCGATCGCCTGCTTGCCCAGAATCACCAGGCCGGGGTTTTCTTCACCGACGATCGCCTTCAGGATCTTGGCGACGGCCAGCGGTTCCACTTCGGCGTCGGTTTCGACCAGGATCGCACGGTCGGCGCCCATGGCGAGCGCGGTGCGCAGGGTTTCCTGGGCCTTGGTCGGCCCGACCGAGATCGCGATGATCTCCTCGGCCTTGCCGGCTTCCTTGAGGCGGATGGCTTCCTCGACGGCGATTTCGTCGAAGGGGTTCATGCTCATCTTGACGTTGGCGAGGTCCACGCCGGTGCCGTCGGCCTTGACCCGCGGCTTCACGTTGTAGTCGATCACCCGCTTTACGGGTACGAGGATCTTCATTGCGATCTGTCCTCTCACTGCTGGGACGGCGGATTTAACCGCGCGATTAAAACTGTTGGAGCGAGCTATCGCGTCCCTTTACCGCCCCGTCAACCCCCGCCGAAACGGGAAGCGCTTGGGGACAGGAAAGCTCAGCTACGCTGCAGAGTTGCGGAGCGACCATGCAGAAACGGCGGGGGTCGCGAAACCCCCGCCGTCTGCGTATTCGTCAAGTGATCGTGAGCACGAAGCGCGCGATCGGCATTTCGGCGCCGATCAGGCGACCTTCTGCACTTCCGCGACGATCTTCTTGGCCGCGTCGCCCAGGTCGTTGGCGGGGACGATCGCGAGGCCGGAATTGGCCAGGATGTCCTTGCCCTGCTGGACGTTGGTGCCTTCGAGGCGGACGACGAGCGGAACCGAGAGGTTCACTTCCTTCGCCGCGGCGACGATGCCCTCGGCGATGACGTCGCACTTCATGATGCCGCCGAAGATGTTCACGAGAATGCCCTTAACGGCGGGATCCGCGAGAATGATCTTGAACGCCGCGGTCACCTTCTCCTTGTTGGCGCCGCCGCCGACGTCGAGGAAGTTGGCCGGGAACATGCCGTTGAGCTTGATGATGTCCATCGTCGCCATGGCAAGGCCGGCGCCGTTGACCATGCAGCCGATGTCGCCGTCGAGCTTGATGTAGGCGAGGTCGTACTTCGAGGCTTCTACTTCGGCCGGATCTTCCTCGGTCTCGTCGCGCAGTTCCATCACGTCGGGGTGACGGTACAGGGCGTTCGAATCGAAGCTCATCTTGGTGTCGAGGACGAGCAGGTTGCCGTCCTTGGTTTCCACCAGCGGGTTGATCTCGAGCATGTCGCAGTCGAGCGAGACGAAGGCCTCGTACAGCTGCTTCGAGATCTTCTGGGCCTGCTTGTTGAGCTCACCGGTCAGCTTCAGCGCGAAGGCGACGGCGCGGCCGTGGTGCGGCTGGAAGCCCGAGGCGATATCGACGGTGATCGTGGTGATGCGCTCGGGGGTCGAGTGGGCGACTTCCTCGATGTCCATGCCGCCTTCGGTCGAGACGATCAGGGCGACGCGGCTGGTGGCGCGATCGACGACCATCGAGAGGTAGTATTCCTTCTCGATGTCGACGCCGTCGGTCACGTAGAGGCGGTTCACCTGCTTGCCGGCATCACCCGTCTGGATGGTGACGAGGGTGTTGCCGAGCATTTCCTTGGCGAAAGCCTCGACTTCCTCGATCGACTTGGCGAGGCGCACGCCGCCCTTGGCGTCCGCGCTAAGTTCCTTGAACTTGCCCTTGCCGCGTCCGCCGGCGTGGATCTGCGCCTTCACGACGTAGAGCGGCCCCGGGAGCTGCTTGGCGGCGGCAACCGCTTCCTCTACGGTCAGCGCGGCGATGCCGGCGGGGATACCCACGCCATACTTCGCGAGCAGTTCCTTGGCCTGATATTCGTGAATGTTCATCGCTCAAATCGCTTTCTGCTGGAGGTTCCTTGGGAAGGCGCCGTAGCCATAGTTTCGCCCGGCCGCATAAGCACATCCCTGCCGGCTTGAAAAGTCCCGGAGCCTGCGCAAATGCATAGCGGACGAGAAATTGATCCTGCTAAAATGATAAGAGTTCGCAATAGCAATTAAGCATCGAAAGATGACCCATGATTGATCGTGACAGACTGGAAGCCATAGTCCGGGAGGCCGGGCGCATAGCCCTGGCGGGTTGGCCGGGCGATGGCCATGTCCTCGAATCGTGGGAAAAGACCCCCGGCAGCCCGGTCTGCACCGCCGACCTCGCCGTCGATGCCTTCCTCAAGACCGAACTGCGCGCGCTGCTGCCTGCGGCAGGCTGGCTCTCGGAAGAGACGGTCGACACGCGCGAGCGCCAGGGGACCGAGCTGGTCTGGCTGGTCGATCCGATCGACGGCACCCGCGACTTCATCCGCGGGCGGACGGGGTGGGCGATCTCGGTGGCGCTGGTGAACACCCGCCGTCCGCTGCTCGGCTATCTCCATGCGCCGGTCAGGAAACGCGACGAAGGCGGCGAGTTCTGGTTCGGCGAGGCGGGCAAGGGCGCATGGCGCAACGGCAGGCGCCTGGTCGCCAGCCGCCGCGAATCGCTCGCCGGCTCGCGCGTGCCCGCGCACAAGCTGGCGCCCGAGGATGCCGACCTCCAGCTCGTCGACCAGCCCAATTCGATCGCGCTGCGCATGGCGATGGTCGCGGCCGACGAGGCCGACCTGCTGGCCACGCTACGCTGGGGCTACGAATGGGACATCGCCGCCGCCGGCCTGATCGCGCGCGAGGCGGGCGCGGTGGTGACCGATGCCTTCGGCCAGCCCCTCAACTACAACAAGCACGACCCCCGCGCCTTCGGGGTGATGGTCGCCTCGACCGGCATCCATGAGGCTGCCGTGGAACGCCTTGCCGACCGCGCGGTGCGCTTCTCGGCCTGATCTCGAAGGCCTCTTCCGAAGCGAGAGGCCCCGGCGATCAGTCGCCCGCTGCGGCCTCGACGCTCTCCCCATCCTCTCCCACGCCGCCTTCGCCCTTCCAGGTCGGGTCCTTGTCGATCCGTTCGATCATCCGGCGCGCGTAGTCGGCGCCGCCGCCGCCATGGGGATTGTGGGCGACCGGCGTGAGAATGACCCTGGCATCCGCCGGGCGCCCGGCATGCAGCAGCGCCTGCCCGAGGTTCATGCGCAGGCCGAGGTCGAACGGCGCCAGCTCGGCCGCCCGAATCAGTCCATTCAGCGCCAGGGGCGAAGGTTCCTCGCCCTGCTCGACGAAGCTGCGGTAGAAGTAGACGAGCGGCAGCGGATGGTCGTTCTCGATCCGGTTGAGCGCGATGAACGGGGCGCGCGCGGCCTTGTAGGCGGCTTTCGTATCGTCCGCCTCGGGCGCCATGCGGAACAGCGCCAGACCCTTCTGGACATAGGCGTTGACCTGCGCGGGATCGATCGCGATCGCGGCGTCGGCGGCGGCGATGGCTTCCTTGTCGTTGCCGGCATCGTACTCGCACTCGGCCAGCGCGGAGAGGACGGCGGCATCGCCCGGGAAGCGCGAGGCGACTTCACGCGCCTGTACCAGAAGGCCCTTCGCCTCTTCCGCGGTCACGCCGCGCTTGGAGCGGATGCGCACCGGCATCATCGCCGCCTGCCCCGCGGACAACGGGCGAATCGCGATCCTGCCGATCGGCACCTTGTCGGCGGTGAGCCGAAGCGCGGTCATCTGCCGCTTGGCCAGATACCGGTCGACATCCTTTTCAAGGAGGGCGAAGTCGCCGAAGGCCTCGACCGCCGCGGCGCGCTGGCCCTTGCCGTCGCGCAGCAGCGCCAGGTAGCGCGAGAACTGGCCCTCGCGCGCCTTGTCGAAGGTCAGGTAGTGGTAGAGCAGCCAGCTATTGCCGTAGAACGCATCGTAGCTGGTGTGCTTGCGCTTGTCGTAGTCGGTGGGATCGAGCAGGTCGGCGACCTTCACGTCGGTGGCATAGAACAGCTCGCCGGCGCGGTGATTGGCGGGCCGGCCCAGCCAGATACCGCCGTCGGGCTCGAACTTGCTGGAGGCGAAGAACTCGGCCGCGCCTTCGCCGAACCAGCGCGGCATCGGCAGCGAACTCGACGAGATCAGGAAGTGGTGCGCATATTCGTGCAGCAGCACCACCATCGACCAGTTGACCACGCCGTTGCCCGAATCGACCGTCGGCACGATCGCCAGCGATCCGCCGGCGTTGGGCACATAGAACCCGCCCACGAACTTGTTGTCGCCGCCATGGAGTTCGCGCACTTCCTTCGCGGTGCGCACGACGTAGACGGTCACGCGGTTCGACGGACTGGGCGCCGGTGCCTGCCGGTCCAGCAGCAGCGCCATGCCCGCATGATAGCGTTCTAGCTGCTGCGAGAAGCGCGTGATGTCGCGCTCGCTGTCCTGCGCGTAGATGACGAAATGCTCGCTCGACGCCTCGAGCCAGGGCGTCTCCGCCCGCGCTTCGCAAGCCAGCCCCGAGCAGAGCCACGCCGCCGCAAGCGCCGCCAACATCCTCAAATGCATCAAGTCCCCCCGAACCCGGTAAGCGCTCAGCCTAGCCGCTATGAGGGGCGAAACAAGTTACCTTATGGAAAGAACGCATCGACGGCGGACCAAAAAAGAAGGGACCGGCGCATTGCGGCGCCGACCCCTTCCCCGATCCCGCTTCCGGCGGAAGCTGGTTACTTCGCCGCGTTGACGTCGTCGGTCGTCACCGGGGTGATCTTGATCTCGACGCGGCGGTTGAGCGCGCGGCCCTCGGCGGTGGTGTTGTCGGCGACCGGGTGGTCCTTGCCCATGCCCTGCGTCTGGATGCGCGAGGACGAGACGCCGCGCGTGATGAGATAGCGGCCCACCGCATCGGCGCGGCGCTTCGACAGGTCCATGTTGTACGCCGCCGATCCGGTCGAATCGGTGTGGCCGTAGACGTCGATGAGGCTGTTGGGATACTGGATCATCGACTGCGCGACCTTGTCGAGCGAAGCCTGGAACGCTCCGCTGATCTGCGTCGAATCGACCGCGAAGGTGACGTCGGGCAGGTTGACGAGGATGCCGTCGCCTTCCTGGCTGACGTCGATGCCCGAGCCAGCGGTCTGTTCCTTCAGCTCCTTGATCTGCTTGTCCATCTGGTAGCCGACCACGCCGCCGGCGACGCCGCCGATGCCGGCGCCGACGATGCGCGCGGTCTTGCCGCCGATGACGCTGCCGAGCAGGTAGCCGAGGCCGGCGCCGCCGACGCCGCCGATGGCGGTGCGCGAAACCTTCTTCTCACCCGTGTTCGGGTCGGTGACGCAGGCGGAGACGGTGACCATCGCGAAAACCGCGGCGGCCGACGTGATCAGGCGCGACTTGTTCATCTTGGAGGCCCTTCCTCTGTTGTGCCCTTGAAAGGCATCTGTGCGATAGTGGACATGAATGGCAAATGGCTGTTGCCGGCTCAACCCCTATCGCCGGCCTCGGTTCCCGGCGATCATCGGGTTGCAAAGCGTTGCCGTTCTTCACGAGCGCTTCGCACATGCCGCAATCTCTGCTAGCGATACGGCATTGTGACGCCCTTTCCCTGGACTGACCTCCTCATCATCGCCGGCCTGATCCTGATCAACGGCCTGTTCTCGATGTCCGAACTGGCCATCGTATCCGCACGCGCACCGCGCCTGAGGGCGCTCGCCGACAAGGGGAGCCGGGCGGCGCAGACCGCGCTGGACCTTGCCGCCGATCCCGGACGGTTCCTCTCGACCGTGCAGATCGGCATCACCCTCATCGGCATCATCGCCGGCGCCTATTCGGGCTCCAGCCTCGGCGGGCCGGTCGGCGAGCGGCTTGTCGCGCTGGGCCTGCCCGTGCGTTTCGCCGGAGAGGCGGGCTTCGCGGTGGTCATCATGGCCACCACCTATGCCAGCGTCGTCGTCGGCGAGCTGGTACCCAAGCAGCTGGCGCTGCGCATGGCCGAGCCGGTGGCGCTCATCATGGCGCGGCCGATGAGCATCCTGGCGACCATCATGGGCCCGTTCGTGTGGCTGCTCGACCGCTCCTCCGCCCTGATCCTGCGCCTGTTCTCGATCCGGCGAGGCGATTCCGAGCAGCTCACCGCCGAGGAACTGCACATGATCTTCGCCGAGGCGACCCGTTCAGGCGTCATCGAGGAAGACGAACGCGCGATCATGACCGGCGTCATGCGCCTCGCCGACCGCCCGGTGCGCGAGCTGATGACCCCGCGCAACCAGATCGACTGGATCGACGTCGATGCCGACGAGGCCCAGCTGCGCGCCAAGATCGAGGCTTCGCCGCACTCGCTGCTGCCGGTGGTGGGCGACGGTACGCCCGACAACATCGTCGGCATCCTCAAGGTGCGCGAAGTGCTCGCCTGTCTCGTCGCGGGCCGCCCGGTCGACGTGCGCGCGATGATGCGCAAGGCCGAGGTCATCCCCGACCAGCTCGACGCCATGGACGCCCTGCGCAAGCTGCAGACCGCCGAAGTGGCGATGGCGGTGGTCCACGACGAATACGGCCACCTCGAGGGGCTGGTGACGCCCTCCGACGTGCTGGCGGCGCTGGCGGGCACCTTCGTCGCCCACCAGGACGAGGGCGACGAGCCGATGGTGGTTGAGCGCGAGGACGGCTCGCTGCTTGTCTCGGGCGCGATGCCGGCCGATTCCCTGGCCGACCGGCTCGGCATGACCCTGCCCGACGACCGCGAATTCGCGACGCTGGCGGGCTACATCCTCGCCGTGCTGAAGAAAGTCCCGCGCGAGGGCGAGCACTTTTCCGAACAGGGCTGGCGCTTCGAGGTCGTCGACATGGACGGGCTCAAGATCGACAAGATCCTGGTCAGCGCGGACGTGGACGAGGACGCCGACGACGGGGTCAGCGGCGACGGCTGAGCCCGCGATTCGCCGTCGGGGCCTTCGACAGGCTCAGGCGGAGCGGGGCTACATCTCCCCAAGGAACCCGTCGTCCCCGCGCAGCCGGGGACGACGGGGAAATGGGGCGGGACTGGTGCCCTGTCCACGCCGTACTCTTTTGCTGAAGCCGAAAGCCCCACGCTGAACGGAGGGCAACCGCGTACCCGCCAACGCCGCCCAAACCCCGCTCGGCCTGAGCCCGTCGAAGGCCCCCGCCCCAATGAAAAAGGCCGGACTTTCGCCCGGCCTTTTTCCGTAACTCCGAACCGAAGGCTCAGGCGCCCGCGCTGGGGCTCGGCGCCGCACCGGTCGAGGTCTGCGCGTCGCGGCCGTCGCCTTCGGGGGCGGCGAGGATGGCGCGGGTGATCTGGCCCTTGGCGACGGTGTAAGTGCCCGGGTCGCCCACTGTGGAGCGGATCGCCGGGTCCGAGGTGCCGGCGAGGCCGAGCGTGGTCTTCTCGATCTCGCTGCGGGCCTGCGGGCCGCCGAACAGCGCGTCGAGCGTCTGCTGCTGGAGCGATTCGTCGGCGGGGCGCGGCTGGCCTTCCTTGGGCGGGCTCAGCGAGAAGTCGGGCGGCACCACCAGCGGGGTCTGGCGCTGGACGGCGAACTCGTCGGGACGGCTGCGGTTGAACAGCCCGGTGCTACCGCAGGCCGACAGCATCACGGCGCCGGTCGCGACGAGGAGAAGGGCACCGGTTTTCTTCATGCGCATCAATTCAACTCGCATTCTTTTGAGCCTCGGGGGCGGGTTCCGCCGCTGTCTCGGGCTTTTCGCGCGAAAGCAGGGATCGGGCAAGGATTATCAGGACGCCGATGGTGATCGCCGCGTCGGCGAGATTGAAAATGAGGAAGGGGCGAAAACCGCCGATATGGAGGTCCGCATAGTCGATCACGTAGCCGACGTCGAAGCGGTCGCGGATGTTGCCGGCGGCGCCGCCAAGCACCATGCCCAGCGCCGCGATGTCGGGCAGCTTGCGCTCGCGCAGCAGCCAGACGAGCACGAAGGCGGCGATCGCGCCGGTCATCGCCACCAGCCCCCAGCGCGCCTCGGGCGAGCCGGCGGTGAACAGGCCGAGCGAGACGCCGAAGTTCTGCGTCCAGGTCAGGTTGAAGAACGGCAGGACGTAGATCTGGCCGATCTCGTTCAGCCGCAGGCCGCCGACCACCCAGTCCTTGATGCCGACATCGACGGCGAAGACGATGGCCGCGATCAGCAGGCCGATCAGCCGCTTGCGCCAGGGGTTCGCCGCCATCACGCCTGCGGCTCCATCGCGTCCACGACATCGTCGCAGCGGTCGCACAGGTCGCCGTCCACGGTGACTTCGGGGAGATGGCGCCAGCAGCGGCCGCACTTGTGGTCATGGGACGGGGTGACGCTCACACCCTCGCCCTGCCCGCGCGCGACTTTCGCGGTGATGAACAGTTCGGCCAGATCAGCCTCGGGAGCCGAGGCCGGTACGGTGACCTCGGCCGCCAGGCTGGAGCCGATGACCTTCTCGCGGCGCAGCGGCTCGATCGCCTCGGTGACGGCCGCGCGCAAGCCGCGAAGCTCGGCCCAGCGGTCGAGGTCGGCTTCGGCCACCGGCACTTCGGGCCATTCGAGCAGGTGGACGCTGCCCCCATCCGGATAGCGCGAGCCCCAGGTTTCCTCGGCGGTGAAGACGATCACCGGCGCGGCGTAGCGGATCAGCGCATGGAACAGCGTGTCGAGCACGGTGCGGTAGGCGCGGCGCTTCGGGTCCGTGGGCGCGTCGCAGTAGAGGCAGTCCTTGCGGATATCGAAGAAGAACGCCGAGAGGTCCTCGTTGCAGAAGTCGAGCAGCGAGCGGACGTACGTATTGAAGTCGAAGGCGTCGATCGCGGTGCGCAAGGTGGCGTCGAGCTTGCCCAGCAGGGCGAGCACGTAGCGCTCCAGCTCGGGCATGTCCGCCACGTCCACGCGCTCGGCCTCGTCGAAGCCGTCGAGCGCGCCGAGCAGGTAGCGCAGGGTGTTGCGCAGCTTGCGGTACTGGTCGGCCACGCCCTTGAGGATCTCGTCGCCGATGCGGTGGTCCTCGGTGAAGTCGACCGAGAGCGCCCAGAGGCGGATGATGTCGGCGCCGTTGGTCTCCATGACCTTGAGCGGGCTGATCGTGTTGCCCAGCGACTTCGACATCTTGAAGCCCTTGGCGTCCATCGTGAAGCCGTGGGTCAGGACCGCCTTGTAGGGCGCATGGCCGCGCGTCGCGGTGCTTTCCAGCAGCGAGGACTGGAACCAGCCGCGATGCTGGTCGGAGCCTTCGAGGTAGAGGTCGGCCTTGGGACCCTGATAGCCCTCGGGGCGCAGGAGGTCGGGCCAGCGGCCCGATTCGAGCACGAAGGCGTGGGTCGAGCCCGAATCGAACCAGACATCGAGAATGTCGACGACGCGCTCGTAGTCCTCGGCGGCGTATTCATTGCCGAGCAGGTCCTGCGCGGCCTCGTCCGACCAGGCATCGACGCCCTTCGCGAGGATCGCGGCAAGGATACGGTCGTTGACGGCCTCGTCGACGAGGTACTCGCCGGTCTTGCGGTGGACGAACAGGGTGATCGGCACGCCCCAGGCGCGCTGGCGCGAGAGCACCCAGTCGGGACGCCCCTCGACCATCGCGCCGATGCGGTTGCGGCCCTTGTCGGGGACGAAGCGGGTCTCGGCGATCGCCTCCAGCGCGGCCTCGCGCAGCGTCGGCGCGGAGCACAGGTCCTCCTCGACCGGGTCGATGGCGCCGCCCTCGTTCTCCCAGCGCGTGTCGGCGCGGGTCTTGGGCGAGATATGGGTCATCACCTTGTCCATCGGCACGAACCACTGCGGGGTGCAGCGGTAGATGACCTTGGCCTTGGAGCGCCACGAGTGCGGGTAACTGTGCTTGTAGTCCGCCGAGGCCGCCAGCAGCCCGCCCGCTTCGCGCAGGTCCGAGCAGATCGGGCCGTCGGGGGCGTTGAACTTGGGGTTGATGACCGAGCCTTCACCACCGCGCCAGAGCCAGTCCTCGCGGTACTTGCCGTCGGCCTCGACCACGAACTTGGGGCCGATGCCGTTGGCCTTGCACAGGTCGAAGTCGTCCTCGCCGTGGTCGGGCGCCATGTGGACGAGGCCGGTGCCGCTCTCGGTGGTGACGAAATCACCGGACAGGAACGGACGCGGTTCGGCGAAGAAGCCGCCGAGGTGGTGCATGGGATGGCGCGCGACGGTGCCGGCGAGGTCGTCACCATTTATTCGACCTCTGACTGGGCAGCCGATGATACCCAGCACGGTCATGCCCAAGTCGGACAGGTCGATTTGGAGTGCCGCCTGCTTCATGCGGCCCAAAAATTCATCTACTCGAGACTCTGCGATCAAGAATCTACCTTCAGGAAGAACTCCGGATGTCCTCAAACGAGATATCGCGGTGTCAAATTCTTCTCTGCTTATTTCTCGACTACCGCCGTACTCAAGGGACAACTCGACTAAAGTATATGGGATATCCGGCCCATAAGCCAAAGCCTGGTTCACCGGGATCGTCCAGGGCGTCGTCGTCCAGATCACCGCATGGGCGCCGACCAGTTCGGGCACCGCCGATTCGACGATCTCGAACGCCACGTCGATCTGGGTCGAGACGATGTCCTCGTACTCGACTTCGGCTTCGGCCAGCGCGGTCTTTTCGACCGGGCTCCACATCACCGGCTTGGCGCCGCGATAGAGCATGCCGTTAGCCGCGAACTTGAGGAGTTCGCCGACGATGGTGGCCTCCGCCTGGAAGTCCATCGTCAGGTAGGGGTTGTCCCAGTCGCCGTTGATGCCGAGGCGCTTCAACTGCTCCCGCTGCACGTTGACCCAGTTCTGGGCATAGGCGCGGCATTCGGCGCGGAATTCCTCGGCGGGAACCTCGTCCTTGTTCTTCTTCTTCTTGCGGTACTCTTCCTCGACCTTCCACTCGATGGGCAGGCCGTGGCAGTCCCAGCCGGGCACGTAGGGCGCGTCCTTGCCCAGCAGCGTCTGCGTGCGCACCACCATGTCCTTGAGGATGTGGTTGAGCGCATGGCCGATGTGCATGTCGCCATTGGCGTAGGGCGGGCCGTCGTGGAGGATGAACTTTTCGCGCCCCGCGCGGGCGTCGCGGGTCTTGCGGTAAATATCGTCGGCCTGCCAGCGCGCGAGAATGCCCGGCTCCTTCTGGGGGAGCCCGGCCTTCATGGGGAAATCGGTCTTCGGCAGGAAGACGGTTGCTCTGTAATCGCGCTGTTCGGTCATGACGGGACGCGCACTAGAGCAAATGCAGGTTTGTTGGAAGTGTGGGCAGACCGATTACAGCTTCGCCAGCAGTTCCCGTGCGCGGTCGCAGTCCCAGCCCATCTGCTCGATCAGCGCGTCGAGCGAATCGAACTTCGCCTCGGGGCGCAGGAAGTGGTGGAAGGCCACCTCGATCTCCTGCCCGTAGAGGTCGCCCGCGAAGTCGAAGAAGTGCGGTTCGAGCAGTTCCTTGGGCGGGTCGAAGGTGGGGCGGATGCCGATGTTGGCGGCGCCGGTCACCACGCGGCCGTCGGGCATGCGGCCGGTCACCGCGTAGATGCCGTAGAGCGGTCGCAGGTACGTCGCCATGTCGAGGTTGGCGGTGGGAAAGCCGATGGTGCGGCCCAGCTTGTCGCCGTGCTGCACGCGGCCGCGGATGGCGAAGGGGCGGGTCAGCAGGCGCGCCGCCGTCTCGCAGTCGCCCGATTTCAGCGCGGCGCGGATGCGGCTGGAGGAGACGGTGCCCTCGGCGTCGCTGACCGGGCCGACCGTGCGGCCTTCCAGACCATGCCGCGCGCCGACTTCGCTGAGGACGCGCGGGTTGCCGCCGCGCGCGCGGCCGAAGGTGAAGTCGTCTCCGGTCACGACGCCCGCCGCGCCCATGTGGCGCACCAGCATTTCCTCGACCCAGTGGTCGGCGGGCATCGCCGCCATCGCCGCGTCGAAATGCAGCACCAGCATCGCGTCCGCCCCGGCGGCGGCGAACAGCTCCTGCCGCTGGTCGAGCGTAGTGAGGCGGAAGGGCTCGGCGTCGGGCTTGAAGTGACGGACGGGATGCGGATCGAAGGTGGCGACGATGGCCGGGCGGCCCTCGGCTTTCGCCCAGCGGATCGCCTCGCCCACGACGGCCTGGTGGCCCTGGTGGAACCCGTCGAAGTTACCCAGCGCCAGCACGGCGCCGCGCAGCGAATCGGGAACAGGCAGGCGGTTGTCGAGGCGAATCATGGGTGCAAGGGCCTATAGGGCGCGCGCGAGCGACACGAAAGCGTGCGCCGGATAGGAACCGTCAGCCGGATGCTCCTCGCGCGCGGTCTCGCGCCAGTCGGGGCCGAGCGGGGGCATGTGGGTGTCGCCGGGGTAGTCGGCGTGGACTTCGGTCAGCTCGATCCGGTCGGCGCGATCGCGGAACAGCGCATAGATCTGCGCGCCGCCGATCACCGCCACTTCGCCCTCGCCCGCCAGCGCGAGCGCTTCGTCCACCGAATGCGCGACTTCGGCGCCCGGCGCGCTCCATGCGGCATCGCGGGTGAGCACGATGTGGCGGCGGCCGGGAAGCGGGGACGGGAAGCTCTCGAAGGTCTTGCGGCCCATCACCATCGGCTTGCCCATGGTCAGCGCCTTGAACCGCTTGAGGTCGGCCGGCAGGCGCCAGGGCAGCGCGCCGTCGCGGCCGATCGTGCCGTTGCCCGCGCGGGCGTAGATGAGGAAGAGGTCCTGCGCCACGCCCCTGCCGCCTCAGCCCAGTGTCAGACGGGTGACGTGGCCCATCTTGCGACCGGGGCGCGCGGCGGCCTTGCCGTAGAGGTGGAGGTGGTTGGCGGGATCGGCGAGGATCGCCGGCCAGTCGTGCGCCTCGTCGCCGATGAGGTTGCGCATCTCCACGCCCTTCGCGGCCATGCCGGTGCCGCCCAGCGGCAGCCCGCAGATGGCGCGGACGTGGTTCTCGAACTGCGAGGTGACCGCGCCCTCGATGGTCCAGTGGCCGGAGTTGTGGACGCGCGGGGCCATCTCGTTGAACACCGGCCCCTCTTCGGTCGCGAAGAACTCCAGCGTCAGCACGCCGACGTAGTCGAGCGCCTTGGCGACCCTGGCGGCGAGTTCGCGCGCGGCGGGGACCTGCGCGAGCAGGGCGCCCGGCGCAGGCAGGGTGCTGAGCGCGAGGATCCCGCTCTCGTGGACGTTGTGCGCCGAATCGAAGAAGCGGATGTCGCCGTCCGCGCCCCGGCACAGGATCACCGAGAACTCGGCGAAGAAGGTGACGAAGCCTTCGTAGACCAGCGATGTGTCGGGCAGGACGAGGCCATCGGCGTCCTCGGGCGCCATGATGCGCCACTGGCCCTTGCCGTCGTAACCGTCGCGCCGGGTCTTGAGGATGCCGGGCGCGCCGATGCTCGCGATGGCCGCGGCGAGGTCGGCGGCGCTGTCGACGGGAGCGAAGGGCGCCGGGATACCGCCGAGATCGCTGACGAAGCGCTTCTCGTTGAGACGGTCCTGCGCCGTCTCCAGCGCGCGGGCGTGGGCGAGCAGCGGGGTATCGCCCAGCGCGGCGAGCGGGGCGACGGGGACGTTCTCGAACTCATAGGTGACGACGGCGCAGTCGGCGGCGAAGCGGGCCATGGCCTCGGCGTCGTCCCAGGGCGCGCAGGTGAACTGGGCGCAGACGTCGGCGGCGATGGAGTCGGCCTCGGGCGCGTAGACGTGGCAGCGGTAGCCGAGCTGCGCGGCGGCCACGGCGATCATCCGGCCGAGCTGGCCGCCGCCGAGAATGCCGATGGTTTCGCCGGGGGGGATCATCATGCCTCGATCAGTATCCGTATGAGGGTCAGGCCGGACGCTCGGCGACGCTCGCCGTCTGCGCCGCGCGGAAGTCCTTGAGCCTGGCCGCCAGCGCATCATCCGCAGTTGCGAGGATCGCGGCGGCGAGCAGGCCTGCGTTGGCCGCCCCCGCCTCGCCGATCGCCAGCGTGCCGACCGGGATGCCGGCGGGCATCTGCACGATCGAGAGCAGGCTGTCCTGCCCCGAGAGCGCCTTGGACTGAACCGGCACGCCCAGCACCGGCAGGTGCGTCATCGAGGCGACCATGCCGGGCAGGTGGGCGGCGCCCCCGGCTCCGGCGACGATCACCTTGAAGCCCTCGGCCTCGGCGCCCTTGGCGAAGTCCACCAGCCGCTCGGGCGTGCGGTGCGCCGAGACGATCCGCGCGTCCCAAGCGACGCCCAGCTTGTCGAGCATCTCGGCGGCCTTGATCATGGTCGGCCAGTCGGACTGGCTGCCCATGACGATAGCAACGGGAACCGTCTCAGCCACCTATCAACGCTCCGAAAGGTAGTAGCGGTCGAGCACGGCGAGATCGTCGTCGAGATCGTAGACGATCGGCTGCCCGGTCGGGATCTCGAGGCCGGTGATCTCCTCGTCGGAAATGCCCGAGAGGTGCTTGACCAGCGCGCGCAAGCTGTTGCCGTGTGCGGCGACCAGCACGGTCGATCCGGCGTGGAGGTGCGGGACGATCGAGCCTTCGTAATAAGGCAGGACGCGCGCGATGGTGTCCTTGAGGCTTTCGGTCATCGGCACGTCGATGCCGGCGTAGCGCTCGTCGCTCGACAGGTCGAACTCGCTGCCGCGCTCGAGCACCGGCGGCGGGATGTCGAAGCTGCGGCGCCAGATCTTCACCTGGTCCTCGCCGTGCTTGGCCGCCGTCTCCGCCTTGTCGAGGCCGGTGAGGCCGCCGTAGTGGCGCTCGTTCAGGCGCCAGTCCTTGGTCTCGGGGATCCACAGGATGCCGGCGGCTTCGAGCGCGAAGTGCAGCGTCTTGATCGCGCGGGTCTGCAGCGAGGTGAAGGCGACGTCGGGCAGCAGGCCCTTGTCCTTGAGCAGCGCGCCGGCGGCGCGGGCCTCGGCCTCGCCCTTCGCGGTGACGTCGACGTCCCACCAGCCGGTGAAGCGGTTCTCGAGGTTCCATTGGCTCTGGCCGTGGCGGAGAAGGATCAGGCGAGGCAAGGCATAGCTCCCTTTGCTGGCGACGCGCCGCGCCGCGAGGTCGATCAAACTGCTGGGGAGCCCCTAGCTTTCCGGGGGCGCTTTGGGAAGCCTGACCGATTCGCCATCCGCATTGATCGCGCCGTCGTCCGGGCCGGAAGCCGAGAGCGCGCGGGCCTGGGCCTTGCGGCGGCGCAGGTTCTCGCGCAGCTTGGCGGCCAGCCTGTCCTCGCGCGCCAGCTTTTCCGCCGCCTTGGGCGCCCGCGCCGGTGTCCCTCGATCGTCGCTCATGCCCCCGGCAATGGCGCCGCGCCCGAAAAAGCGCAAGCGGCGCTTGACAAGCGGCGCGGCCACGGACAATAGCGCGGCCCTGCCCCGGGTGACCGGGACATGCCCCGCCGCCGGGGCCGGAACGGCGCTGCTGTAGCTCAGTGGTAGAGCGCGTCATTGGTAATGACGAGGTCGGGAGTTCAATCCTCCCTAGCAGCACCATTCTCCCCCAACTCCCTGCGACGACATCGAAACACCGCGTCGTCCCCGGCCTGACCGGGGACCGCCGCCGAGGCCGCGCGCGTTCGGGTCCGAACGCCGCGTCGCAGGTGGGATGGGGCACGCTCTCTTCTCAAGGGTACGACGCGGCATGGCCCGGTGCCGTGGAGGCCGTGCGCACTGTCATCGAACCGTCATCACAACACCACCGGACTGTCATGAAACCCGCTTAGGGGCCCCTGCAAGACATACAACGTCGTACAGGGAATCTTTCCAGACATGACTCGTTCGATCCAGCTCCTCGCGGGGCTGCTCGCCTCGGCCTCCTTCGCCACGATCGCCCACGCGGGCGAGGTCGCCGGCCACGTCAACGACGCCACCGGCGCGCGCGGCCTGCAGTCGGCCACGGTCCGCATCGTCGAACTGAACCGCACCGCCGAGACCGACCGTGCCGGCACTTACGTGTTCGGCGACGTGCCCGCCGGCACTTACACGCTGGAGGCCCGCTACGTCGGCGCCGAAGTCACCACGCAGAGCCTCACCGTCCCCGCGAGCGGCCGCGTTTCGAACGATTTCAACCTCGACGCGGTGGGCGGCGGCGACATCCTCGTCACCGGCCAGACCGCCAACCTCACCAGCGCCCTGTCGCGCCAGAAGGCCGCCGACGGCGTCGAATCGGTCCTGACGCGCGATGCCGTGGGCCAGTTCCCCGACCAGAACGTCGCCGAATCGCTGCGCCGCCTCCCCGGCGTCAACATCCTCAACGACCAGGGCGAAGGCCGCTTCGTCTCGGTGCGCGGCCTCGACCCCGACCTCAACGGCACGTCGGTCAACGGCGTGCGCATGCCCGCTCCCGAATCGGACGTCCGCTCGGTCGCGCTCGACGTCATCTCTTCGGACACCATCGAATCGATCGAGGTGAAGAAGAGCTTCACCCCCGACATGGACGGCGACTTCATCGGCGCCTCGGTCGAGATCAACACCACCAGCGCGTTCGATTCGAAGAAGAACCGCTACTCGGTCACCGCCGAGGGCAGCTGGAACGACTATTCGGGCAAGGTGACCCCGAAGGGCGCCTTCGACTTCACCCAGAAGATCGGCGACGACTTCGGCATCGCCGGCTCGGTCAGCTACTACAAGCGCAAGTTCGAGACCGACAACGTCGAGACCGGCGGCTGGCACGCGGGCGACGACGGCCAGGCCTGGGCCGACTCGGTCGAGTACCGCGACTACGACGTCGAGCGCACCCGCATCAACGCGGCGCTTTCGGCCGACTGGCGCGTGTCCGACACCACCAAGGCCTTCGTGCGCGGCAACTGGGCCCAGTTCGACGACCACGAATACCGCCGCCGCACCACGCTCGACTTCGGCGATTTCGAGGATGACGGCCCGAGCTCGATCACCGACTCCAGCGCGACCTTCGACGGCGCCGACCAGCGCATCACCGTCGAGCGCGACCTCAAGGACCGCTTCGAGCGCCAGCGCATCCGCTCGGTCTCGATCGGCAGCGACACCGATACCGGCACCTGGAAGTTCAACTGGCTGGGCAGCTACGCCAAGTCGACCGAGTACGAGAACGGCTCGATCGACCCGACCTCGTTCCGCGCGCGCTTCCGCTCGGGCACGGTCGTCGCCATCGACAACAGCAAGACCTATTACCCGACCTATTCGGTCACCAGCGGCGCCGACAGCTTCAACGATGCGTCGGAATACGAGTTCGACAAGACCGAGCTGACCACCCTGTCCGACAGCCGGGACGAGGAATGGGCGCTCAAGGCCGACCTCGCCCGCACGTTCGCCGGCAGCGACGGCGACTTCACCGTCCAGGCGGGCGCCAAGGCGCGCTGGCGCAAGAAGTCGTACAACTTCAACATGTCGTACCTCGATCTGGCCGACGGCGCCGACTACACGCTGGCCGACGTGCTGGGCACGCAGACCTACCGCCTGGTCGACATGGGCCCGGTCTCCAGCAAGACCGGCCCGCGCGATTTCCTCGACGCCAATCCCGACGCCTTCGAGGTGAACCCCTACGAGAGCGACCTTGCTTCGGCGACCGACGACTACTCGGTCAAGGAAGACATCATCGCCGGCTACGCGCTGGCGCGCTGGGACAGCTCGACGCTGCGCGTCATCGGCGGCGTACGCATGGAGCACACCAAGAACGAACTGAACGGCAACCTCGTCACCGACCTCGAGGAAGAGGAAGAGGTCATCGTCGACCCCGTGCAGTACAAGCGCAGCTACACCAACTGGCTGCCGAGCCTGACCCTGCGCTTCAGCCCGCAGCAGAACCTCGTCGCCCGCCTCGCCGGCTACAAGACCGTCGTGCGCCCCAAGTTCTCGCAGCTGGCCCCGCGCTACACCGTGAACGAGGACAACGAGGCCGAGTTCGGCAACCCGGACCTCAAGCCCTACCAGGCCTGGAACCTCGACGCGGGCTTCGAATACTACTTCGCCAACAACGGCGCGCTCTCGGTCGGCGGCTTCTACAAGTCGGTAAAGGACTACACCTACGAGCAGGTGCTGCGTGACGGCGCCGTGATCGACGGCGTCGCCTACGACCAGGTGACGATCCCGGTGAACGGCGACACCGCCGAGATCGCCGGTGTGGAAGTCAGCTACAGCCAGGTCTTCTCGATGCTGCCTTCGCCGTTCGACGGCCTGCTCGCCCAGGTGAACTACACCTACACCTACGCGCGCGGCACCGTGCTGCAGGAAGGCGAGGACGCCGAGGGCAACGCGATCGACATCAAACGCCGCATCTCGCTGCCCAGCTCGGCGAAGAACACCTTCAACGTCGTGCTCGGCTACGAGAAGGGCCCGGTGTCCTTGCGCGCCGCCGGCACCTTCCGCGACAAGTACCTCGACGAGGTGGGCGGCGACAGCGAGGAGGACCGCGTGGTCAACCAGCACTTCCAGGTCGACCTCTCGGCCAAGTACAAGCTGACCGACAACATCCGCCTCTTCGCGGACTGGGTGAACGTCAACAACGCGAAGTACTTCGCCTACCAGAACCTCGCGGGCGCCAAGCGCGTGCTGCAGTACGAGGAATACGGCTCGACCGTGAAGTTCGGCGCGCGGGTGTCGTTCTGATGCGCCTTCTTGCCCTCGCAAAGCTGGGTTCGGGAGCAGTGCTCCCGGCCCTGCTGCTGGCCGGCTGCGCTTCCACCGGCACCGGCGTTGCCGCTGATGCGGCCTTACGCCCACGCTATCCCGCTGCTAATGTCCCCGCGCAGGCCGAGACGGTCCCGGTCGGCACCGGCAATGCCGATGCCGCCGACGACCCGGCGATCTGGCGCAACGCCGCCAACCCCGCCGCCAGCCTCGTGCTGGGGACGGACAAGAAGGCGGGGCTCTACGTCTACGGCCTCGACGGCCAGGTGCGCGATTTCTCCCCCGCCGGAGCGCTGAACAACGCCGATTTGCGCGAAGTGCGCATGCCCGGCGGCGCCCCCCGCATCCTCGTCGGCGCCAGCGACCGCACCGACCGCGCCGAGCCGAAGATCGCCCTGTTCACGCTCGACGGCGCGACCGGCAAGCTCACGGTGCTGGGAACCGAGCCGTTCCTCAAGCCCGGCCACGCCCCGGCCGAAGCCTACGGCTTCTGCATGGGCGCCCCCCTCGCCCCCGGCGAACTGGCGCGCGCCTATGTCGTCCTCAAGGACGGCACCGTCGCCGAAAGCCGCCTCGTCGAGCGCGGCGGCAAGGTCGCGGCCGAGCACCTGCGCGACGTCAAGTTCGCAACCCAGTCCGAGGGCTGCGTGGTCGATGACGTGACCAAGACGCTCTACGTCGCCGAGGAAGACGTCGCGATCTGGAAGGTCCCGCTCTCAGGCGCGGCGCTCACCGCCCAGAGCTACGCCAGGGTCGGCGAGACGGACGGGCTCGTCGATGATATCGAGGGCCTCGCCATCGCGCGCCAGGCCGATGGCCGCGCCTGGCTGGTCGCCTCGAGCCAGGGCGACAACGCCTATGCGCTGTTCGACCTCGACACCGACAAGCCTGCCGGCCGCTTCCGCATCGAGGGCGGCACGCTCGGCGGCACCAGCGACACCGACGGCATCGAAGTGATCCTCGGCGATTTCGGCCCGGCCTTCCCCGAGGGCCTGTTCATCGCCCAGGACGGCGACAACGCCCCCAAGGCGCAGAACTTCAAGATGCTGTCCTGGAAGGCCATTCGCACCGCACTGGGAATGAAGTAAAAGGCAGAGGCCCGGCCGCGCAACCTCCCGGTGAAGCCGGGCCGGGGACGACAAACGAAAGACGCGCATCCGCATGTCATTCGTGCCGCGGATGCAACAGGACGACGGCCATGGTCAGGGAATCGTATCGATGACGCGCAAGGATGCTCTGGGTGCCGTTCTGGCGCTGCTGGGTAGCGTCTCGCCCGGCCTGGCTCATGCCGACGTCATGCAGATCGGCGATGCCGGCGCCGAGTGGGTCGCGGGCGGCCCCACGGCGCTTGCGCTGCCCGATCTTGCACAGGTCGACCCCGCGTCCGGCGTCGGCTTCATCGGCACCACGGTCGCCACCGCGCCGTCAGAGGTCGCGGAAACGCCCTTCGCGGTCGATGCCGAGCCCCATCCGCTGTCCCTCACGCAGGCGCTCGACTCCGCCGGTCCCACCCGCTGGCGGACCAGCGTCGCGGCCCTGGCCGCCAAATACGACATCAGCCCCGCCCTGCTCGAAGCGGTGGTCTGGCAGGAAAGCCGCTGGAACGAACGCGCCATGTCGCCTGTCGGCGCGCGCGGCCTTGCCCAGCTGATGCCCGGCACCGCCGCGCAGATGGGCGTCAACTCCGCCGATCCGACCTCCAACCTCGAAGGCGGGGCGCGCTACCTGCGCATGCAGCTCGACGCCTTCGGCGGCAACATCGAGAAGGCGCTCGCCGCCTACAACGCCGGCCCCGCGCGCGTGGTCAAGGCCGGCGGCATCCCCAACATCCGCGAGACCCAGCTCTACGTCGCCGCCATCATGGCACGGCTGACCGATCCGGTCCGGCAGTAGCCGACCGCCATCCTTCCCGATCAAGACTTACCTTTGATTTCAAAAACCCCTTCACGGGGATGACGAGTTAGGGGGCAGCTCACGCAAAGAAAGAGAGCGCCGCCTCCCGGCAGCGCGCTCTTGAGAAATCCGCGAGGATCGAAACTCAGCCCAGCAGCTTCTTCGCCATGGCGCGCACATCGTCGCGCAGGTCGTGACGGTCAAGCGCAATGGCCAGGGTCGCCTCGACGAAGCCCAGCTTGGAACCGCAGTCGAAGCGGCGGCCGGCAAAGGTGACGGCGTGGAACGGCTGCTGGCCGATCAGCTTGGCCATCGAATCGGTCAGCTGGATCTCGCCGCCCGCGCCCTTGCCCTGGGTTTCGAGCAGTCCCATGACTTCGGGCTGGAGGATATAGCGGCCCGAGACGATCTTGTTCGAGGGCGCGTCGGCGACCTTGGGTTTCTCGACCAGGCCCTTGACCTCGGTGAGTGCGCCGTTGACCGCGCCGGGCGCGATGACGCCGTAGCTGGAAACCTCCTCCATCGGCACTTCGAGCACCGAGACGAGGTTGCCGCCCACTTCGTTGTAGGCCTCGACCATCTGCGCCATGCAGCCGGGGGTGCCGTACATCAGTTCGTCGGGGAGGAAGATCGCGAAAGGCTCGTCGCCGATCACCGCGCGCGCGCACCACACCGCGTGGCCGAGGCCGAGCGGAACCTGCTGGCGCACGGTGACGAGGTTGCCCGGCTGGATGCGCGTGGATTCTAGCGGCTCGAGCGACTTGCCGCGCGAGGTCATCGTTGCTTCCAGCTCGTAGGCGGTGTCGAAGTGCTCGACGATCGCGGTCTTGCCGCGGCCGGTGACGAACACGAATTCCTCGATCCCCGCCTCGCGCGCCTCATCGACGGCGTACTGGATCAGCGGCCGGTCGACGACGGGCAGCAGTTCCTTCGGAATCGCCTTGGTGGCGGGGAGGAAGCGGGTGCCGAGGCCGGCGACGGGGAAGACGGCCTTGCGGACGGGCTTGCGGAAGGTGTTGTCACTCATGGAACCGGATCGTGCCTCGCTCATGTTGCAGTGCGGTTAAAGCCGTTAAATGCGTATTGCGCAACAAGGCCATATTAACCCTAAGGAAGCTTTAATCCGCCGTTCTTTTCGGCTGGAACGCCTCGCCGCCCCGTTGCCCGGCCCGCGTTTGCCGCTAAAGGACGGGGATGGACAAGATCATCATCGAGGGCGGCAAGCGCCTTTCCGGCACGATTCCCGTCTCGGGTGCCAAGAACGCCGCGCTGACGCTGGTGCCCTGCGCGCTGCTCACCGAAGAGCCGCTGACGCTGCGCAACCTGCCGCGCCTTGCCGACATCGACGGCTTCCAGCACCTGATGAACCAGTTCGGCGTCTCGACCGCGATCGCCGGCAGCCGTCCCGAGGACTTCGGCCGCGTCATGACGCTGCAGGCGACGCGGATCACCAGCTCGGTCGCGCCCTACGATCTCGTGCGCAAGATGCGCGCCTCGATCCTGGTGCTGGGGCCCATGCTGGCGCGCATGGGCGAGGCGACCGTGTCGCTGCCCGGCGGCTGTGCCATCGGCAACCGCCCGATCGACCTGCATCTCAAGGTCATGGAAGCGCTGGGCGCGACGATCGAGATGGCGGCCGGATACGTGCGCGCCATTGCGCCCGACGGCGGCCTGCCCGGCGGGCGCTACTCTTTCCCCGTGGTGTCGGTAGGCGCGACAGAGAATGCGCTGATGACCGCCGTGCTGTGCAACGGCAAGTCCACCCTCCACAATGCCGCCCGTGAGCCCGAGATCGTCGACTTGTGCAACCTGCTGGTCGCCATGGGTGCACAGATCGAGGGCATCGGCACCTCGGACATCACCATCCACGGCGTCCCGCGCCTCCACGGCGCGACCTACATGGTCATGCCCGACCGCATCGAGGCCGGCTCCTACGCCTGCGCCGCCGCGATCACCGGCGGTGAAGTCACGCTCAAGGGCGCGAAGATCGAGGACATGGAAGCCACCGTGCAGGCCCTGCGCGATGCCGGCGTCCACGTCGAGCCCACGACGGAAGGCCTCCACGTCGCCGCCGACGGCAAGCTGCGCCCGGTCACCCTGTCCACCGCGCCCTACCCCGGCTTCGCGACGGACATGCAGGCCCAGCTCATGGCCCTGCTGTGCCGCGCCGAGGGATCGAGCGTCCTGACCGAGACGATCTTCGAGAATCGCTACATGCACGTTCCCGAACTGAACCGCATGGGCGCGCGGATCGAGACCAAGGGCCGCACCGCCATCGTCCACGGCGTCGACAAGCTGACCGGCGCCGACGTCATGGCAACCGACCTGCGTGCCTCGATGAGCCTCGTCATCGCCGGCCTCGCCGCCGAGGGCCAGACGCAGGTCCATCGCCTCTACCACCTCGACCGTGGCTACGAGCGGCTGGAAGAGAAGCTGGCGCTGGTTGGCGCGCAGATCGAACGAGTCGGCGGAGAGTAGTCAAAATCCGCCGAGGCGGATTGGCGAAAGACATTCCGCTCAGGCGCGAAATGCCAGAAACCTTCGGGCAACATGGTGCGTTGCTCCTTCGAAATACCGAGAGGAGAACCATCATGGGCCTTATCAAGTTGGCTGCGGCCGGCGCCGTCGGCTACGCGCTCTTCAAGTACGCAAGCAAGAACAAGGAAGAACTGGGCCTTGCGGGCGGCAATACGCATGTCCGCGATTCCGGACCCGAGCACATGACCACGCCTCCCAAAGCCTGGAGCAAGACCGACGAAGCGATCGACGAGAGCTTCCCGGCGAGCGATCCGCCCTCGACATACTGAGCATCTGCTCCGGATCACCCACTCGACTTCGCGAAGGGCGGAAAAGGCGGATCACACCGCTTTTCCGCCTTTTTCGCATTCGCTGCCGCTCCGCGCTGGAACGAATCCCCGCCCCAAGCCGTTGAAAGTGCAGCGGGAACGGCAAAAGGATCGGACCCGCGGGACCAGGAGCAGGTAATGGCGATCCACTTTGTCTCGGACCTCAACTTCGACGGCAACAGTGCGCGCCATGCCCATCCGCATGGCTTCGACGACATCCGGGAAATGGGTCGCCGCATCTGCGAAGTCTGGCGGGCGCGCGTCGCTCCGGACGATACGGTGTGGATCATCGGCAACGTGGGCAACCCGGTACATCTCGCCAGCCTGCCCGGAACCAAGCATCTCGTGCGCGGGGCCTCGGACCCCCAGACCTGGAACTGCCTGACGACGCGCCGCTACGCCAGCGTCTGCGACCGGAGGGTGCTGGAGACGCCCGAAGGCATCTTCTTTCTCACCAGCGACCCCGCGACCGCACCCGAGGACATGCGTGTCCTCCATGGCCGTGCCCGCCCCGGTTGGGCGCAGCCGAACCACTGCTGCGTCTCCGTGGACCTGACCGGCTGGGGACCGATCAGCCTCGATGGCCTCCTGCGCGCGCCGGTGGACGTGCGTCGGGCCGCCTGACGCTCAGCCTAGCCCCGAAACCACCAGCCATACCCTGATCGCGCTGGCGAGGCCGGGCGGCGTTTCCGCCTCCAGCCTTTCCGCATCGATCCGCGCGACCAGCGCATTGACCGGCATCTCCTCGCGTGCCGCAACCCGGCGCAACAGATCCCAGAACACCGGTTCGAGGCTGATCGAGGTCTTGTGGCCTGCAATCTCGACCGAGCGCTTTATTGGTGGGTGATAGGGCGTGAGCATGCCTCCAGCGTAGTCGGGTAGCGGGAGGAGCGGAAGGCCGCGTCTCGCAACTCCGGCCGAGCCGCAAACTTCGATGGACGCCGCTTCATGCCGGAAAACCATCGGCCGAAGTGTATTCTGCGGTAAAATTCCGCGCATTTCCGCCACTTCAGGACATCACGCAACGCATGATACCTCGTCATAACAAGGTATCATGCAGCACCTTGTACTTTTCTTCGCAAGGTATCTTGCGTTACATGATACCTGTCCATATACACTCGGTTATCGACAGGAGATGATTCGATGTCCGAAATCGAAATTCAGCTAAAGAAAGGGGTGCTCGGCCTGTGCGTGCTCGCCCTGCTGTCACGCGGTGACAGCTACGCCTACGAGATCGCCAGCCGCATGGCCGACGCGGTCGATATGGGCGAAGGGACGATCTACCCGCTCATGCGCCGCATGCAGTCCGAGGGCCTCGTCGCGACATACCTTGAGGAATCGCCCTCGGGTCCTTCGCGCAAATACTACCGCATCACCGAGACCGGCCGTTCGCGCCTTGCCGAGCAGGTCGGCGAGTGGCGCGGCTTCACCGCCGCCGTCGACGGCCTGATCGCCGCTGCCGACACCGACAACCAGATCGCCACGCCTGAGGCGTCCATGCAGGAAGGGGAATCCAGCCATGAAGCGTAACGAGTTCATCAAGCGCCTGAAGGCCGGCCTCAAGGGCATGCCGCAGGACGTCGCCGACGAAATCGTCGCCGACTACGAGGAGCACTTCGAAGCGGGCCTGGCCGAGGGCCGCAGCGAAGACGAAGTTGCGGCCGCACTGGGGAACCCCAGCCGGCTGGCACGCGAACTGCGCTTCGAGGCCGGCTTCCACAACTGGAAGAGCGAGGCCACGCCTTCCTCCGCCTGGGGCGCGATCCTGGCCTTCATGGGCCTCGCCACGATCGACATCCTGATCCTGCTGCCCATCGTGCTGCCGATCATCGGTGTCGTGTTCGGGCTGTTCGTGGCGACCGTGGCGACCTTCATCTGCGGCGGTCTCGTCCTGATAGCAGGGCCTTTCAGCGGCTTCCCCGGCGGCGTCCCCGTGGCGATCCTGGGCGGGCTTGGCCTGATGAGCGCAGCGGTCGCCGCCGGCGCACTGCTGACGCTGGTCAGCATCTGGATCATCAATGCCCTGATGTGGTTCGGCCGCCTGCACTACCGGGTCATCGAACCCGCCATCCACTCAGAAGACTGAACGCGAAACAGGAAAGGACAGGACAATGCTCAGAAAACTGCTCATCGTATTCGCCAGCGGCGTGATCCTCTCGATCGTCGCGTTCGGCGCGGCCTTCGCCATCGGGGGTGACCGCTTCACCCGGGAAATCCAGGAAAAGGACGGCTGGGGCATCCACGCGGATGACCACGACGACAAGGGCCCCCGCAAGACCCGCAGCTTCGCGCTCGTGTCGGGCAGCCAGATCGCCATGGAGGTCCCCGTCGAACTGGTCTTCACCCGCGGCGACAAGCCCGAGATGACCGTGACCGGCCCCGCCGATGTCGTCGACCGGCTGGTCTGGGAAAACGGCCACCTCTCGATCGACGGTTCGACGAACATCCACCGCGGCCTCAAGGTCCGGATCACCGCCCCGGAGATCGCCGGCCTCGACCTCGACGCCCCCGGCGACGTGACGCTCAACGGGCTCGACCAGGATGCACTGACCCTCAATTCACGCGGCGCCATCAACCTCGACGCCTCGGGCAAGGTCAACCGCATGTTCGTGACGTCAGCCGGAGCGGGTGACATCGATCTCGGCAAGGTCCAGGGCCGCGACGCCACGATCCGCATCAACGGCGTGGGCGACGTCACGCTGGGCGCCACCGGCACCGTCGACGTCGAGATCAACGGCGCCGGCAACGTCACCCTGATCCGCAAGCCCGCCACCCTGCGCAGCCGCATGAACGGCATCGGCGACATCGACCACGATTACTGATTTCTCTCCGCAGGAAAAAGCGAAGGCCGCGCCGTCTCGGGACGGGGCGGCCTTTTTGCTGTGTATGAGGAGAACGACGGGAGAGCGCCTGGCTTCCGGATAAGCCCCCACCAACCACCCTCGTCATCCCCGCGACGGCGGGAAAGACGAGACTCGAATAAATTGTGCGGGTCGCCCGGGTGCTCGCGCCGCGGCCTCAATGCACCGGGGGATCGACCGGCGGCACCGTGCCCACCGGCGAGACCGGCTCTTGCGGAGTACGCGGCGGCATCGCGTTTTCGGGCACTTCGTCTATCTGCATGTCAGGCGTCGCTACCTGCTCGAGGTTACGGGCGGTGACTATCACCTGGTCGCCGTCGATGACGATCTCGTTGAAGCTGGGCGGGGTCGAGCGAATCCGCAGCGACAGCGTGCCCGCGCCGATCATGCGCAGCGGCCCGGCCGGCGTCTGCTCGGTGAGATCGAAGGGGTCGTGGATGTGTCCGGTCATGATGCCCATGACCTTGCGGCCGGCGAGGACTTCCATCGTCTTCGTGCCGTTGATCGTCAGCAGCTTGCCATCGGCCCGGCGCTCGGTGAGCGGATGATGCGCGGCGACGAGGACGCGGGTGCCTTCGGGCAGCGCGTCGATGGCTTCCAACGTGTGGTTCAGCGCCCGCTCGGTCACCCAGCCGTTCGACCAGGGGAAGCGCTGCCACTGCGCGCGCGTGGTGGTTCGCAGCGGCACGATCGCGAGATTGGGCAGGTCGAGCTGGGTTTCGATCAGCCGCTCGATCGCCTTGAAGCGCTTGTAGGGTGCAAAAAAACGCTCGTAGAGGTTGAAATACGGGATGTCGTGGTTGCCCACCTCCACCGTCACCGGCACGTCGAGCGCGGTGATCCACGCGCAGGCGGCGCGGAATTCGGGGTGCCGGGCGCGCATCGTCAGGTCGCCGGTGATGGCAACGGCATGCGGTTTCTCGCGCTCGATGCAGGCCTTCACCCACTCGAGCGCGCGGCGGTCCTCGAGACCGAAGTGAATGTCGCTCAGGTGGAACAGCCGCAGGGGACCGCTGTGCATGGAGCCGACCTTGCCGTGCATTATCCGTCCAGTTCCTTCGTCGTCACCAGGTCCACCTCGCAGGCGGCCAGTTCGAAAATCTCTTCCTCCGCGCCGTCGAACGGCTCGCCGTCGATCAGCAGGCCCATCGGTTCGCCTGCAGGGCAGACCAGTCGCAGCCGCTTGTGACGGCCCAGTTCGTCGTGCGGCCCGTCACGGAAGTCGCGGTTGAGCAGCGCGATGCCCTGCCCGGCATAGTCCGCCAGCGATTCGGCGTAATAGCCGTTCGCTTCGAGCCCGTCGTCGTGCGGTGTCACCGTGATCGCGGCATAGCCGTCCTCACGCCCGCAGTCGACATCGGCGCACATCACCTTCGGCCCGCTGGCGGACTGGCTGATCGCCTCTCGCGCGGTGCTGACGAATTCGAGGATGTTCACCGCGCGCATCGCCTCACGCACCTCGTTCCATACCGTCCCCGGGCCGGCCAGCGAACCGGTGAGGCCGATGCCGTGGCGTGTCCGGATCACGCACGGCCGATCCGTGCGGAGCGGATGACGGCCGAGCTTCGCGATGATCTCTGGTGCGGGAACGTCGCCGTGCATGCGCTTGGACAGCATGTTCATCGTCCCGCCCGGCAGCACCAGTACCGACCCGCCCCAGCCCCAGGCCGACGTGACGACCGAATGGGTGGTCCCGTCACCGCCGAAGACGCAGAGGATTTTGACCCCGGCTTCGTCCAGCTCGGCGGGATGGGGCGCGGGCGTATCGGGGAAGCGCAGCACCCGTTCGAGGTTGAACCCCGCTTCCGCAAACGCCTCGACCACCGCCTCGACGGCCGCCTCGTCGTTGCTGCCGCTGGCCTGGTTGCAGACCAGCCAGACTTTCGGGCCCCGGGTCGGATGTTCGCGGTCAATGTGTTCCATGCGCGCACAAGCCCCGGAGAACGTCCCGGGTTCCCGTCAAAGGCGCCCGCTGAAGATCAGCCAGGCCGAAAGGCCGTTGAGCCCGGTATAAAAGGCATAGACCCATGCCCATCCGGCCGAGCCCGCCGCCGCCATGACAAGCGCCCCCAGCAGCATCACGAACTCGACCACGAGGCCGAGCCGTCCCCCGAGAGACTGGAACAACCACGGCACCTGCGCGAGCATCGGATGACCGCTGTCGATCACTGCCTTGTGCGCGGCGAAGTTGAGCACTCCGAAGCAGAATACGAAGACGATCGAAAACATGGACGGTCAATGTATCGCGGGCGATCCGGCGTACCAGTTCGGCGTTTTCCGCCCCCAATGACGCGCGATTCGTCGTCGTTACCTGTCGGCCAATTGTCGTTCGTCGGCTGCAAAAGTCGTTCGTCCACTCGCCGATGCCTTCGTCGGATCGCCATGACCGACAGTCGACCCCCGCGTGATCGGAGGCGGGAACGGGTGCACATCACAATCATCGAGCCGAACGGAGAAACTCTTCCCCAAGGCTCAACCCCGAGGAGGAAATATCATGTTCAAGACCGCATTCGTCGCCGCCGCCGCTTTCTGCACCGTCGGCCTGTTCTCGGCTCCCGCCGTCTTCGCCGCCACCACGCAGGTCAACTACAAGGATCTCGACCTCGCGACCACCGACGGCCAGCAGCAGCTGGAAAGCCGCATCGATGCCGCCGCCCGCTCGGTCTGCACCATCAACCGCGCCACCACCGGCACGATGCTCGGCGCGAACGTCGACCGCAAGTGCTACAAGCAGGCCGTGTCGCAGGTTCGCAGCCAGGTCGCCAGCGCGGTCGAGAACACCCGCCTCGGCGGCTGATCGCCGCAAGGCTCCCGTTTCATCCAGGTCCCAAAAGAGAAAAGACCCGGAAAAACCCTTGATGGTGGGCCTTAGCGGCCCGCCATTTTTTTGACGGCAGGAAGGTATGTTCGCCCGATCCGCAGCGCCTCGCCGTCCGCGGTCTCGGCCGACCAGACGCCAAGCCCCTCGTGCCGCAGCCCCGAGACGTGGCTGCGCTGCAGGATGCAGCTGCGGTGGATGCGGATGAACCGCTCGGGATCGAGCCGTTCCTCCAGGCTGGTGATGGTCTGGAGGAGCAAATAGCTCTGACCGCCGGCATTCTGGCCCACATGAAGCCTCACGTAGTCCCGCTCCGCGTCGATGCGGCAGACCTCGGCGGCCGCCACCCGCACCAGTTCGGAACGATGCGGCACCCAGAACTCCTCGAGCCAGCGGCTTGCGGGCGGCTGCGTGCGTTCACCGCGCCGCGACACCACGCGCGCCACCGCGCGCTGCAATCGGTCAGGCGCGACCGGCTTGAGCACGTAGTCCACGGCATCGAGGTCGAAGGCCTCCACCGCGAACTCGTCGTGCGCGGTCACGAAAATCACCGCCGGGGCATCCGCCTGTCCGCCCAGCCTGCGCGCCACCGCAAGGCCATCGGTCTCAGGCATCGTCAGGTCGAGCAGGACCAGATCGGGACCCAGCGCCTCGATCAGCCGCAGCGCGGCCTGGCCATCGCTGGCGGTGCCGATCACCGAAATGCCCTCGATCCGCGAGCAGATCACCTGCATGCGCTCGACCGCCAGCGGCTCGTCATCGACGATGAGCGTGCGCAGGGGGCCGGCTTTCGAGCCGGACGTGGGATCAACCACGGATGGCCTCCAGAAGCCCGCTGTCCGACGGCCCGGTCACCAGCGGCATCCGCAGGACGGTGGCGAAACCACCGTTCTCCCGCTTGCCGTAAGAGATCTTGGAAGCGGTACCGTAGCGCGCCCGCAACCGGTCGCGCACGTTGACGAGGCCGATGCCGCAGCCCTGCGTCTTGCCGATCTGCGAGGCGCCGCGCTCCCCGGGCCCGTCATCGTGGACGGCGACGACCAGTTGGCCACCCTCGCGCCGCGCCTCGATGGAGATCGTGACCGGCCGCTGGGTAGCTGCAACGGCGTACTTGACGGAGTTCTCGACGAGCGGCTGCAGGATCATGCCGGGAACTTTCGCATCGAGAACGGCGTCGTCAACATCGATGTTCGCCAACAATCGATTGGGAAAGCGAACTGCCTCGATCGCGAAGTAGAGACGTTGCAATTCGATCTCGTCGGCCAGCGGAATATCGTTCGTCGTGTCACCCGCCAGAGTGCGGCGATAGAACGTCGAGAGCGTCTGTATCATCTCCTCGGCATCGTCCTGCCGCCCGGTCATGACCAGCGCCGAGAGCGAATTGAGCGTATTGAACAGGAAGTGCGGATTGACCTGGTAGCGTAAGCTGCGCAGCTCAGCCGCTTCCGCCGCGCGCCGGTATTCGCCTTCGCGACGTTCGGCGGCGCGCGCCTCCTCGGCCTTGGCGAGCGCGAAGTAGAGCGCCACCCACGCCAGCACCAGGAAGTAGCGCCCGAACGCGGTGTCGGCGATGGCGGCCCAGTGGCCCAAACCGTCGGCCACGCCTTTGCCGGCGTGTATGGTGATGGCGGAATCGCGTTGCGGCGCCCCGCTCCGCCCATCGACGGACGGCTCTGGCGCGAGCACGCCGGTTTTGCCTTCGTCGCCGGGCGCCGGGGGCGAGGGCGGGGCAGGTGGGGCGGGAGGGCGCGCCATCTTGGGCAGGTCGACGAGGATGTTGCCCGCCTCGTCGCGCGATATCCGCACGTTGCCCGCCTTGACGTCGGCGGCCGGGTCTTCCTCTTCCCCGTAAGCCGCCTTCACCTCGATGTCGGCAAAGATGATGTCGTTCACGATGCTGAGCGCCAGCGACAGCGGCAGCGCCCCCACCAGCACGATGGCCAGACGCACGCCGCCCGACTTGCGGTCCAACAACTGCAACAGCGGCCATACCGCGGCCATGACCAACATCGAGACGATGCAGATCGTCAACCGGCGCGATACGATCGGCCACACCAGGTCGAACCCCATGACCACGCCTCGCAAGGTCGCGACGATGAAATAGCACGCCCAGAGCGCGGCGAGCGAAAGCAGGACGATCCGCGCCGGAACGCGCGGTTGGGATGTGACGGCAGCCATTATGCCCCGGAATAGCCTGAAACCTCGGGACAGCGCCAGTTCGTCGATCGGCGGGTGTCAGCCGTTCGTCGAGCCGGGGAAAGGCAATGTTTCATGTGGAACACCGAAACGATAGCCGGTGCCGCTCTGTGCGGGGTCCATGTCGTCCTCTTCCGACCAGGCCCGGCGGGAGCTGGCGCGGAGCGCTGCGGAAAGGCCCATGAAGCCGAACGCGAGGACCGTGGGACGGGCGCCGAACGAGGTGAAGAACAGGGTCATCGCCAGCATGCCGATGCAGCCGAACACGAACGTCGCGGGGGCCGATGCGCCTATCCCGAACAGCCTCCACCGCCTGCTCCACAGCTGCGCCAGCGGCACGAACAGGTTGGCGACCAGGACCGCCACGCCGCACATGCCGGCGACGAGCCCGAACCAGAGGTAGCTGTTGACGTAATCGATGATGCCCTCACCCTGCCGCATGTCGTTGAGGCGCCGTTCCAGCTCGTGCGAGGAGTAGCCTACGATCGGGCTTTTCCAGAACTCCTCGCTGCCGCGTTCGAGCAGGGCGCGGCGATAGTCGGCGGTAACGCTGCCCTGCCCGGACAGCCCGACCGATTCGGACCACTCCGGCGACGTGCCCGCGACGAGCATGACCACGCCGATCGCCGCCACCGCCGGGACGAGCTTGCGGACCAGTGCGCTCCACCGGCCGGTGAAGATGTCGGCGAGCACGATGGCGAGGCCGAACCCGATCCAGGCATTGCGCGACTGCGGTGCCGACAGCCCCACGAACGTGACGGCGCACAGCAGGGCATGCAGCGTGCCGGTCCGGAAATCCCTGCGCAGCAGCCATAGCGCGAACAGGCACATCGCCATGACGAGCGCCATCGATGTCGGCTCGGTGAAGGGCCCGCCCGCCCGCATCATGGCGCCGCGGGTCTTGACGAGGATCAGCGTCGGCACCCCGTGCCGCGAGTAGAGTTCGTTGTACAATGGCCAGTGATACCAGACCTCGAAGGCCAGCAGCCCGGCCACTCCGGAGGCCGCGCAGGCCAGCCAGCGCATCGCCGCGCGCATCGCCCCGACCGCGCCCAGGCCGCGGCTCAGGATGTAGTAGGGCAGGCCGTAATCGAGCGTGACGTTGATCGTGGTGCGCAGGAAATGCGTCACGCTGGTCTCCCGTGCGAGCGCGAAGACCAGTATCAGCAGGAGTAGGCCCACTCTCACGTCATCGGCGGCGGCGACGCGGCTCTTGCGGGGGTCGCGGGCGATGGCGAAGGTGGCCCCCAGTGCAAGCGCATCGTGGATGCTGACGTCGAACAGCTTGAGACCGCCCGGCTCGAACGTGGTGTCGAGGCCGGGAAGCAGCATCAGGCTGAACAGGTAGACCCCCGCGATCCGCTCGAACCGGCCCGAAAACAGGGGAACCCTGGCCAGCATGACGAAGTATACGAGCCAGAGATTGGGCAGCACCCACGCCGCGACCGGCGTGAAGAAGGCCATGACGATCGCCCGCGCCGCCATATCCCCCCGCAGCGGTTCGCGCAGCGCCCAGACGAACAGCGCGACGCCCAGCGTGCTCACGCTGGCCGCATAGAACGCCGGCTTGAAGGCGACGAACGTCACGGCCCCCGCCATCGCCATGGCAAGGGCGATGAGGGGCATGGATCCCCATGCCTGCTCCTCCCCGGCCCACGGGTCCTCGGCGACAGGATCGCCCGTCCCATAGTCGTCCGGGCTGTCCTCGGTGAGGATGTCGTCGTTCACGGTTTCCCTTCCAGGAATGCGCGCACGGCGCGATACTTGTGCGCCTCGGCGATGGGCTGGCCGCCGTATTCGCGCAGGCCCCAGGCGCCGTATTCGCCGATCGGCGCGGTGGATGCATAAAGCGTCAGGGTGTCGCCGAAGCCGCCGCGCCAGCCCGCGAGATAGCGCCGATAGATGTCGCCCATGCGCGGATCACGCTGCAGGGCGCGGGCCAGCGCGAGATCGCGCGTGACGAGGTGCTGGCCGCCCTCGTAGGCAATATAGCGCTTGTCAAAGCGCGCCGCGACCTGCCGGTTGCCCCTCGCCATGTCGAAGGTCTGCGCCACCGCGCCGGGCAGCGCGGCGAAGATCGCATCGACGTCGCGGACGCTGCGGCCGTCGAGCTCGAACCAGATGTAGGGCGCGGTCGCCAGCGCATCGACCCAGGCGGCGCTGTCCCGGAAACCCAGGACGATCTCGGCAAGCTGGGGATTGGCGTGCTGCGTGGCGGCAACGCGCACCAGCGCCTCGGGACGGTCGGCATAGACCTGCGTCCACACCCGCATCGCCGCGACCATACGCTCGGCATAGCGCTGCATTTGCGCGGTACCCGGGTCGCCGCCGCCGAGCCCGCGTGCGAGCCCCTCCTGCTCGGCATCGTGCGCCGATTCGAAGATGTCGTTCCAGACCTCGTTGCCAAGTTCGACGTAGACCTTGCGGCGGGGGTCGAGGTGGTCGTGGACCAGTTGCGCGAAGCCGCGCAGATATGCCTCGTCGGCATGGTAGGGCATCGTGAACCAGGGGTCGGCGCCCACCGTGTTGGCAAGCTCCACCATGTCTTCCACCGAGACCCCGGCGGCAGCGACCTGCGACGATGACTGCGGGCGCGTCCGCAGTCCCCAGGGAATCCGCGCGTTGTCGTTGGTGCGCTGCCAGTCCATGAACCGGATCACGCCGAATCCCGAGACCGACTCGAGAAAGGCGGGATCGAAGCGGGCGATGGCCGGGGTGCCGGCCCGCCGGCAGTCGATCTCGCGCGCGGGGTCGGCCGGGTCGGTCCGGTCGAGCTGGAGCCAGCCGCCCTCGTCTTCGGCGCCGGTGGGGGTGATCTGCAGGTCGACGCTCTGCGCGCGGCTGCCGCTGACCTGCGCCGCGCCGCCCGCTGAAAACTCGCCCTTGCCCCGGTACGTGCAGCGCACCGAGGTGGGCCGGAACGGCGCAGGCGGCAGGATCAGCGGGCGCGGGGCGAACTGTCCGGGCTCGAGATACCGGACCCAGCCGGCGGCATCGAGCTGCTTTGCCGGCAAGGCGCTCCAGCCCTCGCCGTACGACTGCAGCCATTCGCTCTGCGCGATCATGTTGGCGAAGACCTGCTGGCGATTGAAGGTCTGCATGCCGAACAGATTGATCCCGAGCCTCGTTTGGGGCGGGACCGGCGCCGGAGCCTTCGACGGCGTCGCGGTTACGGGCGTGGGCCGGGCACCGTCCTGCGGGTCGATCGCGAGGTGGGCGAGTGCGGGCAGCGAGATCGCCGCCGCCGCGGCGACGGCCAGGATCGCGCGGCTCACGCCCACGCCTCGATCCCTGCCTCGGCCCGCTCCTCGCCCCGCCTCTCAAGCATGGACCGGGCTCGGCACGGCGGTGGCGGCCGGCGCGGGAAGCATCGGCGGCATGCGGCGGCGCCAGGCCTGGTGGATGCGGAAGATCTGCGGTCCCTCGATCAGGTAGCGGCGCCACATGCGCTGCGGGTTCGAGCAGAGCCGGAAGAACCACTCGAGCGACATCTGCTGCATCATCGCGGGCGCGCGCTCCTGCTCGCCCGAGAGGAATTCGAGGCTGGCGCCAATGCAGAAGCCGATGCCCTGCGCCCCGCGCGCCTTGGCGACGCGGCGGGCGACGATCTCCTGCTGCGGCGAGCCGACCGCAAGGAACGAATAACGCGCCCTGGCCTCCACCAGGAAGCGCACGGCGCGCGCGGCCTCGCGCGGGTCGTGGATGAAACCCATCGGCGGGTTGTAGTGCTGGACGTCACGCAGGCCGAAACGCTCGACGATCTTCGCCACGGTCGCGGCGCTGCCGCCCAGGATCGCCACCGGATCGCTTGGCATGACGCCTTCCTCGAACAGCCTGAGCGTCAGGTCGCTGCCCGTCACCACCGGGAGTTCGCGCCCGTCGCCGTGGGCGAGCCGGGCCAGGATGCGGCTGTCGCACAGGGTCATCCACGCGGCGCGGTAGGCCGGCCACAGGTCCGAACGGCGACGAAGCAGGCGCACCACATGATCGACATTGGGCGTGACGACGTACGTGAACGGCGCCGATGCGGGCCGCTCCACCACTGCTTCCAGCGCCACGGCAAGGTCGATCGGCGTAAAGTCGAGTTCGAGGAACTCCACCTCCGCGCCGCGCGCGGGACGGCTGCGGACGGAGCGGACGGGCGCCGGCATCGTGATGGCCGGCATCGGGATCGCCCCCTGGACAGGCTCCGAAGGTGCGTGGAACGGCGTGTTCAAAGTAGCAAGCGACATGGCGTGTGCCTCCCCGTGAGCACTTATGCGCTTGCCGCGGGGTGCGGTCTTCCCGAGCAACTCCGACCGCCATTCGTCCTGCGGGTTTTTGCCATCCGCTTTTGACCAGCCCGGATGGGGCGCGGCGCGATGCTCATTTCTCCCCACGGATAAGCCGGCCCTCCAATCGGAGAATTACCCCATTTGGTGCGAGGGGTTAGCCTTTTGGACAGATTGGCATCCGATGCCGGTCGAGGGGGTAGATGTGATTTTCATGAACCTTTCAACAGGGGCCGGGGGCGCTTGTCGTCCATCCGCCCGGATCTTCCGAAACGCCGTCGGGGCGCTGGCCCTGGCGGCGACCGGCCTCGGAGCCATGCCATCGCCGGCTGCGGCCAGGCCCAAGGTGCCCGCCCAGGCCGTCGCGCCCGCCGCAGCCGCTGCCGCACCGGCCCGCTACACCGTTAACGCGGGTGACCAGCTCGACGTCTTCGTGTGGGGCGAGGAGCGCATGCAGCGTCAGGTGCTGGTCCAGCCGGACGGCTCGTTCTCGTTCCCGCTGGCGGGCACCATCAAGGCGTCCGGGCGCAACGTCTCGGACATCGCCGACGAGATCCGCGAGCGCATCTCGCTGAACTACACCTCGGCGCCGCCGGACGTCACTGTCTCGGTCCGCGAGACCGACGGCATGCGCTTCTATGTGCTGGGCAAGGTCCGTCAGCCGGGCAGCTTCACGACCGGGACCCGGCCGAACGTGCTCCAGGCGCTCAGCATGGCAGGTGGCACCGACGAATTCGCCGACGCCGGCAACGCCGTGATCCTGCGGCAGACTCCGCAGGGCCAGGTGGTCGAACCGGTGCGCCTGAGCAAGCTGCTCAAGGGCGGGCGCACGCTGGACGCCGGAGCGCTCTCCACGCCGCTGCCGACCCTCGCAAGCGGCGACGTCCTCGTCATCCCGTGACCGTGCGGCGCCATGCTTCGCTGTTCGTCCCCGCCATCGTCGTCCTGTCCCCGGTCCCCGCGGCCGCGCAGGAGCAACCCTATATCGAGGTCGACATGACCGTGTTCTCGGGCCGAAATCCCTTCCTGCTCCCCGGCGACACCGCGATCACCAGCGGCGGCGAAGTGGGTGTGCAGGCAAAGACCACGGTGGAAGTGGACTACCGGACATCGCTCGAACTGGAAGGCGGCGCGGCATACCGGCGCTACGACCGCCGGTTCGGCTCCTTCCTGACCGGCCACGCCAATGCGGCGGTCCAGCACCGCCACAACGAACATCTCGGCCTGCGCACCCGCGCCGCCTACGAGCGCTATCTGCCGCTCGAGGCCGCGGTATCCAGCATCGACGCGGCGATCGATCCCGTCAGCCTCCAGGAACGGTACGAACTGGACCAGGACGTGCGCTGGATGCCGGACCGTTTCACCACCGTGACCGGCACCGCCGTCCTGAGCCGGATCGCCCCGCGCAATTCGCTGCTGCTCACGCAGACCGACGCCGCCACCCTGACGCTGGCCTTCCAGCGCCGCATCGCCCCGACGACCTGGGTCGGGCTGGAAACGCAGGTGACCCGCAGCGAGGCCAGGGACGGAGGTGTTTCCCGCGCCGTCTCGGTGGGCCTCAACGGCGGCTTGCGCATCGCGCGGGGCCTGACCGCCGAAGCCACCGCCGGCCTTTCCCGGACGTCCCGGGGCGAGCCCGGCGGCCGCCGGGAAGGCGGGTCCGGGCAGTTCGCGGCCCGGGCATCGCTCTGCTACGATCCGCGCCGTTTCCGGCTCTGCCTCTCGGGCGCGGTTTCGCCGGTCGTCACCAGCTTCGACGGCATCCGGCGCGAGAAGTCGCTCAACGCCACTTTCGACCTGAGAGTGCTGCCAAGGGCGAACTTCCACCTCGAGGCGGACTATCGCTCGATGCCCGGGGCCGGCCGCCTGTCCGATCCCGAAGTGATGCGGGCCTCGGCCCGTTACGAACACCAGGTCGGCGCTCGCCTGAAGCTCAACATCGCGGCCGACTACGACCGCCGTACCGGGCTCGCCCGCCGGGCGATCGACACCTGGACCGTCAGGGTCGGCGCCACCTTCCGGATACCCAGCCTATGAACACCGCGCCTTCGCCGTCCGTCCGGTCGCCCGCCGCCCCGCGGGCCGAACCCGAAAGCCTGGGAATTTATCCCAAGGAAATCCTGGGGATGCTCCGGCGCCGCTGGCGCTGGCTGATCGCGCCGACCATGCTGGGCGCACTGGCGGGGGCCGCCGCCGTCGCCACGCGCGAGCCGGTCTACCGCTCCACCGCGACGCTGCTGATCGATGCACCGCAGATTCCGACCAGCCTGGTCGCCTCACCGCTGACCGACATCGCCGACGAGCGCATCGCCAAGATCCGCCAGCAGATCGTCAGCCGCGACAGCCTCACCGGGCTGATCGAGAGGAACGACCTCTACCCCGCGGAGAAGGCGGCGATCGAATACCCCAAGCTGCTGGAGATCATGCGCGGCAATGTGGGGGTCAATCTCGTCGGCGCCAACCAGAACCAGGGCCATGGCAGCACGATCGCCTTCCAGCTCTCGTTCGACTATCCCGACGCCGGCACGGCGCAGGCCGTCACCGAGCAGCTGACCCGCATGTTCCTCGTCGAGGACAAGCGCTTCCGCACCCAGCAGGCGACCGGGACCGCCGCCTTCCTCGCCCAGCGTTCGGGCGACCTGCGCCGCCAGCTGAGCGAACTGGACTCCAAGCGGCGGGGGGTCGAGGCACGTTATGCCGGCGCCCTGCCCTCCGACGTGTCGCTCAGCGCCCAGTCGAGTTCGGCGATCCGCTCGGAAATCTCGCGCACCGATGCCGAGACACAGGGACTGGTGCAGCAGGCCGGCCTGCTCGCCGCGCGCCAGCAGGAGCTGGAGCGCACGCCTCCACCCGGAAGCGACAACCTGCACCGCGCGGAGGAGCGGCTCGCCCGCCTCCTTGCCACCCATTCGGAACGTTTCCCCGACGTGATCGCGGCGCGCGCCGAAGTCGAGAAGCAGCGGGCCACGCTGCGCAGCGATCCCCCCGCCAGCTCGACGCTGATCCAGGCCGAGATCGCCGCCAGCCGCGAGCGGATCGTCAGCCTGGCCGCCCGCCGCGCCGAACTCATCGGCACCATGGGCGAACTCGACCGGCGCGTGGCGCAGGCGCCGCAGTCCGCCTACGAGCTCAACCAGATCGAGCGCGACTACGACAACATCAAGCGCCAGTACGATTCGCTGCGCGACAAGCAGCTCGAGGCCCAGGTCGCCGCTAACCTTCAGTCCGAGGACAAGGGCGAGCGGTTCACCGTGGTCGACCCGCCCAACCTGCCGCTGCACCCGATGGGCTCGCCGCGCTGGGTGCTGCTGTTGCAGGGCATCGTCGCCGGCTTCGGGCTCGGCCTCCTGCTGATCGTCGGCCGGGAGCTGCTGGGCGGCACCATCCATGGGACCGAGAGCCTGCGGCGCGCCATCCGCGCCCCGATGTTCGGGGCGCTGGGAACCATCGGGAAAGCCGATGCCGGACATGCCTGGCCTTCCGGCCGGGCGGCGGCGTCCATGACGGGAGCAGGCCAATGAACGCCGAAATGCAATTCATCCCGCAAGGCCGCATCGAGCTCATGCCGGCGATGGGCGTGACCGTCGAGCCCCGGCCCGATCACCTCGCGCACCACCGGATCCTCGGCTTCGGCCCGATGAGCGATGCGATCCATCCGCTCATGATGGTCCGCTCGGCGCTGCTCGACCATGCCCGCGCGACCGGCCACCGTCTCTTCGCGGTGACCTCGGCGGAGCCCGGCAACGGCAAGACGCACATCGCCGCCAACCTCGCCGCCGTGCTCTCCCGGGTCCACCCGACCGTACTGGTCGAACTGGACCTGCGCCGCCCCTCGATCGGCCCGCGCCTCGGCCTGCCGGCCGACTGCCCCGGCGTCGACGACTTCCTGTCCGGCGACTGCCCCTGGGGCGCCACCGAAATACGCTTCGAAGGCGTCGACCTCGCCATCCACCGCGTCCGCACCCCGCGCGCCAATGCCGAGGCGCTGCTTGCCGCCAATGCCCTCCCGCTGGCGCTCGGCCACGGCGCCGAGGGTGGAGCGATCTGCATCATCGACACGCCGCCGGCGATCCTCAGTGACGACCTGCTGCTGATCGCCCGGCAGGTCGACGGCATGGTCGTGGTCGCCGAGGAAGGACGCACCAGCAAGCGCAGCCTCCAGGACCTCGTACGCGCGGTGAGCCCCACGCCGATCGTCGGCACCGTGCTCAACCGGTCGGTGTCGCAACCCCGCCGGCGCACCGGCTACAGCTATTATCAGTACGCTACGGATGACGCCGAGACCTGAGAACAGTGCGGAGAGACGTGATGGCAGGCCTGATTTCCGACGAGCGCGCGCGGTGGCTGCGCGACCTGCCCGCCCGCACCGCGCTGAAAGCGTTCAACCAGCGGCACGTCCGCGAATGGCTCGGCCAGCGTCATGCGGCGGCGGTGGATCGCCACGCGGCGCACCTCCCGCCCACCGACGAGGTCGCCTGCGGGATCGTCCACGCCCTGAACCTCAACGGCGTATGCATCACCACGCTGGGCGAGCTGGGACTGGGCGGTGGGGCCGCGCCGGCGTCCGAGGACGTCGTCGATCTCGCCTGGAAGCTGTCGCAGGACTACGCTGCCGAAGCGCGGGCGCTGGCGAAAAGGGGCCAGCAGTTCATCATCGTCCCGCCCGAGCGGATCGTGCGCAATCCCTCGATCTTCCGCTGGGGTCTGCAGGACCGCCTGCTCGACATCGCCGAATCGTACATCGGCCTGCCGGTCGCCTACGACGGGGTCGCCATCAACTACACGGTCGCCGACGGCCGCGAGATATCGACGCGCAAGTGGCACCGCGACTGGGAGGACCGGCGCATGCTCAAGGTGGCGGTCTACATCCACGACGTCGATACCGAGGGCGGCCCGTTCGAGGCCATCGCCCGGCACGACACCGTCCAGAGTGATCGCGAGGGCTACAACTACGAACTGGCGGACGATGCCGAGCTGGCCCGCCGGCTGGGCGCCGATTTCGCGCAGGACGTGGTGAGCTGCACCGGCAAGCGCGGAACGGTGATCTTCTGCGATACCGCGCGCTTCTTCCACCGCGGCAAGCCCGCCACCGCGCGCGACAGGGCGGCGCTGTTCTACAGCTACTTCGCCAATCCCCCCCGCCATCCCTTCCTGTGCGAACGCACCGGCCTGAACCGCGCCGACGCCGTGCGCATGGCCAGCACCATGCCGCCGCGCCAGCGCCGCGCCGCGATGTGGCGCCGCCAGCTCCCTCCGGTGCTGAGGATGATCCCGCCGGCCAGCCTGTGAATTCCTCCCGGCAAGGAAATGTCGAGAGCTCTACGCTTGCCCCGCCAGCGGCCGCAGCAGATCCGCCATCCGGGCCGCGCAGCGCTCCGGATCATGGCGCTCCGTCACGCGCCGCCGCCCGCGCCCGCCCATGGCGGCGAGTTCCTCGGGCCAAGCATCGAGCGCGGCGTCGAGCGCGTCCGCGATGGCCGTGACCGAGCCCGAGGGCACCAGCCAGCCGACCTGCTCGTCGACCAGTTCCGGTATCCCGGCGATGGCAGTGGCGATCACCGGCACGCGCAGCGCCATCGCCTCCATCAGCACCACCGGCAGCCCTTCCGCGAAGCTTGGCAGGACCAGCGCGCGCGACGCGGCCAAGGCCTCGCGAATCGCCGCCGGGGCGGTCCAGCCGTGCAGCGTCACCACGTCGCCGAGGCCGAGCCGCGCGATCTGCGCCTCGATGACAGCCCGGTCCTCGCCGCCGCCCATGATGTCCAGCAGGATCGGGCGCCGCGCCGCCACCCGCGCGGCGGCCTCCAGCAGCAGCGGAAGCCCCTTCTGCGCGCTCAGCCTGGCAACGCACAGGAAGCGCACTGTCTCCCCGCCCGTTGCCGCCTGTGCGCCGCCTGCGAAGAACAGCGGGTCCGGAGTGCAGTGGACGACATGGATACGGCTCCAGTGGTCCGGATGCGACCAGCGCATGAGCTGGCCGCGCCCGAAGCTGGAGACGCCGACCACGAAGGCGGCCTCGGCGATCTTGCCAGGCAGGTCGAGTGCACGCGGGGCATCGAACTCGTCGGGGCCATGCGTGGTGAAGCTGTAGGTCACGCGTCCGAGCCGGGCGACCAGCCGGGCGACCATCGCCGGGTTCGTGCCGAAATGGGCATGGACATGGGTGATGCCCATGCGTTCCAGGTCGCGGGCGATCAGCGCCGCCTCGGCGAAGTAGGCGCAGGCCCGCACCCGGTTGCCGCTGCCGCCCGTGCGCCACGCCAGCGCGAGCGCCTTCAGCCCGGCGACGGGGCGGCGCCACAGGCACGAAACCGCCGCCATGACGAGAGCGCCGCGATCGTCCAGCACCACCCGGGTGCGCTCGGCCTCGGCGCGGTCCTCCGGACCGGCATCCCCGGCGCGGCGGATGGTCAGGCGCAGGACGTCGAAACCCTGCCGCTCCAGCGCGGCGATCTCGGTCTTGATGAAGCTGTGGCTGATCTTGGGGTAGACATTGCTGAGATACGCCACCGCAAGGCCCGCCCGCGGGGACGGCGCGCGCCCGCGTCCGGCGAGCGCCTGCGTCTTCCCGGGCGCCACGCGCATGAATCCCAGCGCGCCTTGCGCCACCTGTTCCGTCAGCTCGACCATGCCCCATTATGCGGTGGCTGCGCGAGATGGGCATTGCGTGTTTCCCGTATGAGATCTGACCGGTGGCACAGGGGTACATGATCGCCCGGATGCCCCCGCGGCGGCGGGCATGGGACAACCGGCGTTCACTGTGGGAGACCGGGCGTGCCGGCATCGAACCTTGCGACACCCACTCGCCGGCCCGCACTGGACCGGCCATGACGCGCTCGGCGAAGGCCTGGGGCGGAGCTGCCCTGTCGCTGGCGATCGGCGCCACCTTGCCGGCGCAGCATCCGGTCGCGAGCCCGTTTCCGCGCCTCATCGCCGCCGCTCCGGTCCCGGCATCGCGGCAGCCCGGGGCTTCGGCATCGCCATTCGGACAGCCTCCCCTCGATCCGCGCGCGGCGACGCAGGCGCGGCTGGCACTGGCCTTCAACGCGGCCGTCCCGCTTGCACGCGGACCGCTGCGGGCCGCCTCTCCCTTTCTGCTCGCCGCACCGGTGGAAGACCTCGCCCGCGCCACCGACTGCCTCGCCGCGGCGCAGTACTACGAGGCCGGCCGGGGCGCCGCCGACCAGCGGGCGGTGGCCCAGGTGGTGCTCAACCGGGTCCGGCACCGCAGCTTTCCTTCCACCGTCTGCGGCGTGGTCTTCGAAGGCTCGGCGCGGCAGACAGGGTGCCAGTTCACCTTCACCTGCGACGGCGCGCTGGCCCGCCGCGACCCCTCGCCCGAGGCCTGGCAGGAGGCCCGGCGGGTCGCGGCCGGCATGCTGCTCGGCGAGGTCGAGCCCAGCGTCGGCCTCGCCACGCACTACCACACCGACTGGGTGAGCCCGGCGTGGGACCGCGAAATGGACAAGATTGCCGTCGTGCGCACTCATCTGTTCTATCGCTGGAGAGGCGCGGGCGGCGCCCCCCCGGCCTTCGACACGCGCCATTCGGGCAACGAGCCGCGCATCGCGCAGCTCGCCCGCCTTTCGCCCGCGCATCGCGGGCCAGGGGAAGCGGCGCAGCTGGTCCCGCCGCAGGCGCCGATGTCCGCGGCACCGATCGCTGCGCCGCAAGCGCTTCCGACACCGCCCACGCAGAGCCTTGCCCAGAGCAGGGCACCGGTGATGGCGATGACAGGCGTATTCCTCGCCACGCTACCCGCGAGCGCTGGTGCCGAAAGCTTCCCCGCGCTGGCGGAGAAGCGCTGCGCCGGGCTGGCGGACTGCCGCTTCATCGGCTGGACCGACGCGGCGCGCACCGCCCGCGCGCTGCCGATGGCGGGCAGCTCGGTCGATGCGATCGCGTTCGTCTTCGTGCGGCGGCGCGGGGTGGAGCAGGTCCAGTGGGACTGCGCCGCCTTCGCGCGCGCCAATCCCGCCGAATGCATCCGCAGCGGACGTTAGGCTGCCCTGAGTTCGACCCACACCGGAGCGTGGTCGCTGGCCTTTTCCCGGCCGCGATGGGCCTTGTCGACCCCGCAGGCGACCAGCCGGTCGGCCAGTTCGGGCGAGAGCAGCGAGTGGTCGATGCGGAAGCCATGGTCGCGCTGCCAGGCGCCGGCCTGGTAGTCCCAGTACGTCCACACCCCGCCGCGCGGATTGTGCGTGGCGAGCGCGTCGGTCCACCCGTCGCCCAGCAGGCGGAAGTAGGCGTCCCGCGATTCGGGCTGCATCAGCGCGTCGGCGGCGAGCGCCGGGGGCGACCAGATGTCGCGGTCGGTGGGGACGACGTTGTAGTCGCCGGTGACGATCGCGGGCACTTCCTCGGCGCGGATCGCATCCATGCGGCGGCGCAGGCGCTCCATCCAGCGTAGCTTGTAGTCGAACTTGGGGCCCGGGATCGGGTTGCCGTTGGGGAGGTAGATGCACACCACCCGCACGCCGAAGACGTCGGCCTCCAGATAGCGCGAATGCTCGTCCTCGGGCTCGCCCTCAAGCCCGCGCTGGATTTCGACCGGCGCTTCGCCATCGGCAAGGATAGCGACACCGTTGAAGCCCTTCTGGCCGTGCCAGATGCCCTTGTAGCCCAGCTTCTCGAACTCGGCGATCGGGAAGCCCTCGTCCTGCGACTTGATCTCCTGCAGGCAGGCGACGGCGGGGCGGGTTTCATCGAGCCATTCGAGCAGGCGGGGCAGGCGTGCCTTGACCCCGTTGATGTTGAACGTGGAGATTCTCATACGGAGAAGCTGGACCCGCAGCCGCAGCCCGCCGCCGCGTTGGGATTCTCGACCTTGAAGGCCGCGCCGCCCAGCGACTCGACGAAATCGACCACGCAGCCCGACACCAGGTCGAGGCTGACGGAATCGACCAGCAGGCGCACGCCGTCGGTCTCGGTCACGCTGTCGTCCGCTTCGGGGGCGTCGGCGAGGCCGAACTTGTACTGGAAGCCCGAGCAGCCGCCGCCTTCGACGGCAAGGCGCAGGATGGCGGGCTTGCCCTGCTTGCTCGCGATCGCGGCGACCCGCGCGGCGGCCGAGGGGCTGAGTGTCAGGCTGTTCTGGTCCATGGCCCCGATGTAGGCGCACCCAGAGGCCGGGGCAAGGCGCGGGGTGGTGACAAAGGACGACCCGGCACTCCCCTCCCTTCGACCCCGCAAACTGATGAGGTCGAAGGCGATCACGCCGTCTGGATATAGTCCCGCATGGCGGCGGCCTCGGATTCGATCTTGTCGATCCGGTACTTCACCAGGTCGCCGATCGAGACGAAGGCGACCATGCGGCCCCCCGAGATCACCGGCAGGTGGCGGATACGGCGCCGCGTCATGAGCGACAGCGCGGCCATGACCGAGGTATCGGGATCGACGGTCACCGGCGAGGCGGTCATGATGTGGCCGAGCGGCATGTCCAGCACCTCGGACCCCAGTTCGCGCAGGCGGTAGATCACGTCGCGTTCCGAAAAGATGCCCGCGATCTCGCCGTCTTCCATGACCGGTACGGCACCGATGCGCCGGTCGGAGAGGATCGCCACCGCGTCGCGCACGGTGGTGGAAACGTCGCAGGTAACCACGTCGCCGCGGCCCTCGATAATGCGCCCTATGGTCATGGTCCTGTTCTCCCAGTGCGATGGGGCCCCTGTTCTGCGGTGTGCCCGCCGCGAAGATACCACATGGGGACGGGGGCCGCCAATAAGGGCGCACGATTCGCTTGCCCGGTCGCGGCGGGCGGACCAGATAGGGCCGATGACACGCCGCTCCCCCCTCGATGATCCAGCCCGCGCCGCGCATGCCTGGGCGCGCTTCCTGCGCGTCATGCGCTGGATGATGACGATAACGGTGGGGCTGGTGGTCGGCTCGATGATCCTGCTCTACCGCTCGAACGGCATGGTCTCGATCCACTTCTACATCGCCGCCGCGCTCGGCGTGGGGTTCACGATGCTGTTGGCCTCGGCCCTGATGGGGCTGGTGTTCCTGTCAAGCGGGACCGGCCACGACGAGGCGGTCGACGATCTGTCGGAGAGTGACCAGCCCCGGAAATAGGCGGATTTGCTGCCCAATCCGTTCGACACGAACGAAATCCGGGGGCGGTGTATCAGTTCTCGGGCCGGTGCAGCCGGTAATGCTCCACCGGCTTTCCGCCGATCAGGTGTTCCTGGATGATCGTTTCCAGTACGTCCTCGGTGCAGGAGTGATACCAGACGCCCTCGGGCCAGACCACCGCCACCGGGCCGGCGTGGCAGATGCGCAGGCAGTCGGCCTTGGTGCGCGCGACGCCGCCGCCCGTGCTGGTCTTCGGACCGTCGAGGCCCAGTTGCTTCAGACGCTTCTTGAGGAATTTCCACGCTGCCTGGCCCTCTGCGGGCGAGCAGCATTCACCTTTCTGCGGCTCGGCGCAGATGAAGATGTGGCGCTCGATGGAGTCGCTGCCGGTCTTGGCGAAGGCTTCCTGCGCCTTGTGGATGCCGTGACCACTCATGCCCGGAGCCTCCAGCGATCGGTCTGCTCGGCGAAACTGGCGGGAAGGGGGGCGGGGCCGTCCTTGCCCACCGTCACCATGGTGCTGCGGCAGAAGGCGACCACGCGATCGTCCTGCGTGACCAGCTGGATCAGGCGGTGGCTGGTGCGGCCGGTGTCCTCCACCGCGCAGTGGATCGTCACCGGATCGGGATAATGCGCCTCGCCGAGGTATTCGATGCCGACGCTGACGATCATCGAGGAGAGTCCCGCCAACCCGTCCCGGTAGCCGCTTTCCCGGTGGAATCGTACGCGCCCGTCCTCCAGGAAACCGGCCATCGCCACATTGTTTATGTGCAGGTTGACGTCGAGATCGCCGAAGCGCGGCTCGATGCGGGAGGAGAAGGGGTAGCGCGCGGGGTCGAGCAGCGCGGGATCGGGCTTGGACATGGCACCAGAGGTAGGGAGCGCGGGCTCCCAGGTCCAGTGCGCGTCAGACCTTCTTGCCGACGATCCGCGCGATCTCGGCGGCGACCAGGCGCTCGACCATCGGCGGCAGGTTCCTGTCCAGCCATTCCGCCAGCGCCGGGCGCAGCAGTTCGCGGGTCAGGGCTTCGAGCGAGGTCTCGCCCGAGCGGACGATCTGCGGCTGGGCGCCGGGTTCGGACAGCATGGCGAGCGCGGCCAGCGATTCGCGCATCGAATGACGCGCTCCGGCCTGGACCAGCGAGGGTTCGTCCTCTTCCTGCGCGGGCAGCTCGGCGGCTTCGGGAAGCTCCAGCACGTCGTCCTCTTCCACTTCGGGAAGGGCGGCAAGCAGCGGATCTTCGCGGCGGGGGCGGGCGGCGGGAGCGGCATCGACGCGGGTGTCGCGCGCGATGACCTGTTTGATCGACTGGAGAATCTCCTCGACCGAAGGCTCACCGTTCTGACGCATCTTCATAGTCCCCGTTGGCGCCCCGCTATCCAGACCGAGGAATTAACCTTCCGGTGTCCTCGCGCAAGTCCTTTATAGTATTCAAGGTTCCTGCGTAACGGGAATGTTGCCGTCCTGCACCGGAGTGTCGGTGGTGCGGGTCGAGCGGGCGACGGGCGCGGGATCGGTGTCCCAGTCGAAGACCTTGCCGCGCACGCGCTCGTAGTTGACCTCGGGGTCGTAGAGCACGCCGCCTTCGAGGTTGAGGTCGCGCGCCTCGGCCCGGCCCATGGCCGCCAGCAGCGTGAAGCCGGCGACGTAGGCGTTGCGCCGCGCGGTCACCAGCGTGACCTGCGCGTTCAGCAGTTCCCGTTCCTGATCGAGGATGTCGAGGATCGTGCGGTTGCCGACCGAGTTCTCCGCCTTCACGCCCTCGAGACTGAGCGAGGCGGCGTCGACCGCCACCTGCGACGAGCGGATCAGGTCGTTCGACGCGACGTAGGAGGTGAACGCGGAGCGCACCTGCGCGATGACGTCGCGCTCGGCGGCGATCTCCTGCTCCAGCGTGGCCGAGGCGGTCGCCTGGGCCTGGCGGCGCTGCGCGGCGGGAAGGCCGCCTTGGAAGATCGGGATCGAGATCTGCGCGCCGGCCTGCGCGGACGAATCGTGCTGCGACACGCCCGAGCTGGGAACGCCGCGCGCCAGCGTGTTGAAGTAGTTGTTGTAGCTGCCCTGCCCGAACAGGCGGACCGAGGGCAGGCGGCCGGCGCCCGCGACGTCGATGTCCTTCTCCGCCGCGCGGCTGCGTTCGCGCGCGCCGATCAGGTCGGGGTTGGAATCGAGCGCCACGCTCGCCGCCTCGTCGGCATTGGCGGGCAGGTTCGGGAGCGGCGGCGGGGCTTCCAGCGTGCCCGGCGCGTTGCCGACCAGCCGAATGTAGGTCTCGCGCGCGGCGGCAAGGTTGGCCTCGGCGGTGAGCAGGTCGCTCTGCGCGACGGCGAGGCGCGACTGCGACTGGGCGACGTCGGTACGGGTGAGGTCACCGATCTCGAAGCGGTCTCCGGTCGCCTGCAGGTTGGTCTTCAGCACGCTGACGTTCTTGCGGTTGAGCCCGACGATCGCCTCGGTGCGGATCACGTCCATGTAGGCGGCCACGACCTGCGAGAACAGCGCGCTTTCGCTGCCCCTAAGGTCGGCCTGTCCGGCCTCGACGCGGATCTTGGCGGCCTTGACCCGGTTCTTCACCGCGCCGCCCGAATAGATCGGCACCCCGAGATCCGCCCCGCCGGTGAACACCCGCGAGGGGGCGTTGAACGAGTTCTCGCTCTGCTTGAGATACTCGGTGTAGGTGCCGTCGACGCTGGCCGAGGGCAGGCCGGCGGCGCGGGCAATCGGAACGCCCTCGTCGGTGGCGCGCTGCTGGGCGCGCGCCGCCTCGAGCGTCGGGTTGGTCTGGTAGGCGTTGACCAGAGCATCGCGAAGGGTATCGGCGTGCGCGGGCGCGCCGGCCGCCGTCAGTATCAGACACCCCCCCGCAAGCAGCCCGGCACGCTTCGCGAACCGGGCCATGCTCAGAAGCTCCAGCGTTTGGGCGCTGCGAGCTCGGGAAGGACGGGCACGCCCATTTCGGCGAGCGGCAGCAGCGAGACCACGCCGGCGGCCTTGCTGCCGACGGCAAGGCGCGTCACACCGCGCACGACAAGGCCCGTGACCACGCGGCCGCCGTCGGCCAGACGGGCGCCGAGCGCGTCGGGCAGGAGTTCGATCGCGCCGTCGATGACGATCAGCGAGTAGCCGCCTTCACCCGCCGTCGAGGCGTCGGCCGGGGCCACGGCATCCACCGAACCGGCGAGCGAACGCAGCAATGCGGCGAGATAGCCTTCGCCGTCGCCGACCAGCAGCACCTTGTCGGCCTGGACCGGCTCGGCTTCGGCCAGCATGCGGCCATGGACGAGCGGCGCCGCCAGGAAGCGGCCTTCGCCGAGCGGGATCGCACGGTCGATGTAGGCGGCATCGCGCAGGGCAGCGGGCACGTAGTTCTCGCGTGCGACACCGGCCATCGCCTCGAGCACCCAGGGCTCGTTGACGCCGCTGGTGCGCAGCTGGCTGGTGATCATCGCGCGGCGCGCTTCGGAGATTGCGGCGCCAGTGGTATTTGAGCCGGCAGGCGCCGACCGATCCTCGGTCAAGGTCATCAGGTGCAGTTCCCTCACTCTTTCGCTACAACCAGATATGGCTGGCGAAGACGGCACTTATGGCCTGCCTTCTAGGCGAAGGCGCCGATCAGGCCAAGCCATTTGGTCATACGCCGGTCGATCAATTCAAGCACTTTGACGATACCGCCCCCGCAGACTATGGCACCGGCAAAATTCACGTCATCCGCAGGAACGGAGCGCAAATTCCATGACAGATATGGTGACCATCCGCGAAGACGACCTGATCGAGTCCGTCGCCGACGCGCTGCAATACATCAGCTACTACCATCCGATGGACTACATCCGCGCGCTGGGCGATGCCTACGACGCCGAGCAGGGTCCCGCCGCCAAGGACGCGATCGCGCAGATCCTTACCAACAGCCGGATGTGCGCCGAGGGTCACCGCCCGATCTGCCAGGACACCGGCATCGTCAACGTCTTCATCGAGTGGGGCCAGAACTGCCGCCTCGAATCGGACAAGTCGCTGCAGGACGTGGTCGATGAGGGTGTGCGCCGCGCCTACAACCACCCCGAGAACAAGCTGCGCGCCTCGGTGCTCGCCGACCCCGCCTTCACCCGCCGCAACACCAAGGACAACACCCCCTGCGTCCTGTCCGTCGAGATGGTGCCGGGCTCGAAGGTTTCGGTCGACGTCGCGGCCAAGGGCGGCGGGTCGGAGAACAAGTCCAAGTTCAAGATGATGAATCCCAGCGATTCGATCGTCGACTGGGTGGTCGAGATGCTGCCGCAGATGGGCGCCGGCTGGTGCCCGCCGGGCATGCTGGGCATCGGCATCGGCGGCACCGCCGAGCACTGCGTCAAGCTCGCCAAGCAGAGCCTGATGGAGCCGATCGACATGGCGCAGCTCAAGCAGCGCGGCCCCCAGAACGACATCGAGGCGCTGCGCATCGAGATCTTCGACAAGGTCAACGCGCTGGGCATCGGCGCACAGGGCCTCGGCGGCCTCGCCACCATCCTCGACGTCAAGATCCTCGACTGGCCGTGCCACGCCGCGGGCAAGCCCGTCGCGATGATCCCGAACTGTGCCGCCACCCGCCACGCGCACTTCACGCTCGACGGCTCGGGCCCGAGCTTCCTCGAAACCCCGAACCTCGACGAGTGGCCCAAGGTCCACTGGGCGCCGAGCAAGGAAGCCAAGAAGGTCGATCTCGACAACCTCACTTCCGAGGAAGTGCAGAGCTGGAAGCAGGGCGACCGTCTGCTGCTCAACGGCAAGATGCTGACGGGCCGCGACGCCGCACACAAGCGCATCGCCGACATGCTGGCCAGGGGCGAGGAACTGCCCGTCGATTTCAAGGGCCGGGTGATCTACTACGTCGGCCCTGTCGACCCGGTGGTGGGTGAAGTCGTCGGCCCCGCCGGTCCGACCACCGCGACGCGCATGGACAAGTTCTCGGACACCATGCTCGACCTCGGCCTGCTCGCCAGCGTCGGCAAGTCCGAGCGCGGGCCCGCCGCCACGCAGTCGATCGCCAACCACAAGTCGGCCTATCTGATGGCCGTGGGCGGCGCCGCCTACCTCGTCGCGCGGGCGATCAAGGAATCCCGTGTCGTCGGCTTCGCGGACCTCGGCATGGAGGCGATCTACGAGTTCACCGTGCAGGACATGCCGGTGACGGTCGCCGTCGATAGCGAGGGCGCCAACGTCCACACGCTCGCGCCGCCGCTCTGGAAGGCGAAGATCGCCGAGGAACGCCTGCTGGCGGACTGACCCCGTGCCCCCGTCCCCGGCCACGCCGGCGGGCGGGGCCTCCGGGCCCTAGGTCCGGGCCCCTAGTGCACAAGCCAGGGCGACAGCAGCAGGTCGGCCGCGAAGCCCAGCGCCGCGCCCCCCGCTCCGACCGCGAGGAACAGGCCCTCCTCGCCAAGGTCGAGCAGCCGCGCCTGGCGCATGCGCACCCACTTGATGCCGATCGCCGAGACTTCCATCAGGCCGACCGCGCCGACCAGCCCCAGCTGCCCCCAGGCGAGATAGCCCGCCGTCCCCGCCACCGCCAGCCACGCCAGCTTGGCGATGCTCGCCTCCAGCGTCGCGCGGACGCGGCCGGTGGCGGTGAGCGCCTCGTTCGCCGCGTTCGACGGCAGGCCCAGCAGCGAGGAGATGCACAGGATCTGCAGGTAAATCGCCGCGTCGGCATAGCGCGCGTCGTAGAGCACGCCGACGATGAGCGGCGCGCCGCCGATGATGCCGCCGGTGGACAGCGCATAGAACAGCGAGGGTATCCGCCGCCGCGCGTAGAACTGCGCGCGGATGTCCGCCGCGCCCTCGTTCCAGAGGCGGGCGTAGGCGGGGTAGAGCACGCGGCTGGCATAGTTCCCCGCGAAGCCCAGCGGCGCCGAGGCGAGGTTGCCCGCCAGGACGTAGAACCCGAAGTGATCGAGCGGCAGCACCTTGGCCAGCACCAGCTTGTCGCACTGCGCGACCAGCAGGTAGATGAGGCTGGAGCCGGTCACGTAGCGGGCGAAGGACCACAGCTCGCGCAGGGTCGAGCGCTCGAAGGTCAGCCGGTGCCGGCCCTGCCCGAACATCGCGTAGCTGAGCAGCGACTTCAGCGCGCTGCCCACCAGCATCCCGCCCAGGATCGCCCAGTAGTTGCCCCAGGCCCAGGCCAGCACCCCGCTCGCCGCGATCTGCACCACCAGCGCGGCGATCTCCAGCATCGAGAGGCGCAGGATCTGGCTGCGCCGCAGCGCGGTCAGGAGGCTGACGGAGGCGCTGCCCTCCACCACGAAGACCAGCCCCGATGCGGCAATGAGCGGCGCCAGGTCGGGCCGGGCGAGCGCATGCGACACCGGCAGCGCGAGCGCCGCCAGCACCGCCGCCAGCAGCAGCGCGCGCAGGAACGAGACGGTCCAGACGGTGTCGAGGAACCCCGTCCTGTCGCCCTCCCTATGCCGTACCACGAAGGCCTGGAATCCCAGGTCGCTGGCCATCGACACGGTGAACTGGAGCGAGGCGATGACGCCGGAAATGCCGAATACCTCGGGCACCAGCAGGCGCGTCAGGATCATGCTGCTGACCGCGCGCAGCAGGTTGTTGGCGATGACCGAGGCGACGACGACGTTGGTGTCGCGCAGCATTGCACCGCGCAGGCGCACGGCCAGGCCGGGGCGGATGGAGGGCGGCGACCAGGCGGCGCCCGCGGTGTCCACCGTCATTGCAGTGCGGGTTCCGGCACGCGCGCCGGCATTAGCGCCGCAATAGCGCCCACATAGCATGCAAGCAGGCGATCCCCGACCACCTCGGTCGCGAACACCGCCTCACAGCGCCGCCGCGCCGCCGCGCCCATGGCGGCGGCCGCGCCGGGATCGGCGAGCATGCGCGCCAGCGTGGCCGCCAGCGCCTCGGGGTCGCCCACCGGCGTGAGCAGCCCGGTCTCGCCGTCGAGGATCACCTCGCTGCTCGCGGGCCACGCGGTCGAGACCAGCGGCGAGCCCGCCGCCATCCCTTCCAGCAGGACGTAGGGGAAGCTCTCCCACCGCGAGGGGCAGACCGTGACCATCGCCCGGAGCCGCAGCGGCGCGATCTCGGCGGCGGTGAGCTTGCCGGTGAAGGTGATCCGCGCCCGCGCCTGGGGCGAGAGGTTGGCGCGCACGAAATCCGCGAAGCCGATCCGCTGGCCCGGCGCGGTCTCGAGCCCTTCGTCCGGCCCCACCATCGTCAGGCGCGCATCGGGCCGGGTCTCCAGCAGGCGATCGAAGGCGAGCAGCATGGTGTCCCCGCCCTTCCAGAAGTCGAACCGGCCGATCACCAGCACATGGTCGCGCTCGCAGGCATCGAGGCTCCAGCGCGGGCCGCCCGCGTCCAGCCCGATCGGGTTGGGAATGACCAGCGAGGTCCTGCCGGGATCGCGCCCGTATTTCGCGCAGGTCTCCTCGAGGATGGCGCGGGTCGGCGAGGTGACCGTCGCCGCCGCGCGTACCCCGCGCCCCTCGGCCTCGCACCGCGCGTCCTCGAACAAAAGCTCCTCGCGCGTCAGGTTGCGCACCGGCTTGACGATCTGCGGCCCGTGCAGCCGGGTGACGACCGGCGCGTCGATGGCCCGCGCGACCATGTCCGACCAGCCGAAGCTCTCCTCCATCTCCAGCACGTCGAACGGCCTCAGGCGATGCGCCGCCGCCACTTCGCGCGCCACCGCGCGCGCCACCGGGGCCAGCGCGCCGGACGAGCGGTCGAGCCGCCAGGCGATGCGGTCGCCCGCGCGCGCCAGCGCCCGCGCCGCGCCGCTGCGGGGCGCCAGCGACGTGGCCGTGCCGTCCGCCGCGATCAGGTGTCCCTGCGAGAGGATGGAGACGTCGTGTCCCCGCGCCAGGAAGTGCCCCCGCACCTGCGCCACGTAGCTGACGATGCCGTTGGCGCCCTTCGAAGGCGGCCAATGGGGTGAGCAAAGCCCGATGTGCACGCGCCAGTTCTCCTTGCATGCCGGAAGGGCACGTTCGGCGCCAGTCTATGAGGCGGCCATGGTGGGTGTCGATCATGAGAACCGCCAAGGGGTTTTCAGGTCTGCCGCAGCGGGGGCCCTGCCCTCTATCCTGTCCCCGGCGGGCGGTTCGTCCGGGCGCTTGCGCAGCGCGCGCGGGACAGGAGGACTCGATGGCATTTCTGGGGCTCACCGATCTGGGCGGCTACCATTGTTTCGACTACGACGCATGCCGTGCGGCAGGGGCCGCGCAGGCGCAGCGATACCGCGGCGCCGACCCCTTCCCGCATGTCGTCATCGACGATTTTCTCGACCGGGATTTCCTGCGCAAAGTGGTGGACGAGTTCCCCGACAGCGCCGGGCGCGACTGCTTCGACCGCGACCAGGAAAGGCTCAAGTTCCAGTTCCGCCCCGACCAGTGCGGCGGCGCGCACACGCGCATGCTGTTCGCCGAACTCAATTCGCGCGCGTTCCTCTCGTTCCTCGGCGCGCTGACGGGTATCCGCGGCCTGATCGCCGATCCCTACCACGCCGGCGCGGGGCTGCACGAGACGCGCCGGGGCGGGCACCTGGGCATCCACGCCGACTTCCCGCACCACGGCCGCATGAAGGTGGAGCGCCGGCTCAACCTGCTGATCTACCTCAACGAGGCGTGGGATGCGGGCTACGGCGGCGCGCTCGAACTGTGGGACCAGGACATGAAGGCGGCGCGCCGCTCGGTCCTGCCCGAGCTGGGCCGCGCGGTGATCTTCAGCACCGACCGCGACACCTTCCACGGCCATCCCGACCCGCTCGCCTGCCCGCAGGGCATGTCGCGCCGGTCGATCGCGACCTACTACTACACCGCCGTCGCCGCCCCCCTGCCCGACCTCGAGCGCACCACCGACTTCCGGGTGCGGCCGGGCACCGCCGACAAGGCGGACTGGCGCGTGCGGCTCCACAACCTCAAGTCCGACTGGATGCCGCCGATCCTCCAGCGTCGCGGCCGCGAGCCGCTGGCGCCGGTGGGCGGCGAAAACGGCGCCGCTTCGGCGTGACCGCGCCCGGCGCCATACCTGCCGTCCTGGCCTGGGCGACCTCGCTTCTGACGTCCGTTCCGGTGCTGATGCTGGCGGCGGAGTGCCTCGTCGGCGCCCGCCGCATCGCGGGTCCGGCCGCCGGCGCCGCGCCGCCGTTCCTGGTGCTGATGCCCGCCCATGACGAGGCCGCCGGGATCGAGGCGAGCGTGCGTTCGGTGCTGGCCCAGCTGCGGGTCGGCGACGAACTCGTCGTCGTCGCCGACAACTGCACCGACGACACCGCGGCGCGCGCCCGCGCGCTGGGCGCCACCGTCATCGAGCGGCGCGAGCCGGCGCTGCGCGGCAAGGGCCATGCGCTCGAATTCGGCCGCCTGTTCATCGCCGCGGGCCGCCCTGCGGACCACGCGGGCCACGCGCAGGCCGTGCTCGTCGTCGATGCCGACTGCCGCCCCGGCGCCGCCGCGCTTCCCACCCTCGCCGCCGCCGCGACCCGGCGCCAGGCCGCCGTCCAGGCGGTGTTCCTGTTCGCGGCGCCGCTCGAATGCGGCGGCCGGGTCAGCCCGATCGTGCGCATTTCCAGCTTCGCCTTCCTGGTCAAGAACCTCGTGCGGCAGCAGGCGCTCGGCCGGCTGGCCGGGGCGGCGCTGCTGCACGGCTCGGGCATGGCCTTCCCCCGCGCGCTGTTCCTGAAGATGCAGTGGTCGGCGGGCTCTCTGGTCGAGGACCTCGCGATGGGGCTCGACCTGCTGCTTGCCGGGCAATCCGTGATCGCCGAGCCCGCCGCGCGCATCGTCAGCGCGCCCAGCTCGGTCGAGGGCACCGGCAGCCAGCGCCGGCGGTGGGAGCACGGCATGATGCAGACCGCGTGGCGCTACGTGCCGCGCCTGCTGCTGCGCGCGGTCACCCGGCCCGGCGGCGGCGGCTGGCGGCTGGCGATCGTCGCGCTGGACCTGCTCGTGCCGCCCACGGTGCTGCTGGCGCTGGCCTCGCTCGCCGCCTCGGCGGTGGTCCTGCTGCTCGCCGGGCCGGGCCTGCCCTTGTGCGTCCTGCTGTTCGCGCAAGGCGCCGCGCTCGCCGGTCTCGGCCGCGCCTGGTGGGTCCATGGCCGCGCCGTGCTGCCCTTGCGCAACCTCTTCGACCTGCCCGGCTACTTCCTGTGGAAGCTGCCGCTGATCCTCCAGTTCGTCACGCGCCGCGAGCGCGAATGGACCCGCACGGAGCGCCTGCCATGAACACCCTGGGTTTCGTCATCATCGGCCGCAACGAAGCGGCGCGCCTCGGCCTCTCGATCGACAGCGTCACGCGCACGGGCCACGACGCGGTCTACATCGATTCCGGTTCGCGCGACGACAGCGTCGCCATCGCCCGCGCGCGCGGCATCGCGGTGGTGGAGCTGGACCCGGCGCTCCCCTTCACCGCCGCCCGGGCCCGCAACGCCGGGCTCCACTGGCACCTGCGCCGCAACCCGCAGCTGGCCTACGTCCACTTCATCGACGGCGACTGCGAGCTGTGGCCGGGCTGGCTGGGCAGGGCGCAGGAGGTCATGGCCGCCGACCACCGCCTCGCGGCGGTATGCGGCCGCCGGCGCGAGCGCGATCCCGACGCCAGCCCCTACAACCAGCTCTGCGACGACGAATGGGACACGCCCGTCGGGCTTGCCGACACCGTCGGCGGCGACGCGCTGTTCCGGGTCGCGGCGCTCACCGCGGTCAGGGGCTTCGACGAAACCCTGATCGCCGGCGAGGAGCCGGAGCTGTGCCACCGCATCCGCCGGCGCGGCTGGCTGATCCGCCGGCTCGATGCCGACATGACCATCCACGACGCGGCGATGACCCGCTTCTCCCAGTGGTGGCAGCGCAACCGCCGCAACGGCTATGCGATCGCCGAATCCCTGTCGATGCGGGGCAACGACACCGCCGCCATCCAGCGCGAGATCGTCAGCAACGTGGTCTGGGGACTGCCGCCGATGTGGCCGCTCTGGCCGCTGCTGTGGCTGCGCATCCGGCTGCGCAAGGACGCTCTCCAGGCCACCTGGATGACCCTGGGCAAGGTGCCCCACCTCCAGGGTCAGGTCGACTACTGGCGCCGCGCCCGCCGCGCGCCGAACGACGGCGGCTCCGGCAAGACACGGCTGATAGAGTACAAATAACCGCCGCAAAATATCCGTAAGAACGCACCGTCCTAAAAATAGGAGCGTAGTTCGAAAGATGGATATCCAACATCCGCTCGAATAACGTTTCCTATGGACTGAAAATGTCCGGCGTTCACGGGGCATGTCATGACGACGAACAACATATTCACCGAACATGGCGATAATTACGGCGCCCATATAGAAGCAAAACTCCATCGCACCATTCTCTTCGGCAATGAAACCTTGCTGTCCGAGTGCGGTAAGCTGTTGCTGGATCATGGGCACGAGATCGTCGCCGTCGTCGCGGCGCCGCTGTCCCCTGCCGCCGGGTGGGCGCAGGCGGCCGGGATCACCGTCCATCACCGGCCGCGCGACCTGCTCGCCGCCGGGCTGGAAGCGGTCGACTACCTGTTCAGTATCTCCAACCTGACGGTCCTTTCGCCCGAGGTGCTGGCGCTCGCCGCGCGCGCGGCGATCAATTTCCACGACGGCCCGCTGCCGGGCCGCGCCGGCCTCAACACCCCGGTCTGGGCTCTGCTGGAAGGCGCAGGCAGCCACGGCGTGACCTGGCACCTGATGGACGGCGCGGTCGACGAAGGCGCGGTGATCGCCGCCGAGGCCTTCGAGATCGCCGAAGAGGAGACCGCGCTCTCGATCAACACCCGCTGCTTCGAGGCCGGCCTGCGCTGCTTCGCCGGCCTCGTCGCCGACCTGGGCGCCGCCGTCGCCGCCGCCGTCCCGCAGGGCCGCGCGCCCGACCGCATGTACGGCCGCGCGACCCGCCCCGAGGCCGCCGCGACGATCGACTGGCGCCAGTCCGCCGAGGCCATCGCCCGCCTCGTCCGCGCGCTGGACTTCGGCCTCTACGCCAACCCGGTCGGCGCGCCCAAGGCGCTGCTCGGCGAACAACTGCTGCTCGTCCAGCAGGTCACCCCGCTCGCCACCTGCTCGGGCCATGCGCCGGGCACGATCATCCTCTCCGGGCCCACCCCGGTGGTGGCCACGGGCACCGAAGACCTGCGCATCGACCGTCTCGCCGCGCTGGACGGCAAGATTCTGACGGCGGGGCAGGTCAGCGACCTGCTGCTTCGCGCAGGCGCCTTCGCCTCGCCCGATCCGGCGCGCAGGGAGCAACTGAACGGCCTCGACTCCGCCGCCGGCCGCTTCGAGGCATGGTGGCGCCGCCGCCTGCAGATGCGCGAGAGCCTGCAGCTACCCCAGTTCCGCCCGCGCGTCGGCACGGATGGCGCCCAGCCCTTCGCCTTCGACCGCGCCCTGCCGCAGAGCCTGACCCGCAGCGACGCGCTTGCCGCACTGGTCCTGTGGCTGGCCCGCGCCGCCGACCGCGACACCGTCGAGATCGGCTACTGCGACAGCGTCGGCCACGCGCTTCTCGGCAATGTGGCAGGCTGGTTCGCGCCCGAGGTGCCGCTGCGGCTCGCGGTCGATTTCGGCGCCCCGCTCGCCGCCGTCGCCGATGCGCTGCAGATCGAGATCGCCGCCCTCCACCGCCGCGTCGCCATCTCGGCCGACCTCATCGCCCGCAGTCCCGAACTGCGCGGCCGCGCGGCCTTCGACCATCCGGTATCGCTGCAGGTCGTCGATCGGCTCTGCGACGCTCGGCCCGCTGGCGAGGCCGTGCTCGACCTCGCGTACTGTCCCGCCGAGGGCACGGTGCGCTGGACCTGTGACGCCACCCGCCTCGACCGCGCCGACGCGGAAGACCTCGCGCGCGGTTTCGAGGCGCTCTGCCTGGCCGCCACCGCCGCGCCCGAGGCGCCGGTCGGCACGCTCCCGGTGCTCGAACCGGCGGAACGTCGCCGCATCCTCACCGAATGGAACGCGACCGCAGGCCCGGTGCCCGACGGCCCGGCCTGGCATCGCCACTTCGCCGCGCAAGCCCGCCTGACGCCCGGCCGCACCGCCGTGACCGCACTCGGCACCTCGCTCACTTACGCCGAACTCGACGCGCTTTCGAACCGCATCGCACATGACCTCGCCGCGCGCGGCGTCGGCCCCGAAGTGCTGGTCGGCCTCCACCTGTCGCGTTCGGTGGAGATGCTCGCCTGCCTCATCGGCGTGCACAAGGCGGGCGGCGCCTACGTGCCGCTCGACCCGAGCTACCCGAAGGACCGCATCGCCCACATGATCGCGGATTCGGGCCTCGGCCTGATCCTCAGCGAGACCACCCTAGCTGCTGACCTGCCCGATACCCCTGCCCCGGTGCTGCATGTCGACACCATGGCCGAGGTCTTCGCCGCGCAGCCCTCGACCGCCATCGAGGACCGCATCGAGGGCGGCAATCTCGCCTACATGATCTACACTTCGGGCTCCACCGGACTGCCCAAGGGCGTCATGGTCGAGCACCGCACCCTGCTCAACTTCTACGCCGGGATGGACCGCCACATCGAGCCCGACGGCACCTGGCTCGCGGTCACCAGCCTCAGCTTCGACATCTCGACGCTGGAGCTGATGTGGCCGCTGATGCACGGCTATCACGTCGTCATCGCCAGCGAGCGCGAAGTGCGCGGCGACGTGATCGCGGCGGACGAAGTGCGCCCGGTCGGCTTCAGCCTGTTCTACTTCGCCAGTTCCAGCGCGGGCAGCGCCGCCGAGCAGTACAACCTGCTGCTGGAGGGCGCCCGCTTCGCCGACCGCAACGGCTTCGAGGCGATCTGGACGCCCGAGCGCCACTTCCACGACTTCGGCGGCCCCTATCCCAACCCCGCCGTCGCCGCCGCCGCGATCGCAGCGGTGACCTCGCGCGTGCAGATCCGCGCGGGCAGCGTGGTGGGCACGCTCCACCATCCGCTGCGCATCGCCGAGGAGTGGGCGCTGGTCGACAACCTCTCGAACGGGCGCGTCGGCATCGCCTTCGCCTCGGGCTGGCAGCCGGAAGACTTCGTGCTCAACCCCGGCGCCTATGCCGACCGCGCGGGCACGCTGGCGCGCTGCATGGACGACGTGCGGGCACTGTGGCGCGGCCAGAAACGCAGCTATCCCGGGCCGCTCGGCCACGATGTCTCGGTGCTGACCTACCCGCGTCCGGTCCAGCCGGAACTGCCGGTGTGGATCACCTCGGCCGGGAATGCCGACACCTTCCGCGAGGCCGGGCGCGTCGGCGCCAACGTGCTCACCCACCTCCTCGGCCAGTCGATCGAGGACGTCGCCGCCAAGATCGCCGCCTACCGCGAGGCGTGGCGCGCCGCCGGCCATCCCGGCGAAGGCCGCGCCACGCTCATGCTGCACACCTTCCTCGGCGAAAGCGAGGAGGCCGTGCGCGCCGCCGTGCGCGCGCCGCTGATCGAATACCTGCGCACGTCCACCAACCTGCTCAAGCAGTACGCCTGGTCGTTCCCGGCCTTCAAGAAGCCTGCGGGCGGGGAAAAGCTGGAACTGTCGGACCTCAGCGGCGAGGAAACCGACGCGCTGCTCGAGCACGCGTTCGAACGCTATTTCGAAACCAGCGGCCTCTTCGGCACGCCCGAGGACAACGTCGCCCTCGTGGCGCGCCTTGCGGCGCTGGGTGTCGACGAGATCGGCTGCCTCGTCGACTTCGGCGTGGATGCACGCACGGTGATCGACCATTTCCCCGCGATCGCGCGGCTACGCGAGATCACGCAAGGCGCCCCCGCCACCCGCGAACGCCCGCTGCACGACCTCATGGCGCGCCACGGCGTCACCCACCTGCAATGCACGCCCTCGCTGCTGCAGATGCTCGCCGGGGACGAAGCCTCGCGCCCGCGTCTCGCGGCGCTGCAGCGCCTCATGGTCGGCGGCGAGGCTTTCCCGCCGCAACTGGCACGCGACATGACCGGGCTCGTCTCCGGCAGCGTCATGAACATGTACGGCCCGACCGAGACCACCGTCTGGTCCGCCGTCCACACCCTCGAAAGCGAGGACGCCGCGCCGCCGCTGGGACGCCCGCTGCTCAACCAGCAGATCTACATCCTCGACCGCCGCGCCCAGCCGGTGCGGCAGGGCACCCCGGGCGAACTCGTCATCGGCGGCGCCGGGGTCGTGCGCGGCTACCACGCCCGGCCCGAACTGACGGCGGAGCGCTTCACCGCGCACCCCTTCGATGCCGGGGAACGCGCCTACCGCACCGGCGACCTCGCCCGCCAGCGCGCCGACGGCACGCTCGAATTCCTCGGCCGCCTCGACCATCAGGTGAAGATCCGCGGCTACCGCATCGAACTGGGCGAGATCGAATCCGCGCTGACGGCCCATTCCGACGTGACCGAAGCCGTCGTCGTCGCCCGCAGGGAAGGCGCGGCCACCCGCCTCGTCGCCTACCTCGCGCCGCGCACCGGGGCGCCCGCCGTCGAGGACCTGCGCGCGTACCTTCGCGAGCGGCTGCCCGACTTCATGGTCCCCGGCAACTTCGTCCTTCTCGAAGCCCTGCCGCGCACCCCCAACGGCAAGATCGACCGCAATACCCTGCCCGAACCGGTCAGCGTCGTGGTCAGCAATGACGAAGCGGACGGCGGAGCCCCCGCCAGCGGCATCGAGGCGCAGATCCAGGCCATCTGGTGCGACCTGCTCAAGCTGCCGCAAGTGCGCCTCACCGAGAACTTCTTCGACATCGGCGGGCACTCGCTGCTCGCCATCCAGGTCCACCGCCGCCTTGCCGCCGAACTGCCGCAGCCGGTCGCGCTGACCGACATCTTCCGCTTCCCCACCATCGCGTCGCTCGGCGCGCACCTGTCGGGCGGGAACGAGGATGTCGCGGCGCTCGGCGGACAGAACCGCGGCCAGGCACGCCGTATGAACAACCAGCGCCGCCTCGCGGCGCGCGCCGGAATGAGGGGTTGAGCCATGCATGAACCCATCGGTTCCTTCGACGATCCCGCCTCCCCCGGCGACGAGAGCGCCATCGCCATCGTCGGCATGTCGTGCCGCTTCGCCGGCGCACGCAGCCCCGACGCGTTCTGGAAACTGCTGAGCGAAGGCCGCGACGCGGTCGAGACCTTCTCCGAGGAGGAACTGCTCGCCGCCGGGGTCGCCCCGTCGCTGCTGCGCAACCCCGGCTACGTGCGGCGCGGCGCTCCGCTGGAGGACATGGAGTGCTTCGACCCCGCACTGTTCGGACTGTCGAAACGCGATGCCGCGATCATGGACCCGCAGCACCGCCACTTCCTGGAATGCTCGTGGGAAGCGCTGGAGGACGCGGGCCACACGCCGCAGGGCTTCGAGGGCGTCATCGGCGTGTTCGGAGGCTCCGGCCACAACGCCTACATGCCGTACAACCTGCTCACCAACGGCAAGCTGGTGAACGAGGTCGGGCTGTTCCTGCTGCGCCATACCAGCAACGACAAGGACTTCCTGACCACCCGCGTCTCGTACCTGCTCGACCTCAAGGGCCCGAGCATCAACGTCCAGACCGCGTGCTCCACCTCCCTGGTCTCGATCCACATGGCGGCGCAGAGCCTGCTTTCGGGCGAGTGCGACATGGCGCTGGCGGGCGGCGCGTCGATCGAACTGCCGCACCGCCAGGGCTATCTCTACGAGGAAGGCGAGATCCTGTCGCCCGACGGGCGCTGCCGTCCCTTCGACGCGGAATCGAAAGGCACCGTCTTCGGCAGCGGCGTCGCCGTGCTGGCGCTGCGCCGCCTGGAAGACGCCGTCGCGGCGGGCGACCACATCCACGCCGTGATCCGCGGTTCGGCCATCAACAACGACGGCAGCGGCAAGGTCGGTTACCTCGCCCCCAGCGTCGACGGGCAGGCGGCGGTGATCGCCGAAGCGCTCGCCGTATCGGGCATCGATCCCTCGGGCATCGACTATGTCGAGGCGCACGGCACCGGCACGCCGATCGGCGATCCGATCGAGGTCGCCGCGCTCAGGCAGGTGTTCGCCAAATCGGCCCCGCGTAGCGCTCCGTGCGGCCTGGGTTCGGTCAAGGCGAACATCGGTCACACCGATACGGCAGCGGGCGCGGCGGGCGTCATCAAGGTCGCGCTGGCGATGCGCAACCAGGAACTGCCGCCGGTTCCCCACTTCGAATCCCCCAATCCCGAATGCGCACTGGAGGCCAGCCCGTTCCGGGTCCAGGCCGCCAGTGCGTGCTGGCCCCGTCGCGACGATCGCCCCCGTCGCGCCGGGGTCAGTTCCCTGGGCGTGGGCGGCACCAACGCCCACGTCGTCATGGAGGAAGCCCCCCGCCGCGCCGCCAGCGGACCCAGCCGCCGCCGCCAGCTGCTGCTGACCTCGGGCGCCAGCGAGACCGCCGCCGACGCCAATGCCCTCGCCCTTGCCGCATACTTCGGCGAGCGTCCCGAAACATCGCTGGCCGATGCCGCCTTCACGCTCACCGAAGGCCGCCGCCACCTTGCCTGGCGCCGCTTCGCCGTGGCCGCAAGCGTGGACGAGGCCGCGACCACCCTCGCCGCCGCCGGTCGCCATTCCTCGGCCCGCCAACCCTGCATTCCCGGCCGCCCGGTCGCGTTCCAGTTCTGCGGCGGCGGGTTGCAGCATGTCGACATGGCGCGCGGCCTCTACGAGACCGAACCCGCCTTCCGCGCCGAGATCGACCGCGCCCTCGCCGTACTCACCCGCATCGGCGTGCCCGGCCTGAAGCGCTGGCTGTTCCCCGAGGCGGCCGACCGCGCGCAGGCCGCCGCCGAGCTGGAGCGGCCCTCCAACGCCCTGCCCGCGCTGTTCATCGTCCAGACCGCGCTCGCCCGTTTCTGGATGGCGCTGGGGATCACGCCTGCCGCCATGATCGGCCACAGCTGCGGCGAATATGCCGCCGCGCATATCGCCGGAGTGGTCGATCTGGAGGCCGGTCTTCGCATCGTCCACACGCGCGGCCGCCTGTTCGAGACGACCGCAAAAGGCGGCATGATCAGCGTGCCCCTGGCCGAGGCGGAGCTTGCCGGGATGCTGCCCGCCGACCTCTCGATCGCGACGATCAACGCGCCGCAGCTGTGCGTCGTCTCGGGCGCGGCGGAAGCGGTGGAGCGCTTCCTCGTCGAATTGCAGGAACGCGAGATCGAGGCGCAGGCGATCCCCATCGACGTCGCCGCGCACTCGTCCATGCTCGACCCGATCCTGCCCGAATTCCGCGCTTTGCTGCGCAGCATGACCCTGCGCGCGCCGCAGATTCCCTTCGCCTCCAACCTCACCGGCAACTGGGTGGGCGCGGCGCAGGCGACCGATCCCGAGTACTGGGTGCGCCACCTGCGCGAGCCGGTGCGCTACACCGACGGCCTGCAATGCCTGCTCGGCGAGGCGGAACAGGTGCTGCTCGAAGTCGGACCGGGCCGCAGCATGACCAGCCTCGCGCGCCAGCACCCGGCGCGCCGCACCACCCAGCCGCTCGTCGCCTCGATGCGCCATCCGGGTGAGGACGTGGCCGACGACCAGCGCCTGCTGGAGACGCTCGGCGAACTCTGGGCGCTTGGCGTCGAGGTCGACTGGGCCGCCTTCCGGGCCGGAGAACACCGCCTGCGCCTTCCGCTGCCGACCTATCGGTTCGACCGCCAGCGCCACTGGGTCGAACCCGGCGCGACGCTCCATCACGCCGGGACGGATGCCGACCCCGATGCCCGCCTCGCCCTCGGCGACTGGAGCTACGAGCCGGTCTGGAGCCGCGAGACCCTGCCGCAGGGCACTGCTCCCACCGGCCCCGCGCTGGTACTGTGCGGCGGCGACGGCTTCGGCGATCGCCTGGCCGGCCGCCTGCGCCAGCGCGGCATCGAGACGGTCACCGTCGGCGCCGCTGCCCGCTACGCGGAAGGACGCGACCACTTCGCCGTGCGGCCCGGCCAGCGCGAGGACTGGTCGCGGCTCTTCGCGCGCCTTGCCGGCACCGCGCGCATGCCCCGGCAGGTCTATCACTGCTGGCTCGTCGCCGGGCAGACCGCCGGCAGGCGCCGCAGGGCTTCCCTGTCCGACCAGGCCCTCCTCGACCGGGGCCTGCACGCACTGATCGCCATGGCGCCCGAACTGGCCGCGCACGGCGAGGACGGCCCGATCGTGGTCGGCCTCGTCACCGACCATGCCCAGCGCGTGGCGGGCGAGACCGGACTGGCCCCGCTCAAGGCAACCGCGTTGGGCGCGGCGCGTACGGTGACTGCCGAATATCCCGCCATCGAGATGCGCAACATCGACATCGACACCGGCACGCCGGCCGATGCCGTGATCGACGAGGTCTCCGCCCCGCCCGGACCCGCCACCGGCGATGTCGCCCTGCGCGCCGGGGAGCGCTGGCGCCTCGCCTACCGCAACACCCGCGGCCCGCTGGCCGACGCCGACGACACCTGGCTGCGCGAGGGCGGCACCTACCTCATCACCGGCGGCCTCGGCGGCCTCGGCCTTACCATCGCCGATCACCTGGCGCGCGGGTACCGGGCCCGCCTCGTGCTGGTCGGCCGCAGCCCCCTGCCCCCGCGCGCGCAGTGGGCGGACATGCTGGCGGGCGGCGACCTCGCGCTCGGCATCGAGGACAAGGTGCGCCGCCTGCTCGCGCTCGAGGCGGCAGGGGCCGAAGTCGAGGTCGTGCAGGCCGATGTCGCCGACAGCCGGGCCCTGACGCGCGGCATCCGCAGGGCCACCGCGCGCCTCGGGCCGATCGCCGGCGTGTTCCACGCGGCCGGCGCGCTCGACGACGGCCTCGTCGAGACCCGCACCCGCGCTGCCGTCGAGGCCGTTCTGCGCCCCAAGGTCGCGGGCACCCTGGCGCTGGAAAAGGCACTGGAGGGACAGGCGCCCCACTTCCTCCTGCTGTTCTCGTCGATCAGCGCCTTCGCCGGCATTCCCGGCCAGGTCGACTACGCCGCCGCCAATGCCTTCCTCGATGCCTACGCCCAGTCGCGGCGGATGGATGCCCGCACGCGCGTCCGGTCCGTGGGATGGAGCCAATGGGCGGAGGTCGGCATGGCCGCGTCCCTGGGCACCCGCGAGGGTTCAAGCGCCGCGCTTCCCGAAGACCTCGGGACCGGCAAGCCGGTAGCGCATCCGTTCCTCGAACGGCTCTGCACCATCTCCGAAGATGAATTTGTGGTCACCGGCATCCTAACCCCCGAGCGGCACTGGGTGCTCCATGAGCACCGCGTCGTAGATGCCGGTGCGCTGCTGCCCGGGACATCCCTTCTGGAAATGTCCCGGGCAGCAGTTGCGCTGGTCTGCCGGGGCCCCCTGGAACTCTCCGACTTCACGTTCCTCAAGCCCTTCGCGGTGCCCGACGGCGCCGCACGCGAGCTGCGCATCCACGTCCGCCGACGCGGCGGGGCCGGGTGGCGCGTGTCGCTGCTGGGGCGCCCCGTGCAGTCCTCACCTGCCGCGTGGACCGAACACGCGCACGGCCTCGTGCGGGCCCATACCCTCGCCCCGCTGCGCGCCTCGCTCGATCTCGGCGCCATCGCCGAGCGCTGCACCCCTGCCCGCTGCGGCGGCGCGGATCAGCCGATGATGGCCTTCGGCCCGCGCTGGGACACCGTCTCGCAGGCGCTCGCCAGCCCCCACGGCGAGGCACTGCTGCGGCTCGACCTGCCGGAAGAATTCCACGGCGAGGTCGCCGACTTCGGCCTCCACCCCGCCCTGCTCGACTTCGCCACCGCCGGGGCGCAGACGCTGATCCCCGGGCGCGATCCGGCGCGCGCGTTCTACGCGCCGTTCACTTATCGCCGCTTCCTTGCCTATGCCCCGCTGCCGGCACGGATCTGGAGCCATATCCGCTATGTCCCGGGCGATGACAGCGGCCACACCGCCGTCTTCAACGTTACCATCACCGATGCCGACGGCCTGATCCTTGCCGAAGTGCGCGAATTCACGATGATGCGCATGGCCGACGCCGGCCTGCTCTCGCGCATCGCCGCGCCCTCGCCCGAGGTGCCCGCCGCCGCCCCGCTGGCCCGGGATACAGGCGCGCCGCAGCCCGAAGGCATCCTGCCCGAGGAAGGCGCCGAGATCGTCGCGCGGCTGCTGTCGGGCAGCTGCGGTTCGCATACGGTCATCTCGCCCTACGACCTGGGCGCCGTGCTCGCCCGCCTGCGCACGCCGCCGCGCGCCGCGCGCCGCGAAGCCGCCGCCGGCGATCCCGCCGACCTTCCCGCCACCCCCATCGAACGGATCATCGCCGAGCTATGGTGCGACCTGCTGGGCATGGAGGCGGTCGGCCGGCACGACAACTTCTTCGACCTCGGCGGCCACTCGCTGCTGGCGGTCCAGTTCACCAACCGCCTGCGCCGCAAGACGGGCAAGACGCTGCCGCTGGCGACGATGCTCGGCCAGCCGACCGTCGCCAACCTCGCGGCGGTGATCGATCCCGACGGCCGCGCGCCCGGCGCTACCGCCAGCCCCGGCGAACTGATGCCTGCCGGCGTCGTCACCATCCGCAAGGGCGCCCCGATCACGCCGCTGTTCTTCGTCCACGACGGTCTCGGCGAGACGCTGCTCTATCGCGGGCTCGCGCTGCGGCTCGATCCCTCGCGGCCGATCCTTGGGCTGGAGCCCTTGCGCAAGGCGGACGGCAACTACGCCCACACCCGGATCGACGAGATGGCGAGCCACTACGTGCAGCAGCTGCGCCTGGTGCAGGCGGAAGGTCCCTATCTGCTCGCGGGACTGTGCGCCGGGGGCGTCATCGCCTTCGAGATGGCGCAGCAACTCCAGGCGGCCGGCCAGCAGGTCGCCTTCGTCGGCATCATCGACGCCGCGGACGTGGAGGCGCGCAAGCACCGCTTAGGCGAATCGCGCGCGCGCCTGTCCCGCGTCACCGGCATGCTGGCGTCCGGAAATCCGGCCCGGATCGTGCCCGACCTTGCCCGCAGGAGCTGGAACCTGGCGCGCTGGGAGGTCGAATCGCGGCTTCGCGAGGCGCGCGACCGGCGCACCGTCCGCGCCCTGCGGAGCGATGGCGACACCACGCCCGCCGCAGCGGCGACGCCCGCGGACGGCACCCCCGCGATCCCCTTCCTCAAGCTCTACGAACTCGCGCACAAGGAGCATCGCCCGGTCGGCATCCTGCAGTCCGCCAGCGTCGCGCTGTTCAAGGCGGCCGACGACACCGGCCTCGCCGACGACATGCCCTATCGCATGGTCTACCGCGACTTCGCGCTGGGCTGGGGCAAGCGGGTGCGCGAAGACATCGTCATCCTCGACGTTCCCGGCGGCCACAGCAGCAGCCTGCAGGAGCCCCACGTCGAGACGCTCGCCCCCCTGTTCCAGGCGGCGCTGGACGAGGCCCTGGCCGAGCACGGCGCCTGGCGCGGCGGCGCGGCGGCAAACGAGGCGTTCCTGGAGATGGTTGGAGAGGCCGCCGAATGACCCCCTGCGACGGCCCGTCTTCGCCCGCCTTCCCGATCGCCACGGTCATCGTCAACTACCGCACCGGGCCGCTGGTGGTGGAATGCCTCGCCAGCCTCGCAGCCGAGCGCGAGCGCGGCGCGGCCCTGCGCGCGATCGTGGTCGACAACGATTCGCGCGACGGCTCCGCCGCCGTCGTCGAGGCCGCGATCGAGCGGCACGGCTGGGACTGGGTCACCCTGCTGCGCGCGCCGGTGAACGGCGGCTTCGGTGCCGGCTGCAACCTCGGCATCGCGCATGCCCTGCGCCATGGCGGCGAGGCCCGCGCGGTCTGGCTGCTCAACCCCGATACGCGCGTGATGCCCGGCGCCGTCGCCGCGCTCGCCTTGTTCATGCAGGCGACCCCGGCCGCTGGAATTGCGGGCACGGCGCTGCTGCTCGCCGACGGTTCGCCCTGGCCCTACGCTTTCCGCTTTCCCACCGTCCTGGGCGAACTGGAGCGCGGCCTGCGCTGGCGCCCCGCCTCGCGGCTGCTCGCGCGCTACGCCGCACTGCAGGCCATGGACACGCACTGCGCGCCCGCGGACTGGGTTTCGGGCGCAAGCCTGGCGGTTCGCCGCGAGGTGCTCGATGCGGGACTGCGCTTCGATGAAGGCTATTTCCTCTATTACGAGGAGACCGACTTCTGCCGCGCGGCGCGGGTGATGGGCTGGGAAAGCTGGTACGTGCCCCCATCGGTCGTCCTGCACATCGCCGGGCAGAGTACCGGCGCCACCGGCGCCGATGCCAACAGCCGCCGCGTACCGGGCTACTGGTTCGACTCGCGCCGCCGGTATTTCCGCAAGAACCACGGCCGCGCCTATGCCCTTGCCGCCGATCTCGCGTGGCTGTCCGGTCATCTGGCGCACCTGTGCAAGCAGGCGCTCCGCCGCGCGCCGCGCCAGGACCCGCCGCGGCTGCTGACCGACTTCGTCCGCCACGGCCTGTTCGCCGCCGGCCGGCGCTGACTTTCGCCCGTCATGGGCCCCAGTGCGGATGCGGCCCTGCTGGCCCACGGGTTCGAGGCAGAGCGGATCGACGCCCCGTTCCCGCTCTGGCTCGTCACGGCCCACGCACGGCCGCAACCGGCCCTGCTCGGCATCTTGAGCCGTCAGGAGCACGAGCGCGCGGGGCGTTTCGTCCATGCGGCGTCCCGGCACCGCTACCAGACCGCGCACGCCGCGCTCCGCGTGGCCGTGGAGGCGGTCTCGGGCATCGGCGCCGGGTCCCAGGCCTATCTGCCCGGCAGTCACGGCAAGCCGCTGCTTCAGCAGGCCCCGGACGTGGATTGCAGCATCAGCTACAGTGGGTCGTTCGCCCTGGTCGCGCTGGCGATCGGCGCGGAGATCGGCGTCGATCTCGAAATCGTGCGGCCCCTCGACAATGCGGCCGAGCTCGCAACGATGTATTATACGCAGGAGGAAGTCGCGCAGTTGGCAAGGCGGTCGGCGGAAATGTCCGACCATGCGTTCCTGACGGTCTGGGTCAGGAAGGAGGCCTGCTCGAAAGCGCTTGGCAGGGGCCTGTCGATTGCCCCGGGCTCATTCGAATGCGGCGTGGGCTGCGGTGCGCGAGACGTCTTTATAGAGAATCAGATCGTCAAGAGTAATGTGCTGAACCCGAAGGGCGACTTGCTGGCGTCTTGGGCCTGGAAAGGCCGTTGAAGGAAGTGACGTAAGAAGCCCCTGTACGTCTATCCTGTTCCTCAAATAGCCGGCTGAAGCAGGCCTTCGCGGATAACATAGGCAATCATGTGAGCGCGATTGCGCGTCCTGGTCTTCAAGCGCACGTTTTCAACGTGCCGCTCGACCGTGCATGGTGCGATGTTAAGCTCGATCGCCGTTTCTTTGGCCGATCGTCCCATCGCTACGTATTGAAGCACGTCCAGCTCCCGCGAAGTGAGTTGTACATTTTCATTTACCCCTACCCGATACATTGAATTCCCCCTTTGCCAATATGGAGTAAGTTAACCCCATATATGCAATGTCGCATTGCCCCATGCGAGAGTCACGAGATATTTTGGGGATTGTACGTATAAGTTCACCTATGAGGGTAAACTTGAGCACTAAAATGGGATTCCGAAAAATCCGTAAGGGAGCGCCAGACGGGGGGCTGTACGGGCGTCAAATAATATCACATGTTAATAATGTTTTTGTAACAGAATGTGTCCAGCCGGGATTTTTTATATTCAAACGTCCCACTTTTCAACGTTTTTGCCGCGTCTATGCTTTCCCCGGAATCACGAGGATTCTGCGTCAGCCTGCCGCGATCGAAGATGATGAAACCACCGCGCGCCGCTCTCTCGCGTCAAGGTCAACCGGCAGGCGCTGCTGGCTGACCAGTTCGCGCGCCATCACCGCAGCCTGGGTCCGGTTTTCTACGCCGAGCTTGCGCAGGATTGCCTTTACTGCAGCCTTTACTGCCGATTCATTGATACCGAGTTCGCGGGAAATTGCCTTGTTGGGCTGCCCCATCGCCAGGAATTCGAGCACGCGCAGTTCCCGTTCGCGGAAGTTGTAGGGTCCCACGGCCGAGGAATCGACCGAACGCAGCGCCGACGTCGGCATGTTGATGAGGAAGTCGACGGCCTCCTGCGGCGCGACCTTCTGTCCGTTCGATACCATCTGCAGGACCGCGACAAGCGACAGATACGGCACATTGTCGGGAAAATAGGCGTATGCGCCCGCCGTATAGACGGCGACCATTTCTTCGAAATCGAACGCGCCGGTCAGGACCACGATGCGCACGTTCTCGTGGACACGCTGGATGGCCTCGAGGTTCTCCTCGAACTCCTGGTGCAGCAGGTCCCGTTCGATGACGAGCAGATGGTGTTCCGGGTCGGAATCAAAAACCAGCTGCAGATCTTCCAGGCCGGATACGGACTCAGTTACCTCGAAGCAGGAATCGGTGAGAATTCGGCGCAGGCCTTCGCGTATGATCGAATTCTTGATCGCGACTGAAATGGATGCCGGCATGTCGGTTGTAAGGCCCTCTCTCCAGCATTTGGCACCCCCATGCGGAGTACCAACATGTGTCACGATCAAAATTTTGACAATGCCGTAAAACTCATTGGTATTTTATCGAATTTCGGAAGCCGTGAAGCAGTCTTATAAGCAGCGATACACAAGTCTCGCCCTCGTGCTTTTCCCTCCAAAGCAACTCGGGGATTCCCGAGCCGCCGCAACCGACCTCGGGCGCGTTGCCGCGCCGCGTTCGTCGGACACGGCGCCGCGATGGATTTATTGCGTGCTTTACAGAAAAGGGCCCGACGCGCGGCTGGGGCGCGTGATCGCGGCGGTGCCTTGTCGGCCGGCACATCTGCGGGGGAGGGGGTTGCAGCGCGCGCTCAGGGCGCGCCACGGAAGGCGAGGGCAGCCTTCGGGGGCACACGCCTCGCGCTGCGATCCGGCCCGGCGCAGGACGCCGGGCCGGCGTTCAGCGGTAGAAGACGTGGTTGTCGACGCGTGCCAGGCGGGTCAGGCGCCACTTGGGCGAAACGCGCGCGGCGTGGAAGAACAAGGCGCCGCGTACGGGGCTCTTCCATTCGTCTTCGCTGGCGATCTGCGCGATGGCGACGGCCTCGCGCCAGTCGGCGGAGTTTTCGCGCACCGACGGCATCGAGCGGCCGCGAATGAACGAGAACTGCGAGGGCTGGTAGACCACACCGCAATAGCTCTTGGGGAACCGCCCCGAAGTCGTGCGGTTGACGATCACCCGGCCAACGGCAAGCTGGCCTTCCAGCGTCTCGCCGCGCGCTTCGAAATAGATGGCTCCCGCCAGGCAGCGCATCTCGCTCGACAGGTCATCGGGCATCGCCTGCTGCGACACCAGTTCCTGGAGCGAGTCCGCATCGGCATCCGCCGCGTCGGTCGCCTCGGCGTCCTCGACAGGGAGCGCCTGGACCATGGGCCGGGATTCGAATTCGATGATGGGTTTCTGTTCGGCCACCTGATCGCTCAGGATCGGAATGAGATCCGATGCGGCCGCGCCCGAACCCTGGGCGCTCAACAGTGCAGTCAATACCGTTGCGGCCAGCGCCATGGCGCTTGCCCACTCAACCTTGCTTCGCATTTATTCATATCAAGGGCGGTGAACCGGTCCGACACAGGCTGGAACGGAATGCCGGGTTGCGGCGTTCTGTATCCGTCGAGCCTGCCGACGATTCCCCGTCTGCGTGCTAGCCGGGCAGCCGTAGTGCCGCCCATGCCGCTTTCGCACTTGTGAGGGCGCACTTACCTTGCGCGCCGCGCAAGTCAACCTCTGTCGGTTTCGACGCCGATGAAGCGTTCGGCCCGCACGACGTCAAGTTCGACAATCCACACGTCCGGATCCTGTGCCTTGCGCCGGTCGAGATAGGACTGGAATTCGTCCGGTTTCCCGGGCTCCTGGCGCCGGATGCACCGCCATGTGCGGGTGCCGCCGGGTTCCGGCATCCGCTCGTATATCCGAGCATCCGCGCCATTGTGGACGAGCACGAGAAGGATCGTCCCGGCGTCGCGTTCACCCTTCGACAGGACCATCCCGAAGCCGCCATCGGCCCCGACGCTGCGAATCAGGCCGGAAATCTCGAGGTGTGCCGGCAGCCTTGAGTCCATCAGCCCGGGCTTCGGGGGACGGAGTAGCCCGGCAGGCTGGAGAGCGCGATGCGCGAGCGCATGAAGGTCCCGGTGCCGCGCCCGCACTCGTCCCCGTCCTCGTCGAGCAGCCACGATTCGGCGACCAGCACACGGCGGCGGCCGCTGACCCAGCGGCCTTCGGCGACGATGCGGCCCCCTTTGATGGGCTTGCTGAGGTGCATGTTGAACGATGTGGTGAGCAGGAAGCGGTCCGTCACATGCGTGTTCGCGGCATAGAACGCCGCGTCGTCGAGCATCTTGAAGTAGATCGTGCCATGCGCCGCGCCGGCCGCGTGGAAGCAGTCCGGCTCCACTAGGAAGGTGATCCGCGACAGTCCTTCGCCGGTGATCTCCAGCGAGGAACGGAACATGTGGTTGATCGGTGCCGAGGCGTAGAGCCCTTCCAGCGCGCGCCAGTGCAGGGCGGCACCTTCGGTTCCGGGCGCGCCCTGGGCCCCGCCGGGACCCGGCGTCAGTTCATGCGGCATCGCGGTCGATGACATTGCTCAGCAGGCCGTAGACCGCCTCGGGTCCGGGCGCGGTCAGCAGCGCCTCGCGCATGCGCTCGTCACGCATCATGCGCGAAATGGCGGCGAGGGCGTGCAGGTGGGTGGCGCCGGCGCCTTCGGGCGAGAGCAGGCCGAACACGAGATCGACCGGCATGCCGTCGGCCGAATCGAACTCGACCGGCGATTCGAGGCGCATGAACGCCGCCACCGGCCGCGTCAGGCCGGCCATGCGTGCGTGGGGAATGGCGATGCGGCGACCGAAGCCGGTGCTGCCGAGCCGTTCCCGCTCGGTGACGCGCGCCAGCACGGCCTGATGGTCGAGACCATAGACCTGCGCGAACTGGCCCGCGAGCCTGTCCAGAATGATGTCCTTGCTGTCCGCGGTGACCGTGGTCACAGCTTCGGGCAGCAGTGCAAATAGCCCGCTCATTTCGCTTCTGATACTAGAGTTTGACCGGTTTCCAAGTGCTGCAAATTCCCCAAAAAACCCCCGGCGCACCGGGGGTTTTCTTCTTCCTCACGTCGAAGATCAGAAGTGGCGGCGCCCTGAGGGCGCAACCCTGGACGTCAGTGCGGCTCGACCCAGCCGATCGATCCGTCGCCTCGGCGGTAGACCATATTATGGCGTCCCGTGCCAGCGTTTTTGAAAAGCAACGCCGTAGTATTGCGCAAGTCGAGCATCATGACCGCGTCGGAAACGGTCGCCTCGGGAACATCGACCCGCGTCTCGGCGATCACGACGGGAGCATCGGGTTCATGCTCCTCGTCTTCGCCGACCTGCGATTCCTCGAAGATGATATAGGCCGCCTCTTCCACGGAGGCGGTGTGGGCCGCCTGCTCGTGGCGATCCTTCAGGCGGCGCTTGTATCGGCGCAGCTGCTTGTCGATCTTCTCGGCCGACTGATCGAACGAAATGTGCGCGTCCTGCGCGCTGCCGGTGCCCTTGAGCACGAGATTCTGCATCACGTGCATGATGATGTCGCACCGGAAGGCGCCCGCGGGAGCCTTGCTGAAAGTGACGTGCGAGGACAGCGCCCTGTTGAAATACTTCTCGATGATCGCCGTGAGCCGTTCGTTGGCGTGGGCCTGCAAGGCCTCGCCGGTATCGACCTGGTGACCGGAGACGCGAATATCCATGGGCGTATTCTCCTTGTGCTAGAGTTCAGGCACCCCAGAGTGGGGCATCGACCGACTTGATGAGAAACGCTGCGTGCGCAGCAAGTTCCTTGTCGGTGGCCGCGTGGGGGCGCGGCTGACGGAAAATACGGTTCTTCGTGCTGAGAACCTTGATTTCCGTCACGATCTTGGTGGCTTCTGCGACCAGCTCGAGGCCGATCTGGCGGCCTCCTCGCAGTTCCACGTATACTTGGGCGAGCAGTTCGGCGTCGAGCAGCGCGCCGTGCTTGGTGCGGTGGCTGCGGTCGATGCCGTAGCGCGAGCAGAGCGCATCGAGCGACAGCTTGGCGCCGGGATGGCGCACCTTGGCGAGCGCCACGGTATCGACCATGCGGTCGAGCCCGACGATGGGGTGGCCGCAGGCGCCCAGCTCGAAATTGATGAAATTGAAATCGAACCCGGCGTTGTGCGCGATCATCGGGCTGTCCTCGATGAAGTCGAGGAAATCCTGCGCCAGCGCCCCGAACAGCGGCTTGTCGGCGAGGAACGCATCGGACAGCCCGTGGACCGCCTCGGCCTCGGCCGGCATCGTGCGCTCGGGGTTGAAATAGGCGTGGAAGGTGCGGCCCGTGGCCACCCGGTTGATCATCTCTATGCACCCGATCTCGACCATTCGGTCCCCGTTTTTGGGGTCAAATCCGGTCGTCTCGGTGTCGAAGATGATCTCTCTCATCCCTCTCCATATCTGCCTCGACGCACCGGAGTGCAAGGCCTTGCAGGGGATTAATCGGTTCGGGTCAACGTCCGCACGATACCGGCTACCTGTTCGCGGGTCGCAGCGAGCGACGTGCCGGTGTCGATGACGTGGTCGGCGCGCGCGCGCTTCTCGGCATCGGGAACCTGAAGTGCCAGAATCTGCTCGAATTTCTCAGGTGTCATGCCCGGCCGGGCGAGCACACGGGCGCGCTGGTCGGCGGCCGGGGCGGAGACCACGGCCACGGCGTCGAGGCCCTGGTGGCCGCCTTTTTCGTAGAGCAGCGGGATGTCGAAGACCACGAGCGGAGCCTCAGCATTTTCCCGTAGAAAGTCCCCGCGCATAGCCGCGACGGCGGGGTGGACGATTCGTTCGAGCCGCAAAAGCGCCTCCCTGTCCCCGAACACGGCAGTGCCCAGTTTGGGGCGGTCCACGCCGTCCGGCCCGGTGGTGCCGGGAAAGGCATCTTCGATCAACGGGAGCAGGGCGCCGCGCGGACCCTGGAGTTCGTGGACGGCGGCATCGGCATCGAACACCGGCACGTCGAGATCGCGCAGCATCGCCGCGACGGTCGACTTGCCCATGCCGATCGAGCCGGTGAGGCCCAGGATTTTCATGCATGCACCTTCACGACTGGATCAGCGCGCGCAGTGCTTCGTCATGCTTGCGCGGGGCATCGGTGCCGAAGAAGTGAGTGAACGCGATGGCGGCCTGGCCGATGAGCATCGACAGCCCGTCGACCGTCTCGAACCCGGCGGCGCGGGCGCGCTGGAGGAAATCGGTGTCGAGCGGGCTGGTGACGATGTCGTAGACGACGCTGCGCGGCGGTGCGTGGCTGAAGTCGAAGGGCAGGGGGGGCTGGCCGGTCATGCCCAGCGGGCTGGCATTGATGACGAGGTCGAAGCAGCGCTCGCGGTCGTCGAAGGCGAAGTCGGTGGGATCGGCGAAATGGCTGAGCGGGATCGCATGATGCTCCCCGTTCGGCGCGAGTTCGTCGAGCATGGCCTGCGCCTTGGCAGGGTCGCGCCCGGCAAGGACGATGACAAACTTCGCGTCCGCCAGCGCCGCCACGATCGCCCGCGCCGCCCCGCCGGTGCCGAGCACGCGGGCCATGCGGAACAGGTGGATCTTGTCCACTTCCTCGCGCACGGGCTCGAGGAAGCCGGGCGCGTCGGTGTTGTAACCGGTGAGGGTGCCGTCGGCCTCGCGGACCACGGTATTCACCGCGCCGATACGCGCCGCCAGCGGATCGAGCCGGTCGAGCAGGGGCACGATCGCCAGCTTGTGCGGCATCGTCACGTTGCAGCCGCGCCAGTGAACATCGGCACGGCGGCGGTCGAGATAGTCGGCCAGTTCCTCCAGCTTGACGAGGCAGTGGGCGTATCGTCCCTCCAACCCCAGCTCCCCGAGCCAGAAATTGTGGATCGCCGGAGACTTCGACTGCGCGATCGGATCGCCGATCACTTCTGCATAAGGCACGGTCACTGGCCCATCACTCCCAGGTTGCGGAGGGCCGCCTGCACCTTGAGCAGCGGCATGCCCAGGATGGTGAAATAGTCGCCCTCGATCCGTTCGAAAAGCTGCACGCCGCGCGCTTCGATCCGGAACACGCCGACGCAGGCGGCAACTTCGGGCCATTCGGCGTCGAGGTAGCTTTCGATGAAGGCGTCGGACAGCGCGGCGACGTGAAGGTCGGCCCGCGCGGCCTCGGCCCACAGAGTCTCTCCATCGCGCACCAGCCCGGCGGCGCTGTGCAGTTCCATCACCTTGCCCGAGAAGAAGCGCAAGTGCGCGGCCGCGTCGTCGCAGCTCGCGGGCTTGTCGAACCGCCGGCCGCCGCACGAAACGAGCGAGTCGCTGCCAAGCACCAGTGCGCCTGGTGTTTCACGTGAAACAGCCTCAGCCTTGGCGCAGGCGAGGGCGAGCGCCACCTGCGGCGCGGGCGCATCGCCCAGCGCCGCTTCGATGGCACGCTCGTCGACATGGGCGGGCTGTGCCCGGAAGGAAACGCCGGCGGCTTCGAGCATGGCGCGGCGGGACGCGCTCTGGGATGCGAGGACGATCATATCATTTCCGTCAGTGGCGTTCAGATCGGCTTGGGGCCGACCTGGCCGGTTTCGCCGGAGGCCTTGCGCTCGTTGTAGAGGTTGATGACCGCGGCGGCGGTCTCCTCGATCGAACGCCGGGTGACGTCGATCACCGGCCAGGAATTGTCGGCAAACATGCGCCGGGCGTATTTGAGTTCGCTGTCGACCGCATCGTTGTCGACATAGTCGGTGTCGGGCGACTGGCTGAGGGACAGCAGGCGGTTGCGGCGGATCTGGATCAGCCGGTCGGGGGCGGTGGTGAGGCCAACCACGAGGGGCCGCTTGAGCCCGAACAGCGAAGGCGGGGGCGGGCTCTCCACCACGATCGGGATGTTGGCGCACTTGTAGCCGCGGTTGGCGAGGTAGATCGAGGTCGGCGTCTTGCTGGTGCGCGAGACACCGGCAAGCACGATGTCGGCCTCCTCCCATTCCTCCCAGGCGATGCCGTCGTCGTGCGCGATGGTGAACTGGATCGCATCGACGCGCGCGAAATAGGCGTCGTCGAGGCGGTGCTGGCGGCCGGGCCGCCCCTTCGCCTCCTGGCCCAGCAGGGCCTCGAGCGCGTCGGTCACTCCGTCGAGCACCGCGATCGCGGGCAGGCCAAGGCTCTGACAACGCTCCTCGAGCCGTCCGCGCGTCTCCTCGTTCACGAGGGTGAAGAACACGAGGCCCGGGTTGGCGGCGATCTCGGCCATGATGCGGTCGAGGTGCTGCTGCGAGCGGACCATCGGCCAGAAATGGCGCAGGACATCGGAATCGTCGAACTGGGCGAGCGCCGCCTTGGCGATCATCTCCAGCGTTTCGCCGGTGGAGTCAGAGAGCAGGTGGAGGTGGGTTCGTGCCATGGTCGGCTTCGCAGCGCCCCTTGCGCGGCCCCCCGGCATGGGGTGGGCCGCTTGTGGATATGTCCCGGCATAAACCACGGGAGCAAACCGGTGACAACTCGTCAGCACCGATTCCTGCCCACTGCCGGGATTCACCGAGTCAGTTTCTGCGCAGCCGGGCCCGGTCGGTCCACAGCCTGTGGACAAGGCGAACAACCTTTCGTTGACTCACCCCGCCCGGAGAGTCGCATCGGCCGCTTGGGCCTGTTCAACCGGGTACAAATCAGGCAATGCGCAGCCGTCCCCGATATCCACAGGACCAACTACCTCCATCAACCTTATAGAGAATCTCTATATTTTTTTGAGTGGACGAAAACGCGATGCCCGGACTGCTTCTCGACACCCTGCGCGGGGCTCAAACGGACTCTGACTCTGGCCCTCCGATCTGGCTGATGCGCCAGGCCGGCCGCTACCTGCCCGAGTACCGCGCGCTCCGGGCCGAGAAGGGCGGTTTTCTCGCGCTGGTCTACGATACCAACGCCGCGGCCGAGATTACGTTGCAGCCTATCGATCGCTTCGGATTCGATGGCGCCATCCTGTTTTCCGACATCCTCATCGTGCCCTACGCGATGGGCCAGGACCTCCAGTTCCTGGTCGGCGAGGGGCCGAGACTCTCGCCCCGGCTTGTCGATCACGCGCTCGAAAGCCTCGTCGCGGTGCCCGAGCGACTGTCACCGATCTACGAAACCGTCCGGAAAGTGCGGGGCCAGCTGTCTGTGGACAAGACGATGCTCGGTTTCGCCGGATCGCCCTGGACCGTCGCCACGTACATGGTCGCAGGCGAGGGCAGCCGAGACCAGCACGACACGCGCGCCATGGCCTACCGCGACCCGGAGGCGTTCCAGGCGATCATCGAGGCGGTGACTCAGGTGACTGTGGAATACCTCTGCGGCCAGATCGAAGCGGGCGCCGAGGCGGTGCAGCTGTTCGACTCGTGGGCGGGCACGCTCAGCCCCGCGCAGTTCGCTCGCTGGGTCATCGCGCCCAATGCCGCCATCGTCGCCGCCGTGAAGGCGCGCCATCCCGAGACTCCGATCATCGGCTTCCCGAAGGGGGCCGGCGAGAAGCTGCCCGCCTATGCACGGGAAACCGGGGTGGACGCGGTCGGCATCGACGAGACCATCGATCCGCTCTGGGCCGCCCGCGAGCTTCCCGCCGGGATGCCGGTGCAGGGCAACCTCGATCCGCTGTTGCTGCTGGCAGGCGGCGAGGACCTGGAACGCGGGGCGCTGTCGGTGCTTGATGCCTTTGCGGACCGTCCCCACGTCTTCAACCTCGGCCACGGCATCGGCCAGCACACGCCGATCGTGAATGTCGAGCGGCTGCTGGCGACCGTCCGGGGATGGAAAAGGGGCTGACCGGCAGGTCGCCTGCGCGCTACAAGAGGTTTCATGGAGCAGATTTTGTCGAGCACGTACCTGTGGCTGAAAGCCGGTCACGTCATCTTCGTGATCTTCTGGATGGCCGGCCTGTTCATGTTGCCGCGCTATTTCGTCTACCATCAGGAGTCCGAAGCGGGCTCGGCGGAGGAACTGCGCTGGATCGACCGCGAGGCGAAGCTGCGCAAGATCATCCTGACCCCGGCGATGATCCTGACCTGGGTGCTGGGCATCCTCACCGCCACCGCGCTCGGCGCCTGGGGCGAGGGCTGGCTTCATGCCAAGCTGCTGTTCGTTCTCGGCCTGTCGGGCTATCACGGCTGGCTGGTCGGCTATGCGAAGAAACTGGCGCGGGGCGAGCGCCCGCTGACTGGGAAGAAGCTGCGCCTGCTCAACGAAGTCCCGGGCCTCGCGATCGCGGTGATCGTCGTTCTGGTGGTCGTGAAGCCGTTCTAGGAGGTCGCCCATGATCGTCCCCGTCCTTGCCGCCGCCCTGGCCCTCACGGGGCTCCCCAAAGCAGACGAGGACGATCTGCACTGCCTCGCCTATCTCTCCGTCGCGGCAGGCAAGGTCCAGGGTGACCAGCGGCGCAAGGCGGAAGCCGGGGCGCTGTACTACTTCGGGCGGATGGAATCGCGGTCGCCGCAGCTCGATATCGGCGCGCAGGTCGAGGCTATCCTGCATGCGCCCGGCTATGGCCCCGAGACCTATCGGGCCGACAAGGCCCGCTGCCACATCCAGCTGGACCCGCTCGCCGCCCGCTTCGAGCAATGGCGCGGCCGCTACGAAGGCGGCGGGTAGCCAGCCGGTCCTGCGGCGGGAATTTCCACCCGGCCCGCCCACGCGCCGCCCTGTAGATTGACTCGTTGACCAAGGCCCCGGCAGCGATTATCTCCTCCCTGTTCCGGCACAGGGACGCGACACCCGTTCGCGTGCCCGGATTAGCTTTCCCCAAGCCCATCGATCCGCCGGCCGACACTCTCATTTCCATCCGGAATCCCTAGAAATGCATCTCAAAGAACTCAAGAAGAAGACATCGGCCGATCTGGTCGAAATGGCCGAGGAACTCGGCGTCGAAGGCGCATCCACGCTGCGCCGCCAGGACCTGATCTTCGCCATCCTCAAGGAAGTGTCCGAGGACGGCGAGGAAATCGTCGGCCAGGGCACCATCGAAGTGCTGACCGACGGCTTCGGCTTCCTGCGCAGCCCCGAGGCGAACTACCTCGCCGGCCCGGACGACATCTACGTCTCGCCGAACCAGGTCCGCAAATGGGGCCTGCGCACGGGCGACACCGTCGAAGGCGAAATCCGCGCGCCCCGCGACGGCGAGCGCTACTTCGCGATCACCAAGCTCGTTACCGTCAACTTTGACGATCCCGATGCGGTCCGTCACCGCGTCAACTTCGACAACCTGACGCCGCTCTATCCCGACCAGCGCCTGAAGCTCGATTGCCTCGACCCGACGGTCAAGGACAAGTCGGCCCGCGTGATTGATCTCATCTCGCCGCAGGGCAAGGGCCAGCGCGCCCTGATCGTGGCGCCGCCGCGCACCGGTAAGACCGTGCTGCTGCAGAACATGGCCAAGGCCATCACCGACAACCATCCGGAAGTCTTCCTCCTCGTGCTGCTCGTCGACGAGCGCCCCGAAGAAGTCACCGACATGCAGCGCTCGGTGAAGGGCGAGGTCATCTCCTCCACCTTCGACGAACCCGCCCAGCGCCACGTCCAGGTCGCCGAAATGGTCATCGAGAAGGCCAAGCGCCTCGTCGAGCACAAGCGCGACGTCGTCATCCTGCTCGACTCTATCACCCGCCTCGGCCGCGCCTACAACACCGTGGTGCCCAGCTCCGGCAAGGTGCTGACCGGCGGTGTCGACGCCAACGCCCTGCAGCGCCCCAAGCGCTTCTTCGGCGCCGCGCGCAACATCGAGGAGGGCGGTTCGCTCTCGATCATCGCCACGGCCCTGATCGACACCGGCAGCCGCATGGACGAAGTCATCTTCGAAGAGTTCAAGGGCACCGGTAACTCGGAAATCGTCCTCGACCGCAAGGTGGCCGACAAGCGCATCTTCCCGGCGCTCGATGTCGGCAAGTCCGGCACCCGCAAGGAAGAACTGCTCGTGCCGCGCGACCAGCTGTCGAAGATGTGGGTCCTGCGCCGCATCCTCATGCAGATGGGCACCGTCGATGCGATGGAATTCCTGCTCGACAAGATGAAGGACTCGAAGACCAACGAGGACTTCTTCGCGACGATGAACCAGTAACGGTCAGGGCAGGGGGCAACCTACCTTGGACATCCTATCCATTCTCGCCGCCGCGGCCCCTGCGATCCAGGGGCCTGGCCAGATCTGGCAGCACATCGTCGAGGACTTCTCGAACATCGGCACGCCCGCGGCGCTGTCGGCGTTCCTGCAGGTCCTGATGATCGACGTGGTGCTGGCCGGTGACAACGCGATCGTCGTCGGCGCGCTCGCGGCGGGGCTGCCCGCGGACCAGCGCAAGAAGGTCATCGCCATCGGCGTGATCGCGGCGCTGGTGCTGCGCATCGGCTTCGCGCTCGTCGTGACCTGGCTGCTCGGCATCGTCGGCCTCATCTTCGCGGGCGGCCTGCTGCTGCTGTGGGTCGCGTGGAAGATGTACCGTGAACTGCACCACAGCCCGGCCGGGCATTCACCCGGCTCGCCCGAGATCGATGGCGACGAAAGCTCCGGCCTCAAGTCGCCCAAGAGCTTCGCCTCGGCGGCCATCTCGGTGGCGGTGGCGGATGTGTCGATGTCGATCGACAACGTGCTGGGCGTCGCCGGCGCGGCGCGCGACCATCCCGGCATCCTCATCGTCGGCCTGATCGTGGCCGTCGCGATGATGGGCCTCGCGGCGAACTTCATCGCGCGGTACATCGAGCGCTATCGCTGGATCGGATGGGTGGGCCTCGTGGTCATCCTCTATGTCGCGGCTAAGATGATCTACGAAGGCTGGATCGATCCCAATCTGGGGATCATCTCGCTGTTCTGAATAGAAAAAGGGGCCCGGAACGACATGTTCCGGGGCCCCTTTTTTGAATCCCATCGGATGTCAGGGCAGCAGCACCGTCGAGCCGGTGGTTCCCCGGCTCTCGAGCGCCCGGTGCGCCTCGGCCGCATCCGCCAGCGCGAAGGTCTGCCCGATCTTGGGTTGCAGCACGCCCGAGGCGATCCGGTCGAACAGCTTCTTCGCACTGCTCGCCAGCGCCTCGGGCGTTGCGATGTAGTCGGCCAGGGTAGGCCGGGTGAGGTAGATCGAGCCCGCGCGCATCAGGTCGAGAACCGCGACCGGCGGCACCGCGCCCGAGGAATTACCATAGCTCACCATCATGCCGCGCCTGGCGAGGCAGGCGAGCGAGGCATCCCAGCTCGCCGCGCCCACGCCGTCGTAGACGACATGGCACATGGCCCCGCCGGTGATCTCGCGCACCGCTTCAGGCAGGTCCTCGAACGCGCACGAAAGCGAATGTTCGCCCGGAACCTGCGCCGCCTTTTCCGGCGATCCCGAGTGGGCGATCACCGTCACGCCCTTGTCGAGCAGCCATGGCACCAGCAGCGAGCCGACGCCCCCCGCCGCCGAATGGACGAGCGCCACGTCGCCGGCCTTGGCGGGGAAGGTGTCCTCGGCGAGATAGCAGGCCGTCAGCCCCTTGAGCATGACGGCAGCGGCGATCTCGGGCGCGATGCCTTCGGGGATGCGCATGGCCTTGGCGGCGGGGATCACGCGGTGGGTGGCATAGGCGCCGCCGTTCTGCGTAGTGCCGACGCGCGTGCCCACGGCAAGGTGCGTCACGCCGTCACCGACCGCGACGACCTTTCCGACGCTTTCCGAGCCGAGGCTGATCGGCAGAGCGTCGGGGTAGAGGCCCTTGCGGTAGTAAGTATCGATGAAGTTGAGGCCCACCGCCTCGGTCTCGATCACCAACTCGCCGGGCCCGGGAGAGGGCACGGCGAAGTCCTCGCGTTCGATCACCTCGGGCCCGCCATGCGCGCGCACGACCATGTGATAGGCCTGGGTCATGGTCAGCCGATATGCTCGGCGAAGAACGCCTCGGTGCGGCCATCCGCCAGCTGCGCGCCGGCTTCGTCGCGGCGCGCCCCGATCTCGGCGGCGAAGCCGTGGTCGAGGCCTTCGTAGTCATACAGCGTGACGCGCGGGTGGTCGTCGAGGCCTTCGTGGATCGCCTGCTGCGCGGCAGCATCGACGAAGTGGTCGGCGCTCGGGATGTGCAGCATGAGGGGGCGCGCGATCGCGTGCTTCTCGTTGAGCATCTGGTCGATCATCACGCCGTAGTAGCCCACCGAAGCGTCGATGTCGGTCCGCGCGGCGACCATGTAGGCGATGCGCCCGCCCATGCAGAAGCCGACCAGGCCGACCTTGGCGACGCCCGCCTCGCGGCGGATCCAGTGGATCACGGCCTCGAGGTCGCGGATGCCGAGGTCGAAGTCGTGGGCCATCATCGCCTCGATCGCCTGCTTGAACTCGCCCTCGTCATAGGGGCTGAGTTCGATGCCGGGCTTCTGGCGCCAGAAGCTGTCGGGCGCGACGGCGAGGTAGCCCTTGGCGGCCCAGTCGTCCGCCTTCTTGCGGATGCCCGCATCGACGCCGAAGATTTCCTGCTGCACGATGATCGCGCCGCGCGGCGTGCCTTCTGGGCGAACCACGTAGGCGGGGATCTGGCCGTCGCCGTCGAGGGTGGGAATTTCGGTGTTGGTGGTCATCGGGGACTCCTGTCTGGGTGCCTGTCGGCTCGGCGCGAGTTAGGCACTTGCGATGGACTTTGCCAAGCGCATGTGTCAGCTAGGTGGCGAAAATCCAACGGGAGACCGCTCATGAAGGTCAATGTCGAGGTCGAGTGTTCCCCGGAGGAAGCCCGCCGTTTTCTTGGCCTGCCGGACGTCACGCGCGCCAACGACGTCTACGTCGATGCCCTGACCAACGCGATGAAGGGCACGGGCAATTTCGACCAGCTCAACGAGCTGACCAAGCAGATCGCGCCGATGGGCCAGTTCGGCCTCAAGCTGTTCCAGCAGTTCATCGACAACGGCGTCGCCATGGGCATGGGCGGCTCGGGCAAGCCCAGGAAGGACGGCGAGTAGTCGCCGCTGAAGCTTGCGTTTAGGCAAGCCATCCGAACGCCATGAACGATACGATCTTCGCCCTCTCCAGCGGCTCGCCGCCGGCCGCGATCGCCGTTGTGCGGCTGAGCGGACCGCAGGCGGGCGCGGCACTGGACGCCCTTTGCGGAGTGCCCGAAGCTCGCCGCGCAAGCTACCGGACCTTGCGTGTTTCACGTGGAACAGTGCTCGACCGCGCGCTTGTGCTGTGGTTTCCGGGACCTCGGACCGCGACCGGAGAGGACCTTGCCGAACTGCACCTGCATGGCGGCCGGGCGGTCGTAGCCGCCACCGAACGGGCCTTGGCCGCGCTGCCCGGCCTGCGCCGCGCGGAGCCGGGCGAGTTCACCCGCCGTGCCTTCGCCAACGGCCGCATCGACCTCGCCGAGGCCGAGGGGCTCGCCGACCTGCTCTCTGCAGAGACCGAGCTGCAACGGCGCAGCGCCATCGCCATGGCCGGCGGCCTGTTTTCGGCCCAGGTCGAGGACTGGCGCGAGCGGGGTCTCGTGGCTTCGGCGGCGTTGGAGGCGGTGCTCGACTTCGGCGACGAGGACGACGTTGCCGATCTTCCCGCCGACTTCGCCGAGCGGCTGCGGGCGTTGGCCGCCGAACTGTCCGACTGGCTCGCCCGCCCCCGCGCCGAGACGCTGCGCGAGGGTTTCCGGGTCGTGCTTGCCGGGCCGCCCAATGCGGGCAAGAGCACCTTGTTCAATGCGCTGGTCGAGGACGAGGCGGCGATCACCGCGCCGCTGGCCGGTACCACGCGCGATGTGCTCACCCGCGCGGTGGCGATCGAGGGGGTGCCCTTCGTGTTCGCCGATACCGCCGGACTGCGCGACGAGACCTGCGACGCGATCGAGGCCATCGGCATCGACCGCGCCCGCGCCGCGCTGGACCGCGCCGACGTCGTGCTGTGGCTGGGCGATGAAGGGCAGGGGCCGGACAGCGCCTGGGAGATCGCCGCGCAGGTCGATCGCGTCGTGACCTCGTCGAAGGGGGCGGCCCGGCACCGGGTCTCGGCCGTCACGGGACAGGGTCTCGACACCTTGCGCCGCGACCTTGTCGAGACGGCGCGGCAGGCGATGCCGCGTCCGGGCGATGCCGCCCTGAACGCCCGGCAGCACGGCCTGCTGGAAGCGGCCGAACGGTCGCTGGGCGCCGCTCTCACCGAGCGCGACCCCTTGCTCGTGGCCGAGTGCCTGCGCCGCGTTCGCGTGGCTTTCGACGCGCTGGTCGGCCGGGCCACCACCGAGGATATGCTCGACGCACTGTTCGGCCGCTTCTGCATCGGCAAGTGAATCCGATGTTTCACGTGAAACATCGTGCGTTTCGACGCATGGCGCTTTGACGCGAATCCCGCACTGCGGTAAAGGCGCGGCCATGCATTCCTTCGACATGATCGTGATCGGCGGCGGCCATGCCGGCTGCGAGGCGGCTGCCGTCGCCGCGCGCACGGGCGCGCGCGTCGCTTTGGTAAGCTTCGATCTCGATGCGGTCGGCGCGATGAGCTGCAATCCGGCGATCGGTGGATTGGGCAAGGGCCATCTCGTGCGCGAGGTCGATGCCTTCGACGGTCTCATCGCGCGCGCCGCCGATGCCGCCGCGATTCACTACCGCATGCTCAACCGCTCGAAGGGCAGCGCCGTGCAGGGCCCCCGCGTCCAGGCCGACCGCAAGCTGTTCAAGGCGGCGATCCACCGGCTGCTGGCGGAGCAGGGCGACCTCACGCTCGTTGCCGGAGAGGCCGCCGCGCTGGTGCTCGAAGGCGGCCGCGTGGTTGGCGTGGACCTTGCCGACGGCACCCGGCTCGATGCCCGCGCGGTAGTCCTGTGTACCGGCACCTTCCTCGGCGGCACGCTGTTCCGGGGCGAGGAGCGCCTGACGGGCGGCCGCATCGGCGAGGCTTCGGCCCAGCGCCTCGCCGCGCAGATGCGTGAGGCGAGCCTGCCGATGGCCCGTCTCAAGACCGGCACCCCGCCGCGCCTCGACGGCCGCACCATCGACTGGGCTAGGCTCGACGAGCAACCTTCCGATGGTGAAGACTGGACGATGTCCGCGATGGGGCAGGGCCGCGCGGTGCCGCAGGTGTTCTGCGCGATCACCCGCAGCAACCCGCGCAGCCATGAGGTCATTCGCGCCAACCTCCACCGCTCGCCGCTGTTCTCGGGCGCGATCGGCGCACAGGGGCCACGCTACTGCCCCTCGATCGAGGACAAGATCCACCGCTTCGCCGATCGCGACGGCCACCAGATCTTCCTCGAACCCGAAGGCCTCGATACGCACCTGGTCTATCCCAACGGCATCAGCACCTCGCTGCCCGCCGATGTGCAGCTGGACATGCTGCGCACCATGGAGGGACTGGAGCGGGTCGAGATGGTCGTGCCCGGCTATGCGGTCGAGTACGATCACATCGACCCGCGCGCGCTGCGGACCAGCCTCGAACTGCGCGCGATCCCCGGCCTCTACTGCGCCGGGCAGATCAACGGCACCACCGGTTACGAGGAAGCCGCGGCGCAGGGGCTGGTCGCGGGCATGAACGCCGCCGCCGCCGTGCTCGGCCGCGAGGCGGCGGCGCTCGACCGTGCCAACAGCTACATGGCGGTGATGATCGACGACCTGACCCTGCACGGCGTCAGCGAACCCTACCGCATGCTCACCGCCCGTGCCGAATACCGGCTGCGACTACGGGCGAACAACGCCTCGACGCGGTTGACTCCGTTGGCGATCGAGGCGGGCGTGGTCGGGCCTGAAAGACGCGAGTGGTTCGCCCGGCGCGAGCAGGCTAAGGCTGCCTTGTCGGAAGCGATGGACCAAACCATCCCGGCGACCGAACTGGCCGTCGCCGGTCTCCCCGTCCGCTCCGACGCGGGCCGCCTGCAGCTGCGCGAATGGCTGCGCTTCGGCGGCGTGGACATCGCGGGCCTCTCGCCCTGGATCGACCCGGCCCTGCGCGAAGACGCCGCGCTGGTCGAGGAGATGGCCGAGGACGCCGCCTATGCGCCTTACCTCGAACGGCAGGAGCGCGAACTGCGCGACCTGCGCGCCAGCGAAGCGCTGCCGCTCGGCGACGGCTTCCCCTATGACCGGATCGCCGGCCTTTCGCGCGAGATGGTCGAGCGGCTGACGCGCGCGCAGCCCGCGACTCTCGCTGCGGCCGGGCGGCTCCCCGGCATCACCCCCGCCGCGCTTGCCGCGCTGCTTGTCCATGCCCGCAGGGAGGCCGCGTGACCACGACCCCAGAAGTGCCGACCCAAGATGTCCCGACGGAAGAATGGGCCCGCGACTGGCTGTGTGCGCTGCCCGGATGCGACGACGCGGCGATGGACCGGCTGGCGGTGCTGGTCGACATGCTACGCGAGGAAAACCAGCGGCAGAACCTCGTTTCCGCGCGGAGCCTCGATCAGGTCTGGCTGCGCCACATCGTCGACAGCGCCCAGCTGTTGCCGCATGTTCCACGTGAAACAACGCTGCCATGGCTCGACCTCGGCACCGGCGCGGGCTTCCCCGGCCTTGTCGTCGCAGCGCTGCGCCCGGAGCAGGAAGTGCTCATGGTCGAATCGCGGGCGCGGCGAATCGAGTGGCTCGACCGGGCGCGAATCGCGATGGGTCTGGGAAAGGCGCGGGTGATCGGCCAGCGCCTTGAACTCGTCGACTCGCAGCCTTGCAGCGTCATCTCGGCGCGTGCTTTTGCACCTTTGGACAAGCTGCTCGTATTATCTTCGCGATTTTCCACAAGTGACACGATCTGGCTGTTGCCGAAAGGGCAGTCGGCCAGCCAAGAATTGCAGGACCTTCGCAACTGGCGGCATGTGTTCCACGTGGAACAGTCTCTCACGGACCCGCAGGCAGGCATCATTGTCGGCACGCTTGCCGGCGGGAAGGGTAAGAGCAGATGATCCGCATCGCCATTGCCAACCAGAAAGGCGGGGTCGGCAAGACGACCACCGCCATCAATGTCGCCACCGCGCTCGCCGCCACCGGCTGGCGGACGCTGCTGATCGACATCGACCCGCAGGGCAATGCCTCGACCGGGATCGGCGTTTCGGCATCCGCGCGCAATGCCTCGTCGTACGATGTGCTGGTCGACGGCACGCCGGTGTCGCAGTGCGTGATGCCGACCAAGATCCCCGGCCTCGACCTGCTGCCCGCTACGGTCGACCTGTCCGGCGCCGAGGTCGAACTGGTGAACGGCGAGGACCGCGCCCACCGATTGCAGCGGGCGCTGCGGGCGCCTGATCTGCCCTACGACGTCTGCCTGATCGACTGCCCGCCCTCGCTGGGCCTGTTGACGCTCAACGCGCTCACCGCCGCCGACACCCTGCTGGTGCCGCTGCAGTGCGAGTTCTTCGCGCTGGAAGGACTGAGCCAGTTGCTCACCACGGTCGAGCGGGTGCAACAGCGCTTCAACCCGGACCTCGGCATCATCGGCATCGCGCTGACCATGTTCGACCGCCGCAACCGCCTGACCGAACAGGTCTCCGAGGACGTGCGCTCGTGCCTCGGCCAGCTGATCTTCGAGACCACCATCCCGCGCAACGTGCGCCTGTCGGAAGCGCCGAGCCACGGCGTTCCGGCGCTCATCTACGACCACGCCTGCGCCGGCAGCCGCGCCTACATGGCGCTCGCCCGCGAGCTGATCACCCGGCTGCCCGAGAAGAGGAAAGCGGCATGAACGACGACTCCATTGTCCGCCTGAGCGTGAATCCGCCTCCGGCCCGCGCGAAGCCCAAGGGCCTTGGCCGCGGCCTCGGCGCGCTGCTGGGCGAGACCCGGCGCGAGGAGCCCGTATCGACCTCGAACGATGGCGGCGGCAGCGCGGGCTGGGCATCGCGTGGCGGGCTCGCCGTGCTTGCGATCGCCGATATCCAGCCCGACCCGCAGCAGCCGCGCCGCGTGTTCGAGGAAGCCGCGCTCGAGGAACTGGCTGCGTCGATCGCCCAGCGCGGCGTGATACAGCCGATCATCGTGCGCCCGCTCGACAACGGCCGCTTCCAGCTGGTCGCCGGTGAACGCCGCTGGCGCGCGGCCCAGAAGGCGCAGCTGCACGAAATTCCGGCGCTGGTGCGCGAGCTGACCGACCGAGAGGTCATGGCGCTCGCGCTGATCGAGAACCTCCAGCGCGAGGACCTCAACCCGATCGAGGAGGCGCGCGCCTACAACCGTCTGTCCGAACTGGAAGGCATGACCCAGGCCGAAATCGCCCGCATGGTCGACAAGAGCCGCAGCCATGTCGCCAACTTCCAGCGCCTGCTCGCGCTGCCCGAGGGCGTCATCACGCTCGTCGAGAAGGGCGACCTGTCGATGGGCCACGCCCGCGCGCTGATCGGCTGCGACGGGGCGGAGGATATTGCCGAGGCCGCCGTCTCCAAGCAGATGTCGGTGCGCGAGATCGAGAAGCTGGTGCGCAAGAAGCAGCGCGGCGACAGCGCCCCGCGCCGGCCACGCACCGCGCGCGAGGGCAGCACACCGAACGCGGATATCGCCGCCGTGCAGAACCATCTCGAGGAATTCCTCGGCCTGCCGGTCAAGATCGATTCCAACGCCGACCTGGCTTCGGGCACGGTGACGATCCGCTACTCGACGCTCGACCAGCTCGATCTGATCTGCCAGCGGCTCACCGGCGGGGCGATCTGAGGGGGCTACCGCCCACCCTGCCCGTCATCCCCGCGAAAGGCGGGTATCCCGCTCGGTCTTTTCGGCGCCGCGGACGGAGCCGGACCCCCGCGTTGGGGGACGGATCGAGGGGTTGCGCCGCCTAATCTTACTTCGTCGGCACCAGCTTGATCCGCTTGTCCGGCACCGCTTTCGAGCGGCGGGGAATGACGCGGCGGGACGGGCGGACGGGCACGTCCTCGTAGACGTATTCGACCGTCTCGACACAGTTCGGCCTGGCCTGCGGAACTGGGACCATCATCATCGGCTGCGCCGTGCAGCACCCTTGCGCCGGGTAGCCGTAGCCATAGGCAGGCGCTGCGTAATAGCCCTGGGGCTGCGGATAGCCGCCATGGACCGGCCCGCCGGGGTAGGCGACCTGCTGGGAGTAGCGGGCGTAATAGTCGTCGAGATAGGCCTCGCACTCGTCGCGGTTGCGGCCGGTGTCTTCGGCCTTGTCGATCACCGCGCCCGCTGCCGCGCCGACCGCGGCTCCGGCGAGAGTGCCGACCGTACGGTTGCCGCGACCGGCGATGCGGTTGCCCGCCACGCCGCCGACCAGTCCGCCGATCACCGCGCCGCCGACACCCGAATCGCGCGCGGACAGGCGCTGGCGGCAGTCGGCCAGCCAGGCATTGCGACCATCGTCGCCATAACCGTTGGCGCTATGGGGCGGAGCATACTCGCGGTCCGGGTAGCCGCCGTCGTCGGCGTAGCCCCCGGCATAGTCCGCTCCGGCATGGTCGGCCTGGGCAAGCGCCGGGCTGGCGGCGAGGGACAGCGCCGCAATGGCGGCAGCACGGAGACGGAGACGCATGGGCACCCTTTCGCGGTCGGGAGGTTAGTCCCATCAGTTAACGCGAAATTTAGCATCGTGTTGCGCGGAAAACCAAGCTTCTTGCAGCTCTGGCGACGCGGTGTCCCGATCTGGTGCAGTGTGCCCCGTAGGGGCGTCAGATCGCCAGTGAGGCGACCTGCGCGATCAGCTGCATGCCGGCTGCATCCTCGTCGTCGAAACGGCCCGCCGTAGGGCTGTCGAGATCGATCACGGCGATGACGCGGCCATCGCGCAGTACCGGCACGACCAGCTCCGAGCGGCTCTCCGCGTCGCAGGCGATGTGGCCGGGGAAGGCGTGGACGTCCGGCACCACCTGCGTCGATCCCAGCGCGGCGGCGGTCCCGCAGACGCCGACGCCGAAGGGAATGCGGATGCAGGCGGGCTTGCCCATGAAGGGACCCAGCACCAGCTCGTCGCCGATCGCGCGGTAGAACCCGGCCCAGTTGAGGTCCGGCACCAGCTGCCAGATGACCGCTGCGATGTTCGCCATGTTGGCGACCGGGTCGGGCTCGCCCTGCACCAGCGCATCGGCCGCGCGGGCAAGCGCGCTGTAGAGTTCAGGCTTGGGAAGGTCGGCGTAAGCGGCAAAGTCGTACATGATGGCTCGTTAGCGCAACTCTCTGTTGTCGGCTAGGCGGCGTCCGCCTATCTCGTTGTCCATGCACCCGATCGTCAAGAAGACCGCCATCGCCTCCACCGTGATCGTCCTGGCCGCTGCCGGGCTGGTCTACTGGGGCCTCCACGCCAACAGCTCCGACCTGCCGAGCGACGCCACGGCGGGCCGGGACCCGCAGCTGGTCGACCCCGACCCGCAGTGGCTCCCCAGCATCGCGCTGGCCAAGCCGGTGGGCTGGGCGGCAGGAGAGGCGCCCAAGGCCGCCAAGGGGCTGGCCGTCGCCCGCTTCGCCGAAGGGCTCGACCACCCGCGCACCATGCTGACACTGCCCAACGGCGACGTGCTCGTGTCCGAAACCAACGCGCCCGCCGGCAACAAGCCGAGCGGCGTGGTCGGCACGGTCATGGGGCTGATGATGAGCCGTGTCGGCGCCGGCGATCCCTCGCCCGACCGCATCGTCCTGCTGCGCGACGCCGACGGCGACGGCAAGGCGGAGCTGAAGACTACGCTGCGTACCGACGACCTGCACTCCCCCTCGGGCCTCGCCTACCGCGACGGCAAGCTCTACGTCGCCAACCACGACAAGGTGCTCGAATTCGCCTTCACGCCCGGCCAGACCAGGCTGGAAGGCAAGCCGCTGCGCACGATGATGGACCTGCCGCCCGCCGGTAACCACTGGATGCGCAACCTTCTGCTGAGCGAGGACGGCAAGCACCTCTACGTCGCGGTCGGCTCGGCCAGCAACATCGCCGATGGCGGCATGGAGGCCGAAGCGGGCCGTGCGATGATCTGGGAGATCGACGTCGACACCGCCCGCCGCCGCCAGTTTGCCGCGGGCATGCGCAACCCCAACGGCCTCGGCTGGAATCCCTCCACCGGAGAGATGTGGGCGACCGTGCAGGAGCGCGACATGCTCGGCCCGGACCTCGTGCCCGACTACCTCACCAACGTCCCCGTCGGCGCGCAGTACGGCTGGCCGTGGGTGTACTGGAAGACCACCTTCGACGAGCGCGTCGAGTGGCCGATGCAGACCTACATGATCGAATATACCCGTAAGCCCGAATACGCGATGGGCGCGCACGTCTCGGTGCTGGGCCTGACCTTCGCGAACGGCGGCAACCGCATGGGCAAGGGATACGAGAACGGCGTCTTCATCGCCCGCCATGGTTCGTGGAATCGCCGCCCGGCGGCGGGCTACGACGTCGTGTTCGTGCCCTTCGATGCCAACGGCAATCCGAAGGACGTGAAGCCGCAGCCGGTGCTCACGGGCTTCCTCAAGGACAATGGCGACACCCACGGCCGCCCGACCTGGGTCACCTGGGACAGGACCGGCGGGCTCCTCGTCAGCGACGACACCGCGGGCATCGTCTGGCGCGTGATCTCGCCGGGCGCGCAGCCCTCGGCGGCGATCAAGCCGGTCGTGACCGAGCACATGAAGCCTCTCGAGGAGATCAAGGACCCTACCGCCCCGAGCGAGCTGATGGGGGGATTCCGCAAGGAGGCCGACAAGCTGCTGCCTTGAGGGGTTGAGGCAGAAGCTAGGGCCATCGCCCCAGCTTCTGCCTTGTATGGTCGTCGTGCGCGGCGCCGCTTTTATCCCTGACCGTCACTTTCGTCGCGGGAATGACGAAAGGGAAGATGCGCCGCGATCGGTGCGCGGGCCCTGCCTCGTCTCTCAAATCGCCTTTCCGGCCCGGCCCGCCAGTTCATTCACATACTGCCACGCCACGCGCCCTGAGCGCGCCCCGCGCCGACGCGACCATTCCAAAGCGTCGCCCGGTTCCCATTCCAGCCCGAACGCGCCAGCGTATCCGCCGATGATCGCGAGGTAGGCGTCCTGATCGCAGTTGTGGAAGCCCACCGAGAGGCCGAAGCGGTCGGCGAGCGCGAGCTTTTCGTCGACGAGGTCGCGCGGGTTGATGGGGTCGTCCTGCTCGGCCATCGAGCGGCCGACGATGGCGCGGCGGTTGGACGTGACGGCGAGGCGGACGTTGGCGGGGCGGGCCTCGACACCGCCTTCGAGCCAGGATCGCAGCACGCGCGGACCGGCGCCGTCGCCGTCCTCGAAGCCGAGGTCGTCGATGAAGACGAGGAAGGCGCGGTCGATCCTGCCGAGCGCGGCGAACAGCGCGGAGACACCGGCGAGCGCCTCCTGCGCGACCTGGACGAGGGCGATGCGGCCGGGATGGGCGGCATCGGCGTCGCGGATGGCGGCGCGCAGGACGGCGGACTTGCCCATCCCGCGCGAGCCCCAGAGCAGCATGTCGTGCGCGGCATGGCCGGCGGCGAGGCGCTGGACGTTGGTAACCACGCGCTCCTTCTGGTTGTCGATCCCGCGCAGCAGGTTGAGCGCGGGCGCGTCGAGGCGGTCCACGGCGCGGGCGGCGCTGCCGGTCCAGACGTAGGCGGGATGCGCGAGCCAGTCGGTCTGCGGCACGGCGGGCGGGGCGAGGCGCTCCAGCGCGTCGGCAATGCGGGTGAGGAGCTGGGCTTGGTCTTCGGTGCCGGTCATCGCGCGCTTTTCCTTGGCTTTCGTCGCGCGCGGCTATAGCGGCGGGGCATGGACCACGCCAGCAAACCCGCGATGCTCGACGACGGACCGGACGGCATTGCCGCCGCCGCCGCCCTGCTGCGCGGCGGCGGGCTGGTGGCGGTGCCGACGGAGACCGTTTACGGGCTCGCGGCGCGCGCGGACCGGGACGAGTCCGTCGCAGCCATATATCGCGCCAAGGGGCGGCCGAGCTTCAATCCGCTGATCGTGCATGTTGCCGACCTGGCCTCGGCGCAGGCACTGGCGCATTTCGATGCGCAGGCGCTGAAGCTTGCCCAGGCGTTCTGGCCGGGCGCGCTTACCCTGGTTCTGCCGCTGCGCGGCGGCGCGCCAATCGCAGCGGCGGTCACGGCGGGGTTGCCGACCGTGGCGCTGCGCTGTCCGGCGCACGGCGTGATGCGCGCGGTCATTGCCCAGACCGGCCTGCCGCTCGCGGCGCCCTCGGCCAATCGCAGCGGCGGGGTGAGCCCGACCGAGGCCGCGCATGTCGTGGCGTCACTAGGCGCCAAGCTGGACGCGGTGATCGACGGCGGGCCGTGCGAGGCAGGGCTGGAATCGACGATCGTCGCGCTGCGGGGCGAGGGGCGCTGGCAGGTGCTGCGTCCGGGCCCGATTGCCGAGGCGCGCATCGCGGCGGTGCTCGGCACGGCGAGCGAGCCGGTGACCTCGCAGGCGATCGAGGCGCCGGGGCAGCTTGCGAGCCACTACGCGCCGGGCAAGCCGGTGCGGCTGGGCGCGCTGGAAGCCGAGGCGGACGAATTCCATATCGGCTTCGGCGCGGTGGCGGGCGATGTCACCCTCTCGGCCGGCGGCGATCTTCTCGAAGCGGCGGCGCGGCTCTACGCGGTGCTGCACGAGGCGGCTGGGGCAAGGCAGCCGCGCATCGCGGTCGCGCCGATCCCGGACAGCGATATCGGCGAGGCCATCAACGACAGGCTGAAGCGCGCCGCCGCTTAGGCACGACCGAATCTCCGTCATCCCCGCGTAGGCGGGGATCCCGCTTGTTCTTGTTGGGGTGCAAGGAAGCGGGGCCCCCCGCCTACGCAGGGGCGACGAAGTGTTTGGATGAAATGGTTGTGAGTGTTGGCGCGGTATACGCTCACAATCTACCGCTCGCCGTCAGTATCGGCTGCTCGACCGCACAGCCTGGATATCCGCGTAATCGTCGCGCGCCAGGTCGCAGGACTTTTCATCCCCGGCGCGGCATTCCTTGAGGTGCTTCTGGTAGCGGCGGTCGAGCTTGCCCAGTTCCTCCTCCTGCTTGCGAACCTGGCGGCCGCGCTTCTCGTCGGCTTCGGACTGGCTGGTGGTGGTCCAGTCGACCGCCTTGCCGGCGACGCGGACGGGGGCGGTGACGACGCTGGCGACAGTACTGACGCAGCCGGACAGCAGGGGCAGGGCGACGAGCGCGGCGAGGAGGGCGGGCCTTTGGATCATGCCTGCAGGGTCACACGGGGCGAATGACAGCGCAATGAACGACTGCGCCGCACCGGCACGATTGTCGCACGAACCGCCAGTCCCCAAAGCGAAGGGCCGCCTCCTTGCGGAGACGGCCCTTGCCGTGTTTCACGTGAAACGCCGGATCAGGCGGCGGTTTCAGCGGTATCGTAGTACTTGGGCGCGTGCTCGTTGAGGATCGCGAGGATCTTCTTGAGCGCGGCAGGCTCGTCCGTCTTTTCCATGGCCGCGAGTTCGCGGGCCAGGCGCGACGAGGCGGCCTCGAAGATCTGGCGCTCCGAGTAGCTCTGCTCGGGCTGGTCGTCGGCACGGAACAGGTCGCGGGTCACTTCGGCGATCGACACGAGGTCGCCCGAATTGATCTTCGCTTCGTATTCCTGGGCGCGGCGCGACCACATGGTGCGCTTCACCTTGGGCTTGCCGGTCAGGGTCTGTAGTGCTTCGCGCAGGGTCTTGTCCGACGACAGCTTGCGCATGCCGATCGATTCGACCTTGTTGACGGGAACGCGCAAGGTCATGCGCTCTTTTTCGAACCTCAGTACATAAAGCTCGAGCTGCATCCCGGCAATTTCCTGCTTCTGCAACTCGATGACACGTCCTACGCCGTGCTTGGGGTAAACGACGTAATCTCCAACATCGAAGGCATCGGCCCTGGTTGCCATGTATCGTCCTTTCACCTGCAGGGTTCCCGTTGTCCCGGACAGGGAGAGAACCGGGGGCGCGACTCCGAGGGCGCATGCGCCCCCACCACCCGGTCAGATCACTCTCCCAACCGTCTGCTTTCGAACCCTGCCTCACAAATGAAGATGCCTGCCGAACGAGCAGAGGGCTCGGGCAGTTGGACGATTATATAGCAGCTATGCGCGAAAATTGCCAGAGCCGCGAAAACGTTTTCGTTTTGCGTGTCCGGGCGTGCCCCGAAGGGAGACGGACGGCGCGATTTCCAAAGGAATTTTTGCGCGCCGGCCGGGACGCCGGGATTGCGCGAATCCCGGCTCCGGTAGTTTAGCCGGGCGTCAGTCGCCCTCGCCGGGTTCGGCCGAGAAGAACTTCTCGAACTTGTCCTCGACGCCCTTCATCTCGTCGGCGTCCTCGGGCGCTTCGCCCTTCGAGGTGATGTTGGGCCATTCCGCCGAGTACTTGGCGTTAAGCTCCATCCACTGCTCGAGGCCGCTCTCGGTGTCGGGAAGGATCGCCTCGGCGGGGCACTCGGGCTCGCAGACGCCGCAGTCGATGCATTCGCTCGGGTTGATGACGAGCATGTTCTCGCCCTCGTAGAAGCAGTCCACGGGGCAGACTTCCACGCAGTCCATGTACTTGCACCTGATGCAGGCGTCGGTGACGACGTACGTCATGAGTGCGGCTTCCTTCCTTCAGGCGTCATTCGATTGCGGCGCTGCTATGGGAAGAGCGGGTCCGCCGTCAAGCATTCTGTAGCAGGCTTGGGCTTCGCTGGAAGGCCCTCGGCGGAGGGGGAGTGAAAGGACTTCTATCACCCGCACTCCGGTAGCTATCGGCACCGTAAGCACGTCGCCCGGAACGATCTTCTGATGGGCGCGATCGATGCGGCGGCCGTTGAGGCGGATGTGGCCTTCCTCGGCCAGCGCCTGCGCCAGCGGACGGGTCTTTGCGAGGCGCAGGAACCACAGGAGCTTGTCGACCCTCATGGCGCGGGCACGACGCGCATCACCGCACCATGTCGGCCAGCGCCGAGAAGGCACCGTCGCGCTTGATAGCGACGGGAGCGGCCGCTTCGACCTGCCGGCGCGGCGGGCGCCAGCGCCAGCGGACCGGCGCGGGCGGGCCATGCGCGGCCTCGGCCAGCGCGCGCGGCATCAGCGGGTTGAAGCCGGCGAGGCGGAGCAGCCGCGCATAGCTTGCCGTGGTCAGCCCCATCGAGACGGCCCGGGCGGGATCGAGCGCGAATCCGGTGCGGCCGCGCTCGGCGGCGGCGCGGGCATCGTGCGCCTCGCGCAGCAGCTTTTCGGCCATGTCGAGGCGCAGGAGCTGCTTGCCGAGGGTGCGGTAGCCCGGCGGCGGGCGGCGGTTCGACGCGGGCAGGGCGGGCGCCATCTGCGGCGCGGGCGCTTCGGCGGCGGGCTTGCCGGCGATCTCTGCCAGCTGGCGCCAGAGCGCGATGGCCTGCGGGCGCAGCATGGCGGGCACGAACAGGTCGAGCGCGCCGACCCGCACGCCGAGCCGCGCGAGCATGGCGCGGCGGCCCTTGTCGAGCCGGTCGACACCGGTCTCCTCGCGCGGGGCCATGCCGCCGCGTTCGACCAGCGTGATGAGCAGGGCGCGCAGGTCCGGTCCGGCGTCGGGCGCGCGGCTTGCCTCGTCGAGCTTCGCCAGCGGGGCGAGGGGGGCGAGGGCGGTGCCCAGCCATGCCTCCAGCGCCGCCACCAGCGCCTTGCGCGCAGGGCCGGGCACGGCGTCGAGCGTGCGGTCGGGCACCAGGACGGGGGTCAGCAGCGACTTTCCGGGCGCGAGGCCGGCCAGTTTCTGGCCGTCCCAGACGAGCGCACCGCCCTCCAGCGCGATCGCGGCGGAGCCTTCGTGGATCGCCTCGACCAGCGCGTCGGCGCGCCTGAGCAGGAGCGAGGACAGGTGCTTTTCCGCCGCCGCCAGCAGCAGCTTGCGGTCGGACAGGCGCGCGCCGGGATCGACCTGGAAGGCGAAGCCGCGCAGGGCGCCGATGTGCTCGCCCTCGACCAGCACTTCCTCATCCTCGAGCCGCACGGAGAGCAGGCCGGCGTCGGTGCCGAGCTTGCGCATCAGTACGGCGGTGCGGCGGTTGATGAAGCGTTCGGTGAGCTTGCCGTGGAGCGCGTCGGACAGCCGCGCCTCGACCGCGCGGGCGCGCGCGGCCATCTCGTCGCGGGCGAGGACCCAGTCGGGGCGCTGGCAGATGTAGGCCCACGAGCGGATCGCGGCGATGCGGCCCTGCAGCGTGTCGATGTCGCCGCCGGTGCGGTCGAGCTGGGCGATCTGCGCGGCGACGTAATCGGCGCCGAGTTCGCCCTGGCGCAGGTCCTGCCACAGCCGCGCGACGAAGCGCGAATGGGTTTCGACGCCCTGGTGGCGGAAGTCGGGCAGGCGGCAGACGTCCCAGAACCGGCGGACCTGGCCCAGCCCGCGTACGGTGTCCGCGACCGCGCCTTCGTCCGCGAGGCGCTTGAGCACGGCGAGGTCGATCGCCTCAGGCGCGGGGGCGAGTTCAGGGCGCATCGGCGGGGTTTCGAGGTCGGCGATGAGCGTCGCGAGGCTGTCGAAGCGCGGTTCGGGCTCGCGCCAGAACAGCTTGGTCAGCGGGGCGAAGCGGTGCTCCTCGATCGCGTAGATCTCTTCCGGCTCGAACTCGGAATCGTGCCCGCCCGAGCCCGTCAGCGTGCCGAAGGTGCCGTCCTTCTGGTGGCGCCCGGCGCGGCCGGCGATCTGCGCCATCTCGGGCGGGGTGAGGCGGCGATGGCGGCGCCCGTCGTACTTGGAGAGGCCCGCGAAAGCGACATGCTCGACATCGAGGTTGAGCCCCATGCCGATGGCGTCGGTGGCGACGAGATAGTCGACCTCGCCCGACTGGTAGAGCGCGACCTGCGCGTTGCGGGTCTGCGGGGAGAGCGCGCCCATCACCACCGCTGCGCCGCCCCGGAAGCGGCGCAGCATCTCTGCAATGGCGTAGACCTGCTCGGACGAGAAGGCGACGATGGCGCTGCGCGGGGGCACCCGGCTCAGCTTCCTGGCGCCCGCGTGGCTCAGCGTGGAAAAGCGCGGGCGGGTGACGATCTCGACCCCCGGCACGAGCGCGCGCACCAGCGGCTCGGCGATCGAGGAGCCGAGGATCATCGTCTCCTCGCGGCCGCGTGCGTGGAGCAGGCGGTCGGTGAAGACGTGGCCGCGCTCGCGGTCGGCGGCGAGCTGCGCCTCGTCGATGGCGACGAAGGCCATCGAACGCTCGGTCACCGGCATCGCCTCGGCCGTGCAGAGCAGGTAGCGCGCGTTCGGCGGCTCGATCCGCTCCTCGCCGGTGATGAGTGCGACGCTCTTCTCGCCCTTGATCTTGACCACGCGGTCGTAGACCTCGCGCGCCAGCAGGCGCAGCGGGAAGCCTATCATGCCGCTGGAATGGGCGCACATGCGCTCGATCGCGAGGTGGGTCTTGCCGGTGTTCGTCGGCCCGAGCACGGCCTTCACCCCGGTAGGGGCGTCGTTTCGTGCCGAGGCATTCCGGTCGTAGGCCATTGCCGGGAATGTGGCATCGCGGCTCGTCGCTCGCAAGAGTGGCCCCGCCGAAACCCCCCATGCGAATCCACAATCTTAGGCGTGTCTTAACCTTGTAACGGCATGGAATTCGCACAGGGCCGCGCTGGCGGATCAACCGGGTTGCACGAAGGACCGCGCGTTTGTTCAGGGCGCTAAGGCAGGACCGCACCGATCGCCACGACGGTCGGGCCGATATTTCAAAGGCGGCGGCGGCCGCGCATCTCACGCTGCACGCGCACGAGCAGGTGCCCGCCGAGACGGTGCGCGAGCCATCCGTCGTGCTTGCGTTCCCCGCGCCTTTCGCGAGGGTCCAGCCCCCGGCGCCGACGCCCGCCGCTCCGCCCGCCCAGCTTTCCATCTACCGCGATGCGGTCGAGGCCTGGTGCGCCCGCGTCGATCTTGCGCCCGATCTGGCCGCCGACATCGGCAGTCGCACCTGGCTGCGCGGGCTCGCCACGATGCTCGGCCTCGGCGCCGCCGCCATCGCGCTTTGCCCGAATTTCGCGGCCGTGGAAGCGGCGACGGCGATGCCGCTCGACGCCTCGGCCCGCGACGAATTCCGCAGCCAGTCGATCGCCCCGCTTGGCCTCGGCGCCGCCAGCGGCCGCCACATGGGCGCGACGCCGCGGGTGCGCCCGCTCACCGGCGTGCCCGAGCGGCCGGCCATCCAGATGGTTTCCACGCTCGGTTCGGGCGACAGCCTCGGCCGCATGCTCGAACGTGCCGGGCTGGGCGGCGGCGACATCGCGCAGGTCTCGGCGCTGGTGGCGCAGGCGGTCCCGGTAGGCGACATCGCCGCGGGCACCCCGTTCGACATCACGCTGGGCCCGCGCCCCGCCGCCGGAGCCCCGCGCGCGCTCGCCTCGCTCGATTTCCGCGCCCGCTTCGACCTCGACCTTTCGATCGAGCGCAGCGGCGGCGCTCTCGCGCTGGTGCGCCGCCCCATCCGCGTCGACGAAACCCCGCTGCGCATTCGCGGCACCGTTGGCCCCAGCCTCTACCGTTCGGCCCGCAATGCCGGGGCGCCGGTCGCGGCGATCCAGTCGTACTTGCGCGCACTCGACAAGTACGTCAGCCTGGAGAGCGATCTGGGGGCGAAGGACCAGTTCGACCTCATCGTCGCCTACAGGCGCTCGGCCAAAGGCGAAAAGCAGGTCGGCGACCTCCTCTACGCGGGCGTCGAGCGCGCCGGGAAGCCCAGCCTTCAGCTGGTGCGCTGGGGCAAGGACGGCGGGATGTTCCCGGCCGGCGCAGTGGGCCAGGCGCGCAGCGTGCCGATCGGCCAGCCGGTCGCGGGACGCATCACCTCGCCCTACGGCGCGCGGCGCCATCCGATCCTGGGCTACGTGCGCATGCATGCGGGGATCGACTTTGGCGCGCCTTATGGCTCGCCGATCTACGCGGTGGCGGACGGCACGGTCACGTTCGCCGGACGCCACGGCGGGCACGGCAACTACGTGCGGCTCCAGCACGGCGGCGGGCTCGATACCGGCTATGGGCACATGAGCCGCATCGCGGTGGCGCCGGGCAGCCGGGTGCGCGCCGGGCAGGTGATCGGCTATGTCGGCTCGACCGGGCTGTCCACCGGCCCGCACCTCCACTTCGAAGCCTATCGCGGCGGGCATACGATCAACCCCGCCGGGATCGCCGTGATCGCGCGCCCGCAGATCGACGGCCGCGAGCGCGACGCATTCAACGCCCGGCTGAGGGCACTGCTGGGCATCACGCCCGGGGCGGCGCTCGGTTCCGTGGCGCCGGTGCCCAGCGCGGTGGTCGAGGCGGGCCGCGAGATCGACAAGATCGCGGGTTGAGCCCCCTTCCTCCTCCTGCGGGGGAGGAAGGCGAGTCCCTCGCGCAATCCACACCCCCCAAATCGCAACCCTCGCGCAATTGAAAGCCCGCGCATTTTGCGGCAAGCACCCGGCATGACCGGCACTTACCCCCACACCCGCCTGCGCCGCGCGCGCGCCACCGCCTGGAGCCGCGCGCTCCACCGCGAGACCGTGCTGACCCCGGCCGACCTGATCTGGCCGCTGTTCGTCACCGAGGGCGACGGGGTGGAGCAGCCGATCGCCTCGCTGCCCGGCGTGTCGCGCTGGTCGGTCGACGGCATCGTCGCGCGCGCGCGCGAGGCGGTGGACCTCGGCATCCCGTGCCTGGCGCTGTTCCCGCACACCCAGCCCGAGCGCCGCAGCGAGGACGGGGCCGAAGCGCTCAACCCGGACAACCTGATGTGCCGCGCGATCCGCGCGATCCGCGACGATCTGGGCGACAAGGTGGGCCTGCTCACCGACGTCGCGCTCGATCCCTACACCAGCCACGGGCAGGACGGTCTGATCGACGATGCGGGCTACGTTCTCAACGACCAGACGGTCGAGGCGCTGGTGGGCCAGTCGCTCAACCAGGCCAACGCGGGCGCGGACATCATCGCGCCGTCCGACATGATGGACGGCCGCATCGGTGCGATCCGCGATGCGCTGGAGGACGCGGGCCACGTCAACGTCCAGATCATGAGCTACGCCGCTAAGTACGCCTCGGCGTTCTACGGCCCGTTCCGCGACGCGGTGGGCTCGCGCGGGCTGCTCAAGGGCGACAAGAAGACCTACCAGATGGACCCGGCCAACGCCGAGGAAGCGCTGCGCGAGGTCGAGATGGACCTGGCCGAGGGCGCCGACAGCGTCATGGTCAAGCCCGGCCTGCCCTACCTCGACATCGTGCGCCGGGTGAAGGAGGCCTTCGAGGTCCCGGTCTTCGCCTACCAGGTCTCGGGCGAATACGCGATGATCGAGCATGCCGTGGCCGCCGGTGCCGCCGACCGCGACGCGATGGTGCTGGAGACGCTGCTCGCCTTCAAGCGTGCGGGTTGCTCGGGGGTGCTGACCTACCACGCGGCCCATGCCGCGCGGCTGCTGAATGGCTGAGGCGGGGGCCGGGATGTTCCACATGGAAACCGCGCGGCTGGTGCTGCACGACTGGCAGGCGGGCGACATCGACCGCTTCGCGCAAGCGACCAACACCCCCGCCGTCATGCGCTGGCTGGGCGGGGTGATGGATGCGCAGAAGCTCGCCGCCTTCGAAACCCGGGTCATCGAACGCCAGCAGCAGCTGGGCCACACCTTCTGGGTGACCGAGCGCAAGGACGACGGCGAAATGCTGGGTTTCTGCGGCCTCAAGCTGATCGACGCGCCGGAAGCGCGCTTTATTGGCGAGATGGAGATCGGCTGGCGGCTGCGCGAGGACGCCTGGGGGCAGGGCTATGCGAAAGAGGCCGCCGCCGCCTCGCTCGAGCTCGGCTTCGGCCGCTTCGGCGCGCGCGAGATCTTCGCCATCACCAACATCGAGAACACCGCCAGCTGGGGCCTGATGACCCGCCTAGGCATGCGGCGGCGCGCGGAGCTGGACTTCGTCGATCCGCGCTTCGAACCGCCGATCGGCGACACCATCGTCCATTCGATCACGGCGCAGGAATGGCGCGGCGGGGCATGAGCGACCGCTCGGGAAGAGCGGCGCGCGGTCTGTTCGTCGCGACGATACTCGTCGGCAGCTTCCTGCTGTTCCTGGTGCAGCCGATGGTCGCGCGCATGGCCCTCCCCAGGCTGGGAGGCGCGCCGAACGTCTGGAACAGCGCGATGCTGGTCTATCAGGCGCTGCTCCTGGCGGGGTACGCCTACGCGCATGTGCTGGGCCGGCTGCCGCTGCGGCGCCAGGCGGCGATCCACGTCGCGCTGCTGCTGCTGGCCGCGCTGACGCTGCCTGTCGCCCTCGTCGCACTGCCGCCGATCGCGGGGCTCTCCGAGGCGCTGTGGGTGCCGCTGCTGCTGGCGCTCAGCATCGGCCCGGTGTTCTTCGTGGTCTCCGCGCAGGCGCCGCTGATGCAGCGCTGGTTCGCCGCCGCGCCCGGCGCCGGCGAGCCCTGGGCGCTTTATGCCGCATCGAACCTCGGCAGTTTCGCGGGGCTGCTCGCCTATCCGCTGCTGGCCGAGCCGCTGCTCAGCCTGCGCGCGCAGAGCCTCGCCTGGAGCGCCGGATTCGCGCTGCTGGTCGTGCTGGTGGTCGCCGCCGCGCTGAGCCGCCGCAGCCTTGCCGCCGCACCGGCAGCGGTGGAGGCGCGGGACACCGCCCCGATTCCCCGCCGCACCGTGGTGCTGTGGCTGCTGCTGTCCGCCGTGCCGTCGGGCCTCATGCTGTCGACGACGACGCACCTCACCACCGACATCTTCGCGATGCCGCTGATCTGGGTGATCCCGCTCGGCCTCTATCTGCTCAGCTTCGTGTTCGCCTTCGCCGACCGGCGCGGGCCGGTCACGGCGGTGAGCCGGGCGGCGCCGGTGGTCGTGCTGCTGGCGGGCAGCTACGCGATGCTCTCGAACGGCTCGGGCACGCTGTGGGCGGCGGGGGCGGCGTGCCTGCTGCTGCTGTGCGTCGCCGTCGCGCTCCATGGCCGGCTCTACGACCTGCGGCCCGGTCCGGCGCAGCTCACCCGCTTCTACCTGACGATGTCGGCGGGCGGGGCGCTGGGCGGGGTGTTCACCGCGCTCGTCGCGCCGCTGGTGTTCGACTGGGCGTGGGAGCACCCGATCCTGGTCCTCGCCGCCGCGCTGCTGATGCCGCTCACGCCGCTGCTGCGCTGGCGAGACAGCGACGGCATCGAGCCCGGCATGGCCCGCATCGCGCTGGTGTTCCTGTTGGCCTTCGCGGCGTTCCTCTCGTGGCAGATGAGCGACTACGCGCTGCAGCCGGACAGCAACCTGCGGGCGGCCGTGCTGACGATCTTCCTCGTCGGCACGGGGATCATGCTGATGCCCTGGCGGCCGGCGTTCGCCGCGGTGCTGGCGATGGCGATGGTCGCGCAGGGCGGCTTCTCGACCATCCGTGCGACGCTGATGGGCGAGCGCACGCGCAGCTACTTCGGCATCTACACCCTGCGCGACGACACCGACGAGGGCATGCGCACGCTCGCCCATGGCACCACGCTGCACGGCATGCAGTCGCTCGACCCCGCCCACGCGCGCGAGGCGCTCACCTACTACGGCCCGACCTCGGGCGTGGCGCTGGCGCTGAAGGCGGCGCCGGCGATCGAGGGCGCCAAGGCGCGCGTCGGCGTGGTGGGGCTGGGCACCGGCTCGCTCGCCTGCCGGGCGAGCGCCGGGCAGCGCTGGACCTTCTTCGAGATCGACCCCGTGGTTCTCGACTTCTCGCGGCAGGGGCGCTTCACCTTCCTGCGCCAGTGCGCGCCGGATGCCCCCGTCATCCTCGGCGACGCCCGGCTGAAGCTGGCCGACCTTCCCGCCGCCTCGTTCGACGTGCTGGTGATCGACGCCTTCTCGTCCGACGCCATTCCCATGCACCTGCTCACCCGCGAGGCCCTGCAGGTCTACCTGCGCGCGCTGGGCCCGCGCGGCGTGCTGCTGCTGCATATTTCCAACCGCTACATCGACCTTGCCCCGGTGATCGGCGCCAATGCGCACGACGCGGGGCTCGGCGCACTGTCGCGGCTGGACTTTCCCGAGGACACCACCCGCTACACGCCCTCGCGCTGGATCGCCCTCTCGCGCGACCGTGCCGTGCTCTCGGCCCTTGCGCGGGCGGATGCGGATAGCCCATGGTCGCCGCTCGAGGAACGGGCGGCGGGGCCGTGGACGGACGACCATGCGTCCATCCTCCCGCACGTCCGCTGGGAGAGGCTGACAGGACACCCATGACTGCCCAAAATGCGCAAACGACCCGCACCGACATCACCCTCGCCGCGATCAACGGCAAGGCACCGAGGATCCATTCCAGCGCCTTCATCGCGCCGGGGTGCCGCATCATCGGCAATGTCGAGATCGGCCCGGACGTCAGCGTCTGGTACAACTGCGTGATCCGCGCCGACGTCCACCGCGTGGTGATCGGCGCACGGACCAACATCCAGGACGGCTCGGTGGTCCACTGCGACAGCCCCAAGCCCTCCAACCCCGACGGCTTCCCGACCATCATCGGCGAGGACGTGCTGATCGGCCACCTCGCCATGGTCCACGGCTGCACGCTGGAGGACCGCGCCTTCGTCGGCCTCGGCGCGATCGTGATGGACGGCAGCTACATCGAATCCGACGGCATGCTGGCGGCCGGCGCCCAGCTTACGGGAAAGCGCATCGGCGCGCGCCAGCTCTGGATGGGCCGCCCGGCGAAGTACCTGCGCGACCTCGACGACGCGGCGGTGGCGGCCAACCAGGCGGGGGTGAAAGGCTACGTCATCAACGGCCGCATGCATGCCGAGGCGCTCGGGCTGCGGGGCTGATGGCCAAGGCGCGGGCGGAGTTACCTTCGATTGAGGCTTTGCTGGCGATGATGGACGGGGAGGGGCGGCTGGCATTGCGCGTGACGCCGGGCGCACGGGTCGAGGCGCTGGAGATCGTCAACGGCCGCCTGCTCGCGAAGGTCCGCGCCAAGCCAGAGGACGGCAAGGCCAACGAAGCCGTGCGTGACCTGCTCGCCCGCGCGCTGGGACTGGCGCCGTCGCGGGTCCAGCTGCTGCGCGGCGCCACCTCGCGCGAGAAGCAGTTCCGCATCGAGACCTAGATTATCGAATGAAGATATAGATCAAACCCCGACGAGGGGACGACGGGGGCTTTTGGCCAGCTGTGCTTGCGGTATCGGGGTGCGTCTTGTGAACCGGGCGGGCGGTTCCACGTGGAACCCCATCAATCGCGGATCAGCCCTCGCAGCGTCGCCAACCGGTCCGCCTCGTGCGCGGGCTTGTCCACGCGGATGCGGCTGATGCGGGGGAAGCGCATGGCGACGCCGGACTTGTGGCGCTTGCTGGCGTGGACCGAATCGAATGCGACTTCGAACACCAGCGACTTGTCCGTCTCGCGCACCGGGCCGAAGCGGTTGACGGTGTGATTGCGGACATAGCGGTCGAGCCATTTCAGCTCCTCGTCGGTGAAGCCGAAATAGGCCTTGCCGACCGGCAGCAGCTCGGCCCCGGCGTCGGGATCGCCGTCCCAGCAGCCGAAGGTGTAGTCCGAATAGAACGAGGAGCGCTTGCCCGAGCCGCGCTGGGCATACATCAGCACGCAGTCGACCAGCAGCGGGTCTCGCTTCCACTTGTACCACAGGCCGGTCTTGCGGCCCGCGACGTAGGGGCTGTCGCGCCGCTTGAGCATGACCCCCTCGATCGCATCGTCGCGCGCTCGCTCGCGGATGGCGGTGAGCTCGGCGAAGTCGGCGGCGGGGATGACGTCGCTGATGTCGAAGCGCTCCGGGTCGAGCCGGGGGAGCAGGGCTTCCAGCATCGTGCGGCGCTGGGTCCAGGGGAGGGGGCGCAGGTCCTCGCCTTCGACGATCAGCGCATCGTAGAGGCGCACGAACGCGGGATATTCCTCGCGCATCTTCTTGCTGACGGTCTTGCGGCCGAGGCGTTGCTGAAGCGCGTTGAAGCTGGCCGCACCGCCTGTCTCGCCGCCCTGGTGGGCGCCGCGCACCAGCAGTTCGCCGTCGAGCACAGCGTCGAGGTGGAGGGCGTCGGCGATCTCGGGGAAGGTGGCGGAGATGTCGTCGCCCGAGCGCGAATAGACGCGGGTCTCCCCGCCGGCGCAGACGACCTGCACGCGGATGCCGTCCCACTTCCACTCCGCCGCATAGTCGGCGAGATCGACTTGCGTTTCCTCCAGCCCGTGCGCGAGCATGAAGGGGCGGAACAGCGGCAGGTCCTGCGAACTCGGCGGCTCGGCCCCGTGCGCGGCCCAGTCGAACAGCGCGGCATAGGGGGCGACCTGGCCGTGCCAGTGCTCCTCCACGTCCTCCACCGACACGCCGAACGCCTGCGCGAAGGCGGTCTTGGCGAGCCGCGCCGATATGCCGATCCGCATCGCCCCGGTCGCCAGCTTGAGCAGGGCGTAGCGGCCTTCCGCGTCGAGCCGGTCGAGCAGGCGCGGCAGGTCGGTCATGACGTTGGCGCGGGTCATGCGGGACAGCGCATCGACCGCCTCGGCCACGGTGGGCGGAGACGGCGCTTCCGGTGGTTCGGGCCAGAGCAGGCTGGCGGTTTCGGCGGAATCGCCGACGTACTCGCGGCTGAGCGTCCAGAGCACCGGGTCGATGCGCTCGGTCAGCAGGTTGCGGATGGTCGAGCTTTTCACCGCCGGGAAGTCCATCCCGTCGGTCAGCGCGGCGAGCGCCCAGCCCCGGTCGGGGTCGGGGGTGACGTGCAGGTAGTCAGCCAGCAGCTTGAGCTTGGCGTTGCGGCTGCGGGTGTAGACCAGCGCGTCGAGGAGGGCGGCGAAGGCTTCCATCAGCGGGGGAGAGGCCTGGGGCCGTGGCTCCGGACCGCTTTCACGGCGGGGTTGCGCGGGCAGAGGCGTGGTGCTTGCCCTCCTCCCTTTCCGTCATCCCCGCGTAGGCGGGGACCCATCTGATGCCGCACCCCCCGGAAATCGCAGGAGATAGGTTCCCGCCTTCGCGAGAAGGACGAGGTTTGGGGTGAAGGCTTCAGGCGAGAGGCGCTAGCGCATACGGCGCCACGCTGCTGCGTGCGCCCCGGGCCATGCTCCCCTGCGTCTATCCTTCCAACCTCAGTCATCCTCGTCCTCGTACCCCACCAGAGCGAGCGCCCGCGCCTTGCGCTGGTTCAATTCGCACCACCGCAGCATCGCTTCCTCGCGGCCGTGGGTGATCCAGGTCTCGGCGGGGTTCACGTCCACCACCGTCTGCGTCAGTTCGTCCCAGTCGGCGTGGTCGGAGATGATGAGCGGCAGTTCGACCATCCGCTGCCGGGCGCGCTGGCGCACGCGCATCCAGCCCGAGGCCATGGCGGTGATCGGCTCGGGCAGGCGGCGGCTCCAGCGGTCGTTGAGCGCGGAGGGCGGGGCAACGACGATGCTTCCGGCCAGCTCGTCCTTGGTTGCGTCGGACATCAGGCGAAGGTCGCCGAGATCGACGCCCCATTCCTCGTAGAGGCGGCACATGCGCTCCATGGCGCCGTGGAGCCAGATGGTGTCCGAGTGACCGGCGCGGCGCAGTTCGGCGATCAGGCGCTGCGCCTTGCCGAGCGCGTAGGCGCCGACGAGGACGCAGCGCTCCGGATTGGCGGCCAAGGCGGCAAGAAGCTTGGCGATCTCCTGCTCGACCGGCGGGTGGCGGAATACCGGGAGGCCGAAGGTGGCTTCCGTGACCAGCACATCGCAGGGGGTGACCTCGAAGGGCGGGCAGGTGGGGTCGGCGCGGCGCTTGAAGTCGCCGGTGACGACGATGCGCTCGCCCGCGTGCTCCAGCAGGATTTGCGCCGAACCGAGGACGTGGCCGGCGGGAATCCAGGTGGCGTGGACATCCCCCGGCAAGGCGATGCGCTCGCCGTAGGGGACCTGCACCGCGCCGTCCTCGGTGGCGTAGCGCAGCTTCATGATCGCGAGGGTGGCGGGGGTCGCGAAGGTCCGTCCGTGGCCACCGCGCGCGTGGTCGGCGTGGCCATGGGTCACCAGCGCGCGGTCGACCGGCCGGGCCGGGTCGATCCAGCAGTCGGCAGGGACGACGTGGATTCCCCAGGGTTCGGGTCTGATCCAGGAGAAATCGCGGGCCATCCAAAGAGAATGGGGCGGAAACCTTGCGGTTCCCGCCCCATCTCGTTGACCTGATTATTCGGTTCAGTCGTCCGAGCTGGTTTCCGGCTGGGTGCCGGGGTTCTTCGCCCGCTTGGCCGGGGCCTTTTTCTTGGCCTTGGCGACCTTGGGCGGGGAAGGCGTCAGCTCGAAGTTGAGCGCGTCTTCCTTGACCGAGACGTGGACCTCGCCGCCGTGCGCGAGCTTGCCGAACAGCAGTTCCTCGGCGAGCGGCTGCTTGACCTTCTCCTGGATCACGCGGCCCATGGGGCGCGCGCCGTAGAGCTTGTCGTAGCCGCGATCGCCGAGCCAGGTCCGCGCATCCGAGTCGAACTGAATGTGGACGTTCTGGTCCGCCAGCTGTAGTTCGAGCTGGAGGATGAACTTGTCCACGACCCGGCTGATGGTGTCCTTGGCGAGATAGGCGAAGGGCACGATCGCATCGAGGCGGTTGCGGAATTCCGGCGTGAACATCTGCTTCACCGCTTCCTCGCCGGCATCCTCCTTCGAGGTGTCGCCGAAGCCGATGCCCTGCTTGGCCATGTCCGAGGCGCCCGCGTTGGTGGTCATGATGAGGACCACGTTGCGGAAATCGACGGTCTTGCCGTGGTGATCGGTGAGGCGGCCGTTGTCCATCACCTGCAGCAGGATGTTGAACAGGTCGGGGTGGGCCTTCTCGATCTCGTCGAGCAGGAGGACGCAGTGCGGGTTCTGGTCGATCGCGTCGGTCAGCAGGCCGCCCTGGTCGAAGCCGACATAGCCCGGAGGCGCGCCGATCAGGCGGCTGATCGAGTGGCGCTCCATGTATTCGGACATGTCGAAGCGCTTCAGCTCGATGCCCATGATGGTGGCGAGCTGCTTGGCGACTTCGGTCTTGCCGACGCCGGTCGGGCCCGAGAACAGGAACGAGCCGATCGGCTTGTCCGGATCGCGCAGGCCTGCGCGGCTGAGCTTCATCGCGGTTGACAGCAGGTCGATCGCCTTGTCCTGGCCGAACACGACGCGCTTCAGATCACGCTCGAGGTTGCCGAGCGCCTTCTTGTCGTCGGAGCTGACCGACTTGGGCGGGATGCGCGCCATGGTCGCGATGACCTGCTCGATCTCCTTGGCGGTGATCGTCTTCTTGCGGCGGCTGGGGGGCACCAGCATCTGCATCGCGCCGACTTCGTCGATCACGTCGATCGCCTTGTCGGGTAGCTTGCGGTCGTTGATGTAGCGGGCCGAAAGCTCGACCGCGGTCTTGATCGCGTCAGGCGTGTACTTGACCTTGTGGTGTTCCTCGAAGGCGGTGCGCAGGCCCCGCAGGATCTTGATCGTGTCCTCGATCGTCGGCTCGTTCACGTCGATCTTCTGGAACCGGCGCAGCAGGGCGCGGTCCTTCTCGAAGTGATTGCGGAACTCCTTGTAGGTGGTCGAGCCGATGCAGCGGATGGTGCCGCCCGACAGCGCCGGCTTGAGCAGGTTCGAGGCGTCCATCGCACCGCCGCTGGTGGCGCCCGCGCCGATCACGGTGTGGATCTCGTCGATGAACAGCACCGCGTGCGGCATCTTCTCCAGTTCGGAGACGACCTGCTTGAGGCGCTCCTCGAAGTCGCCGCGATAGCGCGTACCCGCCAGCAGCGAGCCCATGTCGAGCGAGTAGATCACTGCTTCGGCCAGAACCTCGGGCACTTCGCCCTCGACGATCTTGCGCGCCAGGCCCTCGGCGATGGCGGTCTTGCCAACGCCGGGATCGCCCACGTAGAGCGGGTTGTTCTTGGAGCGGCGGCACAGGATCTGGATCGTGCGGTCGACTTCGGGGCCGCGCCCGATGAGGGGATCGACCTTGCCGTTCAGCGCCTTCTCGTTGAGATTGACGGTGAACTGGTCGAGCGCCGAGTCCTTCTTGTTGCCGGTGGCGGCCTTGGTCTCGTTCTTGTCCTCGGGCGTGGGCGTGTTCTCGTCCGACGAGCCCTTGGGGCTGCGTTCCTCGACGCGCTTGCCGCCCTTGCCGATGCCGTGGCTGATGTAGCTGACCGCGTCGAGGCGGCTCATGTCCTGCTGCTGCAGGAAATAGACGGCGTAGCTGTCGCGCTCGGAGAACAGGGCGACCAGCACGTTGGCGCCGGTCACGGTGTCCTTGCCCGAGGACTGGACGTGGAGGATGGCGCGCTGGATCACGCGCTGGAAGCCGGCGGTGGGGGCGGGATCGCCCTTTTCCTCGGTCTTGAGCGACTGGTATTCCTGGTCGAGGTACTGGCGCACCACGTCGCCCAGATCGCCGAGGTCCACGCCGCAAGCCTGCATGACCTGGGCGGCGTCGGTGTCGTCGATCAGCGCGAGCAGCAGGTGCTCGAGCGTCGCGTACTCGTGGCTGCGCTCAGACGCGTGAGACAGAGCCGAGTGCAGGGTCTTTTCAAGGCTTTGCGCGAAACTTGGCATTTAGGCGACCTTCATTGGGAGGGACGACTCTCCTTGCGGGGGAGCTTGGCGGCAAGAGGTTTCAGCATCGATATAGGAACGATCAGGACCGTTGCGAGGTTGCCCCCAGTTGCACCCGTATCGGGGGCAAGAGGCGAAGCTGCGAGGCTCACGATGATCGCGGCCTGAACAGCGCATCGGCGGCGAGCCGGTGCGCGGAAGATGCATCCCGGTGGGCGCGGACCCTTGCGATCTCCGCCTCCAGGAGGGCGATGCGTGCGCCGAGTTCGTCCAGCGAATAGCGCTCCAGGCTTTCGCTGGCGAGGAGGCTGGCGGCGCCGAAGTTGCCCTCGGGCGACCGCAGCCGCGGTCGATCATCATCGTCCATTGCGGTGCAGCATCGGACTGTATTTCCTGCCTGTCAATGGCCCGAAAGGTGTTCCCCGCAGCCCGGTGCTGTGGCACCATCGCCCCATGTTAGCTGACGCTCCGGACCTGAAGCCGCCCGCCACCATGACCGCCGTCGGCTACGAATCGCCCGGTGGTCCCGAGGTGCTCAGGGCCGAGGTCGTTGCCGTGCCGGCGCCCGGACCGGGAGAGGTGCTGGTCAAGGTGGCGTTCGCCGGGGTCAACCGGCCCGATGTCGTCCAGCGGCAGGGCAACTATCCGCCGCCGCCGGGAGCCTCGCCGATTCCCGGCCTCGAGATTTCGGGCACGATCGCCGCGCTGGGGCAGGGCGTCGATGCGCTCGTCATCGGCGAGCAGGTCTGCGCGCTCGTCTCGGGCGGGGGCTATGCCGAATACTGCATCGCCCGGGCGGCGCACTGCCTGCCGGTGCCCGATGGTCTCGCCATGGACGAGGCGGCGGCGCTGCCCGAGACGCTGTTCACCGTCTGGCACAACGTGTTCGAGCGCGGCTACGCGCGGCAGGGCGAGACGATCCTGGTCCACGGCGGCACCAGCGGGATCGGCACCATGGCGACGATGCTGGGGCGCCATTTCGGGCTGACCGTCATCGTCACCTGCGGCTCGCCCGAAAAGTGCGAGGCGGCGCTCAAGATCGGCGCGCACCATGCGATCGACTACAAGGCGGCCGATTTCGTCGAGGAAGTGTCGCGCATCACCGGGGGCAGGGGCGTCGACCTCGTGCTCGACATGGTCGCGGGCAGCTACGTGGCGCGCAACCTCAAGTGCCTTGCGCCCGAGGGGCGGCACGTCACCATCGCGGTGCAGGGCGGCGTGAAGGCGGAGATCAACATGGCCGTCGTCATGACGCGGCGCTACACCCTCACCGGCTCGACGCTGAGGCCGCGTTCCGACGAGTTCAAGGCGCTGCTCGCGCAGGAAATCCTCGAATGTGCCTGGCCGCTGGTGGCGGACGCCACTCTGCGCCCGGTCATGGACACGCGCTATCCGCTGGCCGAGGCCGCTGCCGCCCATGTCCGCATGGAAGCGGGCGACCATGTCGGCAAGATCGTGCTGGAGATCTGAAGCACCGCGGCGCGTTCCACGTGAAACGTCGCAGACGAGCGCGCCGATGCCCGCCCAAATGACTCGTCCGGACAGCGAGCCTTTTGCTTGCCGAATCCACAGACTTCGCCTAGATCGACCCGGTACGGCCGCTCCCCAAGGGGCGGCCCTTATTGTTTTCGCCGGAGATAGAGACATGAGCCAGCCCACTCCGCTGATGCCGCACGCGACCGCCTCCTGGCTGGTCGACATCACCTCGCTGACGTTCGAGCAGATCGCAGAATTCTGCGGCCTTCACATGCTCGAAGTCCAGGCGATGGCCGATGACCTGGCGTCCAGCAAGTATACCGGTCGCGACCCCGTGCGTTCGGGCGAGCTGACCATGGAAGAGATCGAGAAGGGGCAGGCCAACCCCGAATACAAGCTGCGCATGCACAAGGCGCCGGTCAACGTGAGCCGCACCAAGGGCCCGCGCTACACCCCGGTGTCCAAGCGCCAGGACAAGCCGGACGGCATCGCCTGGATCCTGCGCAACCACCCCGAGGTCTCGGACGCGCAGGTCGGCAAGCTGATCGGCACCACGCGCAACACGATCGCGGCGATTCGCGACCGTTCGCACTGGAACATCGCCAACATCACCCCGAAGGACCCGGTCACGCTGGGCCTGTGCTCGCAGCGCGAACTCGACGCCATCGTCGCCAAGGCCGCGAAGAAGGCCGGCATCGAGGAGGACGAGAACCTCACCAACGAGCGCCTGTCCGACGATCGCACCGCGCTGATCGAGGAACTGCGTGCCGAGCGCCAGGCTCAGGTCCAGGCCGCCAGCGAAGCCGCCCAGGAAGCCGAAGTCGCCGCCTGGCTCGAAGCCAAGCGCGCGGCCGAAGCCGAGGAACGCGGCCAGTAAACACACCGTCCCGACAGGCGCCGGCGATTTTCAGCGCCCCGCCTGTCGGCACTGTTTACAACCGCACACAATCCGCTTGTTCGCCCTCTTTTCCCGGCGCAAAGCTGCGGAATGGAAGAGAGGATAGGCCCGAAGGCCTGGCGGGACGGCTACGCGCATCCCTGCGAGTGGGAGCAGGTGTTCGCCCCGATGGCGATGACCGACATGTTCGCGGCAAGCGTCGCCGCGCATGGCAGCCGCGTGCTGATCGACTTTCTCGGACGCCGCTTCTCCTATGACGACATCGCCGCCGAAGCGCACAGCTTCGCGGGTGGACTGCAGTCGCTGGGGCTGGGCAAGGGCGACCGGGTCGGGCTCTTCATGGCCAATGTCCCGGCCTATCTGTCGGCCTATTTCGGCGCGCTGATCGCCGGCATGACCGTGGTCAACTTCTCCCCGCTCCAGTCCCGCGCCGAGCTCGAGGCGCAGGTGGCCGATTCGGGCGCGCGGCTGCTGGTCACGCTCGACGTGCCGAAACTCCTGCCCGTCGCCGAGCACCTGCTGCACGGTACCGGCCTCGAATGGCTTTGCGTCGTGCGGCTGTCCACGCAGCTGCCGTTCTGGCGGAGCCTGGGCCTGCGCCTGTTCCGGCGCGACCGGATCGCGGCGATCCCCGAGGCGGCAAACGTCTTCGAATGGGACGAAATGCTGCTCGGGCGCGAACGCGATCCGGCCCCAATCGACCCGCTCGCCGACGTCGCGCTGCTGCAGTACACCGGCGGAACCACCGGCGCGCCCAAGGGGGTGGCGCTCAGTCACCAGAACCTCACCGCCAATGCCCGGCAGATCGAGGCAATCGACCCCCATGCCCACCAGCGCGACGTGATCCTGGGCGCCTTGCCGCTGTTCCACGTCTTCGCCAATGCCTGCGTGCTCAACCGCACCGTCTACGACGGCGGCATGATCGCCATGCTGCCGCGGTTCCAGACGGGCCGGGCGCTCGCCGTCGTCGAGCGCAACCGGGTGACGGCGATCCCTGGCGTGCCGACGATGTTCGAGGCGATGCTCGACGATCCGGCGCTGGAGCGCTGCGACCTGTCCAGCCTGTTCACCTGCATTTCGGGCGGCGTACCGCTGCCGGGGGCGCTGAAGACGCGGTTCGAGAAGGCCAGCGGCGCCAAGCTCGTCGAAGGCTACGGCCTGGCCGAAACCGCCGGCGTCGCCGCCTCGAACCCGTTCGACGGGCGCGAGGTGCCGGGGTCGATCGGGCAGCCGCTTCCGGGCACCGACCTGCGCCTGCTCGACACCGACGATCCCTCGCGCGATGCTGCCGAAGGCGAGCCGGGGGAACTGGCGATCGCGGGGCCGCAGGTCATGCTCGGCTACTGGAACCGCGCGGAGCCCGGCGTTTTCGTCGAGCGCGACGGCCGCCGCTGGCTGCGCACCGGCGACGTCGCCACGATCGACGAGGATGGCTACGTCCTTCTCGCCGATCGCCTGACGGACATGATCGCGGTGGACGGCCTCAAGGTCTTCCCGAGCCGGGTCGAGGCCGTGCTGCTCGAACATCCCGCCGTCCGCGAAGCCGCCGTGGTCGGGGTGCCGGACGAAGGGATGGGCGAGCGGCCGTGCGCCTTCGTCGTCGCTGGCGCGGATCAGGCCGCGACCGCGCAGGATATCGCCGGGTGGCTCAACGCGCGCATCGGCAGGCACGAGCGGGTGGACCGGGTAGAGCTGCGCGCGGCGCTGCCGGTCACCGCCGCCGGCAAGCTCGACCGCAAGGCCCTGCGCCGCGAAGCGCAGGCCGGCTAGGCGGTCACTCCGCCGCGGCGGGGAGGATCAGTTCCGCCTCGGCGTGCGGCAGGCGGGCGATGGCGGGGGGCATCTGGCCGCCGTTGGGGCTGAGGCGGCCCTCGAGGCGGGCACCCTGCTCGATGGTCAGCGCGTCGTAGGCGACGTCGCCCTCGATCCGCGCGGTCTTGAGGATCACCACTTCGCGCGCGGCGACCGAGCCGCGTACGAGGCCGGCGATCCGCACCGATTCGGCGCGCACCGCGCCGGTGATCTCGCTGCCTTCGCCCTGCACCAGCGCGTTGCAGGCAATGTCGCCGTCGACGCTGCCGTCGACGTGGAGGTCGGCGCTGGCCTGGATGTTGCCGGTGATGGCGGTATCGGCGCCGAGCATCGAGAAGCTGCCGGCGCCGTTGACGGCGCGGGAGCTGATGAAGGCCTTTGCCATGTCCGTCTCTCTCCTTGGTTGGGCTTTACTGGCCGGTCTGGCCGTTGCGGGCGGCTTCGAGGAAGGGCCGCGGGTTGACCGGGCGGTCGTTGACGCGGACCTCGAAGTGCAGGTGCGGGCCGGTCGAGCGGCCGGTGCTGCCCATCGCGGCGATCAGCGCGCCGGCCTCGACCTCCTGGCCGACATGGGCGCGGAAGCCCGAAAGGTGGCCGTAGCGCGTCATGAGACCGTTGCCGTGCGTCACTTCGACGCAGTTGCCGTAGCCGGACTTCTGGCCGACGAACGTGACGCGGCCCTTGGCGGCGGCGTAGATCGGCGAGCCCATCGGGCCGGGGAAATCGAGCCCGGCGTGGAACGCGGCGCCGCCGGTGAAGGGGTCCGAGCGGTAGCCGTAGCTCGACGAGACATAGGCGACGTGCGCCGGGCTGACCTGCGGGATCGAGGCGAGGCCGCTTTCCAGCGCATCCATCCGCGCCAGGCTCTGGCCCATGCGGCGGAAGCGGGGATCGACGCTGCCGTCGCTCGCGGTCACGAGCTTGATGAGCGGACCACCCTCCGCGGCGCGCGAGGCGGCCATGGCGGCGGGATTGAGTCCGAGGTGGCGGATCGCCTCGCTGGCGGCGCTCGACCGCTGGTCGGCGTAGCGGGTCAGGCGCTCGACCAGCGCGACCTGGCCGGCTTCGATGCGGGCGAGCGGGCCGGCGCCGGGGCTGGCGGCGCTGATCTTGTTGGCGGCGGGCACTTCGTCGCCGGAGCCTTCGGCGGCGCCGGCTTCGGGAAGGTCGCCGATGTGGGCGTCGACCACCTGTTCGATGAACTTCTGGCGGCGGGCGAGATCGGATGCGAGCGCGTCGACGTTCTGCCGGTAATGCTGGACGCGTCCCTCGGCCCTGGCGACGCTCGCCTCACGCTGGACGAGATCGGCCTGCGCGGTCTGCGTGGAGGCCTGCGACAGCGCCAGGGCGCCGACCGAGGCGCACCACGCGCCGAGCACGCCGACCGCGACTCCGGCGGCGATCTTCTGGCGGCGCGAAGAAACGCGGATGAAACGGACCTGTCCCTGCGATCGCATGATGAACTCGCGATCGGGGAATGCAGTCCTGAGGCGCTGGAAAAGCGCCCCGGCAGATGTGGATAACAAAACGACCCCGCTGGAAATTCTATGTCTCAGTCCCGGAGCGGCGAACTAGCAGGGGGTGGTTGGCATGGCGAATCGACTCACCTCGAAGCATTGTCGAATCGAGCCGAGTCGGAAGATTCGTGCGATGAACCGAGGGATACATCGCGGATTGTCATTTTCTGCCGGAAAATCGCGCGCTTCCAGTTGATGAAAGACGGGCGCTGGGAGGCGTTCTTCACGCCCAAAGGCGGCCGCAATGACGACCCGGGACAGGACCTGCGCGGCGTAACCGTGCGCGGCGACATCGTGAACGCCGCCGCCGCCTCTCGATCGGTGACAACCGGGCGGGGCGGTGCTAGCCCGAGGCCATGAACCTGCAGACCCCTCTCGCCGCCGACCCTGCCACGCTGTCGCCCGAGGCGCTGGTCGCGCAGCTCGCGCAAGACGGCCGCGCCGCCCAGCGCGTGCTCGCCCGGCTGAGCGACGCGCAGAAGGCCGAGGCCCTGCGCGCCGCCGCCGCCGCGCTTCGCGCCGCCGGGCCGGACATCCTCGCCGCCAACGCGCTCGACATCGCGGCCGGCGAGGCGAAGGGCCTGACGGCGGCGCTGCTCGATCGGTTGCGCCTCGACGCGGGGCGCCTCGCCGGCATCGCCGACGCCCTCGACCAGGTCGCCGCGCTGCCCGATCCGGTGGGCGAGGTGATCTCCGCCAGCGAGCGGCCCAATGGCCTCAGGCTGTCGCGCGTCCGGGTGCCGATCGGCCTGATCGGGATCATCTACGAAAGCCGCCCCAACGTCACCGCCGACGCCGCCGCGCTGTGCCTGCGCTCGGGCAACGCCGTGCTGCTGCGCGGGGGCACCGAGGCGCTCCATTCCAACCGCGCGATCCGCGCCGCGCTCGCCGCCGGGCTCGAGAGCGTCGGCATCCTCGCCGCCGCGATCCAGCTGGTGCCGACGCAGGACCGCGCCGTCGTCGGCGCGATGCTGACCGCCGCCGGGCTGATCGACATGATCGTGCCGCGCGGGGGCAAGAGCCTCGTCGCGCGGGTCCAGGCCGATGCACGCGTTCCGGTGCTCGCGCACCTCGACGGCATCTGCCACACCTACATCCACGCCGCCGCCGACCCGGAGATGGCGCGCAGCCTCGCCCTCAACGCCAAGATGCGCCGCACCGGCATCTGCGGGGCGATGGAGACGCTGCTGCTCGACGCGCTGTTCCCCGAGAGCGAGGCGGTCGTCGCCGCGCTCCTTGACGCCGGCTGCGAACTGCGCGGCGATGCCCGCGCCCAGGCGCTCGACCCGCGCATCCTCGCCGCGAGCGACGAGGACTGGGACACCGAGTACCTCGACGCGGTGCTTGCGGTCGCGGTGGTCGATGGGCTGGAGCCCGCGATCGCCCACATCGCCGCGCACTCCTCGCACCACACCGACGCCATCGTCACCGAGGACGCCGAGGCGGCCGAGCGCTTCCTCGACGAGGTCGACAGCGCCATCGTCATGGTCAACGCCTCGAGCCAGTTCGCCGACGGCGGCGAGTTCGGCCTCGGCGCCGAGATCGGCATCGCCACCGGCCGCCTCCATGCCCGCGGCCCGGTCGCGCTCGAGGGGCTCACCACCTACAAGTGGCAGGTGCGCGGCACGGGGCAGGCGCGCCCCTGAGTCGCGCCCCGATTCGCACCGTTCACAAGGCCCGCCCCGGCCCGGTCACCGGCCTGCTCGGCGGCAGCTTCAATCCGGCGCACGGCGGGCACCGGCGCATCACCCTGTTCGCGATCGCGGCGCTGGGGCTGGACGAAGCGTGGTGGCTGGTCTCGCCGGGCAATCCGCTCAAGCCCGCGAAGGGCATGGCGCCGCTCGCCGCCAGGCTCGAATCGGCCCGCCGCCAGGCGCGCCGCTCGCGAATCCGGCCCACCGCGATCGAGCGGACCTTGGGCACCCGCTACACCGTCGACACCCTGAAGGCGCTGCTGCGGCGCTACCCGAAACGGCGCTTCGTCTGGCTCATGGGAGCGGACAATCTCGCCCAGTTGCACCGCTGGAAAGACTGGCGGACCATCGCCCGACTCATGCCGATTGCGGTAATCGCCCGTCCGGGGTATGATGGCGCTGCCCTCGCGAGCCCCGCGATGGCCTGGCTAGGGCGCTACCGGAAGCCCATGACCAGCCTTCGCGACCCGGAAAGGTGGAGCGCACCCGCGCTAGTGACATTGCGATTCGACCCCGATACGCGGTCGGCCACGGCGATACGCCAGGCCGATCCGGACTGGGCACGAAGGTCTGGAACCGGACTTTCGCGGGATGCAGTCACGCACCGCACCATTCCGGGCATGGCAGAGTGAGTGGCTTCGTGCCCCTTCTCCTGCACTACCGGCAACCAAAGAAAACGATCGATCGTGGCACGGCGGTTTCCGCCGGGTCCGGTCGATCCCTGAAAGGAGCAGACACCAACTAAAATGCCACAGGCACAGATACAGCCGGCTTCCACCGGCGCCACCCCCCCGCCTACCACGATCCAGAGCGACGATCCGCTGCTGGCCCTCGTCCTCGCTTCGCTGGACGACGACCAGGTGCAGGATCTCGTCACCATCGATCTCGAAGGCAAATCCAGCATCGCCGACTTCATGGTGATCGGGTCGGGCCGTTCCACCCGCCAGGTCGCCGCGATGGCGCAGAAGCTGGGCGAACGCCTCAAGCAGTCCGGTCACGGCAGCCCGCGCATCGAGGGTCTTCCGGCCGCCGACTGGGTTCTGGTCGACGCGGGCAGCGTGGTGATCCACCTGTTCCGCCCGGAAGTGCGCAGCTTCTACAACCTGGAAAGGATGTGGGGCTTCGACGGACCGTCCGGCGCGGCCTGACGGTCGCCGCCCCGGCGAGAGGATGAGCCCCGGTCGCGTGACCTGACCGGGCCCCTTGCGAAAGGATTTCGCGCCGGGACCCCGCGTCCCGAGCGCTCCCGATCATGCTGCTTCACATCATCGCCCGCGGCAAGATCGCCCGCTCGCCCGAGGCCGACCTGCTCGACCGCTATGCGAAGCGCATCGCCTGGCCGTTCCGGCACAGCGAGCTGCCCGACGTGGGCGGCAAGGTCCCGCCTTCCAGCCAGACTCCCAGCCGCGACGTCCTCCTCGACGAGCGAGGCAAGACCATGAGTTCCGAGGAATTCGCTGCGCTGCTCGGGCGCTGGCGCGACGAGGGGGTGCGCGAATGCCGTTTCCTCATCGGCGCCGCCGACGGCCACGGCGACGAGGCGCGTAGCCGCGCCGACCATCTGCTCTGCTTCGGCCGCATGACCTGGCCGCACCTGATGGCCCGGGCGATGCTCGCCGAACAGCTGTGGCGCGCGACCGCGATCCTCGCCGGGCACCCCTACCACCGCTCGGGGTGAGGGGTTACGGCCCGACCAGCGCCGAGGGCCAGCCGATGCGGACGAGCAACCCGTCCGGCCCGGCGATGCCGACCTCGTAGAGCCCCCATTCGCGGTGGCGCAGCACCCCGCCGGGGCGAATGACGAGGTCGTCCACCCTCGCCGCGATGGCATCGACGTGGGGCGTACGGATGAATACGCCGAACGGATTGGCCTCTTCCGGCACCCGCCAGACGCCGCCTCCGGCCTGGGTGAGATGAACCTCGCAGTCCCAGCCCGTCATGATGACGTAGCCCGCATCCCCGCCCACCCGCGCGAAGCCGAGACGCTCCCAGAACGGGATGGCGGCGGCGAGGTCGTTGCTCGCCACGATCGCGAAGGCCGCGCGGGTGTCGTTCGTTCCGCCAGGATGACTGCCGCTCACTGCTGCATGCAGGATGCGGCGGGTATCGGATCGCCGGCCGGCTCTCCACATCTGCCGCGCACGGCGTCGTGCCGATCCAGCAACGGAGACCGCGATGAAGCTCATCCTGGCGCCCTTCGCGGCGCTGATCCTCGCCGCCGCGGCGCCCGACCATCCCCAGGCGCGGCCGGCCCCCGCCGCGCCGCCGCAGCAAGGAGCCACACACATGATCATCACCCGCCAGGCCGACATGGAGACCATCGAGGGACCGGCCGAAAACTTCACCGGCAAGGTGACCGTCACGGGACGCTTCCAGCGCGACGAACCCTCGCGGCTCGGCGGGGCGATCGTCCATTTCGAGCCCGGCGCACGAACCTCCTGGCACAAGCACCCGCTGGGGCAGACCCTGATCGTCACCGAGGGCATCGGCTGGACGCAGGTCGAAGGCGGCGCGATCCATGAATTTCATGCCGGCGACCAGCTATGGTGCCCGGCGGACCGCAAGCACTGGCACGGCGCCACGCCGACCACCGCGATGACGCACATCGCAGTCCAGGAATCGCTCGATGGCTCGCCCGTGACATGGCTGGAACATGTCACCGACGCGGAATACCTGGCCGGTCCCGCCAGCGATTAGTCCCCGGCCGGCGCCGGTGGCACTTCCCTCTTCCCGCCCGGACCTGCCTCGCCTAGTCAGTCCCGCGTGAAGCCTATCTCCCGCTCCCTGCTGGTTCTTGCCGCACTTGGCGGAGGTGTGCTTGCCACGCAGGCGATGACGCAAGGCGGCGCCTTGGCGGTGCTCGACCCGGCGCTCGATGCGCGGCGGGCGCAGGCGGACATGCGCGCGGCGCGGGTCGAAGGCGCGGCGGCGCGCAGGCGGGCCGAGACGCTCGAACGGCAGGCGCAGGCGGTCACCCGGCAGGCCGACAGCACCGCGCGCGAGGCCGCCGCCGTCGCCGCCCGCATCCAGGAAACCGAGGCCGCCATCGCGGCGCAGCGCGCGGAAATGCGGCTGATCGCCTCGCAGCGCGCCGGGCTGCGCGCGCAGCTCGCCGAGCGGCAGGGACCGCTCGCGCGGCTCACCGGCTCGCTCCAGCGCCTCTCGCGCCGCCCGCCGCTGCTGGCGCTGCTGCGGCCCGGTTCCGTGCGCGATGCGGTCTACCTGCGGGCGATGCTCGACACCATGCTGCCCGAGGTCGAGCGGCGCACCGCCGGCCTGCGCGCCGCGATCGAGCGCGGGCGCGCGCTCGAGGGACAGGCG
>NZ_JBWKOQ010000007.1:0-82630 GCF_059416165.1 Novosphingobium sp. GW821-FHT09E05
GCCGCTGACGGCGCGCTGGCCGAAGGCGCGGTGCCGCCCGCGGCCCCGGCGCCCGTCCGCGCCGATGCCCCGCCGCCGTCGGCCGCAGCCGCCCCCGCGAACGAGGGCAGCGACCTGCCGATCGCGGGCATCGCCGGCCTGCTCGCCGCACTGGGCATCGCCGGCCTTGGTATCGCCGCGATGCGCCGCCGCCGCGAGCCGCGCCCCGACGAGGTCGCATATACGCCGGAGGAACTGGCCGAGGAACCGGCTCCGGTCGTGGATGTCGCCCCGGCGGTCATCGGCGGCACCTTCGTCGAGGAGCCCATGCGCCCCGCCATGCCCGCCGCCTACGCACCCAGCCCCATGGCGGCACGCTCCGCCTCCGCCGTCCTCGCCGCCACGCCGCTGCCGGAGACCGCGGAGGAGCGCAGCGACCTGCTCGCCCGCATGGCCGATGCCGCGCCGGACGAGGACAACCCGTTCACCTCGCGCAAGGCCCGCATGCGCCGCGCCCGCCTCCAGCTGCAGCACCGCGAGCATCAGGAAGACCTGAAGGCGCAGGCCCAGCCCTTCGATTTCCGCAGCTACAGGCCGTCGAACCAGACCACCGGGCAGCCCACCCCTGCCAAGCCCGACCTGATCGACGCCTGACCCGCCGGCGTCACGCCCGGCACTGCGGGGCGGCTCCACCCGGAGCCGCCCCCTTTTTCGTGCGCTCCCCGTGCAGACCGGTGCTCGCCTTCACGGGGACAGCACTTGCCCTCCGGCCATGCGCCCCCCTAGATGGCATGCAAGCCAAGGGGGAACGGCAGGACATGACCACGAAACGCGAGCTACGGCTGTTCCGCGCGCGCGATCCGCACGAGAGCCACAGGGTGTCCACCCCGCTCGAACTGCTGTTCGACCTCGTCATCGTCATCGCCGTCGCTTCCGCCGCCGAGGGGCTGCACCACGCCGTCGCCGAGGGCCATGCCGCGAGCGGTGTGCTCACGTTCGCGATGGCCTTCTTCGCGACGTGGTGGGCCTGGATGAACTTCACCTGGTTCGCCTCGGCCTACGACAACGACGGGCCGGTCTACCGCCTCATCACCTGCTGGATCATGGCCGGCGCGCTGGCGGTGGCGGGGGGCGTGCCGCGCATCTTCGCGGGGCTCGACCTGTCGCTGGCGATCGTCGGCTACATCGTCATGCGACTCGGCATGATCGCGTTCTGGCTGATCGCGGCGCGCAGCGATCCCGGCCACCGCGCCACGGCATACGGCTATGCGGCGGGGATCGCGCTGGTGCAGGTCTACTGGACGCTGGCGCTCATGGTCTTCCGGCCCGACGCGCCGAACGCGGTGATGGGCCTCTTCGCGCTCGGCGTCGTGCTCGAGATGGCGGTGCCCCCGATCGCCGAGCGCCGGGGCATGACGCCCTGGCACCTCCACCACGTCGCCGAGCGGCACGGCCTGTTCGTCATCATCGTGCTGGGCGAGGTGCTGCTCGCCAGCGCGGCGGCCTTCACGCTGGCGGACGGGACGGCGGGCGATCCCGCGCGCCTCGTGGTGCTGGCGGTGTCGGCTCTGGCCATCACTTTCGCGATGTGGTGGCTCTACTTCTCGCAGGAAGGGCCGCTCGACCACGCGGTGTTCGGCAGCGCGTTCCGCTGGGGCTATTCCCACGCGGTGATCTACGCGAGCGGCGCGGCGACCGGCGCCGGCTTCGCGGCGGTGATCGACGGCGCGGCGGGCGGGAGCGGCCATCACGCCTCGCCGCTGGCCGGCAACCTCGCGGTCGCCATACCGCTGGCGCTCTACATGACGGCGCTATGGTTCGTGCGCGACCGGCTCGTGCTGACGGGCAAGGGGCGCAATATGCTGCTGCCGTTCGCCGCGGCCGTGATCGCGATGGCCCATGCGGGAGAGATCGCGCTGCCCGGCATGGCGATGCTCACCGTGCTCGCCGTCTACGCGCGCAGCCGGGTGCAGTGCCGCCAAGGGTGACGCAAGGTTGACTCGGGCGCCCGTTTGCGCCATTGGCCCGCTCCGACCGATGGGATGATTCCCGTCGTTCAGCCGTCCGAGACAGCTGCTGGGGGTTTCCCCCTTAATCCGCAGCCTAGGCGGGGACAGAGAAATCCACGGCCCCCAGCTCCTTCGAGCATGGTGCCAATTTCGTGCTCCGGCACGATGCTCCTTCCCCTTCGAACGGAATCGCCCGGTGCGCTCGTCAGAGCACGCCGGACTACGTAGCCGGCTGCGGGAGGTCTCCTTTCGCAGCCATTGTGAAGGAGTAAGGCATGGATCGTTCGCAGAAAGCCGAATCGGTCGCCCAGCTCAACGCGGTCTTCTCCGAGGCCGGCGCGGTGGTCATCACCCGCAACCTCGGCATGACGGTGGCCCAGTCCACCGCCCTGCGCGGAAAGATGCGTGACGTTGGTGCGGACTACAAGGTTGCGAAGAACCGTCTTGCCAAGCTTGCCATCGCGGACACCGACTATGTCGGTCTCGCCGACTTCCTGACCGGCCCTACGGGTATCTCCTCTTCGGTGGACCCCGTTGCAGCCGCCAAGGCCGTCGTCGAATTCGCCAAGACGACCGACAAGATCGAGATCGTCGGCGGCGCGATGGGTTCGCAGGTTCTGACCCCCGAAGGTGTCAAGGCGCTCGCCTCGATGCCCTCGCTCGACGAACTGCGCGCCAAGCTCATCGGCCTCGTTCAGGCTCCCGCGACCAAGATCGCCCAGCTCACCACCGCTCCGGCGGCCAAGCTGGCCCGTGTCTTCGCCGCGTACGCCGAGAAGGAAGCCGCCTGAGCCCAAGCTCAAGCAGCACGTTTCTAACGATTTATCCCGTTGCCGCATGAGGCGGTGACGGGACCACAGATCAGGAGTTATTATCATGGCCGACATCGCCAAGCTTGTTGAAGAACTGTCGACGCTCACCGTCCTCGAAGCCGCCGACCTCGCCAAGGCCCTCGAAGAAGCATGGGGCGTCAGCGCCGCTGCTGCCGTCGCCGTTGCCGCCCCTTCGGGCGACGCTCCGGCCGCTGCTGAAGAGAAGACCGAATTCGACGTGATCCTCACCGGCGACGGTGGCAAGAAGATCCAGGTCATCAAGGAAGTCCGCGCCATCACCGGTCTGGGCCTCGCTGAAGCCAAGGCTCTTGTCGAAGCGGCTCCCAAGGCCGTCAAGGAAGGCGCGACCAAGGCTGAAGCCGAAGACATCAAGGCGAAGATCGAAGCAGCCGGCGGCACCGTCGAGCTCAAGTAATCTTCGCTCCGGTCCCGACCGGACGAAACAGGAACGGGCGGCTCCGCAAGGGGCCGCCCTTTTCGTTTGGGCCGTGCGCGTCAGCCGCCGTGGAGCACGCTGTCCGGGCTGATCCACAAGGTGCGGGGGCGGCGGTTGGCGATCAGCCACCGGCCCTCCTCGCGGGCCAGGCGATCGACGTAGAAACCGTTGTGGTCGAGCCCGGCGGCGCTGGTGACCATCCAGTAGGTGCGCGCGGTGGCCTCGTCCGGGCCGGTGAAGTCGACATGGCAGGTGGTCAGGTGGTGGCTCACGAAACCGGGCGCGGCGCCGGTCGGCGCGGGGATTACCGAGGGCGCCTTCATCCAGGCCCGGATCGCCTCGCGCCCCGCGATCGCGCCGCCCTGCAGGTCGAGCACGCCGCCGCGCGTATAGCTCTCGGCATAGGCGTCGGCCCTGCGCGCGTCGCCCGCCTGGGTACAGCGCGAGAGCAACTGGTGGATTTCGGCCAGTGCGTGGACCTCGTCCGCCGTCACTTCAGCGTTTCCAGATAGTCGATGATCGCCTTGCGCTTCGCCGGGTCTGACACCGGGATCACCATCTTCGTGCCCGGCACCATCTTCATCGGACCCTGCAGCCAGGTGTCGAGGCTGGCGCGGTCCCAGACGATGCCCGAGGCCTTCAGCGCCGGGCTGAACGCATAGCCCGGCGCCGCGCCCGCCTTCGACCCGACGACGCCCGCCAGCGTCGGCCCGATCCCGTTCTGCCCCGCCTGCGTCGAGTGGCACGAGCGGCACACCATGAACGCCGGCGGCGCCGGGTCGACCATCGCCGAGGACGTCGCCGGTGCGGGCGAGGCGCCGGGCGTGGCGGTGTCGTCCGGGGCGCTGCCGCCGCAGGCCGCGAGCAGGACGGTCAGGGGAAGCGCCAGCGCCATTACCGTGCGGGTCGTCGTCATGAGGGGACATCTCCTTGCCTGCGCGGGGTAATATACAAGGCCGAGGAAGGGAAGCAGGCCGGGGGCCATCGCGCCGGGTCTTCATCGCCACCCCCTCTCAGGAATCGCTTCCCAGCCCGCGCTCAAGTCCCTATCGCGCGCCACAAATGCGGGAGAGCCACAAGATCCATCCGTTCCGTGCCGAACTCGGCGCCACCCTGCGGCTCGCGGGGCCGCTGGCGCTGGCGAACATGCTGCAGATGGCGGTCTTCGCGGTCGACGTGATCTTCGTGGCGCGGCTGGGGCAGGAATCGCTCGCGGCGTCGAGCCTTGCCGTGGCGATCGTCGCGGTGGTGATGATGGGGCTGAACGGCGTGACCGGCGCGGTCGCCCCGCTGATCGCGGCCGAGCTCGGGCGCCGCCGCAATTCGGTGCGCGAGGTGCGCCGCTCCACGCGCATGGCGCTGTGGCTGGCGGTGCTGCTCGGCTTCGTCGCCGTGGCGATATGTTTCGCGGGCGAGACGATCATGCTGGCGACCGGGCAGGACCCGCACGTCGTCCAGCTTTCGGGCGGCTTCATTCGCATCGTCTCGCTGGCGCTGGTGCCGATGGCGATCTCCAACGTGCTGCGGACCTTCGTCTCGGCGCTGGGCCGTCCGGTCTTCGCGACGGCGATCACGGCGCTGGCGATCCTGGTGAACGCGTTGGGCAACTACGCGCTGGTGTTCGGCCACTTCGGCCTGCCCGCGCTGGGCCTCGACGGATCGGCGAGCGCGAGCGTCATCACTGCCTGCATCACCGTGCTCGCCTATGTCGTCGCCATCCGCACCGACCGCCAGCTGCGCCGCTTCCACGTCTTCGGCCGCTGGTGGCGGCCCGAGTGGACCCGCCTGCGCCAGATGCTGAGCCTCGGCCTGCCGATCTCCGCGACGCTGATCGCCGAGGGGGGACTGTTCAGCGGCGCCGCCTTCCTGATGGGCCGCGTCGGCGAGGCGGAACTGGCCGCGCACACCGTGGCGCTGCAGATCGCCGCCTTCGCCTTCCAGGTCCCCTTCGGCATCGGCCAGGCCGCGACGATCCGCGTCGGCTACCACTTCGGCGCGGGCGACAGGGACGCGATCGGCCGCGCGGGCTGGGCCGCGCTGCTCATCGGCATGGCGTTCGTCTGCGTCTCGGCGCTCGCCATGCTCGCGTTCCCGCGGCTCGTACTCGCAGCCTATGTCGATGTCTCCGATCCCGCCAATGCGGTGATGGTGAGCCTGGCGCTGCAGTACCTCTTCGTCGCCGCCGTGTTCCAGCTGACCGACGGGCTGCAGGCAGTCGCCGCCGGGGTGCTGCGCGGGGTGCAGGATACGCGCATTCCCGCCGTCATCGCCATCGTTGGCTACTGGGCGGCAGGCTTCGCGACCTCGGTGGTATTGGGGCTCTACACCCCCCTGCGCGGCGTCGGCGTGTGGATCGGCCTCGCGGTCGGCCTAACCGTGGCGGCGGTGCTGCTGCTGGCGCGCTGGCACTGGCGCGGACGGTTCCACCTGATCCCCGAGTCGGGGCATCCCCGGGTGTCCGCGCCCGTGGTCCACGCTGTCATCGGCTAGTCATCCAGCCCGCCCATCTTCCTGCGATACCGCTTCGGCGCGAAGCCGGACCAGGACCAAATTTTTCTGCTAGGTCCCGCTTGACGCCTCCCCGGGGTCAGACCATATCCAGCGCCGTTGGCACTCCCATGAGGTGAGTGCCAACCCAGTTTTCAGTTCGTTGGATATAGGGAGAACCCCAATGACTTTCCGCCCGCTGCACGACCGTGTTCTCGTGCGCCGCGTCGAGGCCGAAGAAAAGACGGCCGGCGGCATCATCATCCCCGACAGCGCCAAGGAAAAGCCGGCTGAGGGCGAAATCGTCTCGATCGGCACCGGCGCCCGCGCCGAGAACGGCACGATCACCCCGCTCGACGTCAAGGTCGGCGACCGCGTCCTGTTCGGCAAGTGGTCGGGCACCGAGGTCAAGGTCGGCGGCGAAGACCTGCTGATCATGAAGGAATCGGACATCCTCGGAGTGATCGGCTGAGCCGATCGCGCAGATCCTGATGACAATCAGGATCGTGATGTTCCTTCACGACCTATCTGGGCGCTGACCCGCCCGCGATCCCAGCTTTCGCTGGGATGACGAACCAAAAGGAATTCTACAATGGCAGCCAAGGAAGTACGCTTTTCGCGTGACGCTCGCGAGCGCATTCTCGCCGGTGTCGACATCCTCGCCAACGCCGTCAAGGTGACCCTGGGCCCCAAGGGCCGCAACGTCGTCATCGACAAGAGCTTCGGCGCCCCGCGCATCACCAAGGACGGCGTCACCGTCGCCAAGGAAATCGAACTCAAGGACAAGTTCGAGAACATGGGCGCGCAGATGCTGCGCGAAGTGGCCTCGAAGGCCAACGACAAGGCCGGCGACGGCACCACCACCGCGACCGTGCTCGCCCAGGCGATCGTGCGCGAAGGCATGAAATCGGTTGCCGCCGGCATCAACCCGATGGACCTCAAGCGCGGTATCGACCTCGCGGTCCTCAAGGTCGTCGAGAACCTCAAGGCGCGTTCGACCCCGGTCGCCGGTTCGGCCGAAATCGCCCAGGTCGGCATCATCTCCGCCAACGGTGACGTGGAAGTCGGCGAGAAGATCGCCGAAGCCATGGAAAAGGTCGGCAAGGAAGGCGTCATCACCGTCGAGGAGGCCAAGGGCCTCGAATTCGAACTCGACGTCGTCGAGGGCATGCAGTTCGACCGTGGTTACCTGTCGCCCTACTTCGTGACCAACCCCGAGAAGATGACCGTCGAGCTCGAGAACCCCTACATCCTCATCCACGAGAAGAAGCTGTCGTCGCTCCAGGCGCTGCTCCCGATCCTGGAAGCCGTGGTGCAGTCGGGCCGTCCGCTCCTCATCATCGCCGAGGACATCGAGGGCGAGGCTCTGGCCACGCTCGTCGTCAACAAGCTGCGCGGCGGCCTGAAGATCGCAGCCGTCAAGGCTCCGGGCTTCGGCGATCGCCGCAAGGCCATGCTGGGCGACATCGCCACGCTGACCGCCGGCGAGATGATCTCGGAAGACCTCGGCATCAAGCTCGAGAGCGTCACGCTCGGCATGCTCGGTGAAGCCAAGAAGGTCACGATCGACAAGGACAACACCACGATCGTCGACGGTGCCGGTTCGCACGACGAGATCAAGGCCCGCGTCGAGCAGATCCGTTCGCAGATCGAAGTCACCACTTCGGACTACGACCGCGAGAAGCTCCAGGAGCGTCTTGCCAAGCTGGCCGGCGGCGTTGCCGTCATCAAGGTCGGCGGCGCTTCGGAAGTCGAAGTCAAGGAGCGCAAGGACCGCGTCGACGACGCTCTCCACGCGACCCGCGCTGCGGTTGAAGAAGGCATCGTCCCCGGCGGCGGTACGGCCCTGCTGTACGCAACGCGCGCTCTCGACGGCCTGACCGGTGCCAACGAAGACCAGACCCGCGGCATCGACATCATCCGCAAGGCGATCACCGCGCCTGTGAAGCAGATCGCCGAGAACGCCGGCAGCGACGGCGCTGTCGTCGCCGGCAAGCTGCTCGACGGCACCGACGAGCAGATCGGCTTCAACGCCGCGACCGACGTCTACGAGAACCTGAAGGCCGCCGGCGTCATCGACCCCACCAAGGTCGTGCGTACAGCGCTCCAGGATGCGGCTTCGGTCGCCGGCCTGCTGATCACCACGGAAGCGGCGATCGTCGACCGTCCGGAAGACAAGCCCGCGATGCCCCCGATGGGTGGCGGCATGGGCGGCATGGGCGACATGGGCTTCTAAGAAGCACATGGCGCAGGCGGGGAGCCAGCCTCCCCGCAACCAGCCTGACCACGAATGCGAAGGGCCGGAAGCAGCGATGCTTCCGGCCCTTTCGTTTTGGGGAACGCCGTCTGACGGCGGCCCGAAGGGGCACGACGGAACCCTGAATCGCCAGAATCGTTCATCTGCGTGAAAGGAACGTGCGGATTAGGGAAATTGGCGCATACTGGATGCGCTTCGTCGCTAGTCAGTGGCGTTTTGTCGCCGCAACGTTAACCGCTTGGGAACTTGGACAACATAAGGTGGGGACTGCATGACCGGGGCAGACCGACTTCTCGCACGGTGCCGCACAGGCGCCGGACGCTTTCTTGCCATGGCAGCGATGGCCGCCGCGGCCACGCTCCTGCCGCATGCCGCGCAGGCACAGCAGATCCAGCCGATGGTCTCGCCCGTCGGCTCGCCCGTTCCGCGCGCCACCGATCAGGTGGTCGAGGTGCAGAACAGCTTCGACGACCTGTTCGGCACCGAGCAGCGCGGCCCGCGCAAGTACGCCTCGCCGTTCGGCCAGCAGCTCGCCGCCGCCGCCAACGCCTCGCAGGGGCGGATCGGCGTCGCCGCGATGGACCTCACCAGCGGGCGCATGGTCGACGTGCTGGGCAACCAGCGCTTCCCGATGGCCAGCACCAGCAAGATCGCCATCGCCGCGACCTTCCTCGAAGGCGTGGACAAGGGCAAGTGGAGCCTGTCGAGCGAGTTTCCCCTGATGGTCCCGGTCGGCTCGGCGCCGTTTTCCAGCGCCATCGCTCCGGTCCGCGCGGGCGAGTACATGACCGCCTCGCGCCTGATCGAGCTGATGATCACGCGCTCCAACAACTACGCCACCGACGCCCTGCTCAAGGTCGTGGGCGGCCCCAAGGCGGTCAACGCCTGGGTCGAGCGCGCCGGCATCGACGACTGGCACATCGACCGCGACATCGCCACGCTGGTGCGGGACGACGGCGCCATCGACCCCGCCCGCGTGGTCGACAACCGCGACAGCGCGACGCCCTACGCGATGGTCAAGCTGCTCTCGGGCATCTACCAGGGCAAGTGGCTGAGCCCGTCGAGCCGGGGCGTCATCATGGGCGCCATGAGCCGCTGCGTCACCGGCAAGCGCCGCATCGCCGCCGGCCTCCCGGCCGACGCCAGCGTCTCGCACAAGACCGGTTCGCTGAGCAACACCTCGAGCGACGTCGGCATCATCCAGACCCCCGACGGGCGCGTCTTCGCCGTCGCCATCTACGTCACCGGACAGGGCGGGCGCCCGGGCCGCGAGACCCGCATCGCCAACATCGCGCGCACCATCTACAACGGCTACCTCGCCGAAGGACCCACCCGCACCGCTGCGCGGTAACGGAATGCGCCTGCGCGGGGTTCCGGGGTAGGGGGACCGGAACGCTGGCTTGCCTGTTCCCTGCCTTACGCTTCCTCATAAGCCTCCGTCACCCCCGCGCAGGCGGGGGCCCCGCTGGCCTTGCGTCCCGCTCGAAAGAACAAGCGGGGTCCCCGCCTGCGCGGAGACGACGGGGTTTGTTGGATCAACTTATCAGCGCGGAACCGACGGAACAGATTCTCCGCCCTCGGTACGGGAGCGGGTCCGGGACATTTCAGACACAAAAAAGGGGGCCGCGCGGCCCCCTTTTCCGTCAACGATGCCCGAAGGATCAGTTGGTGTGCGGGTTGCCGTCGGTGTGATCGTCGAGTTCCTTGGCGACGTCGTTGGCGGCCTTCTCGGCGTCGTTGGCGATGTCGTCGGTGGTCTTCTCGGCGCTGGCGGCGGCGTCTTTGGCGGCGGCGCCGGTGTCGTCGGCGGCTTCCGAAGCCTTGTCGCCGACCTTGCCGAGCGCGTCGCCCACGTCGGTGGCGGTGGCGGAAAGGTCGTCACCGGCCGACGATGCGGCGGCCTCGGTCGCGTCCTGGGTCTTTTCCGAGCAGGCGCCCAGCGACAGGGCGGTCACGGCGGCGGCGGCGGCGAAAACGATCTTGCGCATAATTTTCTGTATCCCTCTTAGCTGCGATAAACTCGTCGGCGAACGCCGCGAGAGCCTCGTCGTCGGGCTCCCACCGTGGGTACGAGGCGTTGCGCGCCGTTTCAAGCGCCCCGCAGAAACTCCCAACGGTGCGCACGGTTCCTGTCCATTCGCATGCGACTGGCCTGCTGACGGACCCGCCGCGCGCTGCTAGGGATCGAGCATGGATTCCAAGCAGCACCTCTATCTCGTCGATGGCTCGGCCTACATCTTCCGCGCCTATCACCGCCTGCCGCCGCTCACCAACCCGGAAGGGACGCCGGTGGGTGCGGTCTACGGCTACACGACGATGCTGTGGAAGCTGGCCGAGGATCTCAACAAGGCCGACGGTCCGACCCACCTCGCGGTGATCCTCGATGCGTCGAGCAAGTCGTTCCGCAACGACATCTACGACCAGTACAAGGCCAACCGCCCGCCGCCGCCCGAGGACCTCGTGCCGCAGTTCCCGCTGATCCGCGACGCCACGCGCGCCTTCTCGCTGCCCTGCATCGAGGAGCTGGGCTACGAGGCGGACGACCTCATCGCCTCCTACGCCCGCGCGGCCACCGCGATCGGCTGGGACGTGACGATCGTCTCCTCCGACAAGGACCTCATGCAGCTGGTCGGCAAGTGCGGCATCGGCGGCGGCTGCGTCGACATGCTCGACACCATGAAGAACCAGCGCATCGACATTCCCGAGGTGCTGGAGAAGTTCGGCGTCCCTCCCGAGAAGGTCGGCGACGTGCTGGCGCTGATGGGCGATTCGGTCGACAACGTGCCCGGCGTCTTCGGCGTCGGCCCCAAGACCGCGACCAAGCTGATCCAGGACTACGGCGACCTCGAATCGGCGCTCGCCGCCGCGCCGTCGATGAAGAAGTCCAAGCTGCAGGAGCGCCTGATCGAACAGGCGGACCAGGCGCGGCTGTCCAAGGTGCTCGTCACGCTCAAGGAAGACTGCGCGCTGCCGATGCCGCTGGACGAGTTCAAGCTCGACGCGATCCCGCCAGAGCCGCTAGCCGCGTTCCTCGGCCGCCACGGCTTCACCAGCCTCCTGAAGCGCCTCGACGGCGGCACCGGGAGCCCCGAGCGCGCGACCCAGCTCAACCCGGCGAAGGCTGTCACTGCCGGGGCCGCCGCGCCCGCCGGCGAAGGCGCCGCCCGCCAGCAGTTGCCCGAATGGCCGGCGGTCGACCGGACCCTGTACGAATGCGTGACCACCGAGGCGCAGCTCGACGAATGGATCGCCCGCGCCGCCGCCGCCCGCCTCGTCGCCATCGACACCGAGACCTCGGCGCTCGACGCGATGCGCGCGGACCTTGCGGGCATCAGCCTCGCGGTGGGCGCCAACCAGGCCTGCTACATCCCGCTCGGCCACGGCGGCACCGACATGTTCGCCGAGAAGCCCGAGCAGATCCCGCTCGCCAATGCGATCGCCCGGCTCAAGCCGCTGCTGGAAAGCGACGCGGTGCTCAAGGTCGGCCAGAACATCAAGTACGACCTCAACGTCCTCGCCCGCCACGGCATCAACGTCGCGCCGGTGGACGACACCATGATCATCAGCTTCTGCATGGACGCGGGCCGCTCGCTCGACGGGATCGGCGGCGGGCACGGCATGGACGAACTGTCCGAGCGGCACCTGTCGCACACCACGCTGACCTTCAAGGACATCTGCGGCACCGGCAAGAAGGCGATCCCCTTCGGCGAAGTCCCGCTCGACCGTGCGACCCAGTACGCCGCCGAGGACGCCGACGTGACCTGGCGCCTGCACAGCCACCTCAAGCCGCGCCTTTCCTACGAAAGCGGGACACGCATCTACGAGCGGGTCGACCGCCCGCTAATCCCGGTGGTGGCGCAAATGGAGCGCCACGGCATCCGCGTCGACCGCGAGAAGCTGGCCGGGCTCTCCAGCCAGTTCGCCGAGGCGATCGGCGCGCTGGAGGCGGAGATCTTCGAGAAGGTCGGCCAGTCGTTCACCATCGGCAGCCCCAAGCAGCTCGGCGACATCCTGTTCGACAAGCTCGGCTACAAGGGCGGCAAGAAGGGCAAGAGCGGCCAGTACTCCACCGACCAGTCGATCCTCGAGGGGCTGGCGGCGCAGGGCGCCGAAGTCGCCACCAAGGTGCTCGAATGGCGCCAGCTCTCCAAGCTGCGCTCGACCTACACCGAGGCGCTGCAGGCGGCGATTAACCCAGCGACGCAGCGCGTCCACACCAGCTACTCGCTGGTCGGCGCGCAGACCGGGCGCCTGTCCTCGACCGACCCGAACCTCCAGAACATCCCGATCCGCACCGAGATCGGCCGTCAGATCCGCGACTGCTTCGTCGCCGAGCCGGACAACGTCCTGCTCTCGGCCGACTATTCGCAGATCGAGCTGCGCCTCGCCGCGCATATGGCCGACGTGCCGAGCCTCAAGGAAGCGTTTGCGGTAGGCGAGGACATCCACTCGCGCACGGCGATGGAGATGTTCGGGGTGGTCGACCGCGACACGCGCGGGCGGGCCAAGACGATCAACTTCGCGATCCTCTACGGCATCTCGCGCTGGGGGCTAGGCGGGCGCCTGGGCGTCCCCGCCGACGAGGCGCAGGCGATGATCGACCGCTACTTCGAGCGCTTCCCGGGCATCCAGCGCTACATCCACGAGACGCTGGAGAGCGTGCGCGCCAAGGGCTATTCGGAGACGCTGTTCGGCCGCAAGACCTGGTTCCCGCGCGTCAATTCCAAGAACCAGGCCGAGCGGCAGGGCTCCGAGCGCGCCGCGATCAACGCCCCGATCCAAGGCACCAGCGCCGACATCATCAAGCGCGCTATGGTGCGCATGGGCCCGGCGCTGGCGGCGGCGGGCCTCGGCCATGTGCGGATGCTGCTGCAGGTCCACGACGAACTTGTCTTCGAACTGCCCGAGGGCGACGCGGAGGCCGCCGCGCCGGTGATCCGGCAGGTCATGGCGGAGGCGGCGACGCCGGCGGTCAGCCTCGACGTGCCCTTGGGCGTGGAGATCGGCTTCGGGCTGAGTTGGGGTGCGGCGCACTAAGGAATGATGCGTGGCCCCCGATCCAACCGGGGGCCTCCATCCGCCGCACTGCCCGATTCCCGCGACAATCCGCGCGGTCTTCGGAACCTGCTGCACCGCAGCATCGTTCAGATCTTCATGATCGACCTCATCGAACGCTACATCACCGGTCTGCCCGACTGGGCAGAGCGGCCGCTGCTAGCGATCCTGGCGGCTCTGCTGGGCATGGTAATAGCGCTGGCCGTACATGCCGTGCTTTTCCGGGTGCTGGGGCGAATAGCGCGCGCCAGTGCCAGCGAATCGGACGATATCGTCGTCAACCGGCTGGAGCGGCCGACGCGCTGGGCCTTCGTCGCCTTCGGCATCGTCTTCGCCGCGCGCGAGACGCCGGTGCTGGAAGCGGTGTGGTCGCGCTTCGCCGGGTTCATCATGCCGGTCCTGACCGGCTGGGTCGCCATCGCGGTGCTGCGCGCCTTCGTCGAGGCCATGATCGTGCGCGCGGACATCACGGTGGAGGACAACCGCAACGCCCGCCGGCGGCGCACGCGGCTGTCTATCTTCGCGCGCATCGGCACGTTCCTGATCGTGTTCCTGACGATCGCCGGCGTCCTGGCCTCGATCCCCGGCGTCCGCGAGGTGGGCGTCACGCTGATGGCATCGGCGGGCGTTGCCGCGCTGGCGGTGGGCGCCGCCGCGCAGCCAGCGCTGAAAGCGCTCATCGCGGGCTTCCAGATGGCGATGACCGAACCGATCTCGATCGACGACGTCATCATCCTCGACGGCGAATGGGGCCGCATCGAGGATATCCGCACCACCTACGTCGTCGTGCGCCTGTGGGACGACCGGCGGCTGGTGGTGCCCTCCAACCGCTTCCTCGAGGACACCTTCCAGAACTGGACCAAGACGACCTCGCAGCTGCTCGGCACCGTGTTCCTCTATCTCGACCACGGCGTCGACATCGCCCCGATCCGCGAGGAATACACCCGCCAGATCACCGCCCACCGCCTGTGGGACAAGCGCGCACAGATCCTGCAGGTCACCGACTGCCGCGACGCGACGCTCGAGGTGCGGCTGCTGATGAGCGCGCGCGACGGGCCGATTCTGTTCGACCTGCGCGCCGAAATCCGCGAATCGATGATGGACTGGATCCGCCGCGAGATGCCCGAGGCGCTCGCCCGCCGCCGCCAGGTGCAGGTCGAGCCGATGCAGCTCGCCGCCGCGCCCTCGATGGTCGAGGCGATGGCCGGAGCAGCCCCTGCCAACAGCCTGGCTGGCACGCCGCACTGACCCCGCGCGGGAATTGCTGGGTTTAATTCGCAGTCCGTGCTATGCATAAGTCCGCTGACGTCGAATTTTGCGACGGTTTTCGGCAATATTGGGACTTTGCGCCGGAAATAGACTTCCTGCAATTCCTCCTTCTTGCGACGATTTCCTTTCACTAGACGACTTGACGCACGACCGTCGCCGCACCTTGCGCGCGCCGGAAATACCGTTTCTTGAAAGGAAACAGACATGCCGACAGGCGTCGTGAAATTCTTCAACACCGACAAGGGCTTCGGCTTCATTTCCCCCGAAGACGGCGGCGACGACAGCTTCGTGCACATTTCGGCCGTGCAGAACGCAGGCATGCGCACCCTCGAAAAGGACCAGCGCGTTTCCTACGAAGTCGAAGTGGGCCGCAACGGCAAGGCTTCGGCCGTCAACCTGCGCGAGGCCTGACGCGGGTATTCCGGGAGGCGGCATCCTGCCGCCTTTCGGTTTCACATCCTCGCCGGGAGACCCAGGTATGTCATTCAGCCGTGAATTCTGTGATGGCCGCGCTGTAGAGGCGGCCGAAGCCGCGTCCAACGCCAAGCTCGACAACGTCCGCGACCGCGAACTGCGGTCCGAAGCGGCATGGCGCGCCATGTCCGACCGCATCCGCCAGACCGAAGAGGCGCGTACCGCCCGCGAGGCCGCGCGCGGAACCGAAGATTCGGAGACCTCTGACAGCCTCTAGCTGCCGGGGGTTCGCTGCCGCGGGGGGCAGCTTTCAGCTGAAAACGGGAGAGGAGTCCGGCCGCAGCGAGCGGTCCGAGACGCTCCAGGCGCAGGCCATCGCCGCGCCGAACCTCAGGCGGTTGCGCCCGATGCGCAGCGCCATGTCCGCCGCCTGGTCCAGCAGGTCGGCGCGCCGGTCCCCGTCCGGCGTCTGCGACGCTTCGAACAGGACGGTCTGGTGTGCGGCATAGATCTTGTTGAGATCGATGGCGGCTGCTCCTTGTGTGGGCGGAAAGCTCCAGGCGGGAGCCGCGCATATGGAAAAGGCTCCCCGCGGGGAGCCCTGGAGGCCCTTTCCCGGCCTTGGCACGGGAAAGGGTTTGATCCTCTGGTCGGCCTTCTTTTCAGTCCACCATATCGGCGACCAGGTGACGAAGGTCTTCCCTGGTGAGCAGGCCCGGAGCCGAGTCCCGCATCGAAGCGGGAAGGCCGGCCTGGCGCGCGAACATGGTGGAAACGAAGGTGTTGGTCTTGGAGCGGCTGGTTCCGCCCGTGGTAATGGTATGCATATATTCCTGTAATCGCGGCCCCTGGCCGCTTCTGGTCTAGCGTCTGAAATTGCCGCGTCGCTGACCCGGACCAGCCTGGCCCGGCGTCCTTTCGCGAAACACGATGCGACCCTTGGTGAGGTCGTAGGGCGTCATTTCGACGTGGACGCGGTCGCCGACCACCGAGCGGATGCGGAACTTGCGCATCTTGCCGGCGGTGTAGGCGATGATCTTGTGTTCGTTGTCGAGCAGTACGGCGAAACGCCCATCGGGGAGGATTTCCTCGATGTAGCCTTCCATCGTCAGCAGTTCTTCCTTGGCCAAAGTCTTCAGTTCCGAAAAAATGCGGTGGCTCCCCGCCGGCCGATGCTCTGAAGCAAACGGCAAGCCTTGAAGCCAAGCAGCTAGAAAAGGGAGGCGAGGCCGCTGGTCGCGGCTGCACAACTGTCCCGTCGCAGGCGACGCAGCACGACGCATATAGTACAGGGTACGGAAAATTGCAACTTCCTAGCGTGTTGCCTCCGCACACGCGAAGCAGTGCCCGGCAGCGGCCTAGCCAGGACGGCCGAAGTGGCGTATGCCCGGCCCATTGCCGAGACGTTTTTGCACATCGGCGACTGAGAGACCCAACGAGCTCCCGCACCCAGGAGCACCGTCGATGGATCTCAACCAGCTTCTCTTCCACCATCAGATTGCCCTGATCCGGGACTCGGCGCAAGGCGCGGATCTGCCGGCGCCCTCGCGCTTCGACCTCGTCGTCCATTACGCGCGGCGCATCGGCCGGCTGCGCCGCGAAATGGGCGTATCCCCTTATCCGGCAGCCGCGTGATGCGCTTCGCCGACACGCTGGAACGCGGTCGGCGCGGAACCCCTGCGTCGGGTGGCCGACAGTGGGAAGCCTGCCCGCGTTCCTCTGATCGCTGCCGCCGGCGCGACGAAGTCTCTCGCCTGGCATTCCTGCTGCTCGGCGGTCGGCGCGCGGCGGGGGAATTTCTGAATCGTCCGTTGCCGGGCGTCACCGAGACGCCATTGGCGACCGCCATGCGTTCGGCACTGGGGCAGCTTCAGGTGAGCCTGCTCATCCGACGCTTCGCCGCCCAGGCCCATTCCCCCTACCCTTCCTGAGGATACCGCATGACAGGCCCTGAAGACGACAGCCCGCAAGACGACGCCCCCGAAAGCAAACCCCGGCGCACGCACTTCCGCCGTTCCGACAGGCCCAAACTGGCCCCCGATGCCGCCAGCCGGCAGGGCCGGGTGACCAAGCTCGCGCTCGAAGCGCTCGGCAAGGACGAGGCGATCGCCTATCTCAACCTCGACAGTGCCAAGCTCGGCGGCCGGCCGCTCGATCTTGCGACCGGCTCGATCGACGGCTTGAAGCAGGTGGAACTGGACATCGCATCGCGAACGGCGGGCGTGGGCGCGTAGGGCCTGTCGCGCAGGATGGGGACCGCCCGCGCGGCGGTGGTGGGGGGTAGCTGCCCCCTCCCCCTGCTGCGATCCCGGGCGGACACGCGCGAACGCTCGGCCCTGCGAACGTCCCGCGGCTTTGACTAGGCTTCCGGCTGTCCCTTGAAGCCCTTGGCGATCACGTACCACTCGGACGAGTCCTTGCGGCTCGCCGGCGGCTTGGCGTGCTTGACGCTGGTGAAGTGGCGCTTGAGCAGCGTCAGCAGTTCCGTGTCCGTACCCCCCGCCAGCACCTTGGCGACGAACGTGCCGCCCGGCGCCATCGACTGGATCGCAAAGTCCACCGCCGTCTCGACCAGACCCATCGTGCGCAGGTGGTCGGTCTGCTTGTGGCCCACGGTATTGGCCGCCATGTCAGACAGCACGAGGTCGGGCGGCCCGTCCAGCGCGCCTTCGAGCGCGGCGGGGGCCTCGTCGGCCATGAAGTCCATCTCGAAGATGGTGACGCCCTCGATCGGGTCGGTGGGCAGCAGGTCGATGCCGACCACCTTCGCCCTGGGCGCCTTCAGTCGCAGCACCTGGCTCCAGCCGCCCGGCGCGATGCCGAGGTCGACCGCGCGGGTCACGCCCTTGAACAGGTCGAACTTCTCGTCCAGCTCGATCAGCTTGTAGGCCGCGCGGCTGCGGTAGCCGTCGGCCTTGGCCTTCTTGACATAGGGGTCGTTGATCTGGCGCGTCAGCCAGCGGGCCGAGCTGGTCGTGCGCTTCTTGGCGGTGCGCAGGCGCTCGCCGGGGTCTTTGCCGGAACGGCTCATCTTGCACCTATTGCGTTGCGGACGGCATCGCCGGTGGCGCGGATGCCCGGCCCCCGGGAATGGCCGTGACTGTGGGAAGCGATCAGGCTACGCAGGATACCCTCGCGGATACCCCGGTCGGCCACGCCGAGGCGCGCCGCCGGCCAGAGGTCGAGGATCGCCTCGAGGATGGCGCAGCCGGCGACCACGAGGTCGGCCCGCTCGCGCCCGATGCAGGCGACCTCGCGGCGCTCCTCGATCGACATGGAGGACAGGCGCGAGGAGATGTCGCGCATCGATTCGGCGGGGACGATCAGCCCGTCCACCATGCGGCGGTCGTACTGCGGCAGTTCGAGGTGGAGGCTGGCGAGCGTGGTAACGGTGCCGCTGGTGCCGAGCAGGCGCAGCGGTCCGTCCTGGCTGGCGCTCTCGCGCGCCGGGCCGACGCGCTTGGAGAACGCCGCGAAGCTCTCCGCCACCAGGCTGTGCATGTGGCGATACCGCTCCAGCCGCTGCTCGCGCGTGGCGCCCTCGCCCCCGCAGCTCTCGGTCAACGAGACGACGCCCCAGGGCACGCTCTGCCAGTCGAGGATGCGCGGTACGGTGCCGGTGCTCTCGATCAGCACCAGCTCGGTCGAGCCGCCGCCGATGTCGAAGATCATCGCCGGGCCGAACCCGTCCTCGAGCAGGACGTGGCAGCCCAGCACCGCGAGGCGTGCTTCCTCACGCGCGCTGATGATGTCGAGCGCGATACCGGTTTCCTTACGGACACGCTCGATGAATTCGGGGCCGTTGACGGCGCGCCGGCAGGCCTCGGTCGCCACCGAGCGGGCGAGGTAGACGTTGCGGCGCATCAGCTTGTCCGCGCAGATGCGGAGCGCCGCGAGCGTGCGCTCCATCGCCGCGTCGGACAGCCTCCCCGACTGCGCGATCCCCTCGCCCAGCCGCACCACGCGGCTGAAGGCGTCGATCACCGTGAAGTTCTCGCCCGAGGGCCGCGCGATCAGCAGGCGGCAGTTGTTGGTGCCGAGGTCGATCGCGGCATAGGACTGGCGCGGCAGCGAACCCGGCGCGGGTTTCCCGGCCGGCGCGGCGTCTGCCGTCGCGGCGACGGGCACTGGCACCGCTGCCGGCGCGGGAGGCCCCGGCTCGGGCCGGGGCTGCTGTTCTGCGCGCGGCGCTTTGCCGGCCTCGGAGACCCGGGCGCCCTTTCGTGGGCGCGGCTTCGCCTTGGCTGTGCCGGCGGTCGGCGGGCCATTTGGCGTACCAGCCTTGCCCTTGCGACCTTTTCGCCGCCGTCCCGGGCGGCCCGACACTTCGACTTTCGCTGCCGGCGGATCGTGCTCCGCCATGATTATTGATCTCGTTCACATGTCATCCCACCGGATAGGTGGGCACCTGGCGCCGATGCTAACGCCCCGGAGGCAAAGGCACAAGGGCCGCGACTTTCAGACCATGCGCCAAGGCGCTTGACGCGAATCACGACTGGCTCTAGTGGGGCGCCCTCCGGTGCCCCGTCGTCTAATGGTAAGACTACGGATTCTGATTCCGTCTATCGAGGTTCGAATCCTCGCGGGGCATCCAGAGACTTCGGCCGTTGGTGTCGCACAGCGATTGGCCGGCCCTCCTGTTCCCTACAGATTTGCCTGTGAAGCACGCGCTGTGCCGCGGCGTTTTTGCGTCTTTCTCGGCATTGCCGCAGCGAGCGGCGTCGCCATGCGCGCGGCGTTCACGCACCCACCCCGCACGGACGATGTCGTCGGCCGACTGGCCACAGACAGCGCATTCGCGTCGGATACCGCGATCAAAGCCCTTCCGGATGAACAAAGATAGTATATGCTATCTATATGCAGCCGCCCGTGAGCAGGATCCGCCATGTCCGAAATTCCATCGTCCCTCCTTCCCCTGCTCGCGAATATCGAACGCGCGGTGGACAATCTGAAGGACACCTGGCGCCCCGATGATCCGGCGTACCGCGCCGATGTCTACCGCCAGACGATGACCAGCCTGTCCTACGCCTACTTCATGTATTTCCACGCGGACGCCGAGCATCCCGACTGGGCGCCGCTGTGGAACCCGGTCTTCACGCTCCAGCCCAATCCGGACGACATCTACGTCCAGTCGCCGATCCGGGGCGACCTGACCTACCGGGTCTCGGGCAACCGGGGCACCTGCCGCATCCTCTCCTTCACCACGCAGGCCGCGCTTTCGGGCACGGTGGACGAGATGCCGCGTCCGGGCGGCCACAACGAACTCGATACGAACGACCTCGGCATCGGCCTGGGCGAGGATTTTTCCATCATATTCAGTGCGACACGGCCCGACGGCTACGACGGCCACTGGGCGCCGATCGACCCGTCCGCGCGGGGCATGTACCTGCGCTACCGGATGTACGACTGGGCGGCGGAGACCGATCCGGTGCTCGCGATCGAATGCCTCGATCCGGTGCCTCCCAAGCCGCGCCTGTCGCCCGCGGACATCCTCCACCGCATCCGCGAGATGGCGAAGTTCCCCGCGCGCAAGACCGACCTCTACTACCCGATGCAGAACGGCGTGAAGGAGCGCGTGGGCTTCAACGTCTTCGAGCCGGTCCGCTACCCCGGCGCGCTGGTGAAGCAGACCTACTGGCCCGCCTGCTTCCAGCTGGAGGAGGACGAGGCGCTGATCATCGAGACCGAAATCCCGGCCCGCGCGCCCTACTGGAACATCCAGCTCAACGACCCGTACTTCAACGCGCTCGAATACGTCTACCGGCTGAGCAGCACCAACGGCGCCATGGCCACGCTGTCGGGCGACGGGAAGTATCGGGGCGTCATCGCGCTCACCGACCCCGGCGTGCCCAACTGGCTCGACCCGGCCGGCTATACCGAGGGCGGCATCTACGGCCGCTGGTACGACTGCGACAGCGAGCCGGTGCCGACGATCACGCGCGTCCGGCTGGCGGACCTGCGGCGGCATCTGCCTGCCGACACGCCGGTGGTCAGCCCCGGCGAGCGGGCCGAGGAAATCCGCCGCCGGGTCGTTGCCTGCCAAAGGCGGCGGCGATGGTGATCCCGCCCTGGCGGCACGCGCGCGGAGGCTGATTGGCCTTCCCACGACGCGACGTGCCCGTCCCCCTTCTCCGGATCCGCACGCCTACGCGTGAAACCCGCCTTCCTTGCCGACAAGGACCCTCATGGACCTCAGCTACGACCCACCCGAAGCTTTCCGGCATGCGCTCGGACACCTGCATGAGATCGTCGCGGCCGAGGTCGGCTCCGACGACTTCGGCCCGCGCGACTACCTGCCCGGCCTCACCGTGCTGCTGCAGTCGATGGACTACGACGCGCATTTCTCCGAAGCGGGGCGCCGCGCCGCCTGGGGCATGGTCATCGACGTGCTGCGCGGCCGCGCCCACGCCGTGCGGTCCATGAAGGACCATCCCGGCTTCGACGCAAGGCCGCTGCTCAGCCCGGTGGTCATCACCGGCGTACCGCGAACGGGCACGACCGCGCTCCACCGGCTGCTGGCGGTCGATCGCCGCTTCCAGGGGCTGCAGACCTGGCTGCTCGACAGCCCCATGCCGCGCCCTCCGATCGAGCAGTGGGACGACTACCCGCAGTTCCTCAGGACGAAGGCCGCGCTCGACCGGCACTACGCATCGGCGCCGGACGCCAAGGCCGCGCACTTCCGCGCCGCCGAGGAAGTCCACGAATGCTGCATGGTCATGCGCCAGTCCTTCGTGTCGAACCTGTGGTCCTGCGCATGGTCGGCGGCCACCTATGACGCCTGGTGGCAGTGCCAGGACGAGACCGCCGCCTACCATCACCTGAAGCGCTGCGTGCAATTGATCGGCAGCAACGAGCCGGACAGGCGCTGGCTGCTCAAGAACCCCGGCCACATCGAGCATCTCGATCTGCTCTTCGCGGTGTTTCCCGATGCGCGCGTGATCCAGACGCACCGCGATCCCGCCAGGGCGGTGCCGAGCCTGGTCTCGCTGCTGATGAACGTGAACAATTTCATGGAAGGCGATCGCCCGCAGCAGCGCGCGCAGACGCTGATGCGCCGGGAAGTGGCCAAGTGGGCCAATGCCGTGTGCAAGGCCGACGCGGTCAGGGCGGGCAGGCCGGATCAGGTGCTCGACATCGTCCATGCCGATTTCCACGCGCGGCCGATGGAGGTGGTCGAGGCGATCTATCGCTTCATCGGCATGGACATCCCCGCCGATACCCGGCTGGCGCTGCAGGCGCGGATCGCGGAGAAACCCGAGTTGCAGCACGGCACCCATCGCTATGCGATCGCCGCCTTCGGCATGACGGAGGAAGAGGCCCGCGCGCCGTTCGGCGATTATGTTCAGCGCTTCGATCTGGTGGAGAACGTACGATGAAGGCGGCGATCTATCCCGGAGCAGGCCGGCCGGTCGTGATCGAGACGCTCCCCGACCCCGAGCCCGGTCCCAACGACCTCGTGATCCGCGTCGATCGCTGCGGCATCTGCGGCACCGACCTGTCGATGACCCGGGGCGGGACGTGGGACTACGGAGCAGGCGTGCAGTTCGGCCACGAATACGCGGGCACCGTCGTCGCGCACGGTACGCAGGTCTCCCGCTGGAAAGTGGGTGAGCGGATCGCGGTGCTTCCCTCGGTCGCCTGCGGCGAGTGCGAACCGTGCCGCGCGCATGGCAACAACGTGCTGTGCCAGGCGAAACCCGGCAGCGCGATGGTGGGCTTCGCGGAATATGCCAAAGTCCCGGCCAGCGTCGCGACGCGGCTGCCGCAGACGCTGTCGATGGCGGACGGTGCCCTGATCGAGCCGATGGCGATCAGCCTCTACGGAACGCGCATGGCCCGGATCGCGCCGGGCGAGCGCGTCGTCGTGCTCGGCGGCGGCACCGTGGCGCTTTACGCGATCTACTGGGCGCGGCGGCTGGGCGCGGGCCGCATCGTCGCCATGTCGCGCTCGCCGCGCCGCAAGGCGCTGTGCCTCGACATGGGCGCCGACGCCTTCGTGGCCTTCGGCGACACCGAGGCGGGCGACGTCGTCGAAGCGCTCGGCGGCGCGCCGCAGGTCGTGCTCGAATGCGTCGGGGCGGAGGGTATGCTGATGAAGGCGGTGTCCCACGCCGCGCCGTTCGCCCGCATCGTCAGCCTTGGCTTCTGCACCGCGCCCGACCCGGTCATCCCCGCCCTGGCGAGCTACAAGTGCGTCTCGATGCAGTTCGCGGTCGGCTATTCCATGAAGGAATTCCTCTACATCGCCGAACTGCTCGACCGCGACCGCCTCCACGGCGGCGGCCACGTTGACCCCAGGGCGATCGTCAGCGCGCAGGTCGGCCTCGCACAGATGCCGGCCATGTTCGAGGCTCTCCGCGGCGGCGGCACCGAAACCAAGGTCCACGTGTGCATGAGCGACTGAGCGCGAGCGGCCGGGCCGCCGCCGCCGCTCACTCGGTGCTGTCGGTCTTTCGCCACTTGCCGCGACTCACGCGGCGGATCGGCGTGCGGCAATACTGACACGTGCCAACATAGGTGAAGCCATCCCAGTGCGCTGCCCGGTTCGCAGGCCTATGGATATTCAGGCGACACACGACCATCCGCCGAAACAATGAAATCATTACGACTTTATCCTCAACGCGCTGCGACCCGCAGGGTAGTATTATTACCTAATTATTCCGTTCCGCATTCTTGTCCATCCTTCTTCGCCGTTGCAGCAGAATGTTTTTGCAACAGGCGCTTCCGAAGCGCGTTGCGATCCACGTCCCGTAACGGCAGAGCTTTCCGCTTGCCCGTATAGATAGCCAGAAAGTATCGGATTTTCTTTAATATTATTTCTATCAAGCGCCAGGCAGCGCCAAAACTTCCAGTCTGTTCGGCGAGCACTGGTTCCCGTTTTTCCAACCACCGTCCCCGCCGCCCACCACGGATCATGCAGCCACGCCCGGCGCCTTGCCCCCGTCCCACGAACCGGCCCGGGGGAGCGGGGAGATTACCGCCGATTCGGTTGTAGTTGCGCTTTTCCCAGGCGTTTCAAATTGTTTCGCACGCCCGGGCGGGTGGCGAGGCCCGCGGCAAATTGCTAATGCGATTGCCTTGCAAAAATCGCCCTGCCCATGATCCCGTCGCTTTCCCCCAACCTGTTGCTGGTCCTCGCCATGCTGCTCAGGACCAAGAGCGTCAGCGTGACGGCGGTGACGCTGGGCGTGAGCCAGCCGAGCATCAGCCGCTCGCTGGCCAAGCTGCGCGACGCGCTCAACGATCCGCTGCTGGTGCGCTCGGGCGGAGGCATGATCCGCACCCATCGCGGGGACGAACTGGTCGGCCGGCTGGCCGACTGGGTCGCGGCCACGTCCTCTTTGCTGACCGAGCGCAAGTTCGATCCTGCCGGGGTCCAGCGGCGGTTCCGCGTCGCCTCGACCGACTTCGGCGTCATGACCGTGGTGCTGCCCGCGCTGGCGGCGCTGCGCCGGGCGGCACCGGGCATCGCCATCGACGTGCTGCCGCTGGGCCATGCGACCCACCGCTCGCTGGCACAGGGCGACATCGACTTTGCGATTTCCGGGCTGGAACACGACCCCTCCCAGCTCCACCGCCTGCACCTGTTCCGCGACCGCTTCGTCTGCGTGACCGCCCCCGGCCATCCCCTGGCGGCGGCAGGCGATGCCCCGGTGCCGCTCGACGATTTCCTGCGGTATCCCCATCTCGGCATCACCGTCAGCGATGCCGAGCTGGACCGCGTCGCCACCTCGCTGGGCAACGGCGCGAACGGGCGCCGGGTGGCGGCCAGCGTCCCCTATTTCAGCCTCGCGCCGGACCTGCTCCTGGCCGGCGACCTGGTGATGGTCGTGCCCTCGCGCGCCATGGCGGGGTTCGCGCGCGCCGACGAACTGGCCGCCCGCCGCGCACCCGAGGACCTTGGCGAACTCGACTACGGGCTGCTGTGGCATGAGCGCAGCCACCGCGATCCTGCCTCGGCCTGGCTGCGCGACCGGCTGCTGGCGGCCAGCCGCGCCTGAGGCCGGCCGGTTCCGGGCGAATAATCGTTATCCGATATTGTCTGTTGGCCTCCAGCCCCTCTGCGGCGAAGGGCGCTCTTGCAATCCATTTGCATTAGCAATTTTACGATTTCCAAGGGGGTCCCCGTGTCCAAGAAGAACAGGCTGCGCGCCGGTGCGGCGGTGCTGACGCTCGCCATCATCGCCCAACATGCTCCGGCCTACGCCGCCGATGCAGCTGGGGAGGCGTCCGAGACGACCAACGCCTCGACTATCGTCGTCACCGCCACCAGCCGCGAGCAGGAGGTGAAGGACGCGCCCGCCTCGATCAGCGTGATCACCCGCGAGGACCTCGAGCGCATGCCCTACCGCGAGGTTACCGACGCACTGATGGAGGTCCCGGGCGTCACCGTGACGCCGGGCGAGGGCAACAGCCGCGACATCTCGATCCGCGGCATGTCGCCGCAGTACACGCTGATCCTGGTCGACGGTAAGCGCCTCAGCAGCCGCGAGACCCGCACCAACGGCGGCAACAATTCGGAAGGCGGCCTGCTGCCCCCGCTCGAGGCGATCGAGCGCATCGAGGTCGTGCGCGGGCCGATGTCCTCGCTCTACGGCTCGGACGCGATGGGCGGCGTCGTCAACGTCATCACCCGGCGCATCGCGACCAAGTGGCGCGGCAGCGTGCGCGCCAACGGGACGATGCAGCTCTCGGACGAGTACGGCAATTTCGCCGACGCCAACTTCTACCTCTCGGGCCCGATCACGAGCGGCATCGGCCTGCAGCTCCAGGGCTCGATCAACCGCCGCACCGAGGACGACATCGTCGGCGGCACGCCGGAGCGCAACGACGAGAGCCTGGCCGGCAAGATCGGCTTCTCGGCCGGGCCGGACCACGACTTCATCGTCGAGGGCGGCTACTACCGCCAGGAAACGATCGCCACCGCCGGCAGGACCGTCGAGGTCACCGCCACCGTTCCCGAAGGCACCGAAAACAGCCAGACGCAGCAGCGCTGGGTCGGTTCGATCAGCCACCAGGGCCGCTGGGGCTTCGCCAGTTCCGACAGCTACGTGCAGTACGAGGATGCGAAGAACCTGGAGACCACCAAGCGCATCAAGAACACCGTCGCGCAGTCGATCTGGTCGGTGGCGCTGCCCTCCAACATGCTTAGTCTCGGCGGCTTCTTCCGTAACGAGGACCTGACCGACACCACCGGCAACCTGCTGGCCGGCTCGACCCGCGCCGGTGCCAGCCGCACCAACTGGGCGCTGTTCGCCGAGGACGAACTGACCATCCTCGACAACCTGCACCTCACCGGCGGCATCCGCCTCGACAACGACGAGCAGTACGGCGCGCACTGGACGCCGCGCATCTACGCGGTGTGGAACGTGGTGCCGAGCTTCACGCTGAAGGGTGGCTATTCGCAGGGCTTTCGCGCGCCGAACCTGCGCCAGACCCTGCCCGACTGGGGCCAGAGCAGCCGTGGCGGCACGATCTACGGCAACCCCGACCTCGAGGCCGAGACCTCGCGCACGATCGAGGCGGTGGCGATGTACGAAGGCAATGGCTTCCAGGCGAGCCTGACGGCCTACGACACCCGCTTCAACGACAAGATCACCCGCGTCACCTGCGTGGTCGCGGGCGCCTGGTGCGTGGACGAGCCGCTCAGCTCGATCGGCCGGCCGCCGACGACCTACGTCAACGTCGACAAGGCCAAGGTTCGCGGCATCGAGGCGACCGTCGACGTCAAGCTCACCGATACCCTGCGCGTCAACGCCACCGGCACGCTGACCGATTCCGAGCAGCTTTCCGGCACCAATGCCGGCGCCGCGCTCAACGACACGCCGAAGCAGCAGGCCAGCGCCTCGCTCAACTGGCGGCCGGACGACCGCTTCAGCGGCTACCTGCGCGCGGTGTTCCGCGGCGAGGAAGCGGTGACCGAGGCGCAGATCAGCGGCAGCAACCTGGTCGTCGAATCGTACACCACGGTAGACCTCGGCGCGTCGTACAAGGTCACGCGGGACTTCACCTTCCACGCCGGCGTGCAGAACCTGCTCGACAAGCGGCTGAACTATGACGAGGCCGGCTACATGATCGACCCCGCCCGCGTCTGGATGGGCGTCACCGCCCGCTTCTGACGAAACGAACGGGGCCGCACCTTCGCAGGCGCGGCCCCGGGACGGTATCGTCGGGAAAGGAGAACGCAGGGGCCGCCACCCCTGCGTTCTTTTTCATGGCCTCAGCCCGCGATGCCTGCCGCCGCGAGCACGGCGAGGGTCAGCACGTCGGGGGCGATGGCGGTCATCGGCGCGACCTGCACCGGCTTCTCCATGCCCAGCAGCATCGGCCCGATGGTGGTGGTGCCGCCCACTTCGCGCAGCAGCTTGGCCGAGAGGTTGGCCGACTGCAGGCCGGGCATGATGAGCACGTTGGCCGGCGCGGTCAGGCGGCTGAACGGATAGAGCGCCATGACCTTGGGGTTGAGCGCGGCATCGGGGGCCAGTTCGCCCTCGTACTCGAAGTCCGGCTGCTGCTGGTCGAGGATGTGGATCGCCTCGCGCGTCGTATCCAGCCACTTGCCCGCCGGGTTGCCGAAAGTCGAGTAGCTGAGGAACGCCACGCGCGGCTCGTGGCCGAGCTTGCGGGCGACCGCCGCCGTCTCGGTCGCGATGACCGCGAGTTCCTCGGCGCTGGGACGCTCGTTGATGGTGGTGTCGGCCATGAACACGGTGTGGTTCTTGCCCACCAGCATGTGGATGCCGAAGGGCAGCTTGCCCTGTGCCGGGTCAAGGACGCGGCGCACTTCCTTCATCGACTGCGCGAAGGGCCGGGTCATGCCGGTGATCATCGCATCGCCGACGCCGAGCTTGAGCAGGCCGGAGGCGAAGATGTTGCGGTCGGTGTTGACCATGCGCTGCACGTCGCGCTGCAGGAAGCCCCGGCGCTTGAGGCGCTCGTAGAGCATCTCGACCATCGGGGTTACGTGCTCGGAGACCATCGAGTTCTCGATGTGGAAGCTCTCCGGGTGCGGCACGCCCAGTTCGACCATCTTGTCGAGGATGGTCTGGGTGCGGCCGACCAGGACGGGCTCGCCGTAGCCGAAGTCGCGGTACTGGATCGCGGCGCGCAGCACGACTTCGTTGTCCGCCTCGGCGAAGATCACGCGCTTGGGGTTGGCCTTGACCTGCTCGTAGACGCGGGTGAGCACCGAGGTGGTCGGGTTGAGGCGCGCCTTGAGCTTGTGGCGATAGGCCTCGAAGTCTTCGATGGGCTTCTGCGCCACGCCCGAATCCATCGCCGCCCTGGCGACGGCCATGGGGACGACTTCCATCAGGCGCGGGTCGAACGGCGCGGGGATGATGTAGTCGCGGCCGAACACCTGCGTCTCGCCGCCGTAGGCCGCCGCGACGTCCTCGTGGACCTGCTCGCGCGCCAGTTCCGCGATGGCGGTGGCGGCGGCGATCTTCATCTCCTCGTTGATCGCGGTCGCCCGCACGTCGAGAGCGCCGCGGAAGATGAAGGGGAAGCCAAGAACGTTGTTGACCTGGTTGGGATAGTCCGAGCGGCCGGTGGCGACGATCGCGTCGGGGCGCACCGCCTTGGCTTCGGGCGGGGTGATCTCGGGGTCCGGGTTGGCCATCGCGAAGATGATCGGCTCGGGCGCCATCGACTTCACCATCTCGGCGGTGATCGCGCCCTTGGCGGACAGGCCGAGCACGACGTCGGCGCCGACGATGGCCTCGGCCAGCGTGCGCTTCTCGGTCTTGACCGCATGGGCCGACTTGAACTGGTCGACCCGCTCGCGGCCCGGGTAGATCACGCCCTTGGTGTCGCAGACGAGGACGTTGTCATGCTTCACGCCCATCGACTTGATGAGCGAGGTGCAGGCGAGCGCCGAGGCGCCGGCGCCGTTCACCACGACCTTGATCTCGTCCAGCTTGCGGCCGGTGACGAGGCAGGCGTTGATGAGGCCCGCCGCCGCGATGATCGCGGTGCCGTGCTGGTCGTCGTGCATGACCGGGATCTTCATGCGCTCTCGCAGGGCCTGCTCGATGATGAAGCACTCGGGGGCCTTGATGTCCTCGAGGTTGATGCCGCCGAAGCTCGGCTCCATCATCGCGATCGCCTCGATCAGCGCCTCGGTGTCCTCGCTGGCGAGCTCGATGTCGATGGAATCGACGTCGGCGAAGCGCTTGAACAGCACCGCCTTGCCTTCCATCACCGGCTTCGATGCCAGCGCGCCGAGATTGCCCATGCCCAGGATCGCGGTGCCGTTGGAGATGACGGCCACCAGGTTGCCCTTGGCGGTATAGTCGTAGGCGGTTGCGGGATCGTCGGCGATGGCCTGCACGGGCACGGCGACGCCCGGCGAATAGGCGAGGCTCAGGTCGCGCTGCGTCGCCATCGGCTTCGACGCGATAATCTCGATCTTACCCGGACGCTGGGTACTGTGGTAGAACAGCGCCTCGCGATCGGTGAACTGAACCTTGCTTTTCTCGGACAAGCGATATCTCCCGGTTGCGCCTCGCGCCCTAACCAATCTCTCGCCGACGCGATAGGGGAAAGGATGGGTAGCCGTGCTTCCCAAGAGCGCCGCCCTGCCGCTATCGCCGGGGCATGACTTCAGCCCCGACTCCGATGATGGCGCAGTACCTCGCCTTGCGCGAGGAAGCGGGCGACTGCCTGCTGTTCTACCGCATGGGCGACTTCTTCGAGCTGTTCTTCGATGACGCGAAAACGGCAAGCCAGATTCTCGACATCGCGCTGACCACGCGCGGCGAACATGCCGGCGTGCCGATCCCGATGTGCGGAGTGCCCGTCCACGCAGCGGAGGGCTACCTCGCACGGCTCATCAAGGCCGGTTGCCGCGTCGCCATCGCCGAGCAGGTCGAGACCCCGGCCGAGGCCAAGAAGCGGGGCGGCTACAAGGCGCTGGTCTCACGCGACATCGTGCGCTTCGTCACCGCCGGCACGCTGACCGAGGAAGCGCTGCTCGAACCGCGCCGCGCCAACGTGCTCGCCGCCGCCTGCGAGGTGCGCGGCACCGTGGGCATCGCCGCCGTCGACATCTCGACCGGCCGCATGGAGCTGGAGGAATGCCCGGCCGACCGGCTGGCCGCCGCGCTCGCCCGGCTCGGCGCCAGCGAACTGGTGGTGCCCGACGGCTGGGATGCCGCGCCCGACGGCGCCATCCCGCGCTCGGCCCACGAGTTCTCCTCCGATGGCGGCGAGGCGCGGCTCATGCTGGTCCACGGCGTCGCCACGCTCGACGGCTTCGGCGCCTTCACCCGGCCGATGCTGGCGGCGGTCGGCGGACTGATCGCCTATCTCGACCACGTCGGGCGCGGCAAGCTGCCGCTGCTACTGCCGCCCGAGGCGCGCGCCGGGGACGCCGCGCTCGCCATGGACGAGGCGACGCGCGCCAGCCTCGAAATCCTCGAATCGTCGCAGGGCGGGCGCAAGGGCAGCCTGATCGACGCGATCGACCGCTGCGTCACCGGCGCCGGCGCACGCCAGCTGGCCGACGACCTCTCCGCCCCGCTGACCGACCGCCTCGCGATCGCCGGGCGGCTCGAACTGGTCGAGTGGCTCCACGACGACGCGCTGCTGCGCGAAGACCTGCGCGCCGCGCTGCGGGCGCTGCCCGACCTCGGCCGCGCGCTGGGCCGCGTGGTGGCGGGACGCGGCGCCCCGCGCGACCTCGGCCAGCTGCGCGACGGCCTCTCGGGCGCGCGCCGGATCAGTGAGCGGCTGGGCGCGATGGACGGGCTGCCGGTGCTGCTCGAACGGGTGCTGCCCGACCTCGGCGGGCACGCCGCGCTGGTCGATCATTTCGCCCGCGCGCTGGTGGAAACCCCGCCGACCGAGCGCGGCCAGGGCGGCTACATCGCCGCCGGCTACAACGCCGCGCTCGACGAGTTGCGCGTCATGTCGGGCAACGCCCGCCGCGCCATCGCCGCGCTGGAGGCGAAGTATCGCGAGGACACCGGCGTCGCCTCGCTGAAAATCAAGCACAACAACGTGCTCGGCTACTTCATCGAGGTCGCCCAGCGCCATGCCGACAAGCTGCTCGAACCCGACAGCGGCTTCACGCACCGCCAGACCATGGCCGGCGCGATGCGCTTCAACGCGCTGGCGCTGCACGAGGAAGCCGCGCGCATCACCGAGGCAGGGGCTCACGCCCTCGCCGCCGAGGAAGCGCATTTCGAGGAACTGGTGGCCGAGGCGATCGCCGCGCGCCAGTCGATCGCCCGCACCGCCGCTGCGCTCGCCCGCATCGACGTCGCCGCCGGACAGGCCGAACGCGCCGCCGAGGGCGGCTGGACCCGGCCCCAGGTGGTCGAGGGCATCTCGCTCGACATCGAGGGTGGGCGTCACCCGGTGGTCGAGGCGGCGCTCAAGAACCAAGGCGAGCGCTTCGTCGCCAACGACTGCCGCCTCGCCACGCATGACCGGCTCTGGCTGATAGGTGGCCCTAACATGGGCGGTAAGTCGACCTTCCTGCGCCAGAACGCGCTGATCGTGCTGCTCGCGCAGGCGGGCGGCTTCGTGCCCGCCAAGGCAGCGCGCATCGGCATGGTCGACCGCCTGTTCAGCCGCGTCGGCGCCTCCGACAACCTCGCGCGCGGGCGCTCGACCTTCATGGTGGAGATGGTCGAGACCGCCGCCATCCTCGCGCAGGCGACCGACCGCAGCTTCGTGATCCTCGACGAAGTGGGCCGCGGCACCTCGACCTACGACGGCCTGGCGCTGGCCTGGGCGATCGCCGAGGCGGTCCACGAAACCAACCGCTGCCGCTGCCTCTTCGCCACCCACTACCACGAACTCGCGCGGCTGGCGGAGACCTGCGAGGCGCTCTCGCTGCACCACGTCCGCGCGCGGGAGTGGAAGGGCGACCTCGTGCTGCTGCACGAACTGTCGGAAGGGCCCGCCGACCGCAGCTACGGCCTTGCCGTCGCGCGTCTCGCGGGAGTTCCGCCCAAGGTCATCAGCCGGGCCAAGTCGGTGCTGGAGAAGCTGGAGAAGGGCCGCGCCGAAACCGGCGGGCTGGCCGCGGGCCTGGGTGACCTGCCGCTGTTCGCCGCCGCGCAGGTTACCCGCGAGGCGGAGTGCGACACCCTGCGCGACCGCCTGCGCGACATGGACGTGGACGCCCTCGCCCCCCGCGACGCGCTCGAGATGCTCTACGACCTCAAGCGCGAGGCGGGTAACGAACCTTAACTCTCGCAGGGTGTGGGAGTGGCATGATGGGTCCCAGGATCACCACCGTTTTTCGCAGCCGCTGGAACGCACTGTTCTGGTCCGCCGGGGTGTTGCTGACCGCCTATTGCTCGGTTCCGTCGCCGGACGATGATACCTCGTCCGACCAGGCGCAGGTCATGGCCTCCGATGCGCCGCATTAAGAATCTTTGGTCGAAGGACTAGGACTCGGGCTGCTTCAACCGCCACCGCGCAATTACCGGAAGCCGTCGCCCCCGCGAAGGCGGGGGCCCCGCTTTCCTGGCGGCTCATCGCGAGGCCGAAAGAACAAGCGGGGTCCCCGCCTACGCTAGGACAAGGTATGTTTCGGGTGACGGTGGTATTTGGAGGTCCGCCCGCTCAGCTGTCGTCTTCAGAGAACTCCTCGTCGGCGGCATTGCGCTTGCCGTAGCGACCCTCGAGGTCATCCATCGTCTCCTCGCCGTCGTAGGCGGACATGTCGATGGTGCCGCTGCTGTCCATCTGGTTCATGTGATCGACGATGTCCTGGACGTCGTCCTCATCTTCGATGCCGCCCTTGACCTTCTCGGTGTCGCCAAGGCCGGCGTTGGACGACGTACGGCCCTGGGCTTCGTCGGCGATGGACTGCGCCTGGGTGTCCTCCTCTTCCTGCTCGTCGTTCACCGTTTCGGGCGGAAGGTCGTCGGTGCGTTCGATCATGGGGAAATCTCCTTTGCAGGAGTAACGGGCGGGGGGAGCGGGGGGTTCCGAGAAGAAGTCGTCGTCCCCGGCTCGACCGGGACCGCTGACCGGGCCACACCCGCCGTCGGCGAGGCCGCGCCTGAAGATCTGCCAGCGGTCCCGGATCAAATCCGGGACGACGGCATGGACGACGCTTACCGCGAAGGAACCGGCACTTCGCCCGAGTAATCGTAGAAGCCCTTGCCCGACTTGCGGCCATACCAGCCCGCCTCGACGTACTTCTGCAGCAGCGGCGCGGGGCGGTACTTGGGGTCGCCGGTTGTCGAGTGAAACACCTTCATGATCTCGTAGAGCGTGTCGAGGCCGACGAAGTCCGCCAGCGTCAGCGGGCCCATCGGGTGGTTGAGGCCGATCTTGCAGCCGGCGTCGATGTCCTCGACCGAGCCGATCCCGGCGCCGAGCACGAAGATCGCCTCGTTGAGCATCGGGCACAGGATGCGGTTGACGACGAAGCCGGGCTCGTCGCCGGCGAGGACCACGGTCTTGCCCAGCTTCTCGCCGAACGCCTTCATGCGCTCGATCGTATCCTGCGAGGTGGCGAGGCCGGGGATGACTTCGACGAGGCCCATGACGGGAACCGGGTTGAAGAAGTGCAGCCCGCAGAAGCGCGCAGGGTCGGGCGAGCCGGCGGCCATGCGGGTGATCGGGATCGAGCTGGTGTTCGACGCCATGATCGCATTGGGCCCCAGCACCTTGCCGGCAGCCTCGAAGATCTTCGCCTTAATGTCCTCGCGCTCGGTGGCAGCCTCGATGATGAGGTCGGCGCCGGACAGCGCGGCATAGTCGCCCACGGGGGTGATACGGGCGAGCAGCGCCTCGGCGTCGGCCTGGCTGATCTTTTCCTTGGCGACGAGCTTCGACAGGCTCCTGGCGATGCCGGCCTTGCCCTTCTCGGCGATCTCCAGGCTGATGTCGGTCAGGACCACGTCGAGGCCCACGCCCGCGACGGTCTGGGCAATGCCCGCGCCCATGATTCCTGCGCCGATGATACCGACTGTCTGCACTGCCAAACTCCCTCTCAACGTGATGCGAGCGCTGGGTAGCCGCTCGGCTCCGGCGGGGAACCTAGCGATTCTGACCGGGGACCCAAAGCACGTCGTCGGCGCCGTCGGAATTGACCGCCCGGGCGAGGACGAAGAGGTAGTCGCTCAGCCGGTTGATATAGGCGAGCGCGGCGGGGTTTACCGGATCGGTGGCGGCCAGCGCGGTGGCGCGGCGCTCGGCCGAGCGGGTGGAGGCGCGGGCGATGTGGACGCGCGCGGCCGCCTCGCTGCCGCCGGGCAGGATGAAGCTGCGCAAGGGCGAGAGGTGCTCGTTGACCGCGTCGATCGCGGTTTCCAGCCATTCGACCTGCGCGGGGACGATGCGCAGGGTCATCTCGCCGGGCGCGAAGTCGTCGCCGGGCGTGGCGAGGTCGGCGCCGAGGTCGAACATGTCGTTCTGGATGCGCGTCAGGTTCACCGCATGTTCGGTGCCGACGAGCGCGCAGACGGCGAGGCCGATGGCGCTGTTCGCCTCGTCCACCGCGCCGATCGCGTCCATGCGCGCCGCGTGCTTGGGCAGGCGCGAGCCGTCGACGAGGCCGGTGGAGCCGTCGTCACCGGTGCGGGTGTAGATCTTGTTGAGCCGGACCAAGGTACAGGTTCCTTCTGGGGAGGGCGATGCGGTGGGGTTCAAGAATCGTCGTCCCCGCGAGGGCGGGGACCGCTGGCAAGGCCGCGCGGACTCTCGGCGAGGCGCCGCATCAAGGGTACCCAGCGGTCCCCGCCTGCGCGGGGACGACGGGGTTCGCCAGCGCGCTCGGCCGACTACCGCGCCATCGCCAGCAGCAGCGCGCAGACCAGCACGGCGGCGGCCTGGTACTTGATGCGGTTGAACATCATCTTGTTCTGCAGCAGCTGGTTCGCGCTCGGCCCGGTCAGGCTGGGATCGCGGTTGAGGTCTTCCTTGGTGCTGTTCAGGAAGGCGGCGATGCCGCGCACGAGAGTGACGACGACCATGATCATCAGCACGACGACGACAGGGATCAGGATGTAGCTCATGGCGCCTGATGTACGCCCTGTGACAGCGAAATGCCAGCGGGCAGGCGTCCTTCCCGCAGTGCCTGGGCGATGGCGCGCCCGTCCTCCCCGGCGCGGCGCCGGTCGGCCAGCGAAGGTGCGCCGCGCCGCTTGGCGAGCTTGCACAGTTCGCCGTCACGGGCCGGCTCGACCAGCAGCGGGTGGTGCAGCCAGGTCGGCACCGGCAGGCCGAGCAATGCCTGGAGCAGGCGGTGGACATGGCTGGCGGGAAACAGGTCCATGCCGCGCGTGACGAGCGTGATCCCGTCCGTCGCGTCGTCGAGCGTGGCGGCGAGGTGGTAGCTGGCGGGCAGGTCCTTCCTCAGGAGCACGACGTCGCCGAAGATGTCCGGCGTCGCGGTTTGCAAGCCGGCGGCCTCGTCCATCCATGCGAGCGGGCCGGCCAGCGCCATGGCCTTCGCCACGTCGAGGCGCCACGCGGCATGGGCGGGATCGGCTGCGCGGTGGCGGCAGGTGCCGGGATAGATCGGGCCGTCGGGGCCGATCTCCGGCGCGGCGGCGACGATCTCGGCGCGGGTGCAGGTGCAGGGGTAGAGCAGGCCCATCGCCTTGAGCCGCTCGCCTGCCTCGGCATAGTGGGCGAGGCGATGCGACTGGAACACCGCCTCACCGTCCCACGCGAGGCCCAGCCACGCGAGGTCGCGCAGGAATTCCTCGACGAATTCGGGTCGGCTGCGTGTCCCGTCGATGTCCTCGATGCGCAGGATGAACGCGCCGCCACGCGCACGGGCGACATCGTGCGCCACCAAGGCGGCGTAGGCGTGGCCGAGGTGCAGCGGTCCGTTGGGGCTGGGAGCGAAGCGGGTGCGGATCATCTACCGTCCGTCCTAGCGTTCGCTGCGGGCGAAAGGAAACCCGCCATTCGTCAGCGATCCTGTGGATTGCGCGTAGACCTCGTCCTTCAGCGATCTTGACGCGGGCCTGCGCAGGTGCTGCAAAGTACCCATGCGTTGCCATCAAACAGCAATGATAGACTGCGACAGGAGGCCATGCTCAGGGCGGACCTGATCGAGCGCGCGGCCCGTTTCCGCAGCGCGGAGGGAGACCCCTCCCGCAGTCTTTCCGACTGCCCTGCCCTCGTCCTCAATGCGGACTACACGCCGCTCTCCTACTACCCGCTGAGCCTGTGGCCGTGGCAGACCGCGATCAAGGCGGTGGTGCTGGAACGGGTCGACATCATCTCCAGCTACGAGCGCGCGGTACACAGCCCCAGCTGGACGATGCAGATCCCCTCGGTGATCGCGCTGCGCCAGTACGTGCGGCCGAGCGAGTTCCCCGCCTTCACCCGCTTCAACCTGTTCCTGCGCGACCGCTTCTCGTGCCAGTACTGCGGCAGCCCGCATAACCTGACCTTCGACCACGTCGTCCCGCGCCGCCTCGGCGGGCGCACGTCCTGGGAGAACATCCTCACCGCCTGCTCGCCCTGCAACCTCAGGAAGGGCGGGCGCACCCCCAAGCAGGCGCACATGCCTCCTCTGGTCCAGCCCATCCGCCCGACCAGCTGGCAGCTACAGGAACGCGGCCGGGGCTTCCCGCCCAACCACCTCCACGAAACCTGGCGCGACTGGCTCTACTGGGACATCGAACTGGAGGAGTAAGGGCTGCATGACCAAGTACCTCATCTCCTTTCCCAGCGAAGCCATGGTGCTGACCGAGGAGGAATTCCCGATCGTCTCCGCCACCTCTCGGGCCGTGATCGAGGAGGCCAAGGCAGCGGGCGTCTATGTATTCGGCGGCGGCATCCACGAAGGCGTCGATCCTGTGCTGGTAGCCGGCGACGGGTCCGTATCCACCACCATCTACCCCGGCAGCGAGCTCAAGGGCGGCTTCACGGTGCTGGAACTGCCGACCCGCGAGAATGCGCTCGCATGGGCGGCCAGGATCGCGGTGGCCTGCCGCTGCGCGCAGGAACTGCGCGAGTTCATGTACGACCCGGCGAGCTAGGACCCGCAGGGCCTTACCGCCGCGTTCAGTGGATGGTTTCGGCCCTTTGCGGCTCGTCCACGCCCGCATCGACCGCGCTGGTGAGCGCGACGTCCATCGTCACGTTGCCCAGCGTGCGCATGAGGTCGGGGAGGACCTCCACCGCCACCAGAACGCCCAGCGGCCAGAGCGGTACGCCCATGGCCGCCGCGATAGGGCCGATCGAGGAGACGAAGCTGATCGTGCCGGGCAGCGATACCGCGCCGAACGTCGTTGCAAATGCCACGAAAGTACCGGCCGCGAGCGCACCGGTGGTCAGTTCCATCCCGGCGAGCTTCGCGGCATAGACCGCCACCGCCATGTTCATCGCGGGACCGGTCGCGCGGAAGAGCGTCACGGCGAGCGGTAGGGTGAACTCCGAAGTGGCGCCCGAGACGCCCAGCTTGCGGCTGGAGGCGAGCATCGCTGGCAGCGTCGCGATCGAGGACTGGGTCGAGATCGCCACGACCTGCGCGGGCAGCATGGCAGCGGCGAAGGCGCCGAGCCGCTTGCGCCCAGCCATGACGGCGATCACGTAGCCGGCGATCATCACCACGGTGCCCACGGCCACCACCAGCACGATGTAATGCGCCAGCGCCCCCAGCGCCGCGCCGCCGCTGCGTACGCCGAGCGTAAGGCCTAGCGCGAAGACGCCGATCGGGGCGAGCATCAGCACCCAGCCGATCACCACCATCATCGCGCCGGCGAGCCCCTCGAACAGCAGCGCGAGCATCCGGCGCGGCTCGTCCGCGAGCCTGGTCGAGGCGAAGGCGAACAGCGCGACGAAGATGATGACGGGGAGCATGGCGCTAGCCGCCGCCGCCGAGACGACATTCTCAGGCAGCAGCGAGGCCAGGAAATCGGCCAGGCCCGGCACCTTGCCCGGATCGGCACCGTGGGCGAAGGTGACGCCGGCCGGCACCGGGAACAGCCCCAGCAGCAGCGGCATCAGCACCGCCCCCAGGATCGCGCTGAAGGCGAGGAACGAGACGATGATCCCCAGCGTCCGGCGCGCCATGGCCCCGGCGCGCGCGGCGGCGACGGTCTCGACGATGCCGGAGAACAGCAGCCCCGCCACCAGCGGCAGAATGGTCATCTGCAGCCCCTGCAGCCAGAGCGATCCGACAGGTCCCGCCACCGCCAGCGCCGTCTGCGCCACCGATTTCCCGGCGATCAGCAGCCCGATCACCAGACCAGCGACGAGACCGGCGAGCGTCAGCACTCCCGGCACCCGGATCTCGGGAATGCGCGAAGCGGCGGAGGGCGGGGGAGCTAGGGGGGAAGTGGCCATCGCCCCATAGATACGCGGGCGCGCGGCGGATGGCAATTTTGCGTCGCGTGGTGCGGAGCATCGTGGGCTCCCCTCGCCTTCCGTTCGTGTCCAGCGAAGGTGGGGACCCCGCCGGCGCGGGGGCGACGGAGCATTGGGGCAGGGTGGAGGCAAAGGGGAAGCCACGCAGCGCGGGCCATGTTGCCGGTGGATGGCAATTCCAACCACTTGCGTCTACCAATCCCCCAAGGCGCATTTCTAAACGCGATGTAAGAACGCATTCAGCTCGCGGTAACGGCCTTCGCCTAAGAAGGCGCGACTTTCGGGAAGCAGGATTTCCACACGCTATGGGCAAGCAGTTCTTCGGCACCGACGGCATTCGCGGCCGTACCAACCAAGGGGCGATGACCGCCGCCATGGCGATGAAGGTCGGGCAGGCCGCCGGCACCCGCTTCCTACGCGGCAGCCACCGCCACCGCGTCGTCATCGGCAAGGACACCCGACTGTCGGGCTACATGCTCGAGAACGCGATGGTCGCGGGCTTCACCAGCGTGGGCATGGACGTGGTGCTGCTCGGCCCGATGCCCACCCCCGCCGTCGCCCTGCTGACGCGTGAGCTGCGCGCCGACGTGGGCGTGATGATCTCGGCCAGCCACAACCCCTACGAGGACAACGGCATCAAGCTGTTCGGGCCGGACGGCTTCAAGCTCTCCGACGAGGACGAGCTGGCGATCGAGGCGATGCTGGGGCAGGACCTCGCCCTCGCCGCCTCGCCCGAGATCGGCCGCGCCCGCCGCATCGAGGATGCGCGCGGCCGCTACATCCACGCGGTCAAGGCCTCGCTGCCCTCCACCGTCCGGCTCGACGGCCTGAAGATCGCGGTCGATTGCGCCAACGGCGCCGCCTACCAGGTCGCCCCTTCCGCCTTCTGGGAGCTGGGCGCGGAGATCGTCGCGGTTGGCGTCAATCCCAACGGCAAGAACATCAACGAGCGCTGCGGCTCCACCCACGTCGAGCTGCTGCAGGAGACCGTGGTGTCCTCGGGCGCCGACATCGGCATCGCGCTCGACGGTGACGCCGACCGGCTGATCGTGGTCGACGAGAAGGGCAAGACCGTCGACGGCGACCAGATCATGGCGCTGATCGGCAGCCAGTTCGCGGCGCATGGCACCTTGCGCGGCGGCGGCGTGGTGGCGACGGTGATGTCGAACCTCGGCCTCGAACGCTACCTCGGTGGCATTGGCCTGAACCTGGAGCGCACGGCGGTAGGCGACCGCCACGTCCTCGAGCGGATGCGCAGCGGCGGCTTCAACGTCGGCGGCGAACAGTCGGGCCACATGATCCTGCTCGACCATGCCACCACCGGCGACGGCACCGTGGCGGCGCTGCAGGTGCTCTCCGCGCTCGTCCAGTCGGGCAAGCGGGCGAGCGAGCTGCTGCATCTGTTCGATCCCGTCCCCCAGCTGCTGCGCAACGTGCGCTTCGCCGGCGGCAAGCCGCTCGAGGCCGACAGCGTCAAGGCGGCCATCGCCGATGCGCAGGCCTCGCTCGAAGGGCGCGGGCGGCTGGTGATCCGGCCCTCGGGCACCGAGCCGGTGATCCGCGTCATGGCCGAGGGCGACGATGCTTCGGAGGTCGAGGCGGCGGTCGCCTCGATCTGCCACGCTGTTGAGAAGGCGGCTGCCTGATGGCTCTCGAAATGCGTCCCGACTGCCAGCGCTGCGGCTCCGACCTGCCTGCCGAGGCGCCCGGCGCCTTCATCTGCAGCTTCGAATGCACCTACTGCGCGACCTGCGCCGAGGAGAGCGACGACCTGTGTCCGAACTGCGGCGGCGAACTCACCGACCGGCCGACGCGGGCCAAGCGGCACCACGATTCCGCCCCGCCCTCGAAGGTGCGGCGGTTCAAGGGCTAAGGGGACGGAACTGGCAGAACGACCATCTCGACTCGCCCTGCCCGGAAAGGGTAGGGGACCGGCATGAACCAGCCTCCCCGCATTCTCTCCATCGCCGGCTCGGACAGCTCGGGCGGCGCCGGCATCCAGGCCGACATCAAGACCATCACGCTGCTGGGCGGCTATGCCATGACCGCGATCACCGCGATCACGGCGCAGAATACCATGGGCGTGACGGCGGTCGAGACGATGACGGCCGGAATGGTCGCCGCGCAGATCGACGCCTGCGTCGGCGACATCGGTGTCGATGCGGTGAAGATCGGCATGCTGGGTAGCGCCGAGATCGCGGAGATGGTCGCAGACCGGCTGGAAGGGCTGGGCGTTCCGATCGTGTTCGATCCCGTCATGGTCTCCACCGCCGGCTCGGTGCTGGCCGACGCGGCGACTGTGGCGGCGTTCGAGCGGCTGATGAAGATCGCCTGCCTGACCACCCCCAACGTCGATGAACTCGCGGCGCTCGGCGGCGATGCGGCACTGGCTGCGCGCGGCGTGGCCTATATCGCCAAGGGCGGCGACGCTCCGGGCGAGACGGTGGTCGACCGGCTCATGCTTCCCGGCCAGGAGCCGCAGGTCTGGACCGCACTGCGTATCGAGACCCGGCACACCCACGGCACCGGCTGCACCCTGTCGAGCGCCATCGCCACGTTCCTGGGCCAGGGCGCCCCGCTTTCCGAGGCGATCGAGGACGCCCGCGACTTCGTGCGTGCCGCCCTGCTCGCCGCACCCGGCTTCGGCGAAGGCCACGGCCCGATGGGACACCACGCGGTTCGCTGAAGCGGCTCTCAGTGCGCGCGCATCCGACGCATGCGCAGGGCGCCGTCGGCAATCATGCCCATCGCCGCCATAGCGCCGCCGGTCAGGCCCGCGGTGCCCATCGCGACGATGACCGGCTGAGCAAAGTCGGCGAGGAGGCGGGTACGTTCGCTGATGGGTTCGATGAAGCGGGTCATGGGGCGTTCCTGCGGGCTGGGTCTGTGCCCCCGCAGATGGACCGTTTCCGCACTTCCATGAATTGTGATAAAATCCCTCGTTTCGTTCAACAAAATCGAACGATGCCGGGTGTCATCCCAGCGCCACGGTGATCCTCGGGTGATCGGCGAAGATGTCCATGATGATATCGAAGTAGGTCGTGCCGCGCCCGGCCTCCAGATCCTGGATCTGGCCGGCGATGGAGGACCCGTTGAAGATCTTCCATTCAGGCAGCCTGCCGCGAAGAAGCGCGAGTGTCGCACCCCGGCCCAACGCGTCTCGGCTGGCGTCCATGTCCTTCCAGACGATCACCGCCGGCTGGCCACCGGAAAGCGCACCATAGCCGCCGTAGAGGAGGTCGTTCAACGCATCGAGGCTTTCGCCCAGCCGCCAGTCCTCCCCCGCCATGAAGACCCGGTTGATCTCGTCGTAGAACGAGGGGATGCCGGTAATGGCGCTCCCCTCGATGACGATGCGGGCGGCAGGCAGGTCTTCCATGGCGCGCCGTCCGCTCCCCTCTCAGCCGCAGTCGAGCTCGTAGAACTTGCTGATATGCGCCCAGCCTTCTTCGGCGGTTTCGCACCAGCGGAACAGGTCGAGGTCGGCGGGGTTGATCGTGCCTTCCTCGGCGAGCGCCTCGAAGTCGATCACGCGCTCCCAGAACTCGCGGCCGTAGAGCAGGATCGGGATCGGCTTCATCTTGCCTGTCTGGATCAGCGTGAGCAGTTCGAAGAACTCGTCGAAGGTGCCGAAGCCGCCCGGGAACACCGCAACCGCGCGGGCGCGCAGCAGGAAGTGCATCTTGCGCAGCGCGAAGTAGTGAAACTGGAACGAGAGCCGCGGCGTCACGTAGCGGTTGGGCGCCTGCTCGTGCGGGAGCACGATGTTGAGGCCCAGCGATTCCGCGCCGACGTCCGCCGCGCCGCGGTTGGCGGCCTCCATGATGGAGGGACCGCCGCCCGAGCACACCACGAACTGGCGCATGCCCTTTTCGACGATGGCGCAGCTGCTGGCGAGGCGAGCGAGCTTGCGCGCCTCGTCGTAGTACTTGGCCTTGTCGGCAAGGCGCTCGGCGACCTTCTTCTGGTAATCGGTGGCGGCGGCCTGGACGAGCGCCTCGGCCTTGTCGGGCGAGGGGATACGCGCGGAGCCGTACATCACCAGGGTCGAGCCGATGTTGGCTTCCTCGAGCAGCATCTCGGGCTTGAGCAGCTCAAGCTGGAAGCGCACCGGGCGCAGTTCGTCGCGCAGCAGGAAGTCGGTATCGCGGAAGGCGAGCTGGTAGGCGGGATGCTCGGTCTGGATCGTCTCGGCCTGCTGCTCGGCGAAACCGGCCTCCTGTTCGGCCTTGTAGAAGCGGCGCTGGGTGAGGTCTTTATCTTCTTGTTCGGTCATTGGAACTCCATGGCCCGGCGCGCACGGCGCCCGGCAGAGATGAATCGCGCCCGGTTGCGCTGACGCGCACAGGCTATAGGCTTGCAGGAATGACTATCGGGCCGTTCACCACCAGAGCCGTCGCGCGCAGGCGCGCACTTGCAGAGATCGGCGGCGGGCTTTGCGCGCTGTCGGGCCTGGGGGCTCTCGCGCACGCGGCGCCGGCGCCGGTTCCTCGGAATATGGTCCGCCCCCCGCGCCTGCGCAATGGCGACGTGCTCGGCTTGATCGCTCCGGCGGGCTTCGTGGCCGACCGCTTCGGCCTCGACGAGATCGCGGCGACCGTGCGCGCCATGGGGCTGGAGCCGCGCTTCGCCCCGCACCTGACCACGCGCGAGGGCTATCTGGCGGGCTCCGACGAGGTGCGTGCGCGCGACCTTATGGCGATGTTCGGCGACGACAGCGTGCGGGGCCTGATGGCGGTGCGCGGCGGCTACGGCTCGGCGCGGCTGCTGCCGTACCTTGACTTCTCGGCCATCGCCCGCAGGCCAAAGCTGTTCGCGGGTTTCAGCGACAATACCGCGCTGTGCCTGGCGCTGGCGAAAGCAGGAGTGGTGTCCATCCACGGGCCCAACGCCTCGGCCTCGTGGCCGCCGGCGGCGTGGGAGGCGTTCCGGCAGGTCGCGTTCGAGGGGACGATGCCGACCTACTCGCTCGCCGCCTATGCAGGAGCGAACCTCGGCGGGCGGGAGGCTCCGGTGAAGACCTTCCGTGGCGGCAAGGCGCGCGGGCGGCTGCTGGGCGGCAACCTATCGGTGCTGAGCGCGCTGGTGGGGACCCCCTGGCTCCCGGACTTCGAAGGGGCGATCCTGTTCGTCGAGGAAACCAACGAGTCCGAGTACCGGATCGACCGGATGCTGACCCAGCTGGCGCTGGCGGGCGTGCTGGGCAAGGTGGCGGGCGTGGTCTTCGGCCAATGCACCCACTGCGAGAACCCGGACGGCGGCTTCTCCAACTTCACCGTCTACGAAGTGCTCGACCGGCGGTTCGCAGGCCTGGGCGTGCCGGCGTTCCAGGGCGCGATGATCGGTCATGTCGCGGGGCAGGTGAGCATCCCGGTCGGCGCCATGGCCGAGATCGACGCGGATGCCGGGACCATCCGGCTGCTCGAACCGGCGGTCTCGTGACCGGTCAGGTCTCCACCCGCTCCGCGCTGAGCCCGTAGCGCGCCACAAGCTCGCCGAACAGGGGATCGGCGAGCGGCTCCACGAATTCCAGCCCGGCGCAGTGCGCGTTGGCCCACGCGACGAAGGCCAGCGTGGGGCGACACCCGGGCAGCGAGAGCGTGACCATCTCGTCGATTTCCAGCGCCCCCACGCCTTCCACCCTGGCACCGAAGCGCGTCAGGTCCTTGAGCATGACGGTGGTGCTGGTGATGTTCCGCCGGAAGCGCGCCATCATCTCCACCTGCTCACGGTGGCAGAGGCGATCGCCGGCGGGAGCCGAAGCGCCATCCTGCCCGGCCTTGGCGAGCGCCTGCGGAGGCGCCCGTTCCTGCGGCTGGGCGGTCCTTGGCGAAGGTTCAATCATGCCGCGAATCCTTCGTCGGTATTAACCGGTTCCATTGAGCACGCGTCATACCCGGCAATTCCTTGCCCGTCCTTCCTGCACGGCCCCGCGTATTTTCACCTGATTCGCGAGTTCGAGCACGCTATTTGCCCGTTACATGACGTGTTAAATATGCAAAGGATTGCACGGTTCACCATCGCGCCGGGGCGTCGCGATGGTCGGAAATCCGCCGATCCGGTGGTTTCCTGCCGCGCGCACGCCTCCTGAATCGATGAGCCGTTTCGTGTCGACAACGCTTTCTTAACCATTGTTTGTGCAGAAAATACGTGTTGATACGGGGGTTACTATGCGCATCGATGCCAGAAATCTTCTCGACCGACTTGGTAAGAACGACTTTGCTTACAAGGAATTCGAGGACCGCTTTACCGAGCTCGAGCTGTGGCCGATCCTCGAGGCCCTGCTGCGCGATCCGCGCCTGCAGGCCATCGACCAGGCCGACGCCGCAGCACAGAATGCTCCAGCCGAACCGGCCGCCGAGCTCGCCACGCCGATCGAGGCGATGACGGCGGGCGCCGAACCGCTGAGCGCCTTGTTCAGCCGCTACGGACAGGGACCGGCCTCCCCGCAGGGCGCCGACCGACGCGGGGCGCAGCCGCAGGACGTGCGCGCCATGCTGCGCCACTTGTCCGATCTAGGTTCGCGGGGAGAAATCTGATGGCCGTCATCGTTTGCCACGGACTCAAGGGCGGAGCCGGCATCACCTTCACCTCGGCGCATGTCGCCATGGCGCTCTCCGAAGCCGGGGCCGAGGTCACCGTGCTGACCGTCGCCCCGCGCGACAGCATGCCGCTCCACTTCGGCCTGCAGCCCTCGATCACCCTGCCCTCGCTGTTCGCGCCTGCCGAGGACGCCGTGGTGGCCAGCGGGATCAACCTGCGCAGCCACGTCAAGGCGGTGGACGACCCGGACTTCGTCCCGACCCTGCTCGACCTCGGCTACCTCGAGCCGGGCGCGGATCGCGTCATGGTGATCGACGTGCCCGCGCATGAATTCGCCTTTGCCCGCCGCATCATCCCGCACGCCAGCGCCAACCTGTGCGTCCTCAACGCCGCGCCCGACACGCTCGCGCTGCTGCCGCAGGCCCTGGGCGAGGCGAGCGCCGAGACCATCGCGCGCACGACCTTCGCCATCAACGCGCTGGACGAAACGCGCCGCCTCTCGCGACACTCCGCCGCCTTCATCCGCGAACTGGTGGGCTCGCGCCTGCTCGGCCGCGTCCGCCTCGACGAAGCGGTCCCCGAAGCGATGGCGATGCTCCAGCCGCTCGCGCGCTATGCACCCTCCAGCGCTGCCCTGAACGACGTGCGCGCCATCGGCGCCGCGCTCGTCCCCGCCCTCGAGACGCCCGGCCGTCCCTGGGTGGCGCGCGGCGCTTCCGCGGCTGCTCCCGCCTCCACGAGCCGCGCCGCATGATCGCCAACCTCACCTCGACCAAGGCCTTACGCTACGCCGCGATCGTGCCCATCGTCCTGATCGCCGCACTGGTGATCGGCGTGCCGCTCGACGGCAAGGCACAGTGGGCCTGCGCCGGGGTGACCATGCTCGGCGCCCTGCTGCTGCGTCGCTGGAAAGGCCGCAAGGGTGCACTCGCGCTCGGCGTGCTCGCGATCCTGGTGTCGACCCGATACATCTTCTGGCGCACCACCCAGACGCTCTCGTTCGGCACCCTGCCCGAGTTCGTCTTCGGCGGTGGCCTCTACCTGGCGGAACTCTACGCCTGGGTCATCCTCATGCTCGGCTTCCTCCAGACCAGCTGGCCGCTCGAGCGCCCGGTGATCGAGCCGGAGGGCACCCCCGACACCTGGCCCACCGTCGACATCTACATCCCGACCTACAACGAGAGCCTCGAGATCGTGCGCAACACGGTCTTCGCTGCGCAGGACCTCGACTATCCGGTTGACCGCTACCGCGTGTTCATCCTCGACGACGGCAAGCGCCCGGAATTCCGGGCTTTCGCCAAGGAAGCCGGCTGCGGCTACATCACCCGCGACAACAACCTGCACGCCAAGGCGGGCAACCTCAACGCGGCGATGAAGAAGACCGACGGCGAGCTGATCGCGATCTTCGACTGCGACCACGTGCCGACCCGCGCCTTCCTGCAGCTCAGCGTCGGCTGGTTCCAGCAGGATGCGCGCCTGGCGCTGATCCAGACCCCGCACCACATGTATTCGCCCGATCCGGTGCAGCGTAACCTGCACTCCACCATGGGCGACATGGCCGGCGAGGGCGACCTGTTCTACGGCGCCGTCCAGGGCGGCAACGACCTGTGGAACGCCACCTTCTTCTGCGGTTCCTGCGCGATCATCCGCCGCGAGGCGCTGATGGAAACCAACGGCTTCGCAGGCGAGACCGTGACCGAGGACGCGCACACCGCGCTCAAGCTGCAGCGCACCGGCTGGAACACCGCGTACATCAGCGCGCGCCTCTCGGCCGGCCTCGCCACCGAGCGCCTCGTCCTCCACGTCGGCCAGCGCATCCGCTGGGCGCGCGGCATGACCCAGATCCTGCGCATCGACAATCCGCTCATGGGCCGCGGCCTGACCTGGCAGCAGCGCCTCTGCTACCTGAACGCGATGCTGCACTTCCAGTATCCGCTGCCGCGGATCGTCTTCCTGACCAGCCCGCTCGCCTACCTGATCTTCGGCCAGAACATCATCCAGGCCTCGGCCTCGCTGATCTTCGCCTATGCCATGCCGCACCTCTACTGCTCGGCCGTGGCGAACGAGCGAACCCAAGGCTCCGACCGCCCGCCGTTCTGGGGCGAGGTCTACGAGACGATCCTGTGCTTCCACCTCGTCAAGCCCACGGTCATGACCTGGTTCCAGCCGCGCAAGGGCAAGTTCAACGTGACCGACAAGGGCTCGCTGCTCGACAAGACCTACTTCGACTGGGACGTCGTCAAGCCGCACATCATCTGTATCGCGCTAGTGGTCTTCGGGATCGCGCTGTCGGTGGTGAAATGGGCGTTCTTCCCCTACCTGTTCAACATCCAGACCGACACGCTGGTGCTCAACGTCGCCTGGGCCACGTTCAGCCTCATCATCCTGCTGGCCGCCGTCTCGGTCGCCCGCGAGACCCGCCAGGCCCGCGTCGACATCCGCATCCCGGTCGACCTGCCGGTCACCGCCTACCTCGCCTCGGGCCACGTCGTCCCGGCGCGCACCATCGACATCTCGATGGGCGGCGCGGCGCTGTGCCTGCCCGCCGAACTGCCGACCAAGGACCGTACCGTGCGCCATATCACGCTGGCCATGGGTGACGAGGTCCTGTCGATCCCGGTCGAGACGATGCGCACCAATGCCGAGAACGCCTACGTGCGTTTCGAAAAGCTCGACATCCTCGCCGGCCGCCACCTCGTACGCGCCGTCATGGGCCGCGCCGATGCGTGGCAGGCCGCCGGCCCGCGCAAGTCGGTTTCCGGCCTGCGCTCCCTTGCAGATATCATCCGGGTGGACATGGTGACCTTGAAGCGCATGCTGGGACTGAACTTCGCCGAGCGCCGCGTGATGCGCCGCATCGACGCCGCCAAGAAAGCGGCCGCAGAGGCGCAGGCCAAGGAAGCCGCAAAGAATGAGGGCAAGTCCTGGGCCCCCGTCGCCAAGGCCGCCGCGCTCGCCGCTGCCGTCGTGATCGGTGCAGCCGGCCTCCTGCTGGGCACCACCGAGGTCCATGCGCAGCCGGCCCGCGACGCCGCTGCGCCCGGCGCCGCTCCGGGCGTCGCCGCGCCTTCGGGCGGCCTGGCCGAGCGCCTGACGCTCAAGGACCTTCGCATCTCCCGCCCGATCCGCCTCCAGGGCACCCGCGGCGAAATCGGCGTCCCCTTCGGCATGCGCCAGGACCGCGTCGTCACCGGCGCCGTGCTGCGCCTGCAGCTGGCCTGGTCACCCTCGATGCTCGACGACCTCAGCCAGATGGTCGTCATCGTCAACGGCGAGGTCGTGCAGACCATCCGCCTGACCCGCGCCAACTCGGCCGGGCAGGTCATCGACGTGCCCGTGAACCCGGCGCTGTTCCTCCCCGGCGACAACCAGGTCAACCTGCGCCTGATCGGCCATTACGCCCGCGACTGCGAGGACCCGTTCCACTCGTCGCTCTGGGCCAACATCAGCAACACGCGCTCGTGGTTCGACTTCAACTACCAGCCGCTGCCCTACGTCCCCGACCTCTCGCGCCTGCCGCTGCCGTTCTTCGACAAGGGCCAGAACGTGCCGCTGCGCATGCCCTTCGTCTTCGCCGCCCAGCCGCGCGCGGGTGAACTGCAGGCCGCCGCCGCCACCGCCAGCTGGCTCGGCGCGCAAGCCAGCTATCGCGGCTTCTCGTTCAAGCCGGTCGTCGGCCAGATCCCGCGCGGCAATGCCATCGTGTTCCTCAAGGGCGGGCAGTCGATCCCCGGCCTCGACATCCCCGGACCTTCGGGCGCCTCGGCCGCTGCGGTGCGCAACCCGAACGACCCCAACGGCACCCTGCTCGTCATCATGGGCCGCAACGACGACGAACTGCGCACCGCCGCCGCCGCCATCGCGCTCGGGCGCGGGGTATTCGGCGGCCAGCGCATGTCCTTCGACGGCGTGCGCATTCCCGCATGGCCGCGCTACGGCGCGCTGCGCTGGCTCTCGACCGAGAAGCCGGTCGAGCTTGGCTCGATCATGGACAGCTACCGGCTCCAGGGCATGGGCCTGCCGCCGGGGCCGCTCTCGACCCAGTTCCGCGTCTCGCCCGACCTGTTCTTCTGGCCGCGCGAAGGCGGCAAGCTCAACCTGACCTACCGCTACCCGATCGCGCAGTGGCTCGACCGCCGCGCCTCGCGCCTCGACGTCTCGATCAACGGCCAGTACCTCAAGACCCTGCCGCTCGGCGCCAAGTGGTGGAGCGGCCTGTTCAGCGCATCGGGCGCCAAGAGCTACGATTCCGACGCCTCGGTGATCCTCCCTCGCTACAACCTGTTCGGCCAGAACGAGTTGACGATGGACTACAACCTCATCATCGCCGACAAGAAGAAGTGCACCGGCACCCTGCCCGAGAACGTGCGCGTCTCGATCGACCCGACCAGCACGATCGACCTCACCAGCGCCTACCACGCGATCATGATGCCCGACCTCGCGACTTTCGCGGGCGCCGGCTTCCCCTTCACCGCCAGCCCCGATCTCGCGCAGACCACCGTGGTCGTCGCCGAGAACCCGTCGATGGCCTCGGTCGAGGCGTTCCTTACGCTGATGGGCCGCTTCGGCGACTCCACCGGCGTTCCGGTGACGGCGGTGACGGTGACCTCGACCATCGACGCCGACCAGCTCTCGACGCAGGACGTCCTCGTCGTCGGCGGCACCGGCCTTGCGGGCGCGGACATGTTCGCCAATGCCCCGGTGCGCTGGGAGAACGGCCGCCTGCGCGTCGCCGAGCGCTCGCCGCTGCAATACGTGACCTCGCTGTTCGGCGGCACCCAGCAGGATGACCCCATGGCCGCCGCCCCGCTCGTCTACGACGCGCGCGGCTTCTCGGGCATCGTCAGCTTCCGCTCGCCTTATGCCTCGGACCGTACCGTGGTCGCGCTGCTCGCCGACGACGGCGGCGCCCTGCCGGCCCTGGTCGAGGGCCTGAACGATGCGAAGATCAATGCCGCCGTCCAGGGCGACCTCGCAGTGACCCGCGGCGACGGCATGACCAGCTTCGCGATCACCGAGCGCTACTGGGTCGGGTCCTTGCCGATCTGGATGAAGCTCGCCTATTGGACGAGCCAGCGCCCGATGCTCCTGGGCCTGTTCACCCTCGTGCTGGCGGCGATCCTCGCCGGCCCGGCCTACCTCTACTTCCGCCGTCAGGCACAACGCCGCCTGGGCCGCAAGGACGACCACGCATGACCCGCCTCACGACCCTGAAGCGCCCCGCCCCCGGCCTCGTCGGCCGCACCGGGAAACTGGGCCTGGCCCTGCTGCTCTCGACCGCCGCCACGGGGCTCGTCGCCGCCGCGCTGCCGGCCACCGCGCAGGCCCAGGCCGCCGGGGTCGAGGCGCTGGTCAAGCAGGCCCAGTACTGGCGTTCGAAGGGGCGCGAGGACCTCGCCCAGCAGGCCCTGCGCCGCGCCCGCGCGCTCGACCCGAACCACCCGGCGCTCAAGAGCGCCGCCGCGCCCGCTCCCAAGCCCGCACCCAAGGCAGCCCCTAAACCGGTAGCCGCCAGGCCGACCCCGGCGCCGGCTCCCGCCCGTGTCGCCGCCGCGACTCCCCGGCCGGCTGCCCCCAAGCCGGCCGCCCCCGCCCCGGTCTCCGCCGCCGACCGCGCCGGCCGCGCCCGCGTGTCCGGTTTCGATGCTCTGGAAGACGGTAACCTCGCTTCCGCCGCCTCGCAGTTCCAGCGCGCGCTCGCCGTCAATCGCCGCGACCCCGACGCGCTGGGCGGACTCGGCCTCGTGCGCCTGCGCGAAGGCCAGTTCGCCGAAGCCTCGAGCCTGCTGCAACAGGCCTCGCAGGCCGGCAAGGCCAGCCAGTGGGCCGAGGGCCTTGCTTCCGCCCGATTCTTCGCCGGTGTCGAGGACGCCCGCGCGCTGGTCGGCCAGAACCGCCTTGCCGAAGCGCAGGCCAAGACCGAGAGCCTCGTGCGCTCGGGCTACAAGGAGCCCGGCCCGGCGCTCGAAGTGCTGGCCGACATCTACGAACGACAGGGCCGCTACGCCGACGCCGCCGACCTCTACCGCCAGGCCGGAAGCGCCGGCGGCGGCAGCGCGGCGGACGACAAGCGCCTGCAGCTGCGCGCCACGCGCGGCCGCGCCCTCGCCGCCGCCGAGCGCGGCGACGACCTCGGCGCCACCCGTGAATTCCAGAGCGGCCTCGTGCTCGATCCGAGCGATCCGTGGATTCGCTACGAGTTCGCGCAGTTCCAGATCGAGCGCGGCCGCGTGCCCGAGGCGGAATCCCTGATCCGCTCGCTGGCGACCAACGGCCAGCCCGATTCGCTCTACGCCGCCGCCCTGCTCAACAACGACCTCGGCCGTTCGGGAGAGGCCGACCGCCTGATCTCGATGATCCCCGAGGCCCAGCGCACCGCGCCGATGCGCAATCTCGCGATCAGCGTGAAGACCGATTCCGCCATCGCCCGCGCCCGCGCCATGGCGGCGAGCGGCCAGCAGACCCAGGCGATCTCGGCGATGCGCCAGCTAGGCGCGATGGCTTCGGTACCCGCCGGCAAGCAGGCCGCCGTCGCCAATGCGCTGTTCGACCTCGGTGATACGCAGGGCGCCTCGCAGGTCGCGGAAAGCGCGCTGAACGGCCGCATCGACACCATCGACGACTACGAAGGCCTGATCGGCGTCCTCGCCCGCACCGGCCGCGACGATCTTGCCCAGCTGGCGCTCCAGCGTGCCGGGCAGCTCGCGGGCAGTTCCGCCGACGGCCAGCGCGCTTATGCCCGCATTAGCGCCGGGTTAATGGTGAGTCAGGCCGATGCCGCACGCACCGGCGGCCGCTACGCCGAGAGCTTCGACATCCTCCAGCAGGCCTACGCCGCCGCGCCCGACAACACCGAGATCCTCTCCGGCCTCGCACGGCTGTACCAGACCGGCGGCATGCCCGCGAAGGCGGCGCAGAGCTACCAGCTGGTGCTGGCGCGCAAGCCCGGCGACAAGGACGCGCTGCTCGGCCTTGCCGACACCGCGCAGGCGGCCGGCGACAGCGACCTGTCCAAGCAGGCGCAGCGGCAGGTGCTGCAGTCCTATGGACGGGACTACCGCGTCCACATGGCTCTCGCCAATGTCGAGCGTGCCCGCGGCAACGACCGCGCGGCGGCGAGCATGCTCAAGGAGGCGCGCGAACTCTACGCCCGCCAGAACGGCGCGGGCATGGCGATGGGCGGCAACCCGTTCGCCAATGCCAGCGTGCAGGGCGGGGCCAACCCGTTCCGCAACCAGGGCCCGGTCGCCGCACCGCAGGTGAACCCCTTCGCGCTCGGCGGCGGTACCCGCCTGCCCGACGCCTATCCGCAGGCTGCCCCGACCTCCGGCTTCGCCTACGCCGCCCCGCAGGCGAGCTACGCCGCTGCCCCCGCCATCGCCCCCGCCGCGCAGAGCGGCTTCGGCGGCTACGGCGTCCAGCCGCAGACCTCGTTCTCGGCGCCCGACCGTTATGCCTCGCCGACCAGCATTGCCGCCGCCGCGCCCACGCCGGCGCAGGGCGGCTTCCCGGTCGGCGGCGGTTACGCTCCGCAGGTCCCGGTCGCGTATGCCGGCGACCCGGTGATGACCCAGATCCAGACCGAGATCGACAGCCTCGCACACGACAGCGGCCCGCGCGTCGATGTCCAGACCGCCTACCGCGCCCGCTCGGGCGAGGAAGGCCTCTCGCAGATGGACGAGATCAAGGGTTCCGCCAAGTTCTCGACCGGTGCGCTTCGCGGCCGCGTCTTCGTCAAGGCCGAGGCCACCGTCGCCGACGCCGGCCGCCCGAACGGCTCGGGCCTCGCCCGCTTCGGGGGCAACGCCACGCCGGAAGCGCAGGCGATCGTCGACGAGCTTCCCTCGCCGCTGGTCAATGCCGATAGCCAGCAGGCGTCGGGCGTCGCCTTCTCCGTCGGCTACGAAAGCGATTCGGTGCAGATCGAGGCCGGCACGACGCCGGTCGGCATGGGCAAGACCAAGTTCGCGGGCCGCCTCGCCGTCACTCCCGAACTCAGCCCGGGCCTGCGCGCCACCGCCTTTGCCGAGCGCAAGCCGGTGACCGATTCGGTGATCTCCTACGCCGGCACGCGCGATGTCGTCACCCGCGATCCCGTCACCGGCGAAGGCGGCGAGGCCGGCACCGGCGAGCGCTGGGGCCAGGTCATGCGCACCGGCGCGGGGCTCGGCATGTCCTACGACGAGAACGGCAGCGGCGTGTACGGCGAGGGCCGCTACTACCGCTTCCGCGGCACCAACGTCGCCAAGAACGACGGTTTCGAGGCCAATGTCGGCGGCTATCTCGAGGCGTGGCGCGGGGCGCACTCGGCAGTCACCGTCGGGCTCAACGTCAACTACCAGGGCTACGACAAGAGCCAGAACTACTTCACCTTCGGCAACGGCGGCTACTTCAGCCCGCAGAGCTTCATCTCGGTCGGCTTCCCGGTGAACTACACCCTGAACGACGCGCGCTGGGATGCGACCGCCTCGTTCACGCCCGGCTTCCAGAGCTACCGGGAAGACGAAAGCCCGCTCTACCCGACCGACCTGCTCGCCCAGGCCGAACTGGATGCGCTGAAAGCCCAGAACGACGACGTGCGTTCGGAATACGACAGCCTCAGCAAGACCGGTTTCGCGCTCTCGGCGCAGGGCTCGCTCTATTACAAGCTCAATCCGGGTACCCGGATCGGCGGCGACCTGAGCTACAATACCTTCGGCAGTTACGACGAATTCCGCAGCATGCTCGGCGTCCGCCAGAGCTTCGGGAGCACCAAGTAATGAAGATGCAGGCATTCCCCCAGGCACGGCAGGGCCCCGGAGGCACCGGCGCGGGCGGTCTCGCGCTGATGGCGATCTCGATGGCCGCCGAAGTGTGCGAAGGCGTGCCCGAAGCGCAGGCGCACGGCTTCTTCCTTGCGATAGGCCGCCGCATGGCCGCGATCGAGCCGCTCGAGGGCGTCAACGACGCCTCGGTGCTGGCCGCGCGGATCAATGCATTCTGGCATGCGCTCGACTGGGGCGAGATCGAACTCGCGCTCGGCAACGAGGCGATCGTCGTGCGCCACCGCGAACTGCCCACCAATATGGCGCCCGATCCCCACGGCAACTGGGCCCGGATGCTGCTCGGCGTGCTGGAAGGCGCCTACGACAGCTGGTTCCGGGTGCTGGGCAGCGGCCCGGCGCTGCGCACCACCGCCGAGTGGAAAGGGGAAACTCTCGAGCTTCGTCATGGTCGCTGAAAACAAGATTGCCCTGCCCATCGTCGATCGCCGAACGTTCTCGCTGGGGATGCTGATGGCCGTCACCGCTGCCTGCAACACCGGTACCAGCCAGGGGCGTACCCAGCAGGTCACCGACTCGTTCTGGACCCAGTGGCGCGACCGCTTCGTCGCGCCCGAGGGCCGCGTCGTCGACACCGGCAACGGCCGCATCAGCCACAGCGAAGGCCAGAGCTACGGCCTGATCCTCGCCCTGCGCGCGGGCGACCGCGAGGCCTTCGAGCGCATCGCCGCGTGGACGCAGAATACCCTGGGCCGCGAAGACATGGCGCTCCATTCGTGGCGCTACGATCCGCGCCAGGCAGTGCCGGTGTCCGATCCCAACAATGCCACCGACGGCGATCTCGTGATCGCCTGGGCGCTCGCGCTCGCGGGGCAACGCTGGTCGCAGTCCGCGTGGCTCGAGCGAGCCGCCGAAATCCGGCAGGCGATCCACACCCACTGCGTCGTTTCGCGCTTCGGACGCCAGCTGCTGCTGCCCGGCATCGTCGGCTTCGACGATCCGGGGCAGGTCATGCTCAACCCCTCGTACTTCGTGTGGCCTGCGCTAGACCATTTCGCCAAGCTCGACGGCGCCTCGACCTGGGGCGGGGTGATCCGCGACTGCGAGGCGATCACCCGCCTTTCGCATTTCGGTGTGCGCCACCTGCCCGCCGACTGGGTGGTGGTGACCGGCCGGAACGACGTGGCGCCCGCCCCCGCCAAGCCGCCGCGCTTCAGCTACGACGCCATCCGTATCCCGCTCTACGCGGTGGTCGGCGGTCGGGCCGGCCTGGTCCAGCCGGTCGCCGACTGGTGGCGTTCCTGCCTCGCGCAGCACCGCCCGATCCCGGCATGGGTCGACGTGGTCACCGGCGAGGAGGCGAACTATCCGCTCTCGAACGGCGGCACGGCAATCGCTTCACGGCTGATCGGCGGCGCCGCTCCCGCGATGCTGGATACGGATTACTTCTCCGCCTCGCTGCAGATGCTGGCGCGGCTCTGACCTGAAGCCTCCCTGTCCCGCAGGGATGGGGAGGATTTCGCTCAGCCCTTCACGCGAATCGCGGCCAACCCCGCCAGGCTCAGCAGCGCCGCGCCCGAGATGTAGAGCCCGACGAACAGCACGCCGCCGCTGTCGGCCAGTCCCTGCGCGATGGCAGGCGCGAAGCCGCCGCCGAAGATGCCGCCGACGTTGAAGGCGATCGAGGCGCCGGTGTAGCGCACCCGCGCATCGAACAGGCGGGGCAGGAGCTCGGCGATCGGCCCGTAGACCAGCCCCATGGTGAACAGCGCGAGGCACAGGAACACGCCGATCATCGTCAGCGACCCGGCCGCGAACATCAGGCCCATGATGACGCCGATGACGATGGCCAGGAAGCACCCGGCCATCAGCACTCCTCGCGAGGAATGCCGGTCGGCGGCATAGCCCGCGAAGACGATGCCCACCGCCATGAACAGGATCGCGAAGAGCTGGACCCCAAGGAAAGTCTGGCGGTCATAGCCCAGCGTGCCGGTGCCGTACCCGAGCGCGAACGTCGTCGCGAGATAGTAGAGCGCGAAGCAGGCGATCACTGCGAAGGTCCCCGCAATCGTCTCGCGCAGGTGGGTGCGGAACAGCTCGACGATCGGGATGGAGCGGTGCAGGTCTTCCTTCTCGGCCTCGAACACCGGGCTCTCGCTCAGGCGGAAGCGGATCCACAGGCCGAGGCCCACCAAGACCGAACTGAGCAGGAACGGGATGCGCCAGCCCCAGGCGATGAAGTCCGCCTCGCTCAGCGTCGCGCTGAGGATCAGGAACAGGCCGTTGGCGGCGAAGAAGCCGACCGGGGCGCCCAGCTGCGGGAACATGCCGAAGCGGGCGGCATAGCCCGGCGGTGCGTTCTCCACCGCCAGCAGCGCCGCGCCGCCCCATTCTCCGCCGAGGCCGAGCCCCTGTGCGAAGCGCATCGTGCACAGCAGCAGCGGCGCCAGCCATCCGACCGAGGCGTAGGTCGGCAGCACGCCGATCAGCACCGTCGCGCCGCCCATCAGCAGCAGCGAGGCGACCAGCGTGGACTTGCGCCCCACCCGGTCGCCGAAATGACCGAACAGCGTCGCGCCCACGGGCCGGGCGATGAAGGCGATGGCGAAGCTGGCATAGGCCGCCAGATGCTGCACCGTCGCCGAATCGGACGGGAAGAACAGCGGTCCGAACACCAGCGCGGCAGCGGTGGCGTAGATGTAGAAGTCGTAGAACTCGACGGCTGTGCCGACCAGGCTCGCGGTGAGCACGCGCGCGTTCTGGCGGTAGACCTGCATGCCCCCGGCCCCGGCCGTCTTCGTTTGCACCACTTCGCGCCCCTTCTGCGGTTCCCTTGTCGTGTCTGTCCTAACCACGGGTCCCGGTGATGGCGAGGGGCTTGCGCGGTTCGCTTACTTCCGGCGGTAGCGGAAGTACCAGACCTCGTGGTTGTAGACCGTGCGGGCCTTGTGCTCGTAGCGCGTTTCCGGCCAGCCGCCGGGGCGGACCTGGAAATCGCGGGGTTTGTCGCCGAGCCATTCGAACTGGTCGGTGTGGCGCTGCATGACCATCAGCGCATGGCGCAGGTAGACCGCATGGTCGGTGCCGAAGCGGAACTCACCGCCGGGCTTGAGCTTGGCGGCGATCATGTTGACCGGCCCCTCGTTCATCATCCGCCGCTTGGCGTGGCGCGCCTTGGGCCAGGGGTCCGGGTGGAGCAGGTAGACGAACGAGAGCGAGCCGTCGGGAATGCGCGCCAGCACTTCGAGCGCGTCGCCGTGGTGGATGCGCACGTTGCCGATCGGCGGATGCGCGCCGTTATCCCCGCTGACGTGGAGCAGCGCCTGGGCGACGCCGTTAAGGAACGGTTCGGCGCCGATGAAGCCATGGTCGGGCAGCATGTCGGCGCGGCCCGCCATGTGCTCGCCGCCGCCGAAGCCGATCTCGAAGTGCAGCGGGCGATCGTCGCCGAACAGCACCTGCGAGGTTATCGGGCCTTCCGCGGGCATCGCGATCTTCGGGAGCAGGTCGTCGACGAGTCCCTGCTGTCCGGCGCGCAGGGGCTTGCCCTTGGAGCGGCCGTAGAGGCGGTTGAGCGTGGTCGGATCGCCGGGTTTGTGTGCCGTCATGGCGCGCGCCACTGACATTACCGCGCGCGCGGGTCAATGAAATGGTGGATCCGATGTCCGGTTCGGCGCGGCCGAACCAGTGCGGTACCCGCACCGATTTTCGAATCCAGGAATTCCCGTAGTTGCGCGGCGCGACTTTCTTAACCCGAAATGCGGTTGCCAGCAGGGGCCCGGCCCTGCTCTATCGGTCGATGCTCCGCGCCATTCTCCTGCTCCTGTCGTGCCAGCTTGCCGGCGAGGTGATCCACCGGCTGACCGGCCTAGCCTTGCCAGGCGCGGTGATCGGGATGGTCCTGCTGGTAGGCTGGCTGGCGCTGGTCCCGCGCGAAAGGCCCGGACTGGTGGCGGTCTCGGGTTGGCTGACCGCGCATCTCGCGGTGATGTTCGTCCCCGCCGCGGTGGGACTGGTCGATGAAGGCGCGGTGCTCTCGCGCTACGGGCCGGGGCTGGCGGCGGCGACCGTCTTGTCCACCGTGCTGACGCTGGCGGTGACCGCGCTGGTGTTCCGCTGGGCGATCCTCCGATTCGTACCCGGAGACGAGGCGTGAACGAACCCGCGCTGCTCGCGGCGCCGCTGCTGTGGCTGACGCTGACGATCGGCGTGTTCGAGCTGTTCGACACCGCCTCGCAGCACAGCGGGCGACACCCGCTGTGCCATCCGGTCCTGTGGTCGACCCCGGTGCTGATCGGCCTGCTGCTGGCGACAGGCACGCCATATGCTATCTACAAGGCAGCGACGATGCCGCTCAGCTTCCTGCTCGGCCCCGCGGTGGTCGGCCTCGCCGTGCCGGTCTGGGCCGAGCGGGTCCGCATCCGCCGGCTGGCGGTGCCGATCGCGCTGGCGCTGGGCGCCGGCGCAGTGACCTCGATCGTCAGCGCCGTGGGCATCATGGCGCTGCTCGGCGCCCCGCGCGACATCCTCGCCTCGATCGCCCCGCGCGCGACGACCACGCCGGTCGCCATGGCGGTGGCTGGGCAACTGGGCGGCATTCCCGCGCTCGCGGCGGTGATCGTGCTGTTCGCGGGCGTGGTGGGCGCGATGATCGCCACGCCGCTGCTCGATGCGCTGGGCCTGCGCGACTACCGCGCGCGCGGCTTTGCGCTGGGTGTCACCGCGCACGGCATCGGCGCGGCGCGGGCGTTTCAGGTGGACCCCGTCGCCGGGGCCATGGCGAGCCTGGGCATGGCGCTCAACGCGGTGGTGACGGCGGCGATGCTGTCGGTGGTGGCGCTGCTGGTCTGACGTCGTCCTGGACTTGATCGGGGCCGCTGGCAGGGCCGCGCCCACTCGAGGCTGGGCGTTCGCTCGCGGTTGGCTGTCGGCAAGCTCTCGCCTTAAGGGTTCCCAGCGATCCCCGCCTTCGCGGGGACGACGTTCGACCGGCATTCCCCAAAAACAAACGGCCCGCCCCTCGTGAGGGCAGGCCGCCTATCGTCCTGCAAGGGGTGCAGGGTAGGAGGAGGTCAGGCCGCTTCGGCAGCCTCGCCGTGAGGGCAGGCCGCCTATCGTCCTGCAAGGGGTGCAGGGTAGGAGGAGGTCAGGCCGCTTCGGCAGCCTCGTCCGGATCGCGCAGGACGTATCCGCGGCCCCATACGGTCTCGATGTAGTTGGCGCCACCGCAGGCATGCGCGAGCTTCTTGCGCAGCTTGCAGATGAAGACGTCGATGATCTTCAGTTCGGGCTCGTCCATGCCGCCGTAGAGGTGGTTGAGGAACATTTCCTTGGTCAGCGTGGTGCCCTTGCGCAAGCTGAGCAGCTCGAGCATCGCATATTCCTTGCCGGTCAGGTGGACGCGGGCGCCATCGACCTCGACGGTCTTGGCGTCGAGATTGACGACCAGCTTGCCGGTTCGGATGACCGACTGCGAGTGGCCCTTCGAGCGGCGCACGACGGCGTGGATGCGGGCGATCAGTTCCTCGCGGTGGAACGGCTTGGTCACGTAGTCGTCCGCGCCGAAGCCGAACGAGCGGACCTTGCTGTCCATTTCCGAGATGCCCGACAGGATCAGAACCGGCGTCTGCACCTTGGCGACGCGCAGCTTCTTGAGCACGTCGTAGCCGTGCATGTCGGGCAGGTTGAGATCGAGCAGGATGATGTCGTAATCGTACAGCTTGCCCAGATCGAGGCCTTCCTCGCCCAGATCGGTCGAATAGACGTTGAAGCCTTCCGCGGTCAGCATGAGCTCGATAGCCCGGGCCGTGGTCGGTTCATCCTCGATCAGCAGCACTCGCATGGGTCGGTAGTCCCTTCTTGCCCCTAGATGCCCGCTGGCCGCTTTCGCTCGCCGTTTACGGACATTGCCGTGTATTAACCATATGACCAATGATGGTTAAAGGTTAATTTGCCGTAAACACAGGAAAGTCCCGTAGGCCAATATCCGCCAAAGCCCTGTGCCGTGGCGCGCGAACCGCGCCATTGCAGACGATAACGGCGAATGCTGGTTAATGTTAAGGATCGTCGGGCATATTTTGCAAACGATTTTACCCACGCCGCAAATTAACCCGCCGACGCCGTGCCCACCTGCATGGTGCGCGGCGCCTTGCGCGCCTCGGGGGCGGGCTGCGAAATCCGCTTGAGGTAGCTCCACAAGCCGCACTGAAGCCCGATCAGCATCAGGATGAAGGGCTGGAAGGCGATGCCCACGAACAGCGAGCCGATCAGGTAGACGACCTGCGCCAGCTGCAGCGCCACCGCGAGCGGGGCGGCCCATGCCTCGTCCGGCCCGGTGCGCTTCCTCCAGCGGCGACGGATCACCTCCATCTGGACGAGGCCCGAGACCTGCAGCACCAGCCACAGCGCGAGGCCGGGATAGCCCTGCTCGCCCAGCATCTCGAAGTAGCTGGAGTGGAAGGCGCGGCCTTCCTCGACGACGTGGCCGCGCGTCACCGTCGCGGTGCCCCCGTCCTTCTGGGTGGTGATAGTGTCGTAGGACACGCGGCTCGAGATGTAGACTTCGAAACCGCCGCCCAGCGGGTGCTCCTTCGCATAGCCCATCGTCCACTTCCAGACGCCGAGGCGGGTGCCGGCGGACTGGTCGGACTGGTGGTCCTCGATCGTGTTCATGCGCGCCAGGAATGACTGCGGCAGGAACGGCATCGCGATCATGAGGGCCAGCGCCATGCCGCCCGAGATGAGGAAACGGTGCTTGGCGGTCCGCAGGTAGAGCACGCAGAGGATGCCAAGGCACACGAGGCCGGTGCGCGCCTGCGTCCCCACCGGAATCAGTGCGCAGGCGAAGATCAACGCTGCGGTGAAAGTCCAGACGCGCCAGTCGGGCGGGAAGATCGTCCCGTACTTCGCCAGCCACAGCGCCAGCGGAATGATCGCGATCGCCACGCAGGACAGGATCGAGCCCTCGTAGAGCCCGGTGTTGTTCTCGACGAAGATGCGTAGCGCGCCGTAGCCGCCTCCGCCCATCGCGGTCTTGATACCGCCGTCGATGATGAGCGCGCTCGCGGAAAGCACCATGGCGAGCGCCACCGCCTCGATCCGCAGGCGCGTGCGCAGGGTGAGCGGCAGGAATATCGCGAAGACCAGCGCCTTCCACACCCACGACCACTTGGTCAGCGCCTCGACCGGATAGTCGGCAGTCAGCGTGGTCATGGCACAGTAAAGCAGCAGCGCGCAGAGCAGGCCCTGCCGCCAGGTGAAGCGCGAATCGCGTTTGTCGTCGAACACGATCCAGCCGAGGAACGCCGCGGCGAAAGCGATCAGCGAGGTCGGCATGCGCGTGAGGAAACCCCACGAGATGATCTGCGGCGCGACGATGTCGATGTAGAGATAGCACACCACCCACAGGAACGGCCGCCTGAAGCCGAGCACGATGAGAGCGGCGAAGAACCCGGTGAGCGCGAGGTTAAGCATCGGCGCCCGATTCGGCGCCGGGCTCGGGCGGCGATTCGCGGCCCGTGCGCATCACCCGGCGCCCGCCGCGGGTCGGTGGCGGCGTGGCTGCCGGCGTCTCTGCGGGTGCGCCGCGCACTTCCACGTCGAGGTCGGGCCGCGACAGCAGGCGCCAGGCGGCGAGCAGCAGCAGTCCGTGCGACAGGGAAAGGGCGAGGATGTCGACCATGGGGAGCGCTGGTAGCAAGGCCGGGTTGACGGCGCGTTAAGCGTTCGCAAGCTAGGAAACCCGTCATGACCCGCATTCTCCACGTCCTCGACCACTCGCTGCCGATCCACAGCGGCTACACCTTCCGCACCCGCGCCATCCTCAAGGCCCAGGCGGCGCTGGGGCTGGAGGTGCGCAGCGTCACCGGCCCGCGCTACAATGCGGACGAGGGCGAGGTGGAAGAGCACGACGGGCTGATCTTCCACCGCGCCGGCGGGCAATCCGGGAATTCCGGGGTCACCGGACTGCCGGGCCTGCGCGAATGGCGCGAGATCGCCCTGTTCGCCGAAGGGATCGAGCGGGTGGTCCGGGAATGGCGGCCCGACGTGATCCATGCCCACTCTCCCGTGCTGTGCGGCCAGGCGGCGCTGCGCGTGGCGCGGCGGCACGGCATCCCGCTGGTCTACGAGATCCGCGCCTTCTGGGAGGACGCGGCGGTCGGCAACGGCACCGGCACGCAAGGCTCGCTCAAGTACCGGCTCACCCGGATGCTCGAAAGCCATGTGGTGCGCTCGGCAGACGCGGTGGTGACGATCTGCGAAGGCCTGCGCCGCGATCTCGTCGCGCGCGGCACGCCGGCGGAGAAGATCACCGTTGCGCCCAACGGCGTCGACCTCGACCTGTTCGGCAGCCCCCTGCCCCGCGACGCGGACCTCGTCCGCGAACTCGGCTTCGACCCGTCGGACCCCGTGATCGGCTTCATCGGCAGCTTCTACGACTACGAGGGCCTCGACGTGCTGATCGAGGCGATGCCCGCGCTCGTCGCGCGCCAGCCGGGGGCACGGCTGCTGCTGGTCGGCGGCGGCCCCCGCGAAGAGGCGCTGCGCGCACAGGCGGCCGCCTCGCCCGCCGCCTCCGCGATCCGCTTCGTCGGCCGGGTCCCGCATCACGAGGTCGACCGCTACTATGCGCTGTGCGACGTCATGGCCTATCCGCGCAAGCGCAGCCGCCTCACCGACCTCGTCACCCCGCTGAAACCGCTCGAGGCCATGGCGCAGGGCAAGCTCGTCGCCGCCAGCGACGTCGGCGGCCACCGCGAACTCATCACCGACGGCGAGACCGGCGTGCTGTTCGCGCCCGACGATGCCGCCGCCTGCGCCGATGCGCTCGCGCGCCTGCTCGAGCAGCGCGAGGGCTGGGACGCCTACCGCAGCGCGGGGCGCAAGCATGTGGAAACGCGCCATGACTGGGCGTACAATGCCAAGCGTTATCCTCTCGTTTACCAAATGCTGGCACCATAGGCTGCTCAAAGCGGGCTCGAAGCCGCCGCCTGACATGCGGCCGCCTATCAAGACAACACGAGGTATTTCAGTGGCCGAGCAAAAACGCAGGACCGCCGGCGCAGAGCCGATCAGCCGCCATCCGCTGTTCCCGGCGATCGTGGCGCTGTGGTTCGGGGCGCTGCTCGGCCTCGGCAGCATCGTCGTCAGCCCGGCCGTGATCGAGCGCATCGTGCTCGCCGCCGGGATCGACCGGGTGATCCCGATGGCCGCACCGCCGCTCGGGACGACCACCCGCATCCTCCTGGCCCTGGCGGCTACCGGGCTCGGCGCGCTGGTCGGCTTCGTCGCCGCACGCCGCATCGCCCGGCCTTCCCCTGCGGCCGCGCCGCGCCGCGACGAGCCGGAAGCGACCGAATCGGTCGATTTCGCGCCTGCCGACGAGGTCGAGACCCCAAAGCCCGGCCGCGTCGCCGGCCGCCGCCGCGCGCTCGCGCTCAACACGCAGGACGACCTGACCGCCCACGACGACCGGGCACCGATCCCCGGCCACGAAGCCCCCAGCCACGACCCGCAGATCCTCAACGTCGCCGAGTTCGATCTCGGCGCCTTCGGGGACGAGGCGCCTGCGCAGTCCGCCTTCCGCCCGCACATCGCCGCCATCGAAATCGACGAGGCCGAGGCCGAAGCTGCGCTTCCCGCCTGGCTCGACGCCGAATCGGCATGGGGCGAGCCTGCTCCGGCCTGGGCCGAACCCGAATCGGCCTGGGTCGAGGCCGAGAGCGAGCCCGAGGCAATCGAATCGGACTTCGCAGACCACGACGCCGATGCCGTCCCCTTCACCCCGGCGGGCGCGCAGGTCTTCCAGCAGGTGTTCCAGGCCCGGCTCGCGCAGGACGCCGCCGCCCTTGCCGCAGAGCCGGCGCCCGGCTTCAAGCTGCTTCCCCGCCTGCACTCGGGCGATCCCGTAGAGACGGACGCTCCCGAAGCCCTCTTCGGCCCCGACGTGAAGGACGACATCGAAGCGCCGGCCGCGGCCGAGTTCGAACGTGTTGAGGAAACCGAAGTCGCCGAAGAGGTCGCGGAGCCGGGCCTCGAATCGCCGCCCGCCCGCCGGATCGCCGAGGCCGACCTCGACGACCTGTCACCGGTCGAACTGCTCGAGCGCCTCGCGCTGGCCATGGCCGAGCGGCGTGAACAGGCGCGTCTCGCCGCCGAAGCGGCCGAGATCGCCGCTCAGACCGCAAGCGCCCCCATCGCCGTCGCGTTTGCGCCGCTGCGCGAGGTCCCGCCGTCGCCCGCGCCTTACGCGCCGACTTTCGAGCGCCTCGCACCCGCACCTTTCGCTGCGCCAGCGCCTTTCGCGGCCCCCGTGGTCGAGAGTGAACCCGGTCCACAGGACACGGGCGCGACGCTGGCGACCGACAGCCGGGGCGACGCCGCCGACCACGCCTCGGCCGGGGACACCCGCGAAGTGCCCTCCGCGCCGGTCCCCGCCGGCCTGCGCCCGGTGACTTTCGACGACCACGCCGCAGACGAACCGCTGCCGGGCTACTTTCCGCCGCGCGCGCTCGGCCTGGCGTCGGTGGATACCTCCGCCGCGTTCGCGCCCTTCCCCGCCAGCCCCTTCGCCGAGGAGGACTCCGAGAGCGAAGAGGACGCCGCATTGACGCAGGGCTATTCCTCGCTCCTCCACCTCTCGCGCCATGCCGCGCCGCGCCACAACTTCGCCCGCGCGATCCAGTTCGAGCACGAGGTCGAGGCCCAGGACGACGACAGGCCCGCCGCCGACATCCTCGGCGAGCAGCCGCCAGAAGCGGCGCCCTTTGCCCGTCCGGCTCTGGCGCCAGCGCCCCAGTCCGCCGCTCTCGTCACGCCCGACCGCCTGTTCGACGCCCCCGGCACCGGCACCGGCGAGGCGCCGGACCAGGAAGCTACCGAACGCGCGCTTCGCGCCGCGCTCGCCACGCTGCAACGCATGAGCGGCGCCGCCTGACCGGGAGCCACGCTCCTCCGCGCGGCGACAGCCTCCTTTCGAAACCCCGTCCGGATATTCGCCGGGCGGGGTTTCCTGATAATAAAATGCCGTGAATTCCGGCGATCACGCGCGCAATCCTGCGCAGGCGACCTCATCGCAGTTGCAAAACCGTCCCTCAATCGTCATGGGGACCATGGGGTCACTATGCCGCGTGGGGTCGATGCACGATTCGTGCGCGTCTACGGGTATGCCAGGTGAGCCCCGGCCAAAAAAATGACAGGATGGGTTTTTATCGATGGGATTTCCTAAGCCCCAGGGCCTCTATGACGCGCGCAATGAACACGATTCCTGCGGTGTGGGCTTCGTAGCCCATATCAAGGGCCAGAAAAACCACGCGATCATTACCCAGGCTCTGGAGATTCTGAAAAACATCGACCACCGCGGTGCGGTGGGCGCCGACCCCCTGCTGGGTGACGGCGCCGGCATCCTGACCCAGCTTCCCGACCAGCTGCTGCGCACCTGGGCCGCCGAGACGGGCGTCGAGCTGCCCAAGGCCGGCGACTACGCCGTCGCGATGTGCTTCCTGCCGCAGGACGAAGCCGCGCGCGAGATGATCGTCTCGATCTTCGAGAAGTTCATCAACAAGGAAGGCCAGCACCTGATCGGCTGGCGCGACGTGCCCGTCACGCTCGACGGCCTCGGCAAGACCGTGCTCGAATCGATGCCGGTGATCCGCCAGTGCATCGTCGGCCGCGGCGAGAGTTGCGCCGACCAGGACGCGTTCGAGCGCAAGATCCTGGCGATCCGCAAGCAGACCCAGAACCCGCTGGCGGCGCTCGCCGAAAAGCACGACCTGCCCGGCCTGACCGAGCTGTACATGCCCAGCTTCTCCAGCCGGACGATCGTCTACAAGGGCCTGCTGCTGGCGACCCAGGTCGGCTCGTTCTACGACGACCTGCGCAACCCCGAGTTCGTCTCGGCGCTCGGCCTCGTCCACCAGCGCTTCTCGACCAACACCTTCCCGAGCTGGAAGCTGGCGCACCCGTTCCGCTTCATGGCGCACAACGGCGAGATCAACACGGTTCGCGGCAACGTGAACTGGATGAACGCGCGCCGCCGCACCATGGAATCCGAGCTGCTCGGCGCCGACCTCGACAAGATGTGGCCGCTGATCCCGCACGGCCAGTCGGACACCGCCTGCCTCGACAACGCCTTCGAGCTGCTGCTCGCGGGCGGGTACAGCCTTGCCCACGCGATGATGATCCTCATCCCCGAGGCATGGACCGGCAACCCGCTGATGACCGCGGAACGCCGCGCGTTCTACGAGTACCACGCCGCGCTGATGGAGCCGTGGGACGGCCCCGCCGCCGTCGCCTTTACCGACGGTCGCCAGATCGGCGCCACCCTCGACCGCAACGGCCTGCGCCCCGCGCGCTTCCTCGTCACCGACGACGACCTGTGCGTCATGGCGTCGGAGAGCGGCGTCCTTCCGATCAAGGAAGACAACATCGTGCGCAAGTGGCGTCTCCAGCCCGGCCGCATGCTGCTGATCGACTTCGAGGAAGGCCGCATCATCGAGGACGAGGAGATCAAGACCAAGCTGGCCGAGGCCGAGCCCTACGAAAAGTGGCTCACCCAGGCGCAGTACAAGCTGGCCGACCTCGACGTGATCGAGCCCGACCTCGCCACCCTGCCGATGGCGATGGGCACGCTGCTCGATCGCCAGCAGGCCTTCGGCTACACGCAGGAAGACGTCAGCCGCTTCCTCGAGCCGATGGCGCTGAACGCCGACGATCCGCTCGGTTCGATGGGCACCGACACGCCGATCCCGGTGCTGTCGTCGAAGTCGCGCCTGCTCTACGACTACTTCAAGCAGAACTTCGCCCAGGTCACCAACCCGCCGATCGACCCGATCCGCGAGGAGCTGGTGATGAGCCTGGTGACGATGGTCGGCCCGCGCCCCAACCTGCTCGGCCATGATGCCGGCACGCACAAGCGCCTCGAAGTCAGCCAGCCGATCCTGACGGACCTCGGCCTCGCCAAGATCCGCTCGGTGGAAGCGGCCCTCGACGGCGCCTTCCGCACCGGCACCATCGACATGACCTGGGACGCCAAGAGCGGCGCCGAAGGTCTCGAGCAGGCGATCAAGGAGATGTGCTGGGCCGCGACCGAAGCGGTGCTGGCGGACAAGAACATCCTGATCCTGTCGGACCGCGCGCAGGGCCCGGGCCGCATCCCGATGCCGGCGCTGCTGGCGACGGCGGCCGTCCACCACCACCTCGTCCGCCAGGGCCTGCGCATGCAGACCGGCCTCGTCGTGGAAACCGGCGAAGCGCGCGAGGTGCACCACTTCTGCGCGCTCGCGGGCTACGGCGCGGAGGCGATCAACCCCTACCTCGCGCTCGAGACGATCGAGGCGCTGCGCGTGCGCAAGAACCTGCCGGTCACCGCCGAGCAGGCCGCGAAGAACTACGTCTACGCCATCGGCAAGGGCATCCGTAAGGTCATGTCCAAGATGGGCATCTCGACCTACCAGTCGTACTGCGGCGCGCAGATCTTCGACGCGGTGGGCCTCACCACCGCCTTCGTCGACAAGTACTTCACCGGAACCGCCACCACCATCGAGGGTGCGGGCCTTCCCGAGATCGCCGAAGAGACCGTGCGCCGCCACCAGGCCGCCTACGGCGACGACCCGATCTACAAGTCGATGCTCGACGTCGGCGGCATCTACGGCGCGCGCGTGCGCGGCGAGGAGCACGCCTGGACCAGCGAGAACATCGGCCTGCTCCAGCACGCCGTGCGCGGCAACGTGCCCGAGAAGTACAAGCAGTTCGCGCAGACCATCAACGACCAGTCGGAGCGCATGCTCACGATCCGCGGGCTGATGGACTTCGTGCCCGGCGAGTCGATCCCGATCGAGGAGGTCGAGCCCGCCACCGACATCGTCAAGCGCTTCGCCACCGGCGCGATGAGCTACGGCTCGATCTCGTGGGAGGCGCATACCACGCTGGCCGTGGCGATGAACCGCATCGGCGGCAAGTCGAACACCGGCGAAGGCGGCGAGGACCCCTCGCGCTTCAAGCCGATGGAAAACGGCGACACCATGCGCTCGTCGATCAAGCAGGTTGCCTCGGGCCGCTTCGGCGTCACCACCGAGTACCTCGTCAACGCCGACGACATCCAGATCAAGATGGCCCAGGGCGCCAAGCCCGGCGAGGGCGGCCAGCTGCCCGGCGACAAGGTCGACAAGATCATCGGCCGGACCCGTCACTCGACGCCGGGCGTGGGCCTCATCAGCCCGCCGCCGCACCACGACATCTACTCGATCGAGGACATCGCCCAGCTCATCCACGACCTCAAGAACGTGAACCCCAAGGCGCGCGTTTCGGTCAAGCTGGTGTCCGAAGTCGGCGTTGGCACGGTCGCAGCGGGCGTCTCCAAGGCGCGCGCGGACCACATCACGATCGCCGGCTACGAGGGCGGCACCGGCGCGTCGCCGCTGACCTCGCTGACCCACGCGGGCTCGCCCTGGGAGATCGGCCTTGCCGAGACGCAGCAGACGCTGCTGCTCAACAACCTGCGCAGCCGCGTGGTGGTGCAGGCCGACGGCGGCCTGCGCACCGGGCGCGACGTCGCCATCGCCGCGCTGCTGGGTGCGGACGAGTTCGGCTTTGCCACCGCGCCGCTGATCGCGGCCGGCTGCATCATGATGCGCAAGTGCCACCTCAACACCTGCCCGGTCGGCGTCGCCACCCAGGACCCCGTCCTGCGCGCCCGCTTCACCGGCCAGCCCGAGCACGTGATCAACTACTTCTTCTTCGTCGCAGAGGAACTGCGCGCGATCATGGCCGAGCTGGGCTTCCGCACCATCCCCGAGATGACCGGACGCGTCGATCGTCTCGACACGCGCAAGGCGATCACTCACTGGAAGGCCCGGGGCGTCGACCTTTCGAAGCTGCTCTACCAGGCCCCGCTGGGCGACGGTCCGTCGCTCAACTGGTCGCAGACGCAGGACCACGGCCTCGAGAATGCGCTCGACAACGCGCTGATCGCGGCCTCGACCGACGCGCTGGAGCACCGCGAGGCGGTCCGCATCGAGAAGCCGATCATCAACGTCAACCGCACGGTCGGCGCTATGCTCTCGGGTGAAGTGGCCAAGCGCTACGGCCATGCGGGCCTGCCCGACAACACGATCAACGTGAAGCTCACTGGCGTCGCCGGCCAGAGCTTCGGCGCCTGGCTCGCCCACGGCGTCACGCTCGACCTGACCGGTGATGCCAACGACTACGTCGGCAAGGGCCTGTCGGGCGGCCGCGTGATCGTGCGCCAGCCGGGCCACGTCGATCGTGACCCGCTCAAGAACATCATCGTCGGCAACACCGTGCTCTACGGCGCGATCTCGGGCGAGGCGTTCTTCAACGGCGTCGGCGGCGAGCGTTTCGCCGTGCGCAACTCGGGCGCCATCGCGGTGGTCGAGGGCTGCGGCGACCATGGGTGCGAATACATGACCGGCGGCGTCGTGCTGGTGCTGGGCAAGACCGGCCGCAACTTCGCGGCGGGCATGTCCGGCGGCATCGCCTACGTCTACGACGCCGACGGCCAGTTCGACAAACTGGTCAACGGCGCGATGGTCGACTTGCTTCCCATTGCGGCCGATGCCGACGAGGATGAAGGCACCGGCCGTCCGCAGCAGCGCACGTCCTCGGTCACCGACCTGGGCATGGGCGATCCGCTGCGCCACGACGCGGAGCGCCTGCGCATCCTGCTCGAACGCCACCACCTGCACACCGGCTCGAAGCAGGCCCGCGCGTTGCTCGACGACTGGTCGAACACTCTCGGCAAATTCGTCAAGGTGATGCCGCGCGACTATGCCAAGGCCCTGCGCCAGCAGGAGGCCGAACGCCTCGAAGCCGCCTCGGTCGCAGCAGAATAAGATTTAGGATCGCATAGCATGGGCAAGGAAACCGGCTTTCTCGAACTCGACCGCCAGGACCGCACGTATGGTCCCGTCGACGCGCGGCTGAAGAACTACAACGAATTCGTCGTTCCGCTGGCGCCGCAGGCGCTCAAGGACCAGGCTTCGCGCTGCATGAACTGCGGCGTGCCGCACTGTCATACCGGCTGTCCAGTCAACAACATCATCCCGGACTGGAACCACCTGGTCTACGAGGACGACTTCCGGAGCGCCCTGGAAATCCTCCACTCGACCAACAACTTCCCCGAATTCACCGGCCGCATCTGCCCCGCCCCATGCGAGGCGGCCTGCACGCTCAACATCATCGACGAGCCGGTGACCATCAAGTCGATCGAATGCGCGATCGTCGACAAGGGATGGACCGAAGGCTGGATCACGCCGCAGGTTCCCGTGCGCCGCACCGGCAAGTCGGTCGCGGTGGTGGGCTCGGGCCCGGCGGGCCTCGCCTGCGCGCAGCAGCTGGCGCGCGCCGGCCACTCGGTCACGGTGTTCGAGAAGAACGACCGCGTCGGCGGACTGATGCGTTACGGCATCCCCGACTTCAAGATGGAGAAGCACCTCATCAACCGCCGCGCGGCGCAGATGGAAGCCGAAGGCGTGGTGTTCAAGACCTCCACCGAAGTGGGCGTGACCGTCTCGGTCGCCTCGCTCAAGGAGAACTTCGACGCGGTGGTCTTCGCCGGCGGCGCCGAGGAAGCCCGCCGCCTCGACATTCCCGGCGCGGAACTGCCCGGCGTGCGCCTGGCGATGGAGTTCCTGACCCAGCAGAACAAGCGCAACGCCGGCGACGACGAACTGCGCGCCGCCCCGCGCGGCACCATCTCGGCCACCGGCAAGCACGTCATCGTCATCGGCGGCGGCGACACCGGTTCGGACTGCGTCGGCACCTCGAACCGCCAGGGGGCGGCCTCGGTCACCCAGCTGGAGATCATGCCCAAGCCCCCGGTGATGGAGAACAAGGCGATGTCGTGGCCGTTCTGGCCGCTCAAGCTGCGCACCTCCTCCAGCCACGAGGAAGGCGCCGACCGCGACTGGTCGGTCCTGACCAAGCGCGTCGTCGGCGACAACGACGTGCGCGGCCTGGAATGCGTGCGTGTCGAATGGGTCGACGGCAAGATGCAGGAAGTCGAGGGCAGCGAGTTCACGCTGCAGGCGGACCTGATCTTCCTCGCCATGGGCTTCACCGGCCCGCGCAAGCCCGGCATGATCAACCAGTCGGGCGTCGAGCTGGATCCGCGCGGCAACGTCAAGGCCGACGTGCTGCGCTACCAGACCACCGATGAGCAGATCTTCGCCTGCGGCGACATGCGCCGCGGCCAGTCGCTGGTCGTCTGGGCGATCCGCGAGGGCCGCCAGTGCGCCCGCTCGGTCGATCTCGTGCTGATGGGCGAGAGCCAGCTCCCACGCTGACCGGATTCGCTATCGAATGAGAGGGGGGGCGTGCCGCGAGGTGCGCCCCTTTTTCTGTGGGCCTGGGGGAACCTCCTCCCACTCTCTCCAGGACGACGGGGTTGGATGGAAAGCGCGATTGCGCCCATCCCCGGCCGCTCACCCCTGCGCCCGCCAAGGCGATCACTCGCCGCCCTCGCTTGACCAAGCCCTACCGTGCAGGTTCACTGGCCCCGAGAGGAGAACACGCATGCTGCTGGAAATCGCCGAGATCGAAGTGCGCCCGGGCGCCGAGGACCAGTTTGCCGCTGCCATGCGCGAAACCGGCGTGGCGCACCTCGCCGCCTGCGAGGGCGTGGTTTCCGCGCGCTTCGGGCGCGGGGTGGAAAATCCCTCGAAGTTCACCTTCAACGTCGTGTGGACCTCGATGGAGGCGCATCAGGCCGCCCGCGACCTCGAGGCCTTCGGCAAGTTCCGCGCCTGCTTCGGCGACCTCTCGGTCGGCGGCGCGATGAGCCACTACGAGATGGACGAGGCGCTTCCCGGACCTTCGGCCTGGCCGTCGTCCCGGACTTGAACGGACCACTCGCGGTCTGGAGTGCCCAAGTCCGCTACCCGGCCTGACCTGAATATCACCGTCGCCGCCGCGAAGGCGGGGGTCCCGCTTCCTTTGCGAGGTCGAAAGAACAAGCGGGGTCCGCGCCTGCGCGGGGACGACGAATCAGGTCTTTGGTCTAGATCCGCTGGTAATGCGTGCGCCGCGCCCCCTACCAGTCGATCGTGCCGCGCCCATGCTCCGCGAGAAACGCATTCGCCTGGCTGAAAGGCCGGCTGCCGAAGAACCCGGCGTAGGCCGACAGCGGGCTCGGATGCGGGGCGGTCAGCACGAGGTGGTGGCTCTGCGCCAGCCCGGGCACGCGCATCGCCTTCTTCTTCGCGTGATTGCCCCAGAGCAGGAACACGCAAGGCGCCTGCTTGGCCGCGACGGCCGCGACGGCAGCGTCAGTGACGGCTTCCCAGCCGCGGTTCTGGTGCGAGCCGGCCTGGCCTTCCTCCACCGTCAGCGCATTGTTGAGCAGCAGCACCCCCTGGCGCGCCCAGTGCTCCAGGTTGCCGTGGCCCGGCGCGGTGACGCCGCAGTCGGTGGCCAGTTCCTTGTACATGTTGACCAGCGAGGGCGGCACCCGCACTCCTTCCTGCACCGAGAAGGCGAGGCCGTGCGCCTGCCCGGCCCCGTGGTACGGGTCCTGCCCGAGGATCACGACGCGCACTTCGTCCAGCGGGGTGAGTTCGAAGGCCCGTAACCGGGTGCCGCGCGGCGGATAGATCCGCTTGCCTGCCGCTTCCTCGGCCTTGAGCCAGCCCCCCAGCCGCCGCGCCTCCGGCGCCGCCAGAACCGGGTCCAGCGTGGGAGCCCAGCTCGCCGGTACAGCCTGCCCGTCCTGTGTGGCGCTCATGCCCGACCTTTCGCGAAAAACCTGCGCGCCGGCCCAGCCGGCATTGCGAAATACCCGAGGTGTCCCTAAGCATTTCCGGACTATGGCTGTCCATCTCCACGAAGAAGATCTCCCCGAAGGCGTGCTTGCGCCGGGACCCGTCGCTATCGACACCGAAACGATGGGGCTCATCACCCCGCGCGACCGGCTCTGCCTGGTGCAGATCTCGGACGGCAAGGGGGACGAACACCTCGTGCGCTTCGGCCCGGGCAGCACGTTCGACGCGCCCAACCTCAAGGCCGTGCTGGCCGACCCGGCGCGCCTCAAGCTGTACCACTTCGCGCGCTTCGACCTTGCCGCGATCGACCATTACCTCGGCACCGTCGCGGCGCCGGTGTTCTGCACCAAGATCGCCAGCAAGCTGGTGCGCACCTACACCGACCGCCACGGCCTCAAGGACCTCGTGCGCGAACTGCTCGGCAAGGAAGTGTCCAAGCAGCAGCAGTCGAGCGACTGGGGCGCACCCGAACTGACCGAGGCGCAGAAGGACTATGCCGCGTCCGACGTGCGCTACCTCCACGCGATGCACACCATCCTGGTCGAGCGCCTCGCTCGCGAGCACCGGACCGAACTGGCGCAGGCCTGCTTCGACTTCCTGCCCGCCCGCGCCCGCCTCGACCTCGCCGGGTGGCCCGACCACGACATCTTCAGCCACGAAGCAGCCTGATCGTTCCTCCGGGAGTTTCCTGAACCGCCATGTCCGTAGAAGCCGTCCAGATCCGCAACCGCCGCCGGCACTTCGCCGCTCCCGGCGGTTCGCACGACCGGCTCGTCGGCTTCCTCGCCAAAGCGCTGCCGGCAGGGATCGGCGTGGTGGCGGCGGTGATGATCCTGGTGCCGCTTTCCCCGCGCGGTGAAATCAGCTTCCTGCTCGACCGCAACAAGGTGGCGATCACCACCGAGCGCCTGAAGGTTGCCGATGCCGCCTATCGCGGCAAGGACAACAAGCAGCGCGGCTTCGTGGTCACCGCCGGAACCGCCGTGCAGCGCAGCGCAACGACGCCGGTCGTGCAGATGGACAAGCTGAAGGCGCTGCTGAGCCTCAATGACGGCCCCGCGCAGATCGTCGCGCCCAACGGCGCCTACAACTACGACACCGAGCAGATCGCGGTGAACGGCCCGGTCAATTTCGACGCCCCCGACGGCTACAGGATGACGACGAGCAAGGTCGGCATCGACGTGAAGTCGCAGGTCGCGGTAGGATCGGGCGGTGTCGACGGAACCGTGCCCACCGGCACCTTCCGCGCCGACTCGATGAAGGCGGATCTCGAAAACCGCACCGTGACCCTGGAAGGCAATGCCCGGCTGCGCATGACGCCCGGCAAGCTGAGGATACCCCAATGACACCCGCCGCCAAGTCCGTCACGCCCCCGCGCATCAAGGGCCGCCGTCTCGCGCTCGCCGTGCCGATACTGGGGCTCGCTGCCCTAGCGGGATCGCAGCAACTGGGCGCGCAGGCGCTCTCCGGCCATAACTCCGACGCGCCGGTCGACTATGCCGCCGACCGCATCGAACTGCAGGACAAGCAGAACCGCGTGGTCCTGTCCGGCAATGTCGACGTCAAGCAGGCCGAGCTGCGCCTGCGCGCGGCGCGCACGGTCGTGAACTTCACCAATGCCGGCTCGATGCAGATCCAGCGCATCACCGCAAGCGGCGGCGTCGTCGTAACCCGTCCGAACGAGACCGCGACCGGAGACGTGGGCATCTACGACTTCAACCAGCGCATCATCACCATGACCGGCAATGCCTCGATCAAGCGCGTGAATGGCGACACCCTGCGGGGCGGCCGTCTGGTCGTCGACCTCAAAAGCGGCGTGTCGTCGGCCTCGGGAGGCCCCGGGGGGCGGGTCTCGGGCACGTTCTCGGTGCCCAAGCAGAACGGCAACTGAGAGGCGGGCGCCTCGGCGCCCCCGTCCCGTACCCATCGCTGGACAAGACCCAAATCCCGTTGCCCCCGCGCAGGCGGGGGCCCCGCTTACTTGCGCCACGACGCCGTCTCGAACGAACAAGCGGGATCCCCGCCGTCGCGGCGATGACGGGGATTTCATGGCGGTGGTTAGATTGACCGGCTGTCGAGCCGGGACCGTACAGGTCCCGCGATCGGTCAGAACGCCCGGTCGTGGACCAGTACGCGCATGGTCAGGAGGATGATCTGGATGTCGCGCATGATCGTCCAGCCCTCAAGGTACTCGAGATCGGCCTGGAGGCGGTTGACGAGGTCCGATTCGTGGTCGGTGGCGCCGCGGAAGCCGCGGACCTGCGCAAGGCCCGACAGGCCGGGCTTCAGCGAATGGCGCTGCCAGTAGCGCAGGTCGACTTCCCAGAACAGCTTATCGCCCGCCAGCGAGCCGGTGGCGTGCGGTCGCGGACCCACGAGGCTCATGTCGCCCAGCAGCACGTTGAACAGCTGCGGCAGTTCGTCGATGCTGGTCTTGCGGATGAAACGGCCGACGCGGGTGATCCGCTTGTCGTCCTTCGAGGCCGAGACGTTGCCGTCGGTGTCGCAGAGCGTCTGCGTCATCGAGCGGAACTTGTACATGTTGAAGAAGCGGTTGCCGCGCCCCATCCGGCGCTGGGTGAAGAACACCGAGCCGCCGTCCTGGATTTTCACCGCCAGCGCCACCGTGATGAGCAACGGCGACAGCGCGACGATGGCGCCGCCCGCGAAGGCGACGTCGAACAGGCGCTTGATCGCGCGGTCGCGAAGACCCAGCGGCCCCGCCGAGACCAGCAGCAGCCCGTGCTTGCCGACCACCCGGGCGCCCTGCGCGCCGAGGCGGGCGACCTCGTCGTCGAGCACTTCGCCGTCGACGTTGGCGCCCTTGAGCATCATCGCCCATTCGACGCGGCGACCCGACGGGCAGCTCACCACGACACGGTCGATGTTGCGCAGGATGAGGCCGATGCGGTCGAGCGCGTTGGGATCGTTGAGATTGGGACGCAGGCCCATCGCCGCGGCCGAGATGCGGATCGCGCCGCGCAGTTCGACCTTGGGGCCACCATCGTCGATGATGAGCTCGTTGAGCACGTTCTCGCCGCAGCGCCAGCGGATGAAGCTGCGCAGCTGCAGGCGGGCCCAACCGATCACCAGCATCGCGCAGATCGCGCCGCCATTGAACCCCCAGCGCGAGAAGTCCGCTTCCGGCCGGATCAGGAACTGCACGAATACGACCACGACGACCGCGATCGCGGTCGCCACCATGGCGCGGAAGACGCCGGTCCAGCCCTGTTGCAGCGCTGTCGTGGAATAGGCGCCGTTGTACAGCGCCAGGGTCAGGTAGATCGGCAGGATCAACTGCGCGTGGACCAGGCTTGCCGATAGGCCGTGCGTGCCCGAAAGCAGGTATCCGGTGGCCGCGAAGCCGACGAAGATGGCGCAGATGTCGGCCACCACAAGCGCGAGATAGCACTGGAGACGGCGTCGTTCTCGGGATGGAGCGACCAGCAGGTCGTCGAAATCCGTCCCCTCCTTGATGAGCGGACGCGCAGCAAATGGCGCGTTCATCGGCCCGGCTCTCCTGGTTGCGAACTCACGCCGATCGTTCCCTCACACAGATGTTATCGGCGCACGCTGCATGGCAGTCATGCTGCGGCGCAATAGGTATACGCCCGTATGAACATGGGAGGCAACCGGAAAAGAGTATTCGTCAGGACGTGGGAATAGTCCGGTGTCTGGATTCGGGACGCGCGGACCGGGCTATTATCAACAAACCGTTCGCCAGCAGTAGTTCCGCGTCGTGACTGTTGTTCATCAACAGCTGGTGCAAAGAAACGAGCCGGGCCACGAGGCGCTCCAGCCTGGCCCCCCTCCACACCTGAAGCTGGGCGGCGAGTGCGGGCTGGTCCTTCCAGAACACCCGGCGCGCGCCAGCCTCTGCCTTGAGGAATCCGGCGACGTCACGCCCGTCACCCAGCCTTGCGGCCAGACCGGCGAGCTGCGCGGCGCGGCGCTCGAAGGCGAGCAGCAGGCCGACCGGGTTCATGCCCTGCTCGCGCATGCGGCGCAGCTCTGGTCCGATCGCCTCGCGGCGCCCGCTCAGCACCGCATCGACGAGCGCGCCAAAGCCGTCATCCTCGGTCGAAGCGCCGACCGCGTCGAGATCCGCCGCCGACACCGCGCGCGGCGTTTCGGGCGAGGCATCGAGGTAGAGCGCGAGCTTGGTCACTTCCGAACGCGCGATGCGGGTGTCGAGCCCGGCGCCGCGCGCGATGCGCTCTGCGATCTCGCTGCCGATCTTGACCCCGGCGGTATTCGCCATGGTGCGCACCGCCGCGGTCACCGTGCCGAGGTCGGGCGGATAGAACATCGCGACGAGCCCATCGGGCCTCGCGGCGAGCAGCTTGGCGGTGCGCGACTTGTCGGTGGCACCGGTGGCGACGATCAGGACCGGGCAGCCATCCACGTCGTTTTCGAGCAGGGTCTGCACCGCGTCGTGCGCCTCGTCGCCCGCTGCGCGCACCCAGATGTGCCGGGCGCCGCCGAACAGCGAATTGGAGCGGGCCTCGTCGCCCAGCTTCACCGGATCACGGCGCAGGTCGGCGCCGGCCATCTCGATGCGCTCGCCCGGATCGTCAAGCAGCGAGACGATGCGAGTCGCGGCGTCAAAGGCGCTCGATTCGTCGGGGCCGCAGAAGAAGAACACGCGCGCCTCGCGGGCGGCGCGGGCGGCGAGCCCGGGAAATTCCTTCTGGCTGGCCTTCACGGGCCCTTACTGCTGGGTGTCGCCGCGCAGGCGGAGCGCGACGTTGGTGACGATGCGGGTCGCCACGTCCTTGGCCATGTTCTCCAGCGCGGTCTGCTCGGCCGCGATCGTCGCGTAGTCCGACGAGACGACGTCGATGCCCGCGTCCGCGCCGGCGGTCGCGTCGAGGACGATCTCGCCGCTGCCCTGGTCGACCAGCTGGTAGCGGGCACGAAGGGTGCGGCGTTCACGCCCCACGGTGTCGTTCGACAGCAGCGCGAAGCTTTCCAGCTTGTCGTCGAGGCGCACATCGAGGCGGTAGCGCGGCGCGGCCTCCTTCTTGCCCGACATGCCGAGTTCGTCGACGAGGGCGTTGCGCACCAGCCAGCCGGCGCGCCCCTCGATCGCGGAAACCTGCACGCCGGCAAGCCCCTGCGCGACGGCGGCATTGCCGCCGCCCGCGTACATCGGCTGGAGCCCGCAGCCGGCGAGCGCCAAGGCGCCGAAAAGGACCGCTAAAGCCTTCACGCGACGAGATTTACCAGACGGTCGGGCACCACGATCACCTTGCGCACTTCAGCTCCATCCAGCGCACGCTGCACCTTCTCGCTGGCGAGGGCAAGCGCCTCCAGCTCTTCCTTGGAAGTGCCCTTCGCGACTGTGAGTGTATCGCGCAGCTTGCCCTTGACCTGGACGGCGACGGTCACTTCGTCGTCGACCAGCAGCGCCAGATCGACTTCGGGCCAGGCGGCGTCGGCGATCAGGCCTTCTCCGATGGACGCCCAGGCCTCTTCGGCAAGGTGCGGCATCATCGGCGCGACCAGCAACAGCAGCGTGCGGATCGCGGCCGAGCGGCTGGCCGAGGGGGCAGCCTTCTCGATCGCTCCGGTCAGTTCGTAGATGCGCGCCACGGTCTTGTTGAAGCCCAGCGATTCGATGTCGCGCGCGGCGGCATCGACTGTCTGGTGCGCCTTGCGGTCGAGCGCCTTGTCCTCGCCGGTGGCGGCGGCGTCGTACTGGCCGAACAGGCGCCACAGGCGCTGGACGAAGCGGCCGCAGCCCTCGATCCCGGCCTCGGACCACGGCAGGTCGCGCTCGGGCGGGCTGTCGGACAGCATGAACCAGCGGATCGCGTCGGCGCCGTAAGTCGCGACGATCTCGTCGGGATCGACCACGTTCTTCTTCGACTTCGACATCTTGATCACGCGGCCGACCTCGACCGGTGCGCCGTCCGCCTTGAGCGTGGCACCGTCGGATGTGCGTTCGATCTCGCTCGGCGCGAAGTAGACCGGCTGGCCGTTCGCGTCGTTGAGGCGGAAGTAGGTCTCGTGCGTGACCATGCCCTGCGTGAACAGGCTGCCGAACGGTTCCTTGACCTCGATCTTGCCGATGCGGGCGAGGGCGCGGGTCCAGAAGCGGGCGTAGAGCAGGTGCAGGATCGCGTGCTCGATGCCGCCGATGTACTGCTCGACCGGCAGCCACTCGGCGATCTTCACGGGATCGAACGGACGGTCGCCGGGCTGGCTGGCGAAGCGCAGGAAGTACCACGAGCTGTCGACGAAGGTGTCCAGCGTGTCGGTCTCGCGCCGTGCGGGCGCGCCGCACTGCGGGCAGTCGACGTGCTTCCAGGTCGGGTGGCGAACCAGCGGGTTACCCGGCGTCTGGAAGTCGACGTCCTCGGGCAGGACGACGGGCAGGTGCTTCTTGGGCACCGGCACCACGCCGCAGACCTCGCAGTGGATGAACGGGATCGGCGTACCCCAGTAGCGCTGGCGCGAGACGCCCCAGTCGCGCAGGCGCCACACCGTCTTGCCCTCGCCCCAGCCTTCGGCCTCGGCGCGGGCGATGACCTGCGCCTTGGCGTCGGCAACGGAGAGGCCGTTCAGGAAATCGGAGTTGACCAGAACGCCGTCACCGGCCTCGGACTCGCCGTCGAACGACTTGCCCGCATCCTCGGCGCTCGCCGCAACGACGCGCAGGATCGGCAGCTGGTACTTGGTGGCGAACTCGAAGTCGCGCTGGTCGTGGCCGGGGACGGCCATGACCGCGCCGGTGCCGTAGTCCATCAGCACGAAGTTCGCGATGAACACGGGCAGCTCGGCGCCGGTGAACGGGTGCCGGGCGGTGATCCCGGTGTCGAAGCCCAGCTTCTCGGCGGTTTCGAGTTCGGCGGCGGTGGTGCCGCCCTGCTTGCACAGCGCGATGAAATCCTGGACCTCGGGACGGCCCACAGCGGCGGCCTGCGCGATCGGGTGATCGGCGGCGACGGCCACGAAGCTGGCGCCGAAGATCGTGTCGGGGCGGGTCGAGTAGACTTCGACCGAACCGCCGGTGGACAGGTCGAACTTGAACTGCAGGCCCTGCGACTTGCCGATCCAGTTCTCCTGCATCGTGCGGACCTTCTCGGGCCACTTGTCGAGCGTGGACAGGCCTTCGAGCAGTTCGTCGGCGAAGTCGGTGATCTTGAGGAACCACTGCGAGAGCTTGCGCTTCTCGACCAGCGCGCCCGAGCGCCAGCCGCGCCCGTCGATGACCTGCTCGTTGGCGAGCACGGTCTGGTCGACCGGGTCCCAGTTGACCGCCGATTCCTTGCGATAGACGAGGTCGTGTTCGTAGAGGTCGAGGAACAGCGCCTGCTCGTGGCCGTAGTACTCCGGCTCGCAGGTGGCGAGTTCGCGGCTCCAGTCGAGCGCGAAGCCCAAGCGCTTGAGCTGCGCCTTCATGTTGGCGATGTTCTCACGCGTCCAGCCGCCGGGGTGGACGCCCTTTTCCATCGCCGCGTTCTCGGCCGGCATGCCGAAGGCGTCCCAGCCCATCGGGTGGAGGACCTCGAAGCCGCGCATCCGCTTGTAGCGCGCGAGCACGTCGCCCATCGTGTAGTTGCGCACGTGGCCGATGTGGATGCGCCCCGAGGGATAGGGGAACATCTCAAGCACGTAGCTGCGGGGCTTGGAGGACGTGTCGTCGGCGCGGAAGCTCTGCGCTTCGTCCCACGCAGCCTGCCAGCGCGTGTCGGCCTGAGCCGGATCGAACCGCTCGGTCATCTTTGTCTAAACTCCTGCGGGTGAACGGACCCGCCTAAATGATCCGGGCGGCGACTGGGGCCGCCCGGTAAATCTTACCCGCCGATCGAATCTCGACGCAGGTCGCGGGCGCGGGTGAGGATGATGTCCTCGAGCTTCTGCACGGTCGCCGCCTGGACCGGCGCCGGCACCCAGCCGCCGCCCTGCGAGACTTCGCGCACCGCCGTCACCCGCAGCGCATCGGCGCGCAGGTTCTGGTCGAGGATCATGATCGAGACCTTGACGCGCTCGGTCGGGGTCTTGGGGTTCACGTACCAGTCGGTGATGATGACGCCGCCGGCGCTGTCCGACTGGAGCAGCGGCATGAACGAAACCGAATCGAGGCTCGCGCGCCAGAGGTAGCTGTTCACGCCGATCGTGGTTACCTGCGAGGGCGCCAGCGTGGCCTTCTTGGTCTCTCGGCCGCCGCCGCAGCCGGCGAGCGCAAGCGCCGCCATGGCGCAGAAACCTGCGGTTGCGACAGTGCGCAGGGTAAGAAGGCCGGTATCGGTGCTGCCTGTCATTGTCATTCCCAGTTTCATGCCGGGCCGGGCCTGTCCGCATTGCAAGGCGGACGCGGGCCGGACCCATCGTCAAAAGTCTCTATAACCGCCGCAGGCCGGGCGGCAAGTGCGCCCGAAGGGTTTGCCCAAGACCGCGCCGCCCCGAACGGAGACACATCCCTCCTTGGCGCGAGACACTGAGCGAGGGCTGAACGCATCGCGGCCCTTCCCCTCCATGCTCAGGGCATGTTAATCTGCCCGCGGCAATGTGGCGAAGGGTCCTGCGGTGAGTCCGCCGCAAGGTATGCCCCGGCAAAAATGGCATGAAACGACAGGGTTCCGACATGAGTACCGAGCGGGGCACCGCGACGAGTAGCAGCATGAAAGGCAGCCTGCTTCTGGCGGGCTGCGTCGGCCTGCTCGCCCTGCCGAGCGCGGTGCTCGCCTTCTCCACCAACTTCCAGTCGCATGCGGGCGGCGACGATATCGATTCGCTCGAACCCGAAGCGACTCCGGAAAACCTCTCGCGCGCCATCGCCATGCGCTCGCTCGCCAAGGGACACCTGTTTCCCTTCACGCCGGCGGTCCCGCCCGACCGCCACGACCGCGCGGTGACCGTCGCGGTGCGCGTCGACCAGGAAGCGGCGCAGGCGATCATCGTCCACGGCCGCTCACCGATGCCCCAGCCCACACAGGACGCACGGCTGCGCATTGCGCCCACCGCGTTCAACCTCGGCGTTTCGCGCGGATACCAGAACTTCGCGCAGAACCTGGTGCCGCAGGCGCCCGCCAAGCCGATGGCGGAAATGCCCGAACTCAAGAAGTTCAGCCTGGCACCCGGCTCCGCCGCCAAGGACGAATCGCGCTTCTCCCCGCGCATCTCCATCGACGAGAAGCGCGCCGCAGGCCGCGCCCCGCACACCTTCTCGGGCGAGGCGGGCGAGGTCGATCTCGGCGGCGCCTACCGGGTGACCGAGAACCTCGATGTCACTGCAGGCGTGCGCTACTCACAGGACCGTGAGCGGCTCGTCCCGCTGACCGACGGCAAGCAGGACAGCCAGGCGGTCTACGTCGGCACGCAGTTCCACTTCTGACAACCGCGATTCGAAAAGCGGCAACCCCGGTTGCGGTTTCCGCATCCGAAAACGCACATTACAAGCGCGTTTAGGTCAATGGCCGGCCTTGCCGCCGTCATATTCATTTCATAGCACTGTCGCCGGTGGATGCTCACATAGCGAAAGGCTTGATATGGCTCGCGTTGCAATTGTTACCGGGGGAACCCGGGGTATCGGTAAGGCCGTCTCGCTCGCGCTGCAGGAACGCGGTCACACGGTCGTTGCGAATTATGCAGGCAACGAGGAAAAGGCCCGCGCCTTCACCGAGGAAACCGGCATCCCCGCCTACAGGTGGGACGTGGGCGACCACGAGGCGACGCAGGAAAGCTGCGACCGCATCGCCGCCGAGATCGGCGCCATCGACATCGTCATCAACAACGCCGGCATCACCCGCGACGGCGTGCTGCACCGCATGAGCTTCGACGACTGGAACGACGTCATGCGCGTCAACCTCGGCGGCTGCTTCAACACCGCCAAGGCCACCTTCTCGGGTATGCGCGAGCGCGGCTGGGGCCGGATCGTCAACATCGGCTCGATCAACGGCCAGGCGGGCCAGTACGGCCAGGTGAACTACGCGGCGGCCAAGAGCGGCATCCACGGTTTCACGAAGGCGCTGGCGCAGGAAGGCGCCAAGTACGGCGTCACCGTCAACGCCATCGCGCCCGGCTACATCGACACCGACATGGTTGCCGCCGTGCCGGCCCCGGTGCTCGAGAAGATCGTCGCCAAGATTCCCGTCGGCCGCCTTGGCAGTGCCTATGAAATCGCGCGCGGCTGCGCCTTCCTGTGCTCGGAAAACGCCGCATTCGTCACCGGCTCGACGCTGAGCATCAATGGCGGCCAGCATATGTACTGAAGATGCCAGGCGCCTGACGATGGCGATCGCGCAGCGATTGGCGAGTTAGGCGCCGGTACCGCCACAGGCGGCGGCCCTCGGCTCGGCCGGCGGGCCACGAGGTTCGCCGAACCCGTCCGACGTCACGGAGGGGGCTTTGCCGCCGCCTTTTTGCACCGCGCATGATGCTCGAACGACCGGGTTCGAGAAGCGGAATCTACGCGGCTAATGGCTGCAATGGGTGGAAAGCCGAAAGGCAGTTAATGGCCTTGATCGACAGAAAGCTGTCGTGCGCATAGCCCGACTGGATGCC
>NZ_JBWKOQ010000008.1:0-54115 GCF_059416165.1 Novosphingobium sp. GW821-FHT09E05
CTCGAGGGACAGGCGCGCGCCGCCGCCGCCGGGCTCGCGGGCGCGCAGGCGCAGATGCAGGACCGCCGCCGCCAGCTGGCCGTGCTCGAATCGCGCCAGCGCCTTGCCGGGCGGGAGGCCGCCGGCGTCGCCGCGCGCGAGGGCGACCGGGCGCTGGCGCTCGCCGAAAAGGCGCGGGACCTCGGCGATCTGGTCGAGGAAGTCGGCCGTCAGGGCCAGCTGCGCGCCCGGCTCGCCGCGCTGCCGGGGCCGATCATGCGCCCGGCGCGGCCCGAAGACGCGCGCGTCGCCGACGCCTCGCAGTTCGTGCCGCCGCCCGAGGGGCTCGCCACCTACCTGCTGCCGGTGACCGGGCGGCTGGTGACCGGCTTCGGCGAGGAGGCGCCGGGGCAGGCGCGCTCGGCCGGGCTGGTACTGGGCCCGCGCGCGCTGGCGCAGGCGGTGGCGCCCGCGCCCGGCCGCGTGGCCTTCGCCGGGCCCTACCGCGGCTACCAGAACATCGTCATCGTCGAGCACGAGGGCGGCTGGACCTCGCTCGTCACCGGCCTCGCGCGGCTGGACGTCGCGGTCGGCGAAACGGTGGTGGCCGGCTCGCCGATCGGCACCGCCGGGCCCGGCGCACCGCGCGTGATGGTCGAGCTGCGGCGCGGCGGGGTGGCGGTCAATCCGCTGGCGTACATCCGCTCGTTGTAGGGGCGACGCTTTTGGCAACCGCCTTCGCCGCCCCGAAGCCTTTCCCCGCGCCCGATGGCTCCCATATGGAGGCAAAGCCCGCCCGTTCCGCTGGCGTTCACGCCAATCGGACGATAGGATGACACAACCCCCGTCCGGCCGCGTCGCTGGATGACCTGAAAGAGGCACATCGCCCGATGAAGATCGCTCCGTTCCTGCGCGCCGCGCTGCTCGTTTCCGCCGTGGCGGTGCTGCCCGCCGCGACCTCGGGGCTGGCGGCGGTGGATACCCGCGCCGCCCACGAATTCGACAAGCTGTTCACGATCTACCAGATCGTGAAGGAGAACTACGTCGACCAGGTGGACGACGACAAGCTGCTCAAGGGCGCGATCGACGGCATGCTGGCCAGCCTCGACCCCCATTCGAACTACCTCGACGGCCCCTCGCTGCAGCGGCTCGAGACGATGATCGACGGCAAGTACACCGGCCTCGGCCTCTCGGTCATCGAGGACGAGGGCGCGGTGAAGATCATCTCGCCGTTCAAGGGCAGCCCGGCGGAGAAGGCGGGGCTCAAGGCGGGCGACTACATCACCCACCTCGACGGCGTGCTCTACTACGAGCGCGATCTGGACGAGGCCGTCTCCAAGATGCGCGGCGCGGCGGGCACCTCGATCCGCCTGACGATCTTCCGCCAGGGCCGCGACGCGCCGTTCGACGTCACCGTGACGCGCGGCGTGATCGAGCTGGAGCCGGTGACTTCGGAGCTGAAGGACAACGTCGGGGTGATCTCGGTGAACGAGTTTTCGCGCGATGTCGGCAACGACGTGAACAGCGCGCTCGCCGACCTCAAGAAGCAGGCCGCGCTCAAGGGCGGCAAGCTGGCGGGTCTCGTGCTCGACTTGCGCTCGAACCCCGGCGGCTCGCTCGACGAGGCGGTGGCGCTGTCCGACCTGTTCCTCGAAAAGGGCGACATCGTCTCGCAGCGCGGCCGCAACGCGGCCGAAAACCAGTTCTACCGCGCCGAATCGATGTTCAAGGGCGATGCCGCCAAGGGCCTGCCGGTGGTCGTGCTGGTCGACGCGGGCTCCGCCTCGGCCTCCGAGATCGTGGCGGGCGCGCTGCAGGACCAGCACCGCGCGGTCATCATGGGCGAGCGTACTTTCGGCAAGGGCTCGGTCCAGACCTTCCTGCCGCTCGACAACGACAGCGCGGTGAAGCTGACCACGGCGCGCTACTTCACGCCGTCTGGCCACTCGGTGCAGGAGGGCGGCATCGTCCCCGACATCAAGGTGCCCCAGCTGTCCGACCCCGACGCCCGCGCCCGGGCCGAGCGGGCGGTGCGCGAGTCCGACCTGCGCGGCCACCTCATCAACGAGGCCTCGCTCAAGGACAAGGACCTCGAGACCGACAAGATGGACGATCCGCGGTTCAAGGTCACCGCTGCCGAGCTTGAAAAGCAGGGCATCAAGGACTTTCAGCTCAACTACGCGATCTCCACGCTGAAGCGCACGGCAGGCAAGCCGGCGCTGGCTGCGGCGGCCGCCCCGGCCAAGCGCTGAGGGTAGAGGCAGGCATGGCCGTTCCCGTCGACGCCCCCGTGCGCGCCGCCCGCTGGCTTGCGCTGGGCGTTCCCGTCTTCCTGCTCGGCGGGGCGCTGGTCGGCCAGTACCTGTTTGGGCTCCACCCTTGCGAGATGTGCTGGTGGCAGCGCTACCCGCACATGCTGGCGATCCCGCTGGCGGCGCTGGCGTTCTTCTGGCGCCCGGTGCGCCCGCTCGTCGCGGTGGCGGCGCTGGCGGTGCTTGTCTCCGGGCTGATCGGCGGCTTCCACGCCGGGGTCGAATACCACTGGTGGGAAGGCATGACCGCCTGCACCGCCAGCCCGATGGCGGGCGGCGGGGATCCGCTCGCCGCGATCATGAACGCGCCGGTGATCCGCTGCGACGTGGCGCCGTGGGACCTGTTCGGGGTCTCGCTGGCGGGCTGGAACTTCCTGTTCTCGGTCGCCGGCGCGCTGGCCGTCTTCGGGCTGATCGCGGCTTCCGGGAGGACCAGGCCATGAGTGAAGTTTCCAGGCGCAGCGAGCGGATGCTGCGGGTCGACCAGGCGGGCGAATACGGCGCGACGCGGATCTATGCGGGCCAGCTCGCGGTGATGGGCACGCGCGCGCCGCATGCCACCGAGATCGCCGGCATGGCCGCGCAGGAGGCCGACCACCGCGCCCGCTTCGACGCCATGATCGCCGCGCGCGGGGTGCGCCCGACGCTGCTCCAGCCGGTGTGGTCGGTGGCGGGCTATGCGCTCGGCGCGGCGACGGCGCTGATCGGTCCCAAGGCGGCGATGGCCTGCACCGCCGCGATCGAGACCGAGATCGAGCGTCACTACACCCAGCAGGTCGACGACCTCGGCACCGACGATCCCGAACTGTCCGAAGTGATCCGCGAATTCCGCGACGACGAGCGCGAACACCGCGACGCCGCGCTGGCGGCGGGGGCCGAGCAGGCGCCGGCCTATCCGCTGCTGTTCCACGCCATCCGCATGGGCTGCCGCGTCGCGATCAAACTGTCCGAGCGGATATAGGCCGGCGGGGCCGACGAAGCCGGCCGGGGTTCCGGCAGCAACCCAACACTCCCGTCGCCCCCGCGAAGGCCGGGGTTCCTTCTTGCGCAAGGCCGAAGGAACAAGCCGGGTCCCCGCCTGCGCGGGCATGACGGAGCGTTTTGGGTCGGCCGTTCTGTGTCGGAGGTAAGGAGCGGGCTGCCGTTCGCGGAACGAATCCACGCCGCTGCGGGTTTGTTCGCAAAGGGGGCGGCTTAAGCTATCGTTCAAGCCCGCGCGCCCCTATATCGAGCCCATACTTCGCCGATATCGACGCATTGGAGCCCCCGCGATGACCCGCCTCCCGACTTCAGCCGCCCTGGGTGCCGCCATGTCCGCCCTGATGCTGACCGCCGCGCCCGCCTTCGCGCAGCAGAGCGTGCCGCTCGATGCGCGGGTGAACACGCACGACGAGAAGGTCAACCAGCTCATCATCTACGGCGACGACGCCTGCCCGCAGTCGACCGATGCGGAAATGGTGATCTGCGTGCGGCGCGGAGAGCAGGAGCGCTATCGCATTCCCGAATCGCTGCGCGGCATCGACGCGCCGCAGTCGGAAGCCTGGGCGAACAAGGTCCAGGCCTACGAGAGCGTGGGCGCCTTCGGCACCCTGAGCTGCTCGCCGGTCGGCGCCGGCGGTTCGCTGGGCTGCACCCAGCAGCTGATCGACAAGGCCTATGCGGAGAAGAAGGAAGGCTCGAACGTGAGGTTCGGCGAACTGATCGCCGCCGAGCGCGAGAAGCGCCTCTCGACCATCGACGCCGATGCCGCCGAACAGCAGGCCCGCGTCGAGGAGGCCGAAAAGGCCTACTTTGAGCAGCGCCAGCGCCAGGAAGCCCAGGAGGATGCGGCCGACGCCGCCGCCGCCAAGACCGCGCCGCTGCCCAAGGTGCAGTAATCCGGACGTCCTCCCCGCCTTTGCGGGGATGACGAGGGTTTATCGGGACGGGCGCCGGTGCGCCGGCGCTCTGCGGACGCGCGCTTCTCCGCCCAAGCCGCGCTTCATGGCCTGAAACCGGAACGCGCTTGTCCGCACCCCGCAAATCGGCTCAGACGGCGGCGTGAGGGGTTCCGCAGCATCAGCGCCGACGCCATGCGGACCGGGTTTCCGGTCGGCGCGTCCGTGCGCGGGCGGCCCCCAAATCCATCGACAGGCTGAGGGAAAGCGGGTGCGCGCATGGGCGTGACGGGTTCGATCGACATGTTCCACGCCATCGCCGGGCTGCTGGTCGGCACGCTGGTCGGGCTTACCGGCGTGGGCGGCGGGTCGCTGATGACGCCGCTGCTGGTGCTGATGTTCGGGGTGAGCGCCAAGACCGCGGTGGGCACCGACCTGCTGTTCGCGGCGATCACCAAGATCGCGGGTTCAGCGGTCCACGGATCGCGCGAGACGGTCGAGTGGACGATCGTGCGCCGCCTTGCCATCGGCAGCATCCCGGCGGCCCTGGTAACGCTGGCGGTGCTGGCGAGCATCGGCAAGGTCGGAAAGTCCGCCGAGCATGTGATCCTGGTTTCGCTCGCCTGCCTGCTGGCGCTGACGGCGCTGGCGGTGATCGGGCGCAAGTGGCTGTTCCGCCATGCCCACGACTTCGACGCGGTGCGCTCGCCAGGCCGTGTGACCGGCGGCACGGTGGCGCTGGGCGCGCTGATCGGGGTGGCGGTGTCGATGTCCTCGGTGGGCGCGGGCGCTATCGGCGTGACCGTGCTGCTGATGCTCTACCCGCGCCTGCAGATGGCGCGCATCGTTGGCTCGGACATTGCCCACGCGGTGCCGCTGGCGCTGATCGCCGGCACCGGGCACTGGATCATGGGCGACGTCGACGGGCGGCTGCTGACCAACCTGCTGATCGGCTCGATTCCGGGCGTGGTGGTGGGCAGCTACCTGTCATCGCACGCGCCGGACCGGGTGTTGCAGCCGCTGCTGGCGGGGGTGCTGGCGCTGTCGTCGTGGCAGCTGTTCGTGAAGGCCTATACGCCCGAGAAGGCGAAGGTCGAGGTGATCGCCCCGGCCCGGGCCGCGCAGCCGCGCTGACGGGGAGAGAGGAACGCGAAAGGGCCGGGAATCACCCCGGCCCTTCGTCGTTCCACGCCGCTCGCGCTCAGGCGAGCGCGATGTCGGGCGCGTCTTCCTGCTTCATGCCGACGACGTGGTAGCCGCAGTCGACGTGGTGGGTCTCGCCCGTCACGCCCGACGACAGGTCGGAGAGCAGGTAGAGCCCGGCGCCGCCGACGTCCTCGATCGTGGTGTTGCGGCGCAGTGGGGCGTTCAGCTCGTTCCACTTGAGGATGTAGCGGAAGTCGCCGATGCCGCTGGCCGCCAGCGTCTTGATCGGCCCGGCGGAGATGCCGTTGACGCGGATGCCCTGCGGGCCCAGGTCGTTGGCGAGGTACTTCACCGAAGCCTCGAGCGCGGCCTTGGCAACGCCCATCACGTTGTAGTGTGGCACCACCTTCTCGGCGCCGTAATAGGTCAGCGTCACGATCGAGCCGCCTGCCGACATCATCGGCAGCGCCCGCTTGGTGACGGCCACTAGGCTGTAAGCGGAGATGTTCATCGTCATCAGGAAATTGTCGAGGCTGGTGTCGACGTACTTCCCGCGCAGTTCGTTCTTGTCGGAGAAGCCGATGGCGTGGACGACGAAGTCGATCGTCTCCCAGCGCTCGGCGATCTGCGCGAAGGCAGTATCGAGGGCTTCCATGTTCGACACGTCGCATTCGACGAGGAAATCGCTGCCCAGGCTCTCGGCCAGCGGCTTCACCCGCTTGGCCAGCGCATCGCCCTGGTAGGAAAAGGCGAGCTCGGCGCCTTGTTCGTGCAGCTTCTTGGCGATTCCCCAGGCCAGCGACTTGTCATTTGCAAGGCCCATGATCAGGCCGCGTTTACCGTGCATCAGACCGGTCATTCGTTTCTTCCTGTACTTTCCTTGTCGTTCGGCCCGGGGGCCGTGGCGGTTCCTGGCGTGTCTGGCGCCCCCGCGAGCGCCGCGTTGAGTTCGGCGCCTACCACCATCCCTAGTCCCACAAGCCAGAAAAAGAAAAGCGCGATCATCACCCCGGCAAGGCTTCCGTACGTCAGATCGTACATGAAGAACGTCTGGAGGACCTTCGGAAGCGCATAGGCGACCAGCAGCCACCACCCGGTGACGAGCGCGGCGCCGGGCCATTTGGGGTAGCGGCGCTTCTGGTATTGGGACGGGGTGAGCAGGTAGATCAGCATGTAGATCGAGCCGAACAGCGCGCCCGCGCTGATGGCGCCCGATATCGCGATCTGCTCCGACAGGTCGTCGAGGCGGGGGAACAGCACCGCGATGATCGCCTCGCTCGCCGAGATCAGCACCTGCGAGGACAGCGAGACCAGCAGCAGCAGCACCGAGCCGAAGATGAGGCCCGTGGAGACCAGCCGCGAGCGCCAGAAGCGCTGGCGCTTGGTGGTGTTGTAGGCGCGGTGGAGGATGTCGCGGATCGTCTCGACCAGGCTGGTCGCGGTCCAGAGGCCGAAGATGCCGCCGATCCACAGCAGGTGGCCGTGGCGCGCGGCGGCGACGTCGTGGGCGACGGGGCCGAGCACTTCGGCGACACGCGGCGGGATGGCGCTCAAGACCGCGTCGATCGAGGCGCCGAGCTGGTCCTGCTCGCCCAGCGCCGAGAAGATCGCGGCCAGCGCGATGAAGAAGGGAAACAGCGCCAGCAGCGTCATGTAGGCGAGGTTTCCGGCGTGGATGAAGCCGTCGTCCCAGGTGCCGTTGATGACGCGACCGACCACGCGGAAGACCCGCGTGCCAGGGCCGGCCTTGCGCTTGATCCTGTGGCGCAGCGCTTCGTGGCGGTGCTCGCCGCCCGTCACGCCCACCGGCGCCTTGGAAGGGTCAGATGCCAAGCTTGCCGCGCACGTCGCGGCCGTCGCTCCAGCCTTCCAGCCGGGCGGCGAGGTCGCGTCCGGCGTCGGAATCGGGTTCGGGCATGGCGATCTGCAGCGCGATCAGCTGGTCGCCGCGGGTGCCGTCCTTGCGGCTCATGCCGCGGCCCTTGAGGCGCAGCACCTTGCCCGAGCTGGCGCCCACGGGGACCGAGAGCATGACCGCGCCCGCCGGGGTGGGGGCCTTGACCTTGGCGCCGGCGAGCGCCTCGTCCAGCGTGATCGGCAGGTCGATGCGCAGGTCGTCGCCTTCCCGGCGGAAGAACGCGTCCGGCTGGATCTGGATGGTGACCGTAGCGTCGCCGGGGCCGCCGGGACCGGGCTCGCCCTTGCCGGCGAGGCGCATCTGGGTGCCGTCCTCGAGCCCGGCGGGGAGCTTGAGGTCGATGGTCTTGCCGTCCGACAGGGTGATGCGCTGGGCCTTCAGCTCCGCCGCGTCGGTGAGCGGCACGGCGAGCCGGTAGCTGACGTTGGCGCCGCGCGGGGCCGCGCGCCCGCGTCCACCCATGCCGCCCATGCCGCCCATGCCGCCGCCGGGACCGCCGCGCGCGCCGCCGCCGAAGATACCGCCGAACAGGTCCTCGAGGTCGATGCCGTCCTCGCTGCCGCCGCCGAAGCCGCCGCCGAACCCGCGCTGGCCGCCGGGACCGCCGCCGAAGCCTCCGCCGCCGCCGAACCCGCCGAAGGGACCGGCCGGGTTGCCGTCGGCGTCGATCTCGCCGCGGTCGAACTGGGCGCGCTTGGCCTTGTCGGAAAGCAGGTCGTAGGCGCCGGTCACTTCGCTGAAGCGCTCGGCCGCCTTGGGGTTGTCCTGGTTCTTGTCGGGGTGGAGTTCCTTCGCGAGCTTGCGATAGGCGGACTTGATGTCCTTCTCGCTCGCGCCGCGCGGTACGCCCAGGGTGGTGTAAGGGTCTGCTGCCATGATGACTGCCTAGCTAGGTCGCGACGCGCCTTTGGACAAGCGCAACGATGCGCCGTGCGCCGGGTTGCCAGCAACTTGCGGCCCGTGCGATGGTTTCCTACCGCGCGGTGCCGGACGACACCGCCCGAGCCCGGCCCCCCATTCGAAGGCAGCCCATACCCGTGTCCACATCCTTCCCCTCCGACATCGACGCCGCCGAGGCCCGCGAGGTCATCCCGCACGGCGATCCCCTCGCGCTGTTCACGCAGTGGTACGCCGAGGCGCGCGCCGCCGAGCCCAACGATGCCAACGCCATGGCGCTCGCCACCGCGACGCCGGACGCGGTGCCCTCCGTGCGCATGGTGCTGCTCAAGGACCATGGCCCCGACGGCTTCGTGTTCTACACCAATGGCCACAGCCGCAAGGGCCGCGAGATCGCCGCCAATCCGCAGGTCGCGCTGCTGTTCCACTGGAAGAGCCTGCGCCGCCAGATCCGCATCGAGGGCCCGCTCTCCCCGGTGAGCGAGGCCGAGGCCGAAGCCTACTTCCACTCGCGCGCCCGCGATTCGCAGATCGGCGCGGTGGCCTCCGATCAGTCCGCCCCGCTCGATTCGCGCGAAACCTTCCTCAGCCGCTACGAGGAGGCGCGCGCGCGCTTCGACGATGCGGAGGTGGAGCGCCCGGCGCACTGGGGCGGCTGGCGCGTGCGCCCGCTCGCCATCGAGTTCTGGCACGACCGTCCGCACCGCCTCCACGAACGCCGCCGCTTCGAGCACGGGCCGAACGGCTGGGCCAGCACGCTGCTCTATCCGTGAGCCCGCCCGACGCCGGCACGGAGCGCGCAAAGCTCAACCGCAGCGCCGCGCTGGCGAGCATCGCCGCGGCCACGCTGCTGCTGGCGATCAAGGGCTACGCCGCGTGGACCACCGGCTCGACGGCGATGCTGGGCAGTCTGGCCGACACCGCGCTCGACCTCGTCGCCAGCGTGGCGACGCTGGTGGGCGTGTGGATCGCGGCGCAGCCGGCGGACGACAAGCACCGCTTCGGCCACGGCAAGGCGGAGGCGATCGCCGCGCTGTTCCAGATCGTGCTGATCTCGATCTCGGCGCTGGGCATCGCCACCCGCGCGGTCGAGCAGTTCGCCGCCGGGGGCCGCGTCGCGGCGGCGGGGGAGGGCATCGGCGTCTCGATCGCGGCGATCGCGGTGACTTTCGCTCTGATCGCCTGGCAGCGCCGGGTGATCCGCCGCACCGGCAGCCTCGCCATCGCCACCGACAGCGTCCACTACCAGTCCGACCTGCTGCTCAACGTCGCGGTGATCGCGGCGCTGGTGCTCGACCAGTACATCGGCTTCCGCCAGGCGGACCCGCTGTTCGGCCTTGCCATCGCCGGCTGGCTGGCCTGGGGCGCGTTCAGCGCGTCCGAGCAGGTGCTGGACCAGCTGATGGACCACGAATGGCCGCCCGAGAAGAAGCGCCGCTTCCTCGAAGTGCTGGCCACGAACCCCGACATCAGCGGCGTCCACGACCTGCGCACGCGCACCTCGGGCAATCAGGATTTCGTGCAGTTCCACGTCTGGGTCGATGCCGACATGACCGTGCGCGACGCGCACCGGGTGATGGCGGATCTGGAGGCGCGGCTGCGGGCGGACTTTCCCGATACCGAGATCCTCATCCACACCGATCCCGAGGGCCTCGTCGACGAGGCCGGCGCGGCGGGCAAGGACGTACTGCCGCCGATCCGGGTGGGGTGAGGATGGGGAGAGCGACAGGCCGACCCGCTCGAAGCGCTCGGGTTCGCCAAATCGCTCCGTCGTCCCCGCGCAGGCGGGACCCCGCTTTTGCCTTCGAGGGCGCGCAAAGCGAGGCCCCCGCCTGCGCGGGGGCGACGAAGTGGCTTTTGACTTGATTCCCGACCTTGGCGAGGGGACTCAGGCAACGCCCGTCAGCCCCCTACTTCCCCTTCAGCGCCGCCACGCAGGCGCCCCGGTCCACGTCCTGCCCGTCGGACGAGCGGCGCGCGTCGACGTAGCTGGCGTGGGGCTCCTTCGACGAGGCGCTGGGATAGAGGAACACGTCGAGCACGCAGGCGGTGCCGGTGAACTGCAGCTTGCGCGCGTCGCCTTCCCACACGTCGAGGCGGGGCGGGCCGAACAGGCGGACGAGCTGGCCCTGGTTGGCGCCGATCACGCCTTCGAGGCCCGGCGCCATCTGCAGCTGGGCGTCGCGCGTCGGGGTGCGGGTGGGCTGGCGCACCGGCGGCACCCCCAACGTCCGCCGGGGCGGCTGCGGCGTGCTCGCGACGCTGCCGCCGCTGGTGCAGGCGGCCATCGTCAAGGCCAGCGAGGCGGCGGCGAGGGCGCCTCTCAGCAGGCGCAGGGAAGGGCGGGTGGGCGCGGGAAGGATCGTCGTCATGGTCGGCCCGGGGCATTGCGCGCCGCCGGGGGCGAGTCAACGGCCCTTCGCCGGACCCGGCCGCGATTGCGGGGAACGCCCGCGGCCGGCGGCCGTGCGCTTTCCTACAGCCGATGCCGTGGGGTACCAAGGCGCATGACCCGGATCGCCCTTGCCCTCGCACCGCACACGCCTGTCGCCTTGCACCGAGCGCAAGTTGACACTTCGTCCGGCGGTCGGCGCAAGGCGACACACAAGGCGACACTTTACAGACGCAAGGCGACACCTTTGCCGACGCAAGGCGACACTTTTGCAGCCCAAGGCGACACTTTTGCCGCACAAGGCGACACTTTCCGGCCCTGGGAGGGCAGTTTGCCTCCAGGACCGTGTAAACCGTGTAAACCTCGCGCAACCTTGTCGGCCGCCGCGCCGCGCGCTAGGCGCGGGCCTAATCGCTTTTCCCGGACACGACTTAAGGATCTCCCGCTCCCATGACGCAACCCAAGCTGGACGTCATCGCCATCGGCAATGCCATCATCGACGTCATCGGCAACTGCCCCGACAGCCTGATCGACGAGCTGGGCCTGACGCACGGCGGCATGCAGCTGATCGACGGCGAGCAGGCACGCACCCTCTACGCCGCGATGGGCCCGGCGCGCGAAGTCTCGGGCGGATCGGCCGCCAACACGCTTGCCGGCCTCGCCGCGCTGGGCGCGAAGTGCGGCTTCGTCGGCCAGGTCGCCGACGACCAGCTGGGCGAGGTCTTCACCCACGACATCCACGCCGCGGGCATCGCATTCTCGGTCCCCGCCCGCGCCGGCGAGACGCCGACCGCACGCTGCCTGATCTTCGTCACCCCCGACGGCCAGCGCACGATGAACACTTTCCTCGGCGCCTCGCACCTGCTGTCCGAAGACATGGTGGACGAAGCGGCGATCGCCGATGCCGCCGTGCTCTACCTCGAAGGCTATCTGTGGGACCCGGTCGAGCCGCGCGCCGCGATGCGCAAGGCGATCGCCGCCGCCCGCGCCGCCGGGCGCAAGATCGCCTTCACCCCGTCCGAATCGTTCATCATCGACATGCACCGCCTCGACTTCCTCGAGCTGATCGAGGACGGCGCCATCGACCTGATGTTCTGCAACGAGCACGAGATGGCCTCGCTCACCGGCAAGGCCGGTTTCGAGGACGGCCTTGCCCAGCTGAGCGCCAGGGTCGACGTGCTGGTCGTCACCAGGGGCGCCGAGGGCGCGGTGGCGCTGCAGGGCGGCGAGCGCGTGGAAGTGGCGGCCGAGCCGATCGACCGGGTGGTCGACACCACCGGCGCGGGCGACCTCTTCGCCGCCGGCTTCCTCTACGGCCACGTGCGCGGCAAGAGCCTTGCCGAGTCGCTGCGCATGGGGGCACTCTGCGCCAGCGAGATCATCTCGCACTACGGCGCTCGGCCCGAATGCGACCTGGCCGATTTCGTCGCCGCGAAGATGGGATGACACGCTGCGGCAGCGGTCCGCTGCCGCACGCAAACAAGGAACAACGGCTTGAGCTGTCCGGCGCTGATCGATTTCGAAGCGAGCTGCCTGCCCGAATACGGGCAGTCCTATCCCATCGAAGTCGCGGTGGCGCGCATCGACGGCACGAGCCGGGCCTGGCTGATCCGCCCGGTCGAGGCCTGGCGCTACTGGGACTGGTCGGACGAGGCCGAGGCGCTCCACGGCATCACCCAGGACATGCTCGATACCGAGGGCCTGCCGCCCGCGCAGGTGCTGGCCGAGATGGCCGAATTCGTGCGCGACTGCCACGTCTACGCCGATGCCGACCTCGACCAGTACTGGCTCGAGGTGATGTGCCAGGGCATCGGCGCGAAACTGCCGTTCCCGGTCCATTACCTCGGTGAATTCCTGAAGGAGCACGGCTACACCCGCCCGCAGGTCGTCGCCGCGCTCGAGGAAGCCAAGCGCCTCCTGCCCAAGGAACACCTCGCGCGCGAGGACGCCAAGCGGCTGGCGCTGGTGGTCAAGCTGCTGGTGGACGGGGACGCGCCGTGACCACGCTGCGCGATGCGACGATGGTGCGCATCCACGTTCCCGTCCGCGCCGCAACGCTTGCCGCGATGCTGACCGGCGATGCCGCCGGCGCCGAGGGCGACCCGGTGCTCGCCGCGATGCTGGCCCTCATCCGGGAGGGCGGCGTGCTGGGCGACTTCGGCCTCTACACCGGCGTGGTCGAGATCGCGCCGGGCTGGGAATCCTTCCGCTCCGGCCCCGATGCCGCGCCCACCCTGGGCACGGCGGGCGAGGCCAGCCTGTCGCCGACAGTGATCCTGACGACGTACGCCGCCTGCGCGCCCGAGGATCCGGCGCTGCCGGCGATGGTGGGGCGGCTGCTGGACGCGCATCCCTGGGAAGTGCCGGTCATCGAGGTTTCGCCGACGCGGCTGGCCTGGCGCGGCTGACCGGCCCCGTATGGCGACCGCTCAGTTCAGCCCGCTCGGCTCGGTCATCGGCGCTTCGTCGATCGGTGCCGGGCCGCGCCCCCGCTGCACCGCTTCCAGCCGCCCGAGGCACTCCGCCTTGCGCTGATCGCGTGCCCCGGACAGCGACTGGGCGACCTGCGCGGGCAGGGCACAGCCCTGCGCCGGGCGCACGGGGTTCTTGGCGAGGCAGCCGCTGTCGGTGCTGAACAGGTTGTCGGCGCAGTCCTCGAACGCGGCCTGGTCGGCGTCGTGCAGGCTCTGGCAGCTGAGGTTCCAGCGCTGCTTGTACGACAGCTCGGCGAAGTTGGCGCAGTCCTGGTACTCGGTCTGCGCGGCCTGTTCGCGGCGAGCGCGTTCGGCGAGCGCCCGGGTCTCGGCGGCGGCCCGGGTCTGCCGCGCGGTCATCTCCTGCGCCTGGCGCCGCACGTCCTGCGCGGGCAGGTAGATGCCGTAGTAATAGCCCACGCCCGCGCCCGCGAGCAGTGCCGCGAGCGCGAGCGAGACCTTGAGGATGGGGTCGGCGTGCTTAAGCATCGGACTTTTCGCGCGCCACTTCGCGCCAGCCGATGTCGCGGCGGCAGAAGCCGGTGGGGAAATCGAGCGCGTCGACCGCCGCATAGGCGAGGTCCTGCGCCTGCGTCACGGTCTTCGCCCGCGCGGTCACGTTGAGCACGCGCCCGCCGCTGGCCACCAGTTCGCCGTCTGTCAGCGCGGTGCCGGCGTGGAATACCCTGGCGCCGTTCGCCTCGGCCTCGGCGATGCCGCGGATCGCGCCGCCCTTGGCCGGCGTGCCGGGATAGCCCTCGGCCGCCATCACCACGGTCAGCGCCGCATCGGGCGAGAAGCGCGGCGGCTCGATCGCGGCGAGGCGGTTCTCGGCGCAGGCGTGGAGCAGTTCGACGAGGTCCGATTCGAGCCGCATCAGCATGACCTGGCACTCGGGATCGCCGAAGCGGCAGTTGTACTCGATCAGTTCGGGCCCCTTGGCGGTGAGCATGATGCCGAGGAACAGCACGCCCGAATAGGGCATGCCCTCGTTGGCGAGCGTGCGCACGGTCGGCGCGATGATGCGCGTCATCGCCAGAGCTTCCAGCTCGGGGGTGAGCACCCTGGCGGGGCTGTAGGCGCCCATGCCGCCGGTGTTCGGGCCTGTGTCGCCGTCACCCACGCGCTTGTGGTCCTGCGCCGAGGCGAAGGGCAGGATGGTCGATCCGTCGGTCAGCGCGAAGAAGCTGGCTTCCTCGCCGTCGAGGAACTCCTCGATCACAGCCTCGGCGCCGGCGCTGCCGAAGCGTCCGGCGAAGATGTCACGCACGGCGTCCTCGGCCTCGGCCATGGTCATCGCCACGGTGACGCCCTTGCCGGCGGCGAGGCCATCGGCCTTGATGACCACCGGCGCGGCGAACTTCGCGAGCGCGGCCATGGCGGCGGCCTCATCGATGACGCGCTCGTAGCCGCCGGTCGGGATGCCGGCGCGCGCGCAGAGGTCCTTGGTGAACCCCTTCGAGCCCTCCAGTTGCGCTGCCGCCTTGCTCGGTCCGAAGACGGCAAAACCTTCGCCGCGCAGCGAGTCGGCGAGGCCATCGACCAGCGGCGCCTCGGGGCCGATGACGACGAGGCCGATCACGTTCGCCTCGCAGAAAGCGAGCACGGCGGCGTGGTCGGTCGCGTCGAGCGCGATGCACGTCGCGACCTCTGCGATGCCCGGATTGCCGGGCGCCGCCCACAGGGCATCGCAGCGCGGCGATTGCGCCAGCTTCCACGCCAGTGCATGTTCGCGGCCGCCCGAGCCCAGTAGCAGGATGTTCATTTCCCGTGCCTTCCGATCAATTCTACGACGATGATTACAACGACGGTCGTTCGGGGGGGCTGGTAGCGAAGGAGTCGGCCGGGGACAACGCCGCGCCCCTTTCGATCAGCGAGATTTCGAACCTGCTCAAGCGGACGGTCGAGGACCGCTTCGGCTTCGTGCGCCTGCGCGGCGAGCTTTCGGGCGTGAAACGCGCGGCCTCGGGCCACCTCTACTGCGCGCTCAAGGACGACAAGGCGGTCATCGACGGCGTCATGTGGAAGGGCGGCGCGCAGCGACTCGCCTTCCGGCCCGAGGACGGCATCGAGGTCATCGCCACCGGCAAGCTGACCACCTACCCCGGCCGCTCGAAGTATCAGATCGTCATCGAATCGATGGAGATCGCGGGCGAGGGCGCGCTGCTGGCGCTGCTCGAAAAGCTGCGCGCGCGCCTCGCCGCCGAGGGCCTGTTCGCGCCCGAACGCAAGCGCGCGTTGCCGTTCCTGCCGCAGGTTATCGGCGTCGTCACCTCGCCCACCGGCGCGGTGATCCGCGACATCCTCCACCGCCTTGCCGACCGCTGCCCCAGCCGCGTGCTGGTCTGGCCGGTGCTGGTGCAGGGCGAGGGCGCGGCGGCGCAGGTTGCGAATGCCGTGCGCGGCTTCTCGGCGATCCAGCCCGGCGGCCCGGTGCCGCGCCCCGACCTCGTCATCGTCGCGCGCGGGGGCGGCTCGATCGAGGACCTGTGGAGCTTCAACGAGGAGATCGTCGTGCGCGCGGTCGCCGAATCGTCGATCCCGGTGATCTCCGCCGTGGGCCACGAGACAGACACCACCTTGTGCGACCATGCCGCCGACCGCCGCGCCCCCACCCCCACCGCCGCCGCCGAAATGGCGGTGCCGGTGCGCGCCGAACTCCAGAACCAGATCGACGAACTGGGCCTGCGCAAGCGCCGCTGCGCGCTGCGTCCGGTCATGCTCGGCCGCGAGCGGCTGGAGGCGCGCGTCCAGCGCCTGCCCAAGCCCGAGGCGATCCTCGCCGCCAAGGCGCAGAAGCTCGACGAGCTGTCCGAACGCCTGCGGCGCGGCCTGCGCGACGAGGCAGCGGCCAAGCGCGAGGCTTTGCACCGCGTCGCCGGCACGCTCTCGCTGCCGCTGCTGCGCCACCGGGTGCAGTCCTCGGGCGAGCGGCTGGTGCGCGTGGGCCTGACCCCGCGCCTGCTGGAGCGCCGCTGGACGCTGGCGCGCGACGGCTTGGCTCCGGTGGCCCGCGTGCTGCCCCAGCTCGACCCACGCCTGCCGCTCCAGCGCGGCTATGCGCTGGTCAAGACCGCAGGCGGCAAGGCATTGACGAGCCGCGAGGCCGCTTCGCGCGAGGCCGGTCTGGTGATCGAGTTCCGCGACGGCGAACTGGCGGTGTCGCTCGGCGAAACCGGCGCTGCGCCGCCGCCGGTCGTCCCCGCTGCAGCCCCCGCCCGCAAGCCCGCGCGACCGGCGCCCATAGCGCCGCGACAGGACGATTTGTTCGGATCGTGATGGTCTGCTAAGGACCGAGCCATGCTGATGTCCTCCGCCGATCGCCCCGCCAAGCTCGCTTATGGCCCCAACGGCTTTCGCGTGCTGAGCGCCGGGCACTACGTCCTGTGCGCCGTGAGCGGCGAGAAGATCCCGCTCGAAATGCTCCGCTACTGGAGCAACGAGCGGCAGGAGCCCTACGCCACCGCCGAAATCGCCACGAAGCGCCTGCTCGGTCAGGTCTGACCGGGACATGACGGAAAGCCGGCGCGGCTTCGCGCTGCTCGCTGTCGTCGCCATTGGCACGGCGTTGGCGGTTCCCATGGTAATCCGCGCAGCTCCGCGCGGCGGCGTGGCGCCGGTGGCTCCCGCCGCACCGGCTCGTCCCGTCACGATCCCCTTCAGCGGCGAGCAGACGCAGGGCGGCTGGATTCGCGGCTCGCTCCCCGCCGGGATGCGCACGCTCTCGCTCGACGGGACGCCGGTCAAGGTCGCGCCCGACGGCTCCTGGTTCGCCGCGTTCGACCGTGATGCCGCCCCGCAGGCGCTGCTGCGCACGGTGCTGGCGAACGGCACGATCGGGGAGCAGCACATCGTCGTCTCTCCGCGCGCCTGGCAGATCGAGAACGTCAACATTGCCCGCAGCCCCGGCGGCTCGACCGAGGCCTACATGGCTATCCGCCGCCCCGAACTCGCGCGCATCAACGCGGCGCGGGCGCAGGTGACCGATGCCCAAGGGTGGCGCCAGCGCTTCGTGTGGCCCGCCAAGGGGCGCATCTCCGGCCGCTTCGGCTCGCAGCGCATCTATCGCGGCGAGCCCGGCGCCTATCACTCCGGCCTCGACATCAGCAGCGGCACCAGCGGCACGCCTTTCGTCGCGCCTGCCGACGGCGTAGTGATCCTCGCCGCCGAAAAGCCGTTCACGCTGGAGGGCAACCTCCTGATGCTCGATCACGGCATGGGGCTCAACAGCGCCTTCCTCCACTGCTCGCAGATCCTCGTGAAGGAGGGCGACCATGTCCGGCAGGGACAGGTCATCGGCCGCATCGGGATGACCGGCCGCGCCACGGGCCCGCACCTGCACTGGTCGATCAAGTGGAACGAGGCGCGGCTCGATCCACTGCTATTTACCGGGCCGATGAACTGACGCCTGTGCCCCGGTAAATCGGCGCAGCTCGGCTTCGCGCCTTGCGCCGATTCGGCAAGCCGCTACCGAGGCGCCCGTGCAGCGCATTCTCGGTTCCCTCGCCCTCGTCGGCCTGCTTGCCCTGACCTGGGCGCAGGGCGAGGGCCCGCCCAAGCCCGTCTATCGGCTGAACATGCGCGTGGAGGCTCAGCCCCTGCCGCCCCCGCGTGAGACGGCGCGGCTGGGGGCCTTCCGGCTTGAGAAGATCTGGCGGCTGCGCAGCAGGTCGACGCGGTTCGGCGGCTATTCCGCCCTGCTGGCGATGCCGCGCGGGCGCTGGGTGGCGATCAGCGACAGCGGCGTGATGCTGCGCTTCACCCCGCCCGACCGCGCCGGGCCGGGACCCGGCGCGGAGGAGCTGATGCTCAGCCCTCCGAAGAACAAGGATTTCAACGACGTCGAATCCGCCACCCACGATCCCGCCACGGGACGGTTCTGGCTGGGGCTGGAGGGTCGCAACCAGATCATCCGGCTTGACCCGAACTTCCGGATATCGGCAGCGAGCCAGCCGCCCGCGATGTCCGACTGGGGCGACAATACCGGGCCGGAAAGCCTGGTGCGGCTCGCGGACGGCCGCTTCCTGACGGTCCGCGAGGTTCCGCCCGGGCTGTTCGACGGTACGGGAAATCCCGGCCTGCTGTTCCCCGGCGACCCTACCGAAGGCGCGGAGCCGATGCGCTTCACCTTGGACGGGCCGCGCAATTTCGCGGTCACCGACATGGCGCAGATGCCGGACGGGCGCATTCTTGTGCTCATGCGGCGGCTGATCTGGCCGTTCCCGATGCGATTCGCCTCGCGTATCGCGATCGGCGATCCGCGCCGGATCCGCGAGGGCGGGACGTGGCATGTTGAGGAAGTGGCGCGGCTCGCCTCAGTACTGCCGATCGACAACCTCGAGGGCCTGACCGTGGAGCCGCGCGCCGATGGCCGCCTGGGCGTCTGGCTGATCTCGGACGACAACCGCGCCGACTACCAGCACACGGTGCTGTGGCGCCTGTCGGTCGATCCGGTACGGCTGCCCTGGCCGCGATAGGCGGCCGACAGCGAACGCGAAAAGGCGTGCAAAGCCGGGCTTCGCACGCCTTTTTAAGCGATTTGCCTGCCGCGCTCTCCCTCAGGAGAGCGGCGAGATCAGGCGGCCTGCTTCTTCAGCAGTTCGCGCTTCACCTTGACGGCGCCGGGCGAAAGCTTGGTGTCCGAGGTCTTGAGCAGCCAGTTGTCGAGGCCGCCGTTATGCTCGACCGAACGCAGGCCGTGCGTCGAAACGCGGAACTTGAAGCTGCGGTCCAGGCCTTCCGACAGCAGGGTCACGTTCTGCAGGTTGGGAAGGAAGACGCGCTTGGTCTTGTTGTTGGCGTGGCTGACGTTGCAGCCGACCTGGCGGCCCTTGCCAGTCAGTTCGCAGATGCGGGACATGTCTACTCTCGCTCGAAAAAGATCTGTTGCCGTAGAAACGGGAAGGCGCGCCCTTAGCGAGTCGCCCGTGCAAGGTCAAGTTGCGCACAGGTTTTTCGCAGGCTAGCGCAAACCCATGACTCGTTGGCCGCTCCCCGAATACATGGCTCTCGCCCTCGCGCAAGCCCGCGAAGCCGCCGTTCTGGGCGAAGTTCCCATTGGCGCGGTGGTGGTGAAGGGCGGCCGCGTGCTCGCGACCGGCCGCAACGGTCCGCGTGAACGGCACGACCCAACCAGCCACGCCGAGATAGAGGCGATTCGCGCGGCGGCGCGGGTGCTGGGCAACGAACGCCTCGAAGACTGCGAGCTGTGGGTCACGCTGGAGCCCTGCGCGATGTGCGCCGGCGCCATCGCCCACGCCCGCATCGCGCGGCTCTACTACGGCGCCTCGGACCCCAAGGGCGGGGCGGTGGAGCACGGCGCGCGCGTGTTCGAGCATCCCCAGTGCCTGCACCGGCCGGAAGTCTATTCCGGTATCGGGGCGACCGAATCGGCGGAGATGCTGCGGCGTTTTTTCCGCGAGCGGCGCTAAAGCCCGCGCCAGATCTTCAGCGGCGCCGAATCGGGCAGGCCGAACTGGCGATCCTGGCAGCGACCGGGACGGAAGTCCCTGCGGTAGCAGAGCCGGACTTCGCGCAGCCAGCCCTTGTCGCTCGCGTCGATGCCGACTGCTGCGCGCGGCCAGCCGGGGTTCGTCAGCAGGAAATGGTCGCGCAGCATGCCGGCGGTCAGGTCCCGCTTTCGTGACAGGCGGTCGGCGTCGGGCCACACGACCGAGCGCCAGAGGATCGCGCTGACGCGGAAATATGTCTCGGGCGTCTTCACCATGCAGCTGCCGTGCTTGGCCCACTCGTGCGCCAGCAGCGAGGGCGACGGGGTCATGCACAAGTGCTGGCGCAGCAGCAGCGGCGAGGGGAGGGGCTGCGCGGCGCACCATTGCGGCGAGGGTCCGCTTGCCGATTCGGGCCATAGACCATGCAGCACGAAGCCGAAGCGCCCGTTGGCTTTGGCGCACTGCATCGAACGCGTGTCGCCGCTGGTCTTGCAGTAGTCGGGCGACCAGCTAGCGGCGAGGGTGTAGCCCGCGATCGGCGTCCGGCGCGCGGGGCCGTCGGGCGAGACAGGGGCCACGGGAGCGACTCTGGGCGGCAGGGAGCACTGATAGGCCTGCGCGAGCACCGGGACGGGTAGGACGCTCGCCACCGCCGCGATCAGTGCCCCGCCGCGGCTCACAGCGGGGTGAAGTCCAGTCCGATGTCGGCGGCGGGGGCACTCTGGGTGAGGCGGCCGACAGAAACGTAGGTGACGCCGGTGGCGGCTATGGCGCCGATGGTCTTCAGGTTGACGCCGCCCGAGGCTTCGGTCGGTACGCGGCCGGCGACGATGGCGACGGCCTCGCGCAAGGTGTCCGGGCCCATGTTGTCGAGCAGTAGGTGGTGCGCACCCGCGGCGATGGCGGGCTCGATCTGGGCGAGGTGGTCGACCTCGCAGATGATCTGCGCCACGCCCGCCGCCTTTGCGCGCGCCACGGCCGGGCCGACGCCGCCGGCGACGAGGACGTGGTTGTCCTTGATCATCGCCGCGTCCCACAGGCCCATGCGGTGGTTCCTGGCGCCGCCCTGGCGCGTCGCGTACTTTTCGAGGTGGCGCAGGCCGGGGATCGTCTTGCGCGTGTCCAGCAAGGTCGCGTGGCCATCCATGGCATCGACGTACTCGCGCGTCATCGTGGCGATGCCGGAAAGGTGCTGGACGGTGTTGAGCGCGCCGCGCTCCGCCGTCAGCATGGCGCGGGCGTTGCCGGCCAGCTGCATGAGGTTGGTGCCCGGCGTGACCTGCGCGCCTTCCTCGACGAGGATTTCGATCTCCATCGCCGGGTCGAGCTTGCGGAAGAATGCCGCCGCGATCGGCAGGCCGGCGACGGTGATCGCGTCGCGCGAATCCATCACGCCGGAGAACCGCGCCTCGGCCTCGATCACGCTTTCCGACGTGACGTCGCGGCCGCCGCCGGGAAGGCCCGTGCCGAGGTCCTCGGCCAGTGTTGCGTCGACGAAGGCGGCGAGGTCGAAACCGGGGATCGAGAACGATGTCATGACCGCGTCTTTTGCGCGTTCATCGGGTGTTGTCGAGGGGGTGTGGGTTGGTTGAAGCGGAAGGGGGGGCTTCGGCCCGAAACCTCGCCATAGCGCGCGGCAGCCCAAAGTGCGCATCCCCCTTTTCGTCATCCCCTCGAAGGCGGAGATCCATCTGCAGCCAGTGCAATCTGAAACCGCATCAGATGGGTTCCCGCCTTCGCGGGAATGACGAGGGAGGGGTGCTCGGTCCTAATGAACGAAGCGCGCGATCACGTCGCGGTACGAGCGGCTCACCTTCACCTGCGCGCCCGAATCGAGCACGAGGAAGCATTCGCCGTTCGTGTGCGGCTTCACCTGGCGGACCTGGTTGAGGTTGACGATGGTAGAGCGGTGAACGCGTTGGAACACGCGCGGGTCGAGGCGGCGCTCGAGGTCCTTCATCGTCTCGCGCAGGATCAGCGAGTTGTCGGCGGTGCGGATGCACATGTAGTCGCCGGCGGCCTCTATGTGCTCGATCGAATCGACGTCGATCCGGAAGATCTGGCCGCGATCCTTGATGTTGATGAGCTTTTCGTAGCGGTCTGCGCCCGGATCGCTGTCCTCGGGCATGTGGTCCACCGCGTCGGGGGCGACTTCGGCGAGCACGGTCTTGAGCTTTTCGGCTTCCTCGGACGAGCGCTTTTCCGATAGGCGCTGGCGCACGCGGGCTAGGGTATCGTCCAGCTTGCTCTCGTCCACCGGCTTCATCAGGTAGTTCACCGCGTTCGCCTCGAAGGCGCGCACCGCGTGTTCCTGGTAGGCGGTGACGAAGACGAACAGCGGCGGCTCGATCTCCATGACGCCCTTGACCACCGAGAACCCGTCGAAGCCGGGCATCTGGATGTCGAGGAAGACGAGGTCGGGCTTTTCGGTCTTGATCTTGCGGATCGCCTCGCGCCCGTTGGCGCAAGTGTCGATGATCTCGACGTCAGGGTACTTCTCGAGCCGCAGTTGCAGCCCCTGGATGGCGAGTTTCTCGTCGTCGACAAGGATCGTGCGGATGGTCATCAGTTGTTTTCTCCGGACCGGCAAACGCGCGCGGACCAAAATTGTTTCATCGTCCAGATTGCTTACCGCGCCGAAACGGGCTGACGCATGGGCTCGTGCATGTCCTCGGAGGTTTCGCGGCGGTCGATGGGAATTTCGATGACGACGGCAAAACCGCCCTCGAGCGGTTCCACCGTCTCGAAGCGATGCTGCTCGCCGTAGGCCTGCGACAGGCGGTCGCGAATGTTGGCCAGTCCCACGCCGGTCGATACCGGCTCCCCTCCATCGTAGGTCATGCCCGACAACCTGTTGTCGGTCGTGGGGCTTTGCAAGCCCGGCCCGGTGTCCGAGACGGTGATGCGAAGCATCGGCCCGACGAGTTGCGAGGAGACGGTGATCTCGGCTCCCGCTTCCTGCTGGCTGACGGCATATTTGATCGCGTTCTCGACCAGCGGCTGGAGCAGGAGCGAGGGCAGCAGGGCGGTCTCGGTGGCGGGATCGATGTCGAAGGTGGTGCGCAGGCGTTCCTCGAAGCGCATGCGCTCGATGTCGAGGTAGAGCTGCAGCGTCTCCACCTCCTGCGCCACGGTGACCCGCGCCGAAGGCTTGTTGACCAGCGTGTAGCGCAGGAACGACGACAGACGGCTGAGCATGGCGTTGGCCGGCTCGGTCTGCTTGAGCAGCACCAGCGTCGAGATCGAGTTCAGCGTGTTGAACAGGAAGTGCGGGTTGAGCTGGTAGCGCAGCATGGCGAGCTGGGCGCTGGTCGCCTGGTTCTCGAGCCGGATCAGCTGGTCGTTCTGTTCTTCCACCTGAAGGTAGAAGTTGACCATGTAGTAGAGCGCGGTCCAGGCGCCGAGCAGGGTCGCGTCGAGGTAGAACACGCCGAGGAACAGCTGGGTGAAGCTGGCGTCGCCCTCGGTCCGCCAGAGCGAAATCACCCAGGCGTCGATGAAGGCGTGCAGGCCCACCGCGAAAGGCAGGACCAGCACCGTCAGGCCCCAGGTGACGAGCGCGCGCCTGGTGATCAGCGTGCGGAATATCACCGAGAGAACCAGCGAGATCGAGAAGCCGGTGATCGTCGCGATCAGCACCAGCACCAGCGAGGCCAGCGGCAGGTTGTTGGCGATCGCGGACATCGTGCGCAGGACCATGGCCCCGCTCCAGCCGATGATCTGGAGGCGCCAGAACGCCTTGTCCTTGTTGGCGAAGAAGGGGATCGGCTGGATCGGCAACACGCTCATGGGCCTAGCCTAGCGGAACCTTCAGGCGGTTGCAAAACGTGGGGCCCGGGATTTTCCGCCGTCGTCCCGGACTGGATCCGGGAGCGCTGGGTACTCTTGAAGCGCGGGCTCGCGATGGGCTACTGCGGCATGGCGCGCGGCGCCGAGATGGGGCGGCCATGCCAGCGGTCCCCGCTGCGCGGGGGCAACCGGGGGTGCTCAGCTTCCCCGCGCCGCCTTCACCGCCTCGGAAAGCTGGTCGATGCCCACCGCGCCGGCGATCAGGCGCTCGCCGGCGATCCAGCTGGGCGTGCCCGAGAAGCCGAGACGCTGGGCGATCTCGAGGTTGCGCGAGAGTTCGGCCTCCACTGTCGGGCTCGCGGCGATGCGGCGGGCGCGCTCCATGTCGAGGCCGACCTTCTGCGCCACCGCCGCGATGGTGGCGTCGTCGACCTGCCCGGCGGCGAACATGGCGTCGTGGAACTGCGGGTACTTGCCCTGCTCGGCGGCGGCGAGCGCCATCCGGGCGGCGGCGGGGCTGTGCGGGCTGATGATCGGCAGTTCGCGCACGACGATGCGCAGGTCCGGGTTCTTCTGGATCAGCTGCGCCACGTCGCCGAGGCTCTGGCGGCAGTAGCCGCAGGCGAAGTCGGTGAACTCGACCAGGGTCACCTTGCCGTTCGGATTGCCGAGCACGGCGCCCGGGAACGGCGTCTCGACGTTCTGGCGCACGCCGGCCAGCGCCTGCGTGGCCTGGCGCTTCTGGAGGTTCTCCATCGCCTGCGGCAGGATTTCGGGGTGATCGAGGATGTAGTCGTGAACCACGTGCTCGACCGCGATGCGCCCCCCGTACCAACCTCCGGCGCCCACCAGGACAAGGACTCCGGCGATCATTGCGAACTTCGAGGCGTTGCCCATCATATTCCTGTCGGTTTCATACGTGCGTGAGAAGCGCCCTTAGCGGCGCTTCTTGTCCCGTTCCAGTTCGGCGCGGGCCTGCATCTCGATGTCCTGCGCGCGCAGCCAGTCGGGCGTGCCTTCCTTGAGCCCTGCTTCGGCCGCCTGGGCGCTGCGCAGGGCTTCCTCCATGCGGCCCGACATGACCTGCTGCTCGGCGCTGGCGAGGTAGGCGCGCGGCATGTCGCCGTTGGCGGCGTAGATCACGCCCAGCTGATACCAGGCGAAGGGGTTCTCGCGGTCGCGCGCGACAGCGGTCTTGAGCACGTCCTGCGCTTCGCGGAAGTTGGCGGGATCCTCGGTGGCGATGAGTGCGTGGCCGAACAGCGTGGCAATGAGCGGGGCGTTGCCCGAAAGCTCGGTCGCCTTGCGCAGCGGCACCATTGCCTCGGCCGCCTTGCCCGCCTCAAGCAGGATCTGGCCATCGAGTTCGAGGAAATAGGGGTCGTTGGGATCGACCGCGATCAGCGCCTCGGTCTCCTGCCGGGCGAGGTCGAACTGCGATTCGCGGTGATAGGCATAGGCGCGGGCATAGCGCGCGGGCACCGAGGTGTCGGTGACGGGAAACTTGCGCAGTACCTCGCGCGGAGTGGCGAGGAAGCCAAACAGCTTGGCCTTGGCGCGGATGAAGCGCTTCTGGATCGCCGCATCGTCGGGCTTGGTCCAGGCCGGGTCCTTCTCATAAGTGTCCTGGAGCGTGGCGATGCGGTCGGCGGTGAGGGGGTGGCTGGAATAGAACTCGTCGCCGTCCTTGGGCCGGTAGCCGTAGCGGAACTCCATGCTCTGCAGCTTCTTGAAGAACTCCACCGAGCCGCGCCCGCTGATCCCGGCGCTGGACAGATACTGCGCGCCCGCCGCGTCGGCCGAGGCTTCCTGCGAGCGATTATAGGCGAGGTACTTGCCCATGGCCGCCTGCTGGCCCGCCATGATGACACCCATCGCCGCCTCGCCGCCGCCCGCCGCAGCGGCCGCAGCGCCCAGCAGCAGCGAGAGCAGCGAGATGTTGGTCGCGCTCTTGCCGCCCAGGTTCAGCACGGCATGACCGCCGGTCACGTGGCCGAGTTCGTGGGCGATCACGCCCTGCACTTCGGCGGCGGTGTCGGCCTCGTCGATCAGGCCCGAGTTGACGTAGACCGCCTGTCCGCCCGCGACGAAGGCGTTCACCGAGGAATCGTTGACCAGCACGATGTCGACGTTGCCCACGCCCAGTCCGGAGGCCTTGACCAGCGGCGCGGCCATGTCCCTGAGCAGCGACTCGGTTTCGGCGTCACGCAGGATCGACTGTGCGCTCGCCGGAACGGCCGACATGCCGAACAGGGCCGACAGGGCGAGGAGAGTTGCGGGAAATCGCAGCTTCGGCATCGTTCCTCTTCGGGGGCGGCGGGCTTAACCGGCGATGAAGCCGCTCCGAGCGCCCGGGCGACCAAAGCACACCATGCCCGTCCGTGTCGAGGATGGGAGTAGGAAAGTTCGTCATCCCAGCGAATGCTGGGGTCGCTGGCCGGTCATCAGGCGGGGGCTGTCGGCTAGGCCGTATCTCAAGGAATGGCAGCGTTCCCAGGCTTCGGCCGGGATGACGGCAGCTGTCAGCCCAGCAGATGCCTTGCTGCGCGCTGGAGCAGGGCTTCGTCGCCACCCGCTTCGCCCAGCACCACGACTTCGCCGCTTTCCAGCCGGCGGGCGACGAGTACGGTGAATTCCTCGCCGTCGCGGGCGAGGGCGGCGAGCGGCTGGGTCTCCATGGCGCGCAGGCCGTTGGCGAGGCGTTCGCGGCTTCTGGCAGACGCGGCGGCCTTGCCTTCTTCCTCGCGGCGCAGGCGGCGTTCCTCGCGCACCAGTGCCTTGAGGCCGCCGGGCGTAGCGCCGAGGTGGTCGCCAAGCGCGCCGCGCGGCAGGCCGAGGCGGCGGCCGTGGGCGATCACGGCGGCGAATTCGGTGAGGCGAGTCTTGTCGTAGTCGGCGCCGAAGACGAGCTTGACCAGCGGCAGCAGCGGTGCGCGCTCCTGCCGCTTGATGCCGGCATCTTCAAGCAATTCGGCAAGGTCTTCCGGCGCCCCGGCGGCGGCCAGCGCGAAGTCGTAGGCACGCCCGATCGCGTCGTAGAGCGCCTGGTGCGAGCGTTCCTCGCAGCCGTGCGCGACCCGCGCCAGTTCACGCGCGGAGGCCAGCCAGTCGGCGAGGCCGAGGCCCTGCGGTTCGAACGAGGTGGGCTCCTCGTCCATCGCGAAGCCGGGGCGCGGCAGCTCGATCGGCGCGTAGCCGCTGAGGGGCATCGACAGGCCGAGGTCGGCGGGGCCGTCCGCCCATTCGGTCAACGGCTCCAGCCCGCGCAGCATGGCGGGGCGGGCGTCCTTCTCCACTTCCGGGGTGGGCGCTTCGTCGCCGAGCGGTCCGGCGCGCTCCTTCCAGTTGATGACGCCGTAGATGAAGTCGATCCGGTCGGTGTCGCCGCGTGAGAAGGGTAGCAGGATGCCGCGGTAGAGGATGGTGACCCCGAGAGTGTTGACGAATTCCGCCTCGAAACCGATCGGCGCCTCGTTGGCGAGGATCTGCATGTAGTGGTCGGTGATGCGCGAGAGCAGCGAGCGGCTCGGCACGTCCGCGATCCCCTCGATCGGCCCGTCGGCGCCGCATTCCTGCGCCAGCAGCGAGCCCAGATGGGTGATCGCGGGATTCTCGATGCCGCCGGTGAAGTCGAGCAGGACGCTGCGGGGGCCGAAATCGGGGAGGGTCTGGGGTGTCAGGCCGGCGATGTCGGGAAAGGCGCGCGAGCCGAGCATGCTGGCCCAGAAATTGTAGGCGCGCACCTGCATGCGCCGCTCGTCGTTGCCGATCGCCGGCGCGCTGGAGCCCGGATCCACGTCGTCCCGATCCGTTTCGGGCCCGTCCTGATCGGAAAACTGACCGCGCAAACTGTCCATGCCGAAATCCCGACTCACCCCTGTGGAACGACCGTTCTGGCCGGACATGGTGAATTAACCTTTAAGCCGCGCCCACTGGGTACTCCGCGATTCTTCAATCCTGCCGGATCACGCCTTCGCCCGGCTTCGGCAGCGGTGCGACGATGCGCAGCAGCAGGAAGGAGGCGAGCAGGAAGATCGACCCGGCGTGGAGGGCGAAGGACAGGCTCTGCCAGTCGGCCACCGTGCCCCAGACCCACGATCCCAGCGCCATGCCGCCGAACGTCGCCGCCTGGTAGATCGACAGGCAGCGGCCGAGGATCGCGTCGGGCGAGCGCAGTTGCACGGCGGTGTTGAGCGTCGTCAGGATCATCACCCAGGCCACGCCGGACACGAAGGCGCCGGGCAGGGCGTAGCGGATGTCGTGGACCTCGGCGATCAGCGACAGCGAGAACACGAACATCGCCGCCCCGAGCGCCAGAATACCCTCGAGGCCCAGCTTGCTGCGGAGCGTGCCGGTGAACGGCGCGGCGATGATCGAGCCGATGCCGAACAGGCCGAGCATCAGCCCGAAGTCGATTTCGTCGCCGTGGATGTTGCCGCTGACCACGGCGGGCAGCAGCGATTGGTAGGCAGAAAGGCTGAATCCGAGCGCGAAGCCGCGGATCAGCAGGCGCCTTAGCGGGCCATTAGTGGCGCAATAGCGGATACCTACGGCCACTGCGGGCAGGATCGGCCGCCGGTCGGCCGGCACCGGGCGCGCCTCGGGTTTCCACCAGAGCAGCACGCCGATCAGCCCGACGTAACTGACGGCGTTGATCGCAAAGGCGAACGAGACGTCCCAGATCGACATCAGCAATCCGCCCAGCGCCGGGCCGATCGAGCGCGCGATGTTGAAGGAGATCGAGTTGAGCGCGATCGCCTGCGGGATCTCGCGCGGGTTCACCTGCTGGCGCACCGAGGCCTGCCACGCGGGCGAATTGAGCGCGGTGCCGATGCCCACGCTCAGCGTGAAGGCGAGCAGCAGGAACGGCGTCAGCAGGTGCGCATAGGCGAGGCCGGCCAGCGCGGCGGAAACCACCAGCATGCCCACCTGCGCCACCAGCATGACCTGCCGGCGGTCGTAGTTGTCGGCGATGGCGCCCGCGAAGACCCCGAACAGCATGATCGGCACCGTCGCCGAAGCCTGCACCAGCGCGACGAGCTGGTGCGAGGGCGTCAGCTCGGTCATCAGCCAGGCCGCGCCCACCCCCTGCAGCGTCGAGCCGAGGTTGGAGAACAGGTTGGCGGTCCAGATCGCGCGGAACACGGGATAGCGGAACGGCGAGAACGTGCCGCCGCGCGCCTGCGGCGCGACCAGGCCGGCGGTCGCCACGTCCACCGTCTTTTCGACGGCGTGTTCCAAAGCATCCTCTTTCCCTGACACGCCCCGAGGCTAGGGCGCACGGCCGGGAGCGGCAAGCCCGTCTAGAGAAGATATCGCATCCGGATCGTCAGGCGGATAGATTCGCCCTCCACCGCCACGGCGGCCTGCTCGAACTTGGGCGGCCCCATCCGCACCGGCGCGTCGCGCGAGAAACCGTAGCCTTCGCGGGGGATCCCCAGCCGGGTGTCGAGCTTGCCGTTGGCGTTCTCGTCGTGGATCACCGAGACGGCATATCGCCCCGCCGGCACGGTCCCGAAGTCGAGATGGACCTCGCTCGCGGCGGGAACCGCCAGCTTGCGGGCGAGCGGGTCCTTGTCGCAGTCGGGAAAGGCGTCGGCGCGCGCGGTCAGGCAGGCGAGGACCTGCCCCTTGGCCGAGCGCAGCTCCGTCACCGTCACCTGGACCGAGGTCGCCGCCGGAGCGTTCGCGGACAGCACGGCGGCCACGATCAGCGCGGCGCCAGCCCGTCCGAGAGCCCCCGGTCGGTGCCGCACAGGTGATCCCAGTGGCGAAAGTAGAGCCCGTAGTTGCATCGGTAGCTTTCGTGGTGCCGGTGATGGTGGCTGGCGGTGATGAGCCAGCGGCCGAGGCGCGATTGCACCAGCGGGCGGGGAAACATCTCCCAGCCCATGTGATTGGTGATGCCCATGACCGTCATGATCGTGAGCACCGCGCCGAGCGCGCCGACATGGATCGGCACGAAGAACACCAGCGCCGGGACCACCACCGCGCCGGTCAGCGCCTCGAGCGGATGGAAGCTCATCGCCGCCCACGCGGTTGGGGGCCGGCTGGCGTGGTGCACGGCGTGGGCCATGCGGAACACGCGCGGGCGGTGCATCCAGCGGTGGGTCCAGTAGAACCAGGTATCGTGGAGCAGGAGGTAGACGAGCACCGAGACCGGCAGCCACCAGAGCGGCCGCGCATGCACGTCGGTGTAGATGCCGGTCCAGCCATGCGCCTGCCAGCCCCAGGCGACCACGCCGGCCGGAATCCCGTAGATCGCCGCCGACAGCAGCGACCACACGATCTCGCGGCGGATCTGGCTTTCGAGCCCCTGGTAATGCCCCGGCCGCACGCGCCCGGTGATCCAGGCGAACAGGCCCGAGGTCACCAGATAGCGCACGCCGACGATGGCCGTCATGGCGGCGGCGGAAGCTATGATCGCGGTGAGGGGAGCGTCGAGCGCCATGGGCGCCGGACTAGGCCTTGTGCGGGCTCAGGGGAAGGGGAAAAGGGAGGGTATGCGGGCGGGGAGATGCACACTCGTCGTCCCAGCAAAGGCTGGGACCGCTGGCAAAGGCCGCGCCCACATCACGGCAAGGCGCCCGCTCGCGGTTTGCCGTCGGAGAGCCATCACCTCAAGGGCTGGCAGCGATCCCAGCTTTCGCTGGGATGACGGTTTGTCGGGAGCTGAAACGAAATGGGCGCGCAGCTTGGCTGCGCGCCCAATGACGGCGGTAATGGCGTCCGGGGTTGTGGCCCCAAGACTTACCTCACCCGGAGTGCCTCAACCGGCGCGGCGGACCGCGCCCTTGTGTGCGCCGAGACCCTTGGGGCCGCGCGGACGGAAGCGGCGCTTGCGCTCGCCTTCCTCGCCGCCGGCAGCCTGGCGATCGCCCTGGGGACGGTCGCTGCGCTGGCCGCCGCTGCGGCCACCGCCCTGGCCGCCACGGCCGCCGCCCTGGCCGCGGCCGCTGCCCTGCGGCTGGGCCGGGGCTGCACGGGCGGGGGCGGGCAGGCGGGCCGCCTGGTTCTGGAAGTCCTCGGGCAGGGCCAGCGGCTCGAGCTTGATGCGGGTCAGGCGCTCGATGTCGCGGATGTAAGGCTTCTCATCCGGGGCGACGTAGCTGATGGCGACGCCGGTGGCGCCGGCGCGCGCGGTGCGGCCGATGCGGTGGACGTACTGCTCGGCGACGTTCGGGATCTCGTAGTTGTAGACGTGGCTGACGCCCGAGACGTCGATGCCGCGCGCCGCGATGTCGGTGGCGACGAGGACGCGGATGGCGCCCTGGCGGAAGCCGCCGAGCGCGGCGGTGCGCTGCGCCTGGCTCTTGTTGCCGTGGATCGCGGCGGCCGGGATGCCGGCGGCGACGAGGTGGCGCACGATGCGGTCGGCGCCGTGCTTGGTGCGGCTGAACACCAGCGCGCGGTCGATCGCGCCGTGGCTGGCGTTCTCGGCGGCGTCATCGGCGAGGCCGGCGCGCAGGCTGAGGGTCAGCAGCGCCTGCTTCTCGGCCTGGTTGATCGAGGTGGCGAACTGCTCGACACGCTCGGCGGTGGTCGACTGCGGGGCGACTTCGACCTTGACCGGGTTGTTGATGAACTGGCGGCCGAGGTCCGCGATCGCCTGCGGCATCGTCGCCGAGAAGAACAGGCTCTGGCGGCCTGCGGGCAGCATGTTGGCGACGCGCTTGAGCGGCACGATGAAGCCGAGGTCCATCATCTGGTCGGCTTCGTCGAGCACGAAGATCTCGACGTGCTTGAGGGTCAGCGCGCGCTGGTCGATGAGATCGAGCAGGCGGCCCGGGGTGGCGACGAGGATGTCGACGCCGCGCTCGAGGGCACGGGCCTGCTTGCCCACCGGCACGCCGCCGAAGATGCACTGGATGGTGAGGTTCAGGAACTTCGCATAACCGCGCATGTTGTCGGCGATCTGCGCGGCCAGCTCACGCGTGGGCGAGAGCACGAGCATGCGGCAGCCGGCGTTCTGGCGCGGCTTGGGGTCCTGGGCGAGGCGGTGCAGCGAAGGCAGCGAGAATGCGGCGGTCTTGCCGGTGCCGGTCTGCGCGATGCCGAGCAGGTCGCGGCCTTCGAGCAGGGCCGGAATGGCCTGGCGTTGGATCGGCGAGGGATCGGTGTAGCCCTTGACTGCGAGCGCACGAAGAATGGGCTCGGCAAGGCCAAGTTCAGAAAAATAGGACATCAAGTCACTTTCAAAAGTGCACGGGGGCGCACAGCTTTCGAAAAGACGAGGCTTTCGAAGAAGAGCGCGCGCACGGCAAGGTGTCGTTACGGGCGACCCTGCGTGAGGAAGGAAGCTTTTATTGGTGGCAATCGTTCGTCCGGGCCGGTCCTGGCGGCTGGCGCCATGACCTCACGCTGCTCACGGATTGCGGCGGGAAAATCCCCGCGCGCCGGTTGCTGAGGTGCCACATAGGGTGCGTTGCAGCGAAAAGCAAGAAAATTGCGTGTGCGCGCCGGTCAGGCCTCCGAGCCCCATTGCTGCGTATAGGGGTCGCCCAGCGTGACCAGCCGTCGCAGCGCGGCGCGCGCCAGCCGTTCGGTCTCGACCTTGCGGCGGGCGGCGGCGAGCTGGTGCAGCGGGGCGGGGCGCAGGATTTCGGCGTCGTACCCGTCGGCGACGATCACGCCGCAGCGTTCTGGCAGGAACGCCGCGGTTTCCAGCGGCGAGCGGTCGAGCGCGGGGGAGAGGCCCCAGTAGAAGCGGTCGCAGTAGTCAAGATAGTCGGGCCACTTGCCGTCGCCGAGCAGGTCCGCGCGCGCAACCTTGATCTCGACGATGATGACGTGGCCCTTGGCGTCGATCCCCATGAGATCGGCGCGGCGGCCGCAGCGCAGCGGCATTTCGGGCATGCACCAGATGCCGTTGCGGGCAAACAGGCGGCCAATTCCGCGCGAGACATCGGACGCGGTGCGGAGCAGGGGGAGAGAATCGGCTTCGGCCATGGCGCCATAATAAGAACATACAGGGAACTGGCAAGCCATGTCCGCAAGACCCTGACGACAGGTTCAAATTGTCGCTGGAAACCCCCTCCACCCTCTGCTAACCGCCCTGTCGTTGCACCCGTAGCTCAGCTGGATAGAGTGACGCCCTCCGAAGGCGTAGGCCACTGGTTCGAATCCAGTCGGGTGCACCATTTCCCCCCAACCTCCTCGGAAAAGACCGGAAGGCGTCCGCTGTCGTCCCCGCGGGGTGGATACCTGTGCGCCGGCACCGGCTCTTGCCCGGTGCCGGCGCTCCGGATCAGTACTTCAGCGAGAGCGTCGCGAAGGCCGAGCGGCCCGGTGCGACGGTCGCGAAGTGGGTCGAGTAGGTACGGTCGTAGTACTTCTTGTTGGTGAGGTTCTGCACGTTCACCCGCAGCGAGACGTTCTCGGTAAGCGTCGCCGAGGCCGTCGCGTCGAAGCGCCAGTAGCCCGGGATCGAGCGCACGATCGTCGAGGCGGCGGTCTCGCCCGGCAGGGTCACGCTGCCGAAGCTGCCGTACTGCTTGGAGCTGTAGATCGCGCCGCCGCCGACCTGGAAGCGGCTGGCGATGTCGAAGGTCGTCCAGGCGGTGAAGCTGTGCTTGGGCGTGTTGGGGAACGGCTTGCCGTTGTTGATGTTGCCGGTGCCGGCAAATCCGACCTCGGAGTCCATGTAGGTGTAGCCGCCGAACACGCTCCAGAACGGCAGCGGCTTGCCGTTGAAGCCGACCTCGACGCCCTTGATCTTGCGCTCGCCCTGGAACACGACGATGCCGTTGTCGGTGATGCGGGCATTGTCGGTGTCGGTGCGGAACAGCGCCAGGTTTACGCCGAAGGCGTCGTCCAGGAAGCTCCACTTGGTGCCGATTTCGTAGGACCTGGTCTTCTCGGCGTCGAGGTCGAGCGTGGCGGAGACGGCATTGCCTTCCGACCCCTCGCCCAGCATGCTGCCGACCGGCGTGGTCGACTGGGCGATCGACACGTAGACGCTGCCGTTCGACATCGGCTTCAGCACCAGGCCGGCCTGGTAGTTGAAGTAGTTCTCCCTGTTGCGGATGTCGGTGTTGCCCGCGGTCGCCGAGATCGTCGTCGAGGTGGTGTCGTACCAGTCGTAGCGCAGGCCGACGTTCAGCAGCAGGAAGTCGGTGATGCTGACGGTGTCTAGGGCGTAGAGCGCATAAGTCGTCGCCTCGGTCTGGCCGGTCGCCGCCGACCGGGTGATCGGCACGCCGGTGGTGCCGCCGGCCGGGATGTTCTGCCAGTTGTCGTAGGGCGTCGGGTTATACAGGCTGGTGCAGTTGCCTGCGGCCTGGTTGGCAGCGTTGCAACGAGCGGTCGCCGCTGCGGCGACGTTCGTGTTCACCGCGAAACTGCCGCGCGTCGACTGTTCCCAGCTGGCCTCGAAGCCGGTGGAGAACGAGTGCTCGATGCCGCCGGTGGCGAACTTGCCCGACAGGTCGAGCTGCCCGACCATCGAATCGACGTCGCTCCAGCGGGTATTGGCGCGGCGCCAGACGAGGCCGTTGACCACGTTGCCCTGGCTGTCGTCGGGCTGGGTGATGATGTAGGCCTGCTGGACGCTGGCATACTTGCCGGTGGCGCGCACGCGGATCTCGTCGGAGAGATCATGCTCGGCGCGGAACAGCAGTTCATCGACGTTGGTGGTACGGAAATCGCGGTTGGCGAGGCCGTAGAAGTTGCTGCGATCGACGTCTGCCGGGCCGATCTTGAGCTGGTCCGCCGTCTTGACGTACGTGGCGCTGCCGGGACGCTCGAACGGAATGCCCGGATCGGGGACGTCGTCGCTCTCGAGGTGATAGAAGTTGATGTAGGCGCGCGTCGAGGTTCCCAGGCCCAGAGCGGCCGAAGGCGAGATGCCCCAGCGGTGGTAGGTCACCACGTCGCGCTCGGCGACATCGGCGTCGTGCCACATGCCGTTGATGCGGATCGCGGCCATGTCGCCGATCTGGTAGTTGGCGTCGACGGTGGCGCGCTTGTAATCGTCGGTGCCGTAGCTGAAGTCGCCGAGCACGTCGGTGCCCAGGTGCGGCAGCTTGCTGACGAGGTTGAGGCTGCCGCCCGCGCTGCCGCGTCCGCCCATGGTGGAATCGCCGCCCTTGACCACTTCGATCTGCTCGATCGCGAAGATCTCGCGCGACTGGCCGCCGACGCTGCGCACGCCGTCGATATAGGTGCTGCCCTGCGCGTCGAAGCCGCGGATGAAGGGACGGTCGCCCTGCGGGTTGCCGCCTTCACCGGCGCCGAAGGTGATGCCGGGCACGGTGCGCAGCGCTTCGACGAAAGTCGTCGAGCCGCTCTCGCGGATGACCTGCGAGGGGACGATGATGACCGTCTTGGGCGTGTCGAGCAGCGGCGCGGTGTACTTGGGCGAGGCGGCCTCATCGACCTTGTAGCCTGACTCGTCGAGCGCGGTGTCGGTGACGGTCACCCCGCCGAGGCTGCGGGCGGCGGCGTCGCCCTCGGCTTCCTGGGCGATGGCGGGCGTGGCGGCGAAGCCCACGCAGGCCAGTGCCAGATAGGCAGGTGCGACTTTGGAAGGCGAACGACGGTAACGGGAATAGGACACAAGACCCCCTTGGTTGAAATCGGATACGGTGACGAAAGCGTATGCGGCGCGGGCGGCAGTTACCGCGCGTGCGCCAGGGCCGGGATGCCGGCCTTCTTGTAGAGCCCCAGCGCCACGCGCTCGACGTAGCCGCGCCGGCACAGGCGGCTGAGCTTCTGGGTGGAAATGCCCAGCGCGCGGAACTGCGATACCGTGGCGAACTTGTGCGCCTCGACCAGCGCGAGCGCCCTGGCTTCGGCGCTGTCGGTCCGCACGGGCGGCGCTTCGCCCGGTGCGCCATCGGCGATCAGGGCGATGGCGAAGCAGCCCTCGCGCTCGACGCAGGCATCGGCGAGCATCGAGCGCGACGGAAGCCGCCGCTCCTCGCACGCCAGGGCGTCGGCGCAGGCCTTGAGTGCCTGCTGGAAGGGATTGGCCATGCGCAGTTGAGCGGACTGCGACGGGCGCTGGAGCGCGGACAGCCAGCGCAGGATGGCCAGTTCGTCGTCGCTCACATAGATCGAACGCTCGCCGAAGACGACGAGCGCATTCTTACGGATTTCGGCGGCGAGGCTCGCCAGTGCGCGGTGGGTGCCGGCCGGAAGCGACGCCGCTTCAGCGTGATCCTGGTCTTGGGACGCGGCGGGCCTGGCGCAGATCGCGCGCAACTGGCCGATCACCTTGCGCTCCTGCGTCGTCAGAATGCTGGCCGGACGGCGGGCGCATCGCGCGGCGTTCGCGCCCGCTCCCGGTCGAACGACGGTGTGCTTCTGCATTTTCCCTCATAGCCTGTTGGCCACTTGCTTCTTGATAGTGACTCTTAATAGCGATGGTGGGCATATGCAGGCTGAATGATCCCGTTCAGGTCCGGTTGGGCTTTGTCGCGGGCGGCGTTCAGGTTCGGTTGGGGGGCGAAGGGTATGAGCGTGCCGGGGCGATTGCGGGCTGTCGACAACAGGGACCTACCGGACATGAAGTTGCTTCCCCGTTCGATCCGCAGCCGTCTGCTCCTGGCCGGCCTGCTGCTGACCGGGCTGGCGGTGCTGGTCGCGTCCTTGTCGATCAGCAGCGGCCTCGACATGTTCGTGCGGCGCGGGCTCAACGACCGGCTGGATGCGCAGATCGCGCTCCTCCTGCGCAGCGTCCGCCCCGACGGCACCGTCGATGGCACCATGCTCGAGGAGATCGGGCCGTTCACGCAGCATCGCCGCGGCTGGGGCTGGGTGATCGAAACCCCCACCCGGAAATACGGGTCCCGCGACGTCGCGCGGCTGGACCGCATACACTGGGAAGGCCCCCTGGGGCGCGAGGGCCATTTTCGCCGCCCGCCCGAACGCTTGCGGGCCGGCCGGAGCGATGCGGCTTATGTGCGGACGCTTGAGAACCGCACGGCTGCGGGCGTGATCCGCATCACCGCCTTCGCCCCGATCGGGGTGCTGAAACGGCTGCATGACACCGCGGTCCTGCCGGTCCTGATCGCTCTGGGCGCCCTGAGCCTGGCGCTGCTCGGCGCGACGTTCGTGCAGCTTCATTTCGGCCTCAAGCCGCTCGCCCGCCTGCAGGCCGCGCTGACGGCGGTGCGCAATGGAACGCTCGACCGCGTCCCGGCGCGCCAGCCGACCGAGCTGGCCCCGCTGGCGGGCGAACTGAACGCGCTGCTCGACGAGAACGAGGCGGCCCTGTCACGCGCCCGGGGCCATGTCGCCAACCTTGCGCACAGCCTCAAGACGCCGCTCGCCACGCTGAGCATCCGCCTGGCGGAGCCGGGCTGCGATCCCACAGGTCAGCTGGGCGAGCTGGTCGGGCAGATCGACGGCGCGATCCGCCACCACCTCGGCCGCGCCCGCGCCGCGTCGCCCGGCGCCCCCGGCAACCCGCTCGTGCCGGTCGAGGCGACGGTGGGCGAACTCGTGCTGGCGCTGGGGCGCATCCATGCCGAGCGGAAGGTCTCGTTCGCGGCCGACATGGCGACTGACCTGGCGGTCAAATGCGATCCGCAGGATCTTGCGGAGATGCTCGGCAACCTGCTCGACAATGCGTGGAAGTGGGCTGCAAGCGAGATACGCGTGACGGCGGCGGCGTCGGGCAATGCCGTGCGGATCGCAATCGACGACGACGGGCCGGGGCTTTCCGCCGAAGCGATCGACCAGGCACTGGTGCCCGGCCGCCGCCTCGACGAGCGCGAGGAAGGGCACGGCTTCGGCCTGCCCATCGCGCGCGAGCTGGCGGAACTGCACGGCGGTTCGCTGGAACTCGGCCGCTCCGCCCTGGGCGGCCTCGAGGCGGTGCTCGTCCTGCCGCGCTGAGCGTCAGGCGGGCGCGGCACTCAGCAGATAGCCGCGTCCCCGGATGGTGCGGATCATGTCGGCGCCGATCTTGCGGCGCAGACGTCCGACGATCACTTCCAGCGAGTTGGAATCGACGTCGGCGTCGTATTCGTAGACCCGGTCGAGCAATTCGCGCCGTTCCACCACCGTCTCCTTGCGCAGCATCAGTGTGGAGAGCACCCGCCACTCGAAGGCCGTCAGCCGCAGGGGCAGGCCGTCCATCTCGAAATGGCCCAGCTGCGCGTCGAACACCAGGGAGCCGCAGGCGACCCGGCTGGAGGCATGGCCGCTTGCCCGGCGCACGAGCGCGCGCAGGCGCAGGATCAGTTCCTGCACGCGAAACGGCTTGATGAGGTAGTCGTCCGCGCCCGCCTTGAAACCGGCGACCTTCTCGGACCAGGCGTCGCGGGCGGTGAGGATCAGCACCGGCAGGTCGTGCCCGCCCGCCCGCCACGATTGCAGCACGGTCAGCCCGTCGACCTTGGGCAGGCCCAGGTCGAGCACGGCGGCGTCGTAGCGCTCGGTCTCGCCCAGGTGGCGTCCGTCCTCGCCGTTGCCCGAAACGTCCACCGCGAAGTTTTCGGCACGCAGGGCCCGCGCGATCTCATCGCTGAGCGCGCGGTCGTCCTCGATTACCAATATGCGCATGCGACGCCTCCATCCTCGCGGATAGAGCGCCAACCCCAACCGAACCTGAACGGGCTCGTCACTTCAGACGCAGGGGCAGCCCCGCCGCAACGAACTGCACCTCGTCGGCAAGCGCCGCGACTGTCTGGTTCAGCCGTCCTGCCTCGTCGCGAAAGGCGCGGGCGAGAGCGTTTTCGGGGACGATGCTCAGGCCCACCTCGTTCGACACGAGCACCAGCGGCACCGGGCAGCGGCGGATCGCCTCGCCGAGCGCGGCGACGGGCGCGTCCAGCGGCACGTCTGCGAGCATCAGGTTCGAGAGCCACAGCGTCAGGCAGTCCACGAGGATCGCGCCGCCCCCGGCCCCCGCGCGGTCGATGGCGGCGGCAAGGTCGAGGGGTTCCTCCAGCGTCGTCCAGCGCGGCCCGCGATCATCCTTATGGCGGGCGATGCGGTCGGTCATCTCCGCGTCGAAGGCCTGCGCGGTGGCTATGTAGGCAAGGACGCCCGGATGCGCCTCGACGCGGGCTTGCGCATAGCGACTCTTGCCCGAACGCGCGCCGCCGAGGACGAATAGCGCGGTCATGCGGCCAAGCCCGCGATTGCCAGAAGTCCGTCGATATCCAGGTGTTCCTCCATGGCCGCGGCCAGCGCATCGAGCGCGGCATCGACGCGGGCGTCGTGGTCCACACCGTCCGAGGCGCTGCCGATCCGCTCCAGCAGCGCGCCGCGCAGCGCCGGTTTCGCCAGCAGGCCGTGGCAGTAGGTGCCCAGCACACGCCCGTCGCGGCTGGTGGCGCCGTCGTCGCGGCCGGCGTCGAGGCGGGCGAAGGGGCGGGCGGTGTCGGGCCCCTGCGTCACGCCCATGTGCATCTCGTAGCCCGTGAAACGCCTGCCGAGCGCGGTGCCTTCGACCTGCGCCAGCGCCTTGCGGCTGCCCAGCAGGGTGGCGACGTCGAGCAGGCCGACCCCGGCGACCTCGCCTGGGCTGCCCTCGATCCCCAGCGGGTCGGCGATGGTGCGGCCGAGCATCTGGTAGCCGCCGCAGATGCCGAGCACCGCGCCGCCGCGCCGGTGGTGGGCGAGCACGTCGATGTCCCAGCCCTGCGCGCGCAGGAAGGCGAGGTCGGCGATCGTCGCCTTGGAGCCGGGGAGCACGATCAGCGCGGCGCTTGCCGGGATCGGGCTTCCGGGCGGGATCATCGCGACTTCGAGCCCGGGCTCCTGCCGCAGCGGGTCGAGGTCGTCGAAATTGGCGATGCGGGGCAGGATCGGGCAGGCGACGAGCCGCTTGCCGGGCGCGGCGCCCAGCCCGCGTTCGAGGATCACGGCGTCCTCGCTCGGCAGCTGCGCGACGGCGGGCACCCATGGCAGCACGCCGAAACCGCGCCAGCCCGAGAGCCGCTCGATCGCTTCGTAGCCATCGGCGAAGAGGGCAGGGTCGCCCCGGAACTTGTTGATGAGGAAGCCCTGTATCATCGCCGCGTCCTCGGGATCGATCACCGCGCGGGTGCCGACGACGGCGGCGATCACCCCGCCCCGGTCGATGTCGCCGGCCAGCACGACGGGCACATGGGCCTCGCGCGCGAAGCCCATGTTGGCGATGTCGCCGCTGCGCAAGTTGATCTCGGCTGGCGAGCCCGCGCCCTCCACGATCACGAGGTCGCAGCGCGCTTCGAGGCGGCGGTAGCTGGCCAGCACTTCGCCGAGCAGCGGGCGGCGTGCCTCGCGGAAATTGGCGGCGCCCAGAGTGCCGCGCACCTGTCCGTGGACGATCAGCTGCGAGGTGCGGTCGGCCTGCGGTTTCAGCAGCACCGGGTTCATGTCGACATGGAGCGGAGCCCGCGCGGCGAGTGCCTGCAGCGCCTGCGCGCGGCCGATCTCGCCGCCCTCGGGCGTGACGGCGGCATTGTTAGACATGTTTTGCGGCTTGAAGGGGAGCACGCGCAGGCCCCGGTTGGCGGCGGCGCGGCACAGCCCGGCGACCAGCACCGACTTGCCGACGTCCGACCCGGTTCCCTGCAGCATCAGCCCGGCCATGAAGCTGCTCCCATCAGCGTGATCGCTCCCAGAATGACGCAGGCGCGCCGGTAGACGGTGAGGGCGCGGCCGAGGTCGGCGCCCTGCACGTCCCGGCCCTCCTTCCCGATCCACGGCTTGTCCGCAAGCACGCCGTCGTAGGCGATTGGCCCGGCGAGCCGGACGCCCAGCGCGCCCGCCATCGCAGCCTCGGGCCAGCCGGCGTTGGGCGAGGCGTGGGCGGCGTGGTCGCGCGCCATTGTCCGCCAGCCGCCGCCTCCGGCGAGGCACAGCAGCACGCCGGACAGGCGCGCGGGGATCAGCATGGCAAGGTCGTCGATGCGCGCGGCGGCCCAGCCGTAGGGGCCGTAGGGCTCCTCGCGGTGGCCGATCATGCTGTCGGCGGTGTTGATGGCCTTCAGTACCCATAAGCCGGGCAGGCCCAGCACGAGCAGCCAGAACAGCGGGGCGACGACGCCGTCGCAGAAGCTTTCGGCCAGGCTCTCGATGGCGGCGCGGGTGACGCCGGGGGCGTCGAGCCCTTGCGTATCGCGGCCGACGATCATGCCCACGGCGCGGCGGGCGGCGGGGAGGTCGCCTGCGTCCAGTGCAGCGCGGATCGGGCGGACGTGATCGTCGAGGCTGCGGGCGGCCATGGCGGGCCAGGCCAGCAGGGCGAGGACCGGCCAGGTCCAGGCGCCCGCCAGCGCACGGACTAGGGATTCGATCAGCGCGGCGGCTGCGGCGGTCAGGGCGATGAGCAGGGCCATAGCGGCGAGACCAGCGAGGCGGCGGCGATTAGCGGACCAATAGGAGCGGTTTAGGACGCGGTTAGCGGCGTCGATGGCCTTGGCGAAAAGGCCGACCGGATGGCCGGTCACGGCATGGAGGCGCGCGGGCCAGCCGAGCAGGGCCTCGATGGCGAGCGCGGCGGCGGCGATCGGCTCAGCCATGGCGCAGCGCGCGGTCGAGGCGGTCCAGTGCCTCGGGCCGGGCCGGGACGCCGAGGCGCAGCGTGTCCGGGTGCTCGGCGAAGGGGCGGGTGAGGATGCGCGACGCGGCGAGGCGGTTGAACAGGGCCTGCGCATCGCAGCCGGTCAGGTAGCGGAACAGCGGGCAGGCGCCTTGCGGGGTGAGGCCGCTTCGTTCGAGCACGGCGTCGAGCGCGGCCGCGCGGTACGGGAGTTGCGTGCGGGTGTCGGCAACCCACTCCGCGTCGGCATAGGCGGCGCGGCCGATCGTCAGCGCGGCGGCGTGGACCGGCCAGCTGCCGAGCAGGAGCCGCAGCCTCGCGGCGAGCTTGGGCGGCGCGATCACGAAACCGAGGCGCAGCCCCGCGAGGCCGAAGAACTTGCCGAACGAGCGCAGGACCACGAGGCGCGATCCGGGGCCGACCTCCGCGGCGACGCTGGCTTCGGGGTGGCAGTCGGCGAAGGCCTCGTCGACGATCAGCCAGCCGGCGACCTGTGCGATGCGGGCGTGCCATTCGAGAATGTCGGCGGGCGCGCGCAGCAGGCCGTCGGGGTTGTTCGGGTTGGCGAGGACGACGACTTCGCCGTCCTGCGGGGCCTCATTGAAGGCGATCGGGCGGGACTTGGCAAACGCCTCGACGTGGGTGCGGTAGGCGGGGACGAGCGCGCGGCCGGGGCGGTCCAGCATCCCGGCGAGCAGGCGCAGCGCGGTCTCGCTGCCGGGCACCGCGCAGGTGAGCGCCGGGTCGGTGCCGAAGTGGCGCGCGGCCCCGGATTCCAGCGCGGCGAGCGCGTCGGGGTCGGGGAGGGAGGTCCAGTCGGTCGCAGCGGCCTTTTCGATGGGCCAGGGGACGGGGTTGAGGCCGGTCGAGAGGTCGAGCCATTCCTCCGACTCGCCGCCGAACCTGCGTGCCGCTTCGGCCAGGCGGCCGCCGTGGTGGAGGAAGGCCGGGGTCATGGGAGCAGCACCAGCGCGGCCAGCAGCACGGTCTCGACGAGCTCGATCCCGGCGCCGTGCCCGTCGCCCGATATCCCGCCGAGACGGCTGCGCAGCCACCAGCCCCACAGCGGGACGGCGACGAACAGCACCAGCAGCGGGAGCGCCAAAGCGGCGGCGGCGAGTATGGCGACGAGGCTCCACAGCGCGAGGTGAACCACGCTCACCCCGCTGCGGAAGCGGGTGCCGAGCCCCTCGTGCAGCGGCGGCAGGTACAGGGTCCAGGCGATCGGGGCGATCCGGGCGAGCACCGCCACCAGGACCAGCGCGGCGACATGCGCGGCGGGCAGGGCGTGGAGCAGCACCAGCTTGGCCAGCAGTTGCAGCACGATCACCACCACCGCGAAGTTGCCGACGTGCGGGTCGGCCATGACCGCCGACAACCGCTCGCGCCCGCCATGCGCCGCGCCCGCGCCGTCGGCGACGTCGCCGAGGCCGTCGAGGTGGAGCGCTCCGGTGATCGCCACCCAGCCGGTCAGGCCGGCCAGTGCAGCCAGCCACGGGTCGCGGGACTGGAGGAGCCACCAGGGGAGGGCCACCGCCGCGCCCACCGCCAGCCCCGCTACGGGGAACCATCGCATGGCGGCGGCGAAGTCCTCCCGGTCGGCTTTGACCTGCGGCAGCGGGAGGCGCGTCAGGAACTGGAGGGCGAGGATCAGGTGCTTCATAAAGGAAGACCTGGGGCCATCGCCCCGGACCCCTTTAATGTCGAGGTCACGCGCGCAGGTGGATCCCGGTGCCCACCGCGAGCCGGGAGACATGGAAAGCCTGCGCCAGCAAGGAGCGCGCAAGGCTGCTGCGGGCGCAAGGACGACGGGAAAGGGGTCTGGCGCGATGGCCCCAGCTCTTCGCCCTTCACGTCTTCAGTCCCACGATCTGCGCCGCCTCGCCCGGCCAGACCCTGAGCGACAGGACGCAGGAATACGGCAGGTCGAAGGCCCAGACCTGTCGATGTTCCATGTGGAACAAGACCGAAAGCGCCGCCCGCATCGCGCCCGCGTGGGTGAGGACCAAGCTGGGACCGTCCAGCCCCGCCAGCGCCTCGCCCACGCGCGCGCGCAGCTGTGACCAGCACTCGCCGCCCGGCGGAGCGTGGGTTTCGGGATCGTCCCAGAAGCGGGCGTGGGCGGCGGGGTCGACCTCGGCGGGCGCGAGGCCCGTCCAGGCGCCGAAGTCGAGTTCGCGCCAGCGTCGGTCGATGGTGCGGGGCAGGCCCTGTGCCTCGGCGATGGCCATCGCAGGGTCGAGCGCGCGGACGAGGTCCGAGGATATGACATGTGCGAAGTCCAGCCCCTGCGCCCCGGCCACGCACCGCGCGGTGCCCGAGGGCAGGGCTGCATCGTCGCGGTGTCCGAGCAGCAGGCCCGGCACCACCGGCGCGCCGTGGCGCATGAGGTGGACGAGCAGGCCGCTCATCGCGCTCCCGCCACCGCCGCTTCCTCGAACGTCGCCATTTCGCCGTGCGCGGCGAGCGCGGCCTGCACGATCGGCACGGCAAGCGCGGCGCCGCTGGCTTCGCCGAGCCTGAGGCCGAGGCGCAGCAGCGGTTCGAGGCCGAGCGCTTCCAGCAAGCGCGCATGGCCCGCCTCGGCCGAGCAGTGCGCGGCGATGCAGTGGTCGGTGAAGGCGCGGCTGCCCCGCGCCAGCGGCAGGATCGCGGCGGAGGCGATGAAGCCGTCGAGCAGCACAGGGACGCGCTGCAGGCGCGCGGCGAGGATGGCGCCGGCCATGGCGGCGATCTCGCGCCCGCCGAGGCGGCGCAGGGTTTCGAAGGCGTCGGTGCAGCCCGCGCCATGGAGCGCGAGCGCGGCTTCGACCGCCGCCGCCTTGCGCACGAGGCCGCTATCGTCGAGCCCGGTTCCTCGCCCGACCCATGCGCCGGCCTCGCCGCCGAGTTCCTGCGCGCAGAGCGCCGCGGCCGGGGTGGTGTTGCCGATGCCCATCTCGCCCACGAGGAGGAGCTGGGTGCCCGCCTTGAGCGAGGCTGCTCCCTGATTGAGCGCGTCGAGGCAATCGGCCGCGCTCATCGCGGGTTCGCGGGTGATGTCGCCGGTCGGGCGGTCGAGATCGAGCGCCACGACCGAGAGTTCGGCTCCGCAGGCGCGGGTGAGCGCGTTGATCGCGGCGCCCCCGGCCTCGAAGTTGGCGACCATCTGCGCGGTCACTTCGGGGGGATAGGCGCTCACGCCCCGCGCGGCGACGCCGTGGTTGCCGGCGAAGACCACCGCCTGCACCCGGTCGGCGTGCGGACGCTCGGCGCCCTGCCATCCCGCCATGAACAGCGCGATGTCCTCGAGCCGCCCGAGCGAACCGGCGGGCTTGGTCAGCCGCGACTGGCGATGATACGCGGCGTCCCGGCTGGCGGCGTCCGGGCCGGGCAGGGCGGCAAGCGCGGCGGCGAAGGCGGGGGGGTCATCGAAGCGGATCATGTGCAGACGAACCCTTCCGGCGGGGTGCGGGTGATGAAGTGGCCCTTCACGCCCTGCGGCCATTCGCGGAACGGCACGCGGCCCTCCTCGCTGGCGGCGTGGGCAGTCGCATATTCGAGGATGGCGCGGGCGGCGTCCTCGCCCGGCACGAAGTCGCCCAGCACGTAGCCGACCTTGCCCGGCGCGCGGATGTGGACGGTGCAGGAACGGGTGCAGGCGAAGAGGCAGGGCATGGCCTGGACGGCCACCCCCTGCAGCTTCGGGTCGGCGGCCTGCACTTCGCGCATCGCCTCTTCCAGCAAGGCCCCGCCGCGCCGGCCCCGGTCGTCCTCGCGCACGTCCGCGCTGAGCTTGCAGGTGTTGCAGACGACGACCGAGGGGCCGGGCGCGACGGGTTCGAGCATCAGAAGCGGCTCCTTATGCCGAAGGTCACGGTGCGGCCCAGGGTGCCGTAGCCGCTGACCGTCTCGTAGTCCTTGTCGGTGAGGTTCTCGGCGCGGGCCTGCAGGGTCAGGCCGTCCGTAACCTGCCACTGCGCGCGCAGGTCGACCAGCCAGTAGTCGTCGAGCTTCGCGGTGCCGGTGGCGGCGTTGAAGCTCTCCCCTGAATAGCGCGCGGCGACGCTGGCGCGCAGCCCCTGCGGCAGCTCGATCCCGGCCTCCGCATTGGCGAGGTGGCGGGGCACGCGCTGGAGCTGGCGGCCGTAGGTGGCGCCGGCGGTGCGGTCCTCGGCCTCGATCCAGCTGTAGTTGCCGTTCGCGAACAGCACGCCCAGCTTGCCCGAGGCGGAAAGCTCAAGCCCGCGCGCCTTGGCCGCCTTGACGTTGGCGTAGTAGCCGAAGCGCGTCGTGGTGGTGCCGGGGATATAGCAGACGGCGGGCTGCGCGCCCGCGGTCGGGCAATAGGCGAAGTCGATCAGGTTGTCGGTGTCACGCTGGAACCAGGTGGCGGCGAGGTGCAGCGCCTCTCCGAAGTTCTGCTCGGCGGCGACTTCCCAGCCCTTGGCCTTTTCGGGGCTGAGGTCGGCGACGCCGTAGATGCTGAACATCTGGTAGAGCGAGGGGGCCTTGTAGCCTTCCGAATAGCTGGCGCGCAGGACCGTGGCGCCCGCGTTGGGGGTGTAGACCGCGCCCGCGCTCAGCACGGTGTTGCTCCCGAAGCGCGACTGGTCGGAATAGCGCGCGCCGCCGTTCAGGGTCAGGCCGGTGACGGGCGTGATGCGCAGTTCGCCGTAGACGCTGTTGGTGTCCACGCTGGTGGGCGTCAGCACATAGGGAGCGGTGTTGTTGCCGGGCGAGGCAGTGGTCATCCGCTGTTCCTCGCGCTCGGCGCCGAACACGGCCTGGACCGCGTCGGAGGCGGTGTAGGTGCCCTGGTACTCGTAGCGGCGGACCCGGCCGTGCGCGTCGAAGCTGATTGCGCGGATCTTGCGCGCCGGGTCGTAGTTGGCGCGGTCGGTCTCGCCCTGGAGGAACGCCACGCGGTTGACGAGCTTGCCGTCCAGCAGCGCGAAGTTGAGCCCGGCGTAGCCCGACCACTCTTTCGTCAGGCCATAGGCGAGAGTGTCGCCGCTGGTGCCGTCGAAGTCGTTGTTGGACTTCGACCAGTAGCCGCGCAGGTCGAGGCTGACGCCCGGCGCGACGCGCACCGTCACCGTGCCGCTGGCGGCGCTGCGGGTGTAGCCGTCGGCCTCGGTGCCGTTCGAACGGGCGGAGATGCCGTCGGTGGTGAAGCGCGAGGCGGCGAGGCGCCAGTCGATCGCCTCGGACGTGCCGCCCACCCCGGCGCGGGCGGAGACGGTGTCGTGGGTGCCGGCCTCGACCACGACGCTGCCTTCGAGCGGCTCGGCCGGGCGGCGGGTGCGCACGTTGACGACGCCGCCGATCGCGTCGCTGCCCCACAGGATCGACTGGGGCCCGCGCAGGATCTCGATCCGGTCGATGTCGTCGAGCAGCAGGTTGGAGAAGCCGTAGCCGCCCGCGGTGGACGAGGGGTCGGACAGGCGCATGCCGTCGATCACCATGACGCTCTGCCCCGCATCGGCGCCGCGGATGCGCAGCGAGGTGGTGGTGCCGTAGCCGCCGTTGCGCGACAGGCTGATGCCCGGCGTGCGCAGCAGCGCGTCGGTCACGGCGACAGGCTGGAGGGCGACGATCGCGGGCTCGTCGAGCACGGTGACGGTCGAGGAGACGCGGCTCGCGGCGACGGGAGTGCGCAGGGCGGTGACGACGATGCGGTCGGCGGCGCCGTTGCCGCTGTCCAGGTCGCTGCCGGTGTCGTTCGGGTAGGCCTGGGCGTCGTCACGGGCGAGTGCGGGACTCGCAGTAAGAGCGAGTACGGCGACGGCGGTAAGTTTATGATACAACGGTACTTCCTTCAAGCAGACGGCATCGACCCCGCAGGCCGGGCGGCCCACGAGGCTGTGGCTGTCGTCACGCGAGGATTTATACCCCGTTCGTCCGGCACACCCTGTCCGGTCGAAGAACGACGGCGACGGGCAGGTCTCCTGGCTCACGGGTCGGTGCCGGTCCGGCCGCCTTCTCAGGACCTTGCAGGGTCCCAATGGCGTGATGGCCGATGGCTCTCCGCTTACAGTTGCAGGGGCAGCCCCGGGGATTTCACCCGAGTTCCCTTTTGATCCCCTCGCGGGGAACCTGTCGCAAGGCGGGCAACTATCGTGCGGCGAGCCAAGGCGCAAGTGGCCTATGCTTGCGCCGGGAAGCGCGGCCCAATAGGTGCCGGGGCGATGAACGATATGGATATCAGGCACTGCCCGGCGCTGCTGGTCGCCGCCCCCGCCTCGGGGCAGGGCAAGACGCTGGTGACGGCCGCGCTCGCCCGCCGCCACCGCGACGCCGGGCGGCGGGTGCGGGTGTTCAAGTGCGGGCCCGATTTCCTCGACCCGATGGTGCTGGAGGCGGCCAGCGGGGCGCCGGTCCACCAGCTCGACCTGTTCATGTGCGGCGAGGCGGAGTGCCGCAGGCTCCTGCACGAGGCGGCGGGCGAGGCGGACCTGATCCTTGTCGAGGGGGTGATGGGCCTGTTCGACGGCGATCCCAGCGCCGCCGACCTTGCCCAGCGCTTCGGGTTGCCGGTGCTGGCGGTGGTCGACGGATCGGCGATGGCGCAGACCTTCGGGGCGCTCGTCCACGGCCTCGCCACCTACCGGCCGGGGCTGGACCTCCATGCGGTGATCGCCAACCGGGTGGGGAGCGAGCGGCATGCGCAGCTGCTGGAATCGAGCGTCCCACCGGGCGTGACCTGGCTCGGCGCCCTGCCCCGCGAGGCGGGGGTAGCGCTGCCCGAGCGCCATCTCGGGCTGGTGCAGGCAGGCGAAGTGGCTGACCTTGAAGCGCGGCTGGCCCGCGCCGCCGCGCTGCTTGCCGACGCGGCGCTGCACCTGCCGCCGCCGGTCGCTTTTGCGGCACCAGGCGGAATCGCGCCCGAAGTTGCCGGGCTTTCAGGCAAGCGTATCGCCGTGGCGCGGGATGAGGCCTTCGCCTTCCTCTACCCCGCCAATATCGCCTGGCTGGAGCGGGCAGGGGCCCGGCTTTCGTTCTTCTCCCCGCTGCGGGACCAGGCCTTGCCGGAATGCGATGCGCTGTGGCTGCCCGGCGGCTATCCCGAGTTACACGTGGAACAGCTAGCGGCCAACGCACCGATGCTGACGTCGATTTGGGCGCATCACGCAGCGGGCAGGCCGATCCTCGCCGAGTGCGGCGGGATGCTCTACACCTGCGATGCGCTGGACGACGGCAAGGGGACTCGGGCGGAAATGCTGGGTTTGATGCCGGGCGAAGTGACCATGCAGCCACGGCTTGCGGCGCTGGGCATGCAGCAGGTCGCGCTGGAACGCGGCACCCTGCGCGGTCATACCTTCCATTATTCCCGGCTGGAAACGCCGCTGTCGCCTTTCGCGCGGGCGGCGACGCCGGACGGGCGCGAGGGCGAGGCGATCTATAGGCAAGGCTCGCTCATCGCGAGCTACATGCATTTCTACTTCCCATCCGCCCCGCTGGCGGCGGCCGCGCTGTTCGCGCCTCAGGCCTCGACGACCGCCTGATCCTTGAGCGGGGTGAGCGGCTCGGGGCTGGGCAGGCGCGGGGTTTCGGTGATGCCGGGCTCGGGCACGCGGAAGAACTTCGCCGCCGCCGCGCGGTCGCCGAGCGCCTCGCTCGACGACGTGCTGATAAGCCAGGGCGAGGCGAGCAGGCCGACGATGATCGGCGAAAGCCACAGCGCGGTCATCGGGTCGAGCCACGCGGTCGCGGCGAGCGCGGCGCCCAGCAGCAGATGCTCGCGCAGGTCCGGCAGGATCTCGCGCACCGGGATGCGGCGGGCGTCGCGCGACTGGGTGTTCCACCCGGCCGAGATGCCCAGCAAAAGGCCGAGCAGCGCCTTGGTCTGCGTCACCATCGTGATCGGCGCGAGCAGCATGCCCAGCGCGATTTCCAGCGGCACGGTGCGCAGGATCGCGCTGGCGCCGCCGAAGCTGCGCCGACGGTCGCGGTCGGCGAGCATCCAGATGGTGCCCATCGCCTTGGGACCGAACAGCAGCACCAGCGTCAGCGCCAGCACGCTGGGCGGGGCGAGTGTGACGAAGCCGCCGGTATCGCGGGTCGCGACCTGGCCGATCATCGTCAGGATCAGCAGCAGCCAGCCCGGCGAGGTCAGGTAGGCCGAGGCGCCGATCAGCAGGTGCAGGCGGCTGGCCCAGTGCAGGCCCGAGGCGCCGAGCAGCTGGAGGTGCTGGAGGTTCCCCTGCATCCAGCGGCGATCGCGGATCGCCATGTCGACGATGGTCGGCGGGAATTCCTCGTAGGAACCGCCGATCATGACCATGTGCACCGCCCATCCGCGCCGCCGCAGCAGGGCCGATTCGAGCATGTCATGGCTCAGGATGTGGCCGCCGAAAGGCGCCTTGCCGGGAAGCTCGGGCAGGCCGCAGGATTCGGCGAAGGCGCGGGTGCGCACGATCGCGTTGTGTCCCCAGAAGTTCGATTCCGCGCCCGACCACCACAGTAGCCCGGCGCTGGCGATCGGCCCGTAGGCCTCGCTCGCGAATTGCATCCAGCGCTGGAACAGCGTGCGCGCATTGGTGATCATCGGCACCGTCTGCAGCAGGCCGATCGAGGGGCGTTCCTCCATGATCGATGCCATGCCGACGATGGTGTCACCGCTCATCATCGAATCGGCGTCGAGCACCAGCATGCATTCGTAGGCGGCGCCGAAGCGGCGGACCCACTCGGCGATGTTGCCGGGCTTGCGCGCGGTGTTCTGCTCGCGGCGGCGATAATAGACCTTGATCGGCGCTGCGGCGGCGAGTTCGCGTGCGGCGGCTTCCTCGCGCTTGCCGTGGAAGGGGTTCGAATCGCTGAGAATGAAGAAGTCGATCCATGGCGCGCCGCCCGATGCGGCGATCGAGTGGGCCATGGCGCGGGCGCGGGCGAAGACTTCCTCGACGCTCTCGTTGTAGACCGGCATCAGCACGGCGGTGCGGTGGCGCAGGCTGGAGGCGGGGCTGGGCAGGGCGGTGAAGCCCGGATGCTCGCCGGTGATGAGCTTGAGGAAGCCGATCGTCGAGGTGACGAAGCCGAAGGCGATCCAGCAGAACAGCGGCACGAAGAACAGCAGCAGCACGACTTCGACCCAGTCGAGCCCGTCGCGCGACAGCTCCATGCGCACCGTGCTCGAGGCGGCAAGGCCGATCACCGCGGTCAGCGCCAGCAGCAGCAGGCGCTTGACCAGCATGCCGTGCGGGCTGGTGAGCACCTCGCGCGCGCCGGGCGGGTTGCCGTAGAGGTTCTGCACCGGCATCGCCATCGGCGCTTCGGCGGGCAACATCGGCAGGCTGGGGACGGGGGTCATGCTCATGCTTCCAGCGCCTTGATGACGGTTTCGCTGAGCGCGGTGTCGCCGCGCTTCAGGAACAGGCGGAACTGTGGCTGGTTCAAATCCTTTGTCCTCACGTCGAGCATGACGCGCCACCGCGCCCCGGCCTGTGCGACGGGATAAGCCGTGGCGGAGGCAATGGCTCCCTTGGGCAGGTCGGTTTCCGGCGTCACGCCGCTGTCGCGGGTCAGTCCGGCCAGCGAAGGGCCGGCGAAGTCGAACACGAACTTGCGCACGCCCGCCATCGGCGGGGCGCCGGGAATTCCGCCGGGACCGTCGTAGACATCGACGCAGCGCGAGGCCTGGTCGGCGGCCGGGTCCTGCGAGGTCCAGGTCAGGCGATAGGCGAAGTCGCGCCGCTCGCCGGCCTTTGCGGGTTTGTCGCCGCGCCAGAACATGGCGATGTTGTCCATCGTCTCGCTTTCGGTCGGCATTTCGTAGAGGCACACCGCGCCCGCGCCCCAGTCCCCCTTGGGCTCGACCCAGAGCGAGGGGCGGCGGTCGTAGAACACGCCGTCGTCCTGGTAGTGGTCGAAAGCCTGGTCGCGCTGGATCAGGCCGAAGCCCCTGGGCGAGGGCGCGCGCAGCGAATGCAGCCTGGCGACCGGCGGGTTCTCCAGCGGGCGCCAGATGCGCTCGCCATTGCCGGCCCAGATCGCGAGGCCGTCGGAATCGTGGATCTCGGGCCGCCAGTCACGCCGGGCGGGCGGGCTCGACTGGTCGTACCAGAACATGCTGGAGGCGGCGGCGAGGCCGAGCTGCTCGACGTTCTTGCGCAGGAACAGCGCGGCGGTGACGTCCTGCGTCACGCGGCTGGCGCCCTTGCGGCAGTCGAAGGCATAGGCGCCGGTCAGGCTCGGGCCGTCGAGCAGGGCGTGGATGCGCACGGTGTCCGGCCCGGTCTGCTCGATCCAGAAGTGGGTGAAGGCGGGAAATTCCTCGCCCTTGGAAAGCCCGGTATCGACGGCGACCGCGCGGGCCGAAAGGCCGTACTGGTCGCGCGAGCCGGAGGAACGGAAGTAGCTGGCGCCCTGGAAGGCGAGCCAGTCGCTCTTGCCGCCCGCATCCATGACGCGGAACCCGACCGGGTCGGTGTTGGTATCACCTACGAAGAGTCCGGCGGTATCGACGATCTCGCGCGCCTGCCCGCCTTCGACGATGGCGATGCGCACCGGCTTGGGTGCGGTGCCGCGTGTTGCCGGGAACAGGCGGACGTTGCCCGCTACCGCTTCCGTATCGCCGTAGGTCAGCTTGACCGCCGCATCGTAGTCGGCAGCGGCGCGCGGGGAGTCGGCGGTCTCGACGTAAGCCTTGCGGGCCTGCGCGCGGGCGCGGGCCACCAGCATTTCCCACGAAAACGCCGCCGGGGCGCCGAGGCGGCCGCTGGTGGCCGCGAGGACTCCTCCGGGCATTGCGCTTGCCGCTGCAAGCGCTGCGAACAGCCTGACCGCCATGCGGCGCGACATCTGCGCGTCGATACTCAGAAATGGACCCCTTCGCTGGCGCTATTGCCTCGATGCCCAATACGCTCGGACGGCGTAATTGTTGCACCGCAAACCTTTCAGCGACCTGTCTGGTCCGTTCCGCTCGTCGCGTCCCGCCAACCGATGATCACCTGATCGCCCGGTTCGAGGCCGTTGGCGAACACTTCGGTGCGCTTCCCGTCGCTGCTCCCGACGGTCACGTAGACCCGGCGCGGCTCCCCGTCCTCGAGCACGTAGATCCGCTCGCGCCGGTGGCTCTGCCCGGTCGCGGGCTCGAACTGCAGCGCCGGGTTGGGCACGAGGAGGACATTGCTGCGTCGTGGCAGCTCGATTTCCACCGTCGCGGCCATGCCGGGGCGGACCTTGGGGTCGGGCCGCTCGATCGTGAACACCGCGCGGGGCGGCGCGGACTGCGGCGGCGGGCTGATCCGCATGAGCGTCAGCGTGGCCGACTGCGGTGTCTCCGGCATGGCATCGAGGCGGACCTGCGCCAGCGTTCCCGCCTTGATCGGCGCGCTGGACCGGGCAGTGAGCGGCACTTCCACCGTCAGCGGGGCGAGCCCGGCGGCGATCGTGAACAATGGCTGGTGCTCGGCCACCGGCTGTCCCGGCTGGGCGTGGCGCATGACAAGCGTTCCCGCGATCGGCGCGCGCACTTCGGAGCCGGCCTGCTTCGCGCGGTCGTCCCTGAGCTGCAGCTGCGCCGCCTCGGCTTCCGCCCGCGCCGCGGCAACACCGAGGTCGCCCCTGCGCGCTTCGGCCCGCGCCCGTTCGATTTCGTTGAGCGACGGCGCCCGCCCGCCCGAGCGCTTCCATACGCTTTCGAAGCGGGCGAGCCGCGATCCGGCATCCTGCGCGGAAACGCGCGCCCCTTCGAGCGCGGCCTGCGCGGCGGCGAGCCGCGAGCGGTCGATCTCGACCAGACGGGTCACCTGCGCGGCATCGATCACCGCCAGCAGTTCGCCCTTCTCGACCCCGCCGTCGGTCTTGCCGGAAATCCAGGTCATCTGCCCGGCAAGGCCCGCCGTGACCGTCACTTCGCCCGAACCGCGCACCTGTCCGCGCTCCGATATCAGCGGGGTGAGGTCTCTCCTTTCGACGGGCGCGGAATAATAGGGCGAATCCTCGCCCGTCACGAAGCGCACGAAGAACGTCAGCGCGGCCAGCGCCGCCAGCGCCAGTACCAGCAGGCTCAGCCAGTGGCGCAGGACGTGGCGCGGAGCGGCGCCCAGCAGGGCGTCGAGCGGGGTATGCGTGTCTTGTTCAGTCACAGCCGGCGGTCACCGTTATCGTCTCATCCGTGGCGGGCGGGCTCGCGGCGACCACCGGGCCAAGGCCCTCGCGTGCCCAGTCCTGGTTCTGCGCGGACCACAGGTCCAGCGTCGCGGTCACCCGTGCGGCGCGTGCATCGAGCAGGGCGAGATCGACCGCGGTCGCCGCCGCTTCGGCGACATACAGCGCCGGGAAGCTGCCCGCTCCTGCGCGATAGGCGCTGCGGGCATCTCTGACGGTGCGGCGCGATTCCTCGAGCGCCTGGGCCAGACGCGCCTCGCGCAGCACGCCGTCGGCCAGCGATGCGCGGCGCGGATCTTCGGGCGGGGCCAGCGCCAGCGGGTCCACCGGGGGATCGGGAATGGGCGCGGACACGCCCAGCCTGGCGGCAAGGGCCTCCGGCGTATCGCCGACGAGACGGGCGAGTTCGGCCATCGCCTCTTCGAGCCGCCCCTGCGCGAAGCCGAGTTCGCCTTGCGCCACTTCGGCCTGCGATCGGGCCAGTGCACCGTCGATTGCCGAAGCGAGGCCGGCCTCACGGCGGAACTGGGCGACTTCCGCATTGTCCTTGTACTGGCCGCGCAGCTGGCTGCGCACGGCGACATCCCGTTGCAGCCGCCTGACATCGACATAGGCCAGCGCGATCTGCCGGGCGATGCGGGCTCGCCGCGTGGCCACGCGCTCCACCCTGCCGTCGCGCGCATTCGGAACGGGCTGGACGCTTCTGTCTCCAAGGAGCCGCCCGAGGCGGGCACCGATGCGGCGGGCATCGTGCTCCGCTTCCTGATCGTAGCGGCGCAAACCCGAAACCTGACAGGCCAGTTCCTGACTGCGATCCAGTCCCTGCTGCACGAGCGCCGCGAGCACGGGGTCGCCGGCCTCCCGCCACCATGCGGGCGTGGGCGGTGCGGGTTGATCGGCCGCCGCTTCGGCCACCGGCCCCGCCGCGCCTGCCACCTTGCGGGACATACCGGTGCATCCCGCACTCGCGAGAACGAGCGCGAGCATCGCGGCGTGGCCCGGCAGGGCGGCTGTTCTGAACGTATTCGACACGTACAATGCGATAGCACCTGAGTCCGGCGAAGCAATCTTGCTGCGACAGCGAACGCGGCAAGGCGCGACTGGCTGCATGCCTCGTCCGCCCAATTGGATGCGAAACACTGCGCCGGTAAGGCACTCCGGGCCTCTAGCGCTGGTTATCTAACGGAAAATCCGCAGAAAACGGCCGATCCTGAAGTTTCATGAAGCTTTTTTGAAAAACCGTGTTGACCGAATCGCGGGTGGGACTTAGAGGGCGTTTCACCGCAGCGGACCACACGGTTTGC
>NZ_JBWKOQ010000009.1:0-26399 GCF_059416165.1 Novosphingobium sp. GW821-FHT09E05
GGGCGCCAACGTCCCCGCCGCCGACGTCCAGACCTTCTGGGGCGCGCTCGGCTGCGGCTGCTGGGCAGTGTGAGCCGCGTCGTCCCCAGGTATACGAGGACCGCTGGCGAGGCCGCACACACGCCTCCCCCCAGACCCTCATGACCACCACGCCCCGACCTCGCTGCCCCGGCTGCTGCTGATGCTTTCCGCCACCACCGGCCTCGTCGACGCCGCCTCGGTGCTCGGCCTGGGCAAGGTATTCACCGCGAACATGACCGGCAACGTCGTGTTCCTCGGCTTCGCGGCGGCGGGGGCGCCGGGCTTCAGGGTCGGCCCCGCGCTGCTGACGCTGGCGACGTTCATGCTCGGCGCTTGGGGGGCAGGCTATCTGGCCCGCGCCCATGTGGAGCGGCCATTGCGGCGCTGGCTCATGTGGGCGGCGCTGGTGGAAGGAGCCCTGTTGTGGATCGCGGCGCTGATCGCGCTGGGCATCGACGTCGCTGCGCAGGCGCCCGAGCTGGGGTGCTTTCGGTGATCGCGCTATCCGGCTTCGCGATGGGCCTGCGCAACGCCAAGGTGCGCCAGCTCAAGGTGCCCGATCTCACGACCACGGTGCTGACGCTGACCATCACCGGCATCGCCGCCGACCGCTCGGGCACCAATCTCGTACGCCGCGTCGCCGCGGTGCTCTCGATCTTCGCGGGCGCGGCGTTGGGCGCGCTGCTGCTGTTCCACGGCGGCCTTGCGTTGCCGCTGGCGCTCGCAGGCGCGATCGTGCTCGGCGCAACGCTGCTGTTCGCCCGCGACCCCGGCTCGGCAGAGCCCCACCGGCGCTGAAAGCGCTACTTTTCGAAAGCGCTGCGGAACCACAGGACTTTCCGTGCACTAAGCACATTCAGACATGGTATCCTTCAGCCGCCTGCCGATGCACCCCAGCGTCGGCGTGCGGCAGAAGCCGGGCGGGCCCACGCGGGCAGCGGGAGGAGTGAGCATGAGGAACCAGCCGGACCCTGCAGCCGCGCCGTGGGTGCAGGATGCGATCCTCGAACGGTTCCGCAAGACCCGAAACCTCAGCCGCGACCTTGCCCAGGGCCTCAACGAGGCGGACATGACCGTGCAGTCGATGCCCGACGCCTCCCCGGTTAAGTGGCATCTCGCGCACACCACCTGGTTCTTCGAGACCTTCCTGCTGCGCGACCAGGTTCCCGGCTACCGCCTGTTCGACGAGCGCTGGCCCTTCCTGTTCAACAGCTACTACGAGGCCGAGGGCGCCCGCATGGCCCGCCCCGAACGCGGCCTGCTGACGCGGCCCACCGTCGCCGAAATGCTCGCCTACCGGGACCATGTCGACGAGGCGATGGTCGCGGCGCTGCCCCGGCTGATGGAGCGCCACGGCGACCTCGTCGAACTCGGCATCCAGCACGAGCAGCAGCACCAGGAACTGCTGCTGACCGACCTCAAGCACCTCTTCTCGCGCAACCCCCTCGGCCCGTCCTATGCCGCTGCCAGCGCTGCCGCGAAGACCGAAAGCCTCCCGCTGCGCTGGATCGCCGGACCCGAAGGCCTTGCCGAGATCGGCAGCGACGGGACAGGTTTCGCGTTCGACAACGAACTGCCGCGCCACCCCTCGTGGCTTGCTCCCCACGCCTTGGCCAACCGGCCGGTGACGAACGGCGAGTGGATCGAATTCGTCGCCGACCGGGGCTACGCGAGCGCTGCGCTGTGGCTCTCCGACGGCTGGGACTGGGTGCGGCAGGAAGGGGTTTCCTCCCCGCTCTACTGGCGCGGCCACGGCAGTGACTGGGAGCATTTCACGCTCGCCGGCTGGCAGCCGGTCGATCCGGACGCCCCGGTCACCCACGTCTCGTTCTACGAGGCCGACGCCTTTGCCAGCTGGGCCGGCGCCCGCCTGCCGACCGAGCACGAATGGGAAGCCGCCGCGCAAGGGCGGGATGCGCTCGGCGGTGTCCAGCTCGACCATGCCGGTGCCGTCGCCCCCCGCCCCGAGGGGGAGGTGGACGGGTTTGCCTCGCTGTTCGGCAATGTCTGGGAATGGACCGGCTCGGCCTATCGCCCCTGGCCAGGCTATCGCACCGCGGCGGGCGCGGTGGGCGAATACAACGGCAAGTTCATGTCCGGCCAGTTCGTCCTCAAGGGCGGCTCCTGCGCCACCCCGCGCGGCCATGTGCGGGGCTCCTATCGCAACTTCTTCCATCCCCATCAGCGCTGGCAGTTCACCGGCGTGCGCCTTGCAAGGAGCCTCTGACATGCTCTTCACGCCGACCCGCGACGACACCATCGACCGCGCCGCGCCTGCCCCCGTCGATCCCGCCTTCCGCGCCGACGTGCTGCGCGGCCTCGGACAGGACGCCAAGGCGATCCCCTCCCGCTGGTTCTACGACATGCGCGGCTCGCAGCTGTTCGAGGCGATCACGCAGGTCCCCGAATATTACCCCACCCGCACCGAAACCGCCTTGCTCCACGCCCATTCCGACGCGGTGGCGACACGGATCGGCACCGACGCGGCGGTGGTGGAGTTCGGCTCGGGCAGCTCGATCAAGACGCGCATCCTGCTGAAAGCCATGCCGCGCGCCACGTATGTTCCGATCGACATCTGCGGCGAATTCCTCGACGAAGCCTGCGAGGGGCTGGCGGCGCTGTTCCCGCAGGTGAAAATCGTGCCGGTCGAAGCGAACTTCATGTCCACGGTACACCTGCCGGTGAAGCGCGAGGGCCAGGCGATGCTGGGTTTCTTCCCCGGCTCCACCATCGGCAACATGACCGCCGCCGCCGCCGTCGACCTGCTGCGCTCGATGCGCGGGACGCTGGGGGCCGGCTCGCACCTATTGATCGGCGTCGACCGGGTGAAGGACCCCGCACGGCTCGTCGCTGCCTATGACGACGCCCAGGGGGTGACCGCGCTGTTCAACCTCAACCTGCTCCAGCGCATCAACCGCGAGCTGGACGGCACCATCCCGGTGACCGAGTTCCGCCACGTCGCGCGCTGGAACGAGCGCGCCAGCCGCATCGAGATGCACCTCGAGGCCCGCCGCGCGATCCGCTTCGAGGTCGCGGGCGAAGTGTTCAACATGGACGGCGGCGAGACAATCCACACCGAGAACTGCCACAAGTACCGTCCCGGCGAGATGCGCCTCCTCCTCGCCGCAGCCGGCTGGGCCGAACTGGAGCACTGGACCGACCCGCAGGGCGACTTCTCGCTGGTGCTCGCCAAGGCAGAGGATGATCGCCAGACGCCGTAATTCCCTCCGGCGCTGCGTAAGCCCGCAGGAATGCGGCGGCGAGACCCGGCGGTCGTCGCACGTTTCGTAGTTCCGAGATCCTCCCTGTCACGCAGAGATGGAGAGGATTTTTACGCCAGGCCAAAAAGACGAAAACGGCCCGCAAGCGACTCGGCGGCGCTTGCGGACCGTTTTCAACCGGCAGAGCCGGATTTCAGAACAGGTGCGAACGCGCGCTCAGGGGGCGCCGGTCGCTTCGCCTTCCGGCGCTGCAGCGGCATCGGCGCCCGCAGCCGGAGCGGCGGCGCCTTCGGCCGGAGCGGCGGGAAGCGGCAGGTTAGAGCCCTGCGAATTGAGATAAGCGACGATATTGGCGCGGTCTTCCGGCTTGGACAGACCGGCGAAGGTCATCTTGGTGCCCGGCGCATAGGCCTTGGGGCTCTTGAGCCATTCATTCAGCGCGTCGAAGGTCCAGTTGCCGCCCTTGCTCTTGAGCGCGTCCGAGAACGCGAAGCCGCCGACGCCCTGGCCCACGGCCTCGCCCACGACGCCGTGGAGGTTCGGGCCGATGCCGTTGGCGCCGCCCGCGTTGATCGTATGGCACGAGGTGCACTTGGCGAAGGTCGCCTCGCCCTTGGCGAGGTCGGCGCTGGCAAGCAGGGTCGCGATCGGCACGTCGGCCGCGCCTTCGCCCTTCTCGGCGACGCCTTCGACGGGATAGCCTGCCGTATGGGGCGCATGATGCTTGTCGGCCTGGAAGTACATCCCGCTGGCGATGGTCAATCCCAGGCCGACGATGCCCGAGAATAGAGTCCAGCCGGCGATAGTATTGAAACGATCGTCCATTCGTGCATGCCCCTGCGGCTAATTATAGCTCATCCTGTTGGCTTGGGGCTCTAATGTCCGCCTTGATCGAGCGCAAGAGCCATTGCGGATATCGCACCAGCCGCCTAATCGCGCTGGCGTCATGAATGTCTATCCCCAGCCCGCCATCGCCCTCGTCGGCGAAATGGAAACCGCCGCCCTCGCGCAACCCGAACTGGCCGTCGCCCTGCAGGGCGCGCCGGGCTGCAACGGCCACCGCGCCGCGCTCGAATACGACGGGGACTGCCTGCCGCTGCCGTGCTTTTCGTTCGAGGACGCGCTGGAGGCGGTGAAAGAGGGGCGTGCCGCGCGGGCGATCATTCCAATCGAGAACTCGCAGCACGGCCGCGTCGCCGACATCCACTTCCTGCTGCCCGAGAGCGGACTGTCGATCGTGGGCGAGCATTTCATGCCGATTCACCACGCACTGATGGCGCTTCCGGGCGCAAAAGGCCCGTTCAAGGCAGCATACAGCCACCCGCAGGCCCTCGGCCAGTCGCGCCACTATCTGCGCGAGCGAGGCATCGTGCCGATGGCCTATGCCGACACCGCCGGCGCCGCCGCGCTGGTGCGCGAGGCGGGCGACCCGGCGTCCTGCGCAATCGCGCCCAAGCTGGCGGCCCAGCTCTACGGCCTCGACATCATCGAGCAGAACGTCGAGGACGCCTCCGACAACACCACCCGCTTCGTGGTCCTGGCGCGCGAGCCGCTCGATCCCTTCGACCTCAAGGACCAGCCGGCGATGACCACCTTCATCTTCGAGGTGAAGAACATCGCGGCGGCGCTCTACAAGGCGCTCGGCGGCTTCGCCACCAACGGCGTCAACATGACCAAGCTGGAGAGCTACCAGATCGGCGCCAGCTTCGCCGCGACGACCTTCTACGCCGACATCGAGGGTGCGCCGGGCGATCCGCGCGTCGACACCGCGCTGCAGGAGCTGGCGTTCCACTGCAAGTACGTGCGGCCGCTCGGCAGCTACCGCCGGGCCCGGGCGCGGGGCTGAGGCCTGCGTCGTCCCTGCTCGAACGGGGACGACGGACGATTAACCCCCTTCCGCAAGCGCTTGCGCCGTTCGGACCCGCATGCAATCGTGCGGGCGTGACGATGGGCGCAGGTCAGATGGCGGGGTCGACCGCGCGAGCGGATGCCGACTGGAAAGTCGTGCGCGATGCCGCCGATATCCAGTATCTCCCGCTGGCCGAGCCCAAGGTGACCCCTCCTCAGGGACCGCCCGAATGGCTTCTGGCGCTCGGCCGCTTCCTGGAGGCGGTGTTCGAGCCGATCGGCCGGCTGCTCGGCCTGTCCTGGCCGATTTTCCAATGGGTGCTGATCGCGGTCGGCGCAGGCCTCGCGCTGTTCCTGCTCTGGCGCATCGTCGTCGAGCCGCTGCTGGACAGCCGCCGCAACCGCGCACCCGAAGCCGAAGGTGCGCACTGGACGCCCGACCCCGCCGAGGCCGCCGCCCTCCTCGAGGATGCCGACCGCCTGGCGCAAGAAGGCCGCTACGGCGAGGCCGCGCACCTGCTCCTGCGCCGCAGTGTCCGCCAGATCCAGGGCGCCCGGCCCGACTGGCTCAATGCCGCCTCCACTGCCCGCGAAATCGCAGTGCTGCCCAAGCTTCCCGAGGCCGGGCGCCACGCCTTCGCGGTGATCGCCCAGCGGGTCGAACGCGCGGTCTTCGCACTGCGCGACCTCGACGCCGACGACTGGAGCGCGGCGCGCTCCGCCTACGCGCAGTTCGCCAAGATCGAGCTGAGGGCATGAACACAGGCCACGAAGCGCCAGTCGCGGTCGGCGCCAATCCGTTCTCGCGCTGGGCGGTACTCGCCATCGTCCTGCTCGGCTCGGGTCTGTTCGTTGCACTGCTGTGGATGATCGCCAGCGGCACCGGCATGGGCTCGGCCAACGACGGCCAGGCGCATGCCGAGGGCAATGGCCTCAACGGCTATGCGGCGTTGGCCGGATATCTCGAGCGGCGCGGCTACAAGGTCGCGAGCGTCCGCAACGAAGGCGCGCTCGGCCGGCCGGGCCTGCTGGTACTGACCCCGCCTGCCCATGCCGATGGCAAGGCCATCCAGAAGATCGTCGCGCGCCGCCGCCACCTTGGCCCGACGCTAGTCGTCGTCCCCAAGTGGCAGGCCGTGCCACCCACGCGCGAGCAGCAGGACAACGCGAAGACCGGCTGGGTGCGCCTTTCCGGTACGGCACCGCCGCAGTGGGATGGCTTTCTCGACGAACTTAGCGTCGCGTTCACGCCGCTGCACAAGGCGCAGCGCGGCTGGGTCGGCGCCGGTCTGTCGGGCACCTTGCCCGAGCGCATCACGCTCTCGGGCGCGGGCGCGGGCCTCGTGCGGATCGTCGCCAGTCGCGACGAAAAGCGCACGCTGGCGGGCTACATGGACGACGGCGGTTCCTATCCCGGGCTCGATGCCATCGCGCAGGACCGCGTGCTCCACTCGGGCGAGGACGACGACCTCTACCCCACGATCATCGTCTTCGAACCCGACCTTCTCGACAACTACGGCATGGCCCGGGTCGAGAACGCCCGGCTGGCGGACGCACTGGTGCGCGCGAGCGGCGTAAAGCCGGGCGAGCCGGTGGTCTTCGACATGACACTGCCGGGCTATGCCCGCTCGCAGAACCTGCTGACGCTCGCCTTCACGCCGCCCTTCCTTGCCGCGACGCTGTGTCTGCTACTGGCGGCGCTGGTGGTCGGCTGGCGGGCGTTCCTGCGTTTCGGCCCGCCACTTGCGCCCGAGCGGGCCATTGCCTTCGGCAAGCGCGCGCTGGTGAGCAACGCCGCCGGCTTCGTGCGCCGCACCCGCCGCTGGCACCTGCTGGGCACGCCCTATGCCGACCGCGCACGGGAGCGTCTGGTCCAGTCGCTCGCCCTGCCGCGCAACCTGGAGCCGGGGCGTACAGACGCCGCGATCGACCGGGCACTGGCGGCGCGCCGGCCTGACGCCGAACCCTTCTCCGTGATCGCCGGGCGCCTCAGGGCCGCGCGGCGACCCCACGACCTTCTGAAAGCCGCGCGCGATCTCCACGCGCTCGAAAGGATGCTGATCCGATGACCGACGTTTCTCTCTCCACCGGCATCGAACAGGTCGCCGTGCTGGCGCAGGCCATCCGCGCCGAGGTCGCCAAGGGCGTGATCGGTCAGGCCGAGACGATCGACCACCTGCTGATCGCGCTGATGGCGCGCGGCCACGTCCTGCTCGAAGGGCCTCCGGGCACTGCCAAGACTTTCCTCGCGCAGTGCTTCGCGGGCTCGCTGGGGCTCGATTTCGGGCGCATCCAGTTCACCCCGGACCTCATGCCGGGCGACATCCTGGGCTCCAACCTGTTCAACTTCCAGACCAGCCAGTTCACCCTGACCCACGGCCCGATCTTCTGCGACCTGCTGCTGGCCGACGAGATCAACCGTACCCCGCCCAAGACCCAGGCCGCGCTGCTCGAAGCCATGCAGGAGCGCCGCGTCACGCTCGATGGCACCGCGCACAAGCTGCCGGTCCACTTCACCGTGGTCGCGACGCAGAACCCGATCGAAAGCCAGGGCGTCTATCCGCTGCCCGAGGCGCAGCTCGACCGCTTCCTGTTCAAGCTGCTGGTCGACTATCCCAGCGCCGAGGAGGAGCGCCGCATCGTCACCCGCTACGGCGAGAACCGCGGCGCGCCCACTCCCGCCGAGGTCGGCATCGCGGCGGTCGTCAGCCCGGCGCAGCTGGAGGCGGCGACGCTGGCGGTGGGCACCGTCAAGCTGGCCGACAGCGTGACCGACTACATCGTCCGGCTGGTCCGCGCCACGCGCGAGAGCGCCGACCTGTCGAGCGGCGCCAGTCCCCGCGCCGCCGTGCTACTGGCCGGAGCCGCCCGCGCCCGCGCGGCGCTCGACGGGCGCGACTACGTGGTGCCCGACGATGTGAAGGCGCTCGCCACCGCCGTCCTGCGCCACCGCCTCCTGCTCAGCCCCGCCGCCGAGATCGAGGGCAAGCAGGTCGAGGCGCTGGTCCACCAGCTGGTCGAACAGACCGAAGCCCCGCGCTGAAACCGGTGGAGCCTCAATCCCCCTCCGTTCGTGCCGAGCGTAGCCGAGACACGCCGGCGCCGCGCGTGGCGTCTCGGCTACGCTCGGCACGAACGGAGGGGAGGACAATACAATCTCCCAAAACACCCCGTCGCCCCCGCGAAGGCGGGGGCCCCGCTGCCTTGCGCCACGACGCGACCTCGAAAGAACAAGCGGGGTCCCCGCCTGCGCGGGGACGACGAGCGGCATGAGCAGGACCCCATCCCCACTGCGCGGACCTATCGTCCCCACCGCCCGCGCCGCCATCATGCTGGCGCTCGCCGCGCCCGTCGCGCTGATAATCGCGGCGGCGCGGCCCGAGTTTTGGGTGATCGCCCCGGTCGCGGGCCTCGTGGTGCTGGCGTTGGTGGTGGTCGACGCGCTGCTCGCCGGTCGGGCGGACGACTTGCAGGTCACCGTCCCCGCCGACATCGAGGTGGGCGAACCCGAGGCGATGGGGGCGCAGGTCCGCTTCACCGGCAAGCCCTCGCGCGCCGAACTGGCGCTCGAATGCGACCCGCGCCTCGCCCCCGGCGGCCGGCTGGTCTTCCCGCTGGCGCGCGGCGACGAGAGCTGGCGCGGCACCGGCGCCTTCACCCCCGCCCGGCGCGGCACCGGCCGCGTCACCCGCGTCTGGCTGCGCTGGACCGGCCCGCTGGGCCTCGGCGCGCGGCAAATCTCGGGCGATCTCGACCAGGCGGTGCGCGTCTGGCCGAACATCGCCGCGGTCCGCTCGCCCACGCTGCAGACCTTCCTCAAGGACGCGCAGTACGGCCTGCTCGCCCGCCGCATCCGGGGGGAGGGCACCCAGTTCGAATCGCTCGCCGAGTACCAGCCCGGCATGGACCGCCGCCGGATCGACTGGAAAAGCTCGGCCCGCCACGTCCACCTCTATGCCAAGGAATACGAGACCGAGCGCAACAACCAGATCGTCTTCGCCTTCGACTGCGGGCAGGCGATGTGCGAGCCGATCGCGGGCATGCCCCGGCTCGACCGCGCGGTTTCCGCCGCGCTCGCCACCGCCTTCGTGGCGCTGAAGGGCGGCGACCGCGTCTCGCTGTTCGGCTTTGCCTCGCGGCCCGAGGTGTCGACCCCCTTCATTGCGGCCAGCGGTGAATTCCACCGCCTGCAGCGCGCCGCCGCCGGCCTCGAATACCGCTCGGAGGAGCCCAACTTCACGCTGGCCTTGGCAACGCTGGCGAGCCGGCTGCAGCGCCGCTCGCTGATCGTGGTGTTCTCCGAATTCACCGACCCGACCAGCGCCGAGCTGATGATCGAAAGCATCGGCCGCCTCGTCCAGCGCCACGTCGTGCTGTTCGTGACCATGCCCGACGACGAGCTGGAGGACCTCTCCGCCGCCGCCCCGGAGGACATGGAGACGCTGTCGATGGCGGTCTCGGCCGACATGCTGCTGCGCCAGCGCGAACTCGTCACCCGCCGCCTGCGCCAGATCGGCGTCGACGTGGTGGAGGCGCCGTGGCGGACCATCGGCACGCGGCTGCTCGACGCCTACCTTGCCATCAAGCGTTCGGGAGCGATCGGATGAACGCCGTCACCACCAATGCCATCGAGATAGCCGCGCTGCGCTCCGACCGCTTCCGCATGGACCGCGAGGCCGACTGGCAGCGGCTGGAGGCCATCGTCACGCGCATGGAGAAGGGCCGCCTGCGCGGCATCTCGGACGAGGATCTGCTGGCGCTGCCCGGCCTCTACCGCACCGTCGCCTCCAGCCTGTCGATCGCGCGCGAGACCTCGCTCGACGCCGCGACGCTCAGCTATCTCGAGGCGCTGGTGCAGCGGGCGTGGTTCGTCGTTTATGGCCCGCGCTCCTCGCTCACCGAATGGCTGCGTACTTTCCTCGGCGGTGGGTGGAGCGCGGCGGTGCGGGCGATCTGGCTCGACATCGTGGTCGCGCTGGCGGTGATGGTCGCGGGCGTTGCGGTGGGCTGGCTGCTCGTGTCGCACGACCCCGAATGGTACTTCTCGCTGATATCGCGCGAAATGGCTGGGCCGCGCGTACCCGGCGCCAGCGCTGAGGCCCTGCGCGGCACACTGTTCGGCGATGCCAAGCAGGACGGCATGAGCGTGTTCGCCGCGCAGCTGTTCAGCAACAACGCACAGGTTTCGATCCTCGCCTTCGCGTTGGGTTTCGCCTTCGGGATCCCAACGCTGCTGCTGCTCATCCAGAACCTTGCGCTGCTGGGCGCGATGGCGTGGCTCTACAACGGAGCCGGGCTGCTGCTCGACTTCGCCGGCTGGATCAGCGTCCACGGCACCACGGAACTGTTCGCCATCCTTCTCGCCGGCGCGGCGGGCCTGCACATCGGCCGGGCGCTGGCCTTTCCGGGCGACCGCCCGGTCCTCCAGGCGACGGCCGAGGCTGGGAGGCGCTCGGCGGTGGTGATGACCGGCGTCGTGCTGATGCTGGTGGTCGCCGCGCTGCTGGAAGGCTTCGCGCGCCAGCTCGTCGACGACACCTTCGGACGCTTCGCCATCGGCGGCTTCATGCTGGCGGCGTGGTGCGCCTACTTCTTCGCCTTCCGGGGCAACGCCGGTGCGGGCCGATGAGCGCCACCGCGATCCGCCGCGCGCGCACCCGCAAGGAGCGCATCCTCGTCACGCCCGAGGGCATCTCGCTGCCGGTGACGGTCGCCGGTCGCGGCGCGCGGCTGGGCGCGCTGGTGCTCGACCTCATCTTCATCGCCCTGCTCATGATCGGCTCGACGCTGGCGCTCGCGCAGATCGCGGGCGGGGCCGGACAGTTCATGCAGGAGGCCAAGGGCGGCGGCGCGGGCGCGCAGGCGCTGCAGTTCCTGATGATCGTGTGGATCGTCGTGATGTTCCTGTTCCGTAACGCCTACTTCCTCTACTTCGAGCTTGGCCCTCGCGGGGCGACGCCGGGCAAGCGTCTCACCGGCATCCGCATCGCCGCGCGCGATGGTGGTCGCCTGACCGCCGAGATGGTGATCGCCCGCAACCTCCTGCGCGACATCGAGCTGTTCCTGCCGATCCCGCTGATCATGATGGCCGGCGCCGACAGCGGCATGGCCTGGATCGCGGCGGCGGGATGGTTCGCGATCTTCATGCTGTTTCCGCTGTTCAACCGCGACGGACTGCGCGCCGGGGATGTGATCGCGGGAAGCTGGGTGCTCGAACGCCCGCGCCAAAAGCTGGAGGCAGCGATGACCGTCCGGCAGGCACCGGCGGGCGAGGAGGCCGCGCCCACGCCCAGGTTCCGCTTCGAGGACGCCGAGCTGGCCGTTTACGGCGAGTTCGAGCTGCAGTCGCTGGAACGCGTGCTGCGCGAGGACCGGGCAGATTCCATCGAAACCGTCTACCACGCCATCGCCGCCAAGATCGGCCGCAATGACGGCTGGGGCAACGAACGGCGCTTCCTCACGGACTATTACACCCAGTTGCGGGCGCGGCTCGAAGCGGGCATGCGGATGGGACGGCGCAAGGCCGACAAGCATTCCGGGCATTAGGATCATGATCGAGACCCTGCGCATCGTACCCGACGACCTGACCGGCGAGGCGGTGCTGGCGCTGCTCCAGCTGCACCTCGACGAGATGCACCAATGGTCGCCGCCCGAAAGCGTCCACGCCATGCCGGCGGGGCGCCTGCGCCAGCCCGACGTCGCGTTCTTCTCCGCCTGGGACGGCGAAACGCTGGCGGGCTGCGGCGCCATCAAGCACCTCGATCACGCCCACGGCGAACTCAAGTCGATGCGCGTCGCGCCGGCCTATCGCGGCAAGGGTGTGGGCCGGGCGATCCTGCTGCGCCTGCTGGAAGAGGGCCGTTCACGCGGTTACGCCCGGGTCAGCCTCGAAACCGGGCGGCCCGAGCCGTTCCAGCCCGCGCAGGGTCTCTACCGCGCCCATGGTTTCCGTGAATGCGCGCCTTTCGGCGACTACCTCTCGGACGACTTCTCGATGTGCATGACCTTGGAGTTGCCCGGCGATTGACGCAAGGCGGCGCCGCGCCATAAGAACCGGCATGGACATTCGCATCGCCCGGCCGGCCGACGCCGGCCCGCTCGCTAGCCTCGGCGCAGACAGCTTCGTCGCCAAGTTCGGCCACCTCTACAAGCCGGAGGACCTCGCCGATTTCCTTGAGGGCTCGCACAGCGAAGCCAAGGTTTCCAGGGAGATCGCCGATCCGCGCCTGCGCGTCGCGCTGGCGGAAGACGACGGGAAGCTGCTCGGCTTCTGCAAGCTGGTGATGGACTGCGGATGGCCCGACCATGCGCGGGGCGACCGGGTGATCGAACTCAAACAGCTCTACACCGCGCCGGACGCCACCGGGAAGGGCATCGGCGCGCGGCTGATGGACTGGGCCTTCGCCGAAGCCGCCGCTTTCGGCGCCGATGAGATCCAGCTCTCGGTCTATGCCGACAATCCCGGCGCGCAGAAGTTCTACGCGCGCTGCGGGTTCGCGAAAGTCGCCGACATCCACTTCATGGTCGGCGAGCAGCGCGACGAGGAATTTCTCTTCGCCAAAGTGCTCGAGGACTGAGCGAGCCCGCACGCAGCCCTGAGACTCCCGTCGTCCCCGCCTTCGCGGGGACGACGGGGCTTAGTTGGCGAGGGAGCGCCATGACTCAAACCCCGTCGAACTCGACGTGCAGCCGGGCGATGTTGCGGAAGCTGTAGGTCGGCTCGAATTCATAGCGGCGCGCCTCGGGCAGGCCGTGGGCTTCCTCGTCGATGCGGATGTCGCGGGTCCGGCGCAGCAGTTCCTCGATCGCCACGCGCGCTTCCAGCCGGGCGAGCGGCGCACCCATGCAGCCGTGGCTGCCGCGGCTGAAGGCCATGTGATCGCGCAGGCCCCCACGGTCGATGTCGAAGCGGTCGGGCTCGGCAAAGTGGCGGGGATCGTTGCTGGCCCCGGTCAGGCTAACGTTGACGACGGTGCCGGCGGGCGTCTCCACTCCGGCGATCGAGGTAGACCGCCGCGCGACGCGGTAGACGGCCTTGACCGGTGGGTCGATGCGCAGCGTCTCCTCGATGAAGTCGCCGATGCGCGCCGGCTCGGCGCGCAGGCGGGCCTGGATGTTCGGCCGGTCGCCCAGCACGCGCACGGCCATGGCGATGAGGCGCGAGGTGGTGTCCTGCCCGGCGCCGAACACGAACCGCGCCAGCTCGGCCAGCCGTTCGTAGGACGGCGCACTGCCGTCCTTGAACCGCGCATTGGCGAGGTCGGACAGCAGGTCGCCGCGCGGGCTTTCCTGCCGCGACAGGATGTAGTCGTCGAAGCGTTCCTTGAGGAACACCAGCGGGTCGGGCCCGACCTTGTGCGCGGCGTCGCCGTCGATCTGGCTGGGCGGCGCGCCGAGCAGTTCGAGCAATTCCGCCCGGTCCTCCATCGAGATGCCCATGATGTCGCTGATCGCGTAGGTCGAGGTGGCATGGGCGAACTGGGTGACGATCTCGCAGCGTCCGGCCTCCACGAACCTGTCGATCAGGGTGTTGACCAGGCCGCGCAGGTAATCCTCGTTGGCCTTGAGGCGCTTGAAGGTGAGCAGGCTGGTCAGCAGCGCGCGGTGGCGGGTGTGGTCCTCGCCGTCGAAGCAGACGAGGTGCGCGGACCACGGCATCTCGGGGCGGTGGGCTTCCAGCTCGGCGCCGATGTCGTCGCCCTCGGGGGCGAACGGCAGGCCCGGCAGCGGCCCCAGCACCGAGACGACCGACGAGAACGTGCCGTCGCGGCTGGTCAGCACCTCGTTCGCCTCGTCGTAACCCGAGACGATCATCGAGCCGTGATAACCTTCGCGCAGCACCGGCGCGCGGGTCCGCAGGTCGGCGAAGAACTCGCGCGGGCGGTCGATCACTTCGGGATCGGAGTAGAAATCGGGGTAATCGGGCCGGTCTGACACACATCTCTCCCAAGACGTTTTCGTCAGCGTGTTAGCGAATCGGCCGACTGTCAACCAGTGTGGCTCAGAACCACTTGAGCCGCCGCAGCAGCAGGATCTCCACGACGAGGATGATCCCGCAGAGCCCGGCGATGATCCAGAACCCGTGCGAGCCCTGAGCGGCGAGCGGAATGTCGCCGACGTTGATCCCCAGCAGTCCGGTGATGAAGGTCAGCGGCAGGAACACGCCCGCGACGATGGCGAGCACGTACTGGGTGCGCTGGGTGTTGGCGGCGGCGCGGGCGCGGATGTCGTCCTGCAGGACGAGTGCGGATTCCTTGCTGATGTCGAGGTCGTCGAGATAGCGGCGCAGGCGGGCGATCGATTCGGCGATCTCGCGCCGGTCGTGCTCCTCGAACCAGCCGGGCGCGCCGCTCGCGATGGCGATCAGCGCCTCGTGCTGCGGCGACATGTGGCGCTTGAGGGCAAGGCAGTTGCGGCGGATCTTGGCGATGTCGTCGAGCGTTTCGGCGGGGTCTTTTTCGATCGTGTCGTCGTCGAGTTCGTCGATCATCGCGTTCATGTCGACGATGGCGTGGCTCATGCGGTCGATCAGGTGCTCGGTCAGCGCGGTGACGAGCGAGCCGGCATCGACCGGGCCGTCGCCTGCGTCGAGGTCGCTCAGCACCAGACGCGGTGTCTGCAGCGGCGCGCGGCGCAGGGTGACGACCCGCAGCCCGTCGCTCCACAGCTGCATCGAGAGCATGTCCTCTGGCGCGGCGCCGGGGTTGAAGTTGATCCCGCGCAGGGTGGCGACGAGCGAGTGGCCTTCGCGGAAGGCGCGCGGACGGCTGGCGTCGCTGGTGAGCAGTTCGGCGGTCGGCTCGGGCATGCCGAGGCAGTCCATCAGCCATGCCTCGACGCCCGGATGGGTGCGCAGGAGGTGGATCCACAGCACTTCGCCCTCCGCGCCCGGCTGCCAGGCCTGCGCCTCGGCCCAGCCGATGGCCCGCGCCGAGCCCTTGCCGTCGAGCACGCGGCCGAACAGGAGCGGGAGTTCGCGGTGCTCGTCGTCGCTCAGGATTTCGTCGATCATCGCGCTTCCATGCCTCAATTCCGGGCCGAACGGAATCGGCTTCAATCCGTCACGACGAGAGCCTATAGGACGCTCATGTCTTCCATCCGTCCCTGGCGCGACATCGAGCGCCGCAAGAGCCGCCAGATCATGGTCGGCGCCGTCCCCGTCGGCGGCGATGCCCCGATCACGGTGCAGACCATGACCAACACGCTGACCTCCGACGCCGGCGCGACGATCGACCAGATCCGGCGCTGCGAGGATGCCGGCGCCGACCTCATCCGCGTCTCGTGCCCGGACGTGGAAAGCACCGCCGCCTTCCGCGAGATCGCCCGCGCCGCGCGGGTGCCGCTGATCGCGGACATCCACTTCCACTACAAGCGCGCCCTCGAAGCGGCGGACGCGGGGGCGGCGTGCCTGCGCATCAACCCCGGCAACATCGGTTCGCACGAACGCGTCGCCGAAGTGGTGCGCGCCGCCAAGGCCAACGGCTGCGCCATCCGCATCGGCGTCAACGGCGGCAGCCTCGAGCGCCACCTCCTCGAGAAGTACGGCGAGCCGTGCCCCGAGGCGCTGGTCGAATCGGCGATGGACCACATCAAGCTGCTGCAGGACCACGACTTCCACGAGTTCAAGGTGGCGGTGAAGGCCAGCGACGTGTTCCTCGCCGTGGCCGCGTACCAGGGCCTTGCCGACGCGGTGGACTGCCCGCTGCACCTCGGCATCACCGAGGCCGGCGGGCTGATCGGCGGTACCGTCAAGTCCTCGATCGGCATGGGCATGCTGCTGTGGTCCGGCATCGGCGACACCCTGCGCGTCTCGCTCTCGGCCGAGCCCGAGGAAGAAGTGCGCGTCGGCTTCGAGATGCTGAAGGCGCTCGGCCTGCGCACCCGCGGCGTGCGCGTCGTCTCGTGCCCCAGCTGCGCGCGTCAGGGCTTCGACGTGATCCGCACCGTCGAGGCGCTGGAGGAACGGCTCCAGCACATCAAGACCCCGCTCTCGCTCTCGGTCCTCGGCTGCGTCGTCAATGGCCCGGGCGAGGCGCGCGAGACCGACATCGGCCTCACCGGCGGCGGCAACGGCAAGCACATGGTGTACCTCTCGGGGGTCTCGGATCACACGATCCAGAGCGAGACCATGCTCGACCACATCGTTTCGCTGGTCGAGGCCAAGGCCGCCGAGATCGAAGCGGCGCAGGCCGGGACGGCCGCCGAAGCGACCATCGCGGCGGAGTGATTTCGCCCGCAAGGCGACATGAGGTTTACACGGTTTACACGGTCCAGAGGGAAAGAGGCCCATTTCGGCCCCCTACCTGTCGCCTTGCGGCGCCAAAGTGTCGCCTTGCGCTGTAAACCTGTCGCCTTGCGGCGCAAAAGTGTCGCCTTGTGACGCCGGTCCGGTGTCGCCTTGCCAAGCGCGCAGATCGGCCGCGAGGCTCCGGCCCTCGTCCCAGACCTGCGCGAACGACGGCCCCAGCCTTGCCCTGAGCTTGTAGGCGGACTGGCGCCCCATGCCCACCGCCCGCGCGGCCGCCGCGACGCTGCCCGTCAGGGCCAATGCGTGCAGGAAGGCGAGGACCTTGGGCTTGGTCCAGCGGTACTCGGCGTGGGAGCGGCGGGGCGGGCGGGCGCGGTCTGGCTGGGTCATGCGGCGAGCCTAACCTAGCGGCCCATCTGTAGGAAAATGGATTGCCCGACCGGCGCGGCGGTGCGCCCCGCACGGGAGAAGCGTGCCGCACAAGAAAAAGCCCCGCCGGATCGCTCCGGCGGGGCCTTTCGTCTGCCCGTGAGGCGGGCGGCGGCGGGGTTTATTCCGCGCCGTCGGCCGCTTCGGGGTTCAGGTAGTCACCGGCGTCGGCGTCGGTGCCGTGGGTCTCGCCCTCGACCGCGGCGAGCGGGCTGTCGCCCAGGTCGTCGCGCACGTCGCGGGCCAGTTCGGCCTTGTGCTCTTCCGCCGCCGTGTTGGCGAGGATCATCGATTCCTGCATGCGGCGGGTGGCCGCGCGCAGGGCGACGTCGCGGCTGGTGGCGGCCACGCGGACGCGGTTCATGCCCGCGCCGGTACCGGCGGGGATGAGGCGACCGACGATGACGTTCTCCTTGAGGCCGATCAGCGAGTCCTTCTTGCCCTCGACGGCCGCCTGCGTGAGCACGCGGGTGGTCTCCTGGAAGGAAGCCGCCGAGATGAACGAGCGCGTCTGCAGCGAGGCCTTGGTGATGCCCAGCAGCACCGGCTTGCCCTCGGCCGGCTTCTGGCCGGGCGCGAGCTTGGCGTTGTACTCGGCCATTTCCTCGTAGTCGACCTGCTCGGCCGCCAGCAGCGTGGTGTCGCCGCCGTCGGTGATCTCGACCTTCTGCAGCATCTGGCGAACGATCACCTCGATGTGCTTGTCGTTGATCTTCACGCCCTGGAGTCGGTAGACTTCCTGGATTTCCGCCACCAGGTATTCCGCCAGCGCTTCCACGCCGAGGACTTCCAGGATGTCGTGCGGATCGGGCGAGCCCGAAACCAGGTTGTCGCCCTTCTTGACCCAGTCACCTTCCTGAACGTCCACGACCTTGGACTTCGGGATCAGGTACTCGACGGGTTCACCCTCCTCGGGGATGATCGCGATCTTGCGCTTGGCCTTGTAGTCGCGAACGAATTCGACGCGGCCCGAGACCTTGGCGATGACCGCGTTGTCCTTCGGCTTGCGGGCCTCGAACAGTTCGGCGACGCGCGGCAGACCACCGGTGATGTCGCGGGTCTTGGCGGCTTCGCGGCTGGCACGGGCAACGATGTCGCCCGCTTCGATCCGCTGGCCGTCCTCGACCGACAGGGTGGTGCCCGGAGCGAGCATGTAGCGCGCCGATTCCCCGCTCGCGTCGTCGAGAAGGGTGATGCGCGGACGCAGGTCCTCCTTCTTCTTGGCGCGGCTGGACGAGCGGTCTTCCGTCACGACGCGGCTGGTCATGCCGGTCGCATCGTCGACGTGCTCGGTCAGCGTGCGGGTGTCGATCAGGTCCTGGTACTTCACGATACCGGAAGTCTCGGTGATGATCGGCAGCGTGAACGGATCCCACTCGGCCAGGCGTTCGCCCTGCTCGACCTTGGCGCCGTTGGTGTGCAGCAGCACCGTACCGTAAGGCACGCGGTGGATCGCGCGCTCACGGCCCTCGCTGTCGAACAGCACGATCTCGCCGTTGCGGGCCAGCGACAGGAGACGGTTGCGCTTGTCGACGATCGTCGGGATGTCGCGGTATTCGACATGGCCCGCGCTGATCGCTTCCAGGTGCGAGGTCTCGTTGAGCTGCGCCGCACCGCCGATGTGGAAGGTACGCATGGTCAGCTGGGTGCCCGGCTCACCGATCGACTGCGCGGCGATGACGCCGACGGCCTCACCGATGTTCACCGGCGTACCGCGGGCGAGGTCACGCCCGTAGCACGTACCGCAGACGCCCTGCGTGGCTTCGCAGATCAGCGGCGAGCGGATGCGCGCGGCCTGCAGGCCGGTGGCCTCGATCGCGGCGACCGCCGGCTCGTCGAGGAGCTGGCCCTTCGACGCGATGACGTTGCCTTCCTTGTCGACGATGTCCTCGGCCAGGGTACGACCCAGGATACGCTCGGCGAGCGAGGCGATGGTGGAACCGCCCTGGACGATCGAACGCATTTCCAGCGCGCGCTCGGTGCCGCAGTCGTCGATGACGACCACGCAGTCCTGCGAAACGTCGACCAGACGGCGGGTCAGGTAACCCGAGTTCGCCGTCTTGAGCGCCGTGTCCGCCAGGCCCTTGCGGGCGCCGTGGGTCGAGTTGAAGTACTCAAGGACGGTCAGGCCTTCCTTGAAGTTCGAGATGATCGGGGTCTCGATGATCTCGCCCGACGGCTTGGCCATGAGGCCGCGCATACCGGCGAGCTGCTTCATCTGCGCCGGCGAACCACGCGCACCGGAGTGGCTCATCATGTAGATCGAGTTGATCTGGGCCATGCGGCCCGTCTCGGGATCGATCGGCTGGGCCTTGATCTCGTCCATCATGGCGTTCGCCACCTGGTCGCCGCAACGGCTCCAGGCGTCGATCACCTTGTTGTACTTCTCCTGCTGGGTGATCAGGCCGTCCTGGTACTGCTGCTCGTAGTCCGCGACCAGTTCCTTGGTCTCGGCGACGAGGGCCACCTTGCTGTCCGGGATGATCATGTCGTCCTTACCGAACGAGATGCCGGCCATGAACGCGTGGCGGAAGCCCAGCGACATGATGGCGTCGGCGAACAGCACCGTGTCCTTCTGACCGGTGTGACGGTAGACCTGATCGATGACGTCACCGATTTCCTTCTTGGTGAGAAGGCGGTTGACGACGTCGAAGGGCACCTTGTGCGACTTGGGCAGGCACTCGGCGAGCAGCATGCGGCCCGGCGTGGTGCTGAAGCGCGCGGTGTACTGCTTGCCGTCCTCGTCGGTCTGCGGCACGCGCGCCTCGATCTTCGAGTGGAGCGTGACGGCGCCGACGTGGAGCGCCTGGTGCACTTCGGCCATGTCCGAGAACTTCATGCCCTCGCCCGGCTCGCCGTCGCGGTCGAGCGACAGGTAGTAGAGGCCGAGAACCATGTCCTGCGAAGGCACGATGATCGGCTTGCCGTTGGCGGGCGAGAGGATGTTGTTGGTCGACATCATCAGCACGCGCGCTTCGAGCTGGGCTTCCAGCGAAAGCGGCACGTGGACGGCCATCTGGTCACCGTCGAAGTCGGCGTTGAAGGCCGAGCAGACGAGCGGGTGCAGCTGGATCGCCTTGCCCTCGATCAGCACGGGCTCGAAGGCCTGGATGCCGAGGCGGTGAAGCGTGGGCGCGCGGTTCAGCATGACCGGGTGCTCGCGAATGACTTCGTCGAGGATGTCCCAGACTTCCTTGCGCTCCTTCTCGACCCACTTCTTGGCCTGCTTGAGGGTCATCGAGAGACCCTTGGCGTCGAGGCGGGCGTAGATGAACGGCTTGAACAGCTCGAGCGCCATCTTCTTGGGCAACCCGCACTGGTGCAGCTTGAGTTCCGGTCCGGTCACGATGACCGAACGGCCCGAGTAGTCGACGCGCTTGCCGAGCAGGTTCTGGCGGAAGCGGCCCTGCTTGCCCTTGAGCATGTCGGACAGCGACTTCAGCGGACGCTTGTTGGCGCCGGTGATGACGCGGCCGCGGCGGCCGTTGTCGAACAGGGCGTCGACCGCTTCCTGCAGCATGCGCTTTTCGTTGCGCACGATGATGTCCGGCGCGCGCAGCTCGATCAGGCGCTTCAGACGGTTGTTGCGGTTGATGACGCGGCGATAGAGGTCGTTGAGGTCCGAGGTCGCGAAGCGGCCGCCGTCCAGCGGCACCAGCGGGCGCAGCTCTGGCGGGATGACCGGCACCACGTCGAGGATCATCCATTCGGGGCGGTTGCCCGAATCGATGAACGATTCCACGACCTTGAGGCGCTTGATGATCTTCTTGGGCTTGAGTTCCGACTTGGTGGTCTCAAGCTCCTGGAGAAGGTCCGCGCGCTCCTGCACGAGGTCGAGGTTCATCAGCATGTGCTTGACGGCCTCGGCGCCGATGCCGGCGGTGAAGGCGTCTTCACCGTACTCGTCCTGGGCGTCCAGCATCTCGTCTTCGGTGAGCAGCTGGTACTTCTCGAGCGGGGTCAGGCCCGGCTCGGTGACGATGTAGCTCTCGAAGTACAGCACGCGCTCGAGCAGCTTGAGCTGCATGTCGAGCAGCAGGCCGATGCGCGAGGGCAGCGACTTCAGGAACCAGATGTGCGCGACCGGGGCGGCCAGCTCGATGTGGCCCATGCGCTCGCGGCGCACCTTGGTCACGGTGACCTCGACGCCGCACTTCTCGCAGACGACGCCCTTGTACTTCATGCGCTTGTACTTGCCGCAGAGGCACTCGTAGTCCTTCACGGGACCGAAGATGCGCGCGCAGAACAGGCCGTCGCGCTCGGGCTTGAACGTGCGGTAGTTGATGGTTTCCGGCTTCTTGATCTCGCCGAAGGACCAGGAGCGGATGCGCTCGGGGCTCGCCAGACCGATCTGGATCTGGTCGAACGTCTCGGGCTTCGCCATCTGGTTCGTGAACTTGGTCAGGTCGTTCATAGTTCAATCCCTCTGGGGGTGAATTCTCTTGCGGGGGGCAGGGAAGGCGAGACCCGAAGGCCTCGCCGATCCCGTTACTCCGCCGCGATCGCCACGCCGTCCTCGTCGGTGTCGACCGACGAGAGTTCGACGTTGAGGCCCAGCGAGCGCATTTCCTTGACGAGCACGTTGAAGCTCTCGGGAATGCCGGCCTCGAAGGTGTCGTCGCCCTTGACGATCGCTTCGTAGACCTTGGTGCGGCCGACCACGTCGTCCGACTTCACCGTCAGCATTTCCTGCAGGGTATACGCCGCGCCGTAGGCCTGGAGTGCCCAGACCTCCATCTCGCCGAAGCGCTGGCCGCCGAACTGCGCCTTACCGCCCAGCGGCTGCTGGGTGACGAGGGAGTACGGACCGATCGAACGCGCGTGGATCTTGTCATCCACAAGGTGGTGCAGCTTGAGCATGTAGATGATGCCCACGGTCACCTTGCGGTCGAACTTGTCGCCCGTGCGGCCGTCGTAGAGGTCCGACTGGCCAGACTTGTGCAGGCCGGCCAGCTCCAGCATGTCCGCGACGTCGGCCTCGACCGCGCCGTCGAACACCGGGGTGCCCATCGGAACGCCCTTGGTGACGTTGTTGGCCAGTTCGAGCAGCGACTCGGTGTCGCGGTTCTTGATGTCCTCGGCGTAGTGCTCGCCGTAGATCGTCATCAGGCGCTCGCGGACCGCTTCCGGCGGCGCGGCGGCCTCCGGATCGGGGTTCGCGTGGCGCCAGTCTTCCAGGGCCTGCTTGACCTGCTGGCCCAGGCCGCGCGCGGCCCAGCCCAGGTGGGTCTCGAAGATCTGGCCGACGTTCATGCGCGAAGGCACGCCCAGCGGGTTGAGCACGAGGTCGACCGGGGTACCGTCCTCGAGGAACGGCATGTCCTCGACCGGCAGGATGCGCGAGATGACGCCCTTGTTGCCGTGACGGCCGGCCATCTTGTCGCCCGGCTGCAGCTTGCGCTTCACCGCCACGAAGACCTTGACCATCTTGAGCACGCCCGGAGCCAGCTCGTCGCCGCGCTCGAGCTTTTCCTTGCGGTCCTCGAACTTCTCCTGGATCGCCTTCACGGTGGCGTCGTACTGGGTCTTAACCGCTTCCAGCTGCGACTGCATGTGGTCGTCCGCGACGGCGAACTTCCACCACTCGTGACGCTCGACTTCGGCCAGCAGCGCCTCGTCGATCTCGCCGCCCTTCTTGACGCCCTTGGGCGCCGAAGCGGCGGTCTGGCCGAGCAGCATGTCCTTGAGGCGGTTGTAGGTGGCGCGGTTGAGGATCGCGCGCTCGTCCTCGCGGTCCTTGGCGAGGCGGTCGATTTCCTCGTTCTGGATCGCGCGGGTACGGTCGTCCACCTCGATGCCGTGGCGGTTGAACACGCGCACGTCGACGATGGTGCCCGAGACGCCCGGCGGCAGACGCAGCGAGGTGTCACGCACGTCGCTGGCCTTTTCGCCGAAGATCGCGCGCAGCAGCTTCTCTTCCGGGGTCATCGGCGATTCGCCCTTCGGCGTGATCTTGCCGACGAGGATGTCACCGGGGTGAACCTCGGCGCCGATGTAGACGATGCCCGCCTCGTCGAGGTTGCGCAGGGCTTCCTCGCCGACGTTCGGGATGTCGCGGGTGATGTCCTCCGGGCCCAGCTTGGTGTCGCGGGCCATGACTTCGAACTCGTCGATGTGGATCGACGTGAACACGTCGTCCTTCACGATCCGCTCGGAGATCAGGATGGAGTCCTCGTAGTTGTAGCCGTTCCACGGCATGAACGCGACGAGGCTGTTGCGGCCCAGCGCCAGCTCGCCCAGCTCGGTCGAGGGACCGTCGGCGAGGATGTCGCCCTTCTGGACGATGTCGCCCACCTTCACCAGCGGACGCTGGTTGATGCAGGTCGACTGGTTCGAACGCTCGAACTTCTGGAGACGGTAGATGTCGACGCCGGACTTGCCGGCCTCGATGTCGCCGCTCGCGCGGATGACGATACGGGTCGCGTCGACCTGGTCGACCACGCCGGCGCGGCCGGCCGAGATCGCGGCGCCCGAATCGCGCGCCACGGTCTCTTCCATGCCGGTGCCCACGAAGGGCGCGTCGGCCTGGACCAGCGGCACCGCCTGGCGCTGCATGTTCGAGCCCATCAGTGCGCGGTTGGCGTCATCGTTTTCCAGGAACGGAATGAGCGATGCGGCGACCGAGACGAGCTGCTTGGGCGAAACGTCCATCAGCGTGACCTGGTCGCGCGGGCTCATCACGAACTCGCCGTTCTGGCGGGCCGAGACGAGTTCTTCCGCGAACGAGCCATCCTCGTTGGTGGCGGCCGAAGCCTGCGCGACGGTGTGCTTCTGCTCTTCCATGGCCGAGAGGTAGACCACGTCGCCGGTCACCTTGCCGTCGATCACCTTGCGGTACGGCGTCTCGATGAAGCCGTACTTGTTAACGCGGGCGAAGGTCGACAGCGAGTTGATCAGACCGATGTTCGGGCCTTCCGGCGTCTCGATCGGGCAGATGCGGCCGTAGTGGGTCGGGTGGACGTCGCGAACTTCGAAGCCGGCGCGCTCACGCGTCAGACCGCCCGGGCCCAAGGCCGAAACACGGCGCTTGTGGGTGACTTCCGAGAGCGGGTTGGTCTGGTCCATGAACTGCGAGAGCTGCGAGGAACCGAAGAACTCACGCACCGCGGCCACGGCGGGCTTGGCGTTGATGAGGTCGTTCGGCATCACCGTCGAGACGTCGACCGAACTCATGCGCTCCTTCACGGCGCGCTCCATGCGGAGCAGGCCGACGCGGTACTGGTTCTCGAGCAGCTCGCCCACCGAACGCACGCGGCGGTTGCCGAGGTTGTCGATGTCGTCGATCTCGCCCTTGCCGTCCTTGAGGCCGACCAGTTCCTTGACCACGGCGAGGATGTCCTCGCTGCGCAGCGTCGTCACGGTGTCCTCGGCGTCGAGGCCGAGGCGCATGTTCAGCTTCACGCGGCCCACGGCCGAGAGGTCGTAACGGTCGGCGTCGAAGAACAGGCCGTCGAAGAGGGCTTCGGCGGTTTCCTTGGTCGGCGGCTCGCCCGGACGCATCACCTTGTAGATGGCCTCGAGGCCCATCTCGCGGTTCTCGGCCTTGTCGGCCTTGAGGGTGTTGCGGATCCAGGGACCGGTGTTGACCTCGTCGATGTCGAGCAGGTCGATCTGGTCGATGCCGGCATGGTCGAGCGCTTCGAGGTTCTCAGGGCTGACTTCGTCGCCGGCCTCGATGTAGATGCGGCCGGTGCTCTCGTCGATCAGGTCGACGGCCGAATAGCGGCCGAAGATTTCCTCGGTCGGGATCAGCAGCTCGGTGAGGCCGTCCTTCTGCGCCTTGTTGGCGGCGCGCGGGGAGATCTTGGTGCCGTTGGCGAACACGACTTCGCCCGAGTTGGCGTCGACGATGTCGAACGCCGGCTTGGCGCCGCGCCAGGCTTCCGGCACGTAGGGGAGGCGCCAGCCGCCGTCGCCGCGCTTCCAGGTCACGGTCTGGTAGAAGTAGTCGAGGATCGCCTCGCTATCGAGGCCCAGGCCGTAGAGCAGCGCGGTGACCGGCAGCTTGCGCTTGCGGTCGATACGCACGTTCACGATGTCCTTGGCGTCGAACTCGAAGTCGAGCCACGAACCACGGTAGGGAATGACGCGCGCGGCGAACAGGAACTTGCCCGAAGCGTGGGTCTTGCCGCGGTCATGGTCGAACAGGACGCCCGGCGAGCGGTGCATCTGCGAGACGATCACGCGCTCGGTGCCGTTGATGAAGAAGGTGCCGTTCTCCGTCATCAGGGGCATGTCGCCCATGTAGACGTCCTGCTCCTTGATATCGAGGACCGAGCGGGTCTCGGTCTCGGCGTCGACCTCGAACACGATCAGGCGCAGCGTGACCTTCATCGGCGCGGCGTAGGTGATGCCGCGCTGGCGGCACTCGGTCACGTCGTACTTGGGGTCTTCCAGCTCGTAGTGGACGAAGTCCAGCTCGCTGGTGCCCGCGAAGTCGCGGATCGGGAAGACCGAGCGCAGGGTCTTTTCGAGGCCCGACACATAGCCGGTCGCCGGATCGGAGCGCAGGAACTGCTCGTAGCTCTCGCGCTGGACTTCGATCAGGTTGGGCATCTGGACGACTTCGTGGATGTCGCCGAAGATCTTGCGGATGCGCTTCTTGGGCGAACGCGCCCCGACGGTCGCTGCGGGTTCGATGGGCTTGGTGGCCATGAGCTGGTCTTGCCTCTTCGCTTCTTGAAGGACCGATTCGCGTGTGGAACCGGGCCGGAAAATGTCGTCGTCGCGAGACGGTGCACCTGCCGCGAGGCAGGCCATCCGAAACGCGAAAAGGCCGCGCGGCCCGCGGATTCCCTGAGCGGGATGATCCTGCGGCCGGCAGCCTGTCACGTCGGATGAGACCCGGATCGCTTCCTTCCCGGACGTGTCCCCGCGCATGGACATGTCTTGCTCGAAGCGACCGAGCGAGGCCGCCATATAGGATCGCGGGTGCGGTGTGTCAAACCCCCGGCGCCGTGACCTAAGTTGCCCCCATGAACGCGCCCCGCGCCAAATCAATACGCCATGCCGCCGTTCATCTGGCGTAAATCGGCAGAATACCGCCATTCGTCATCCTAAGCATGGCAAGCGTCGGTTCGTCGCGGCAGAGGGTTCGACTTGTCCTGTATTTGGGATGACCGCGGCTCCAACCGTGCGTTCGGCGCATTGTCACTTGCATGAAACACGCTGTCACTCACTCGCCCCGCGCCCTGACCGCGATTGCCGCCGTCCTCGCGCTTTCCGCCATCCCGGCCGCTTCGGCCAGCACGCAGGAAGCGGCGCCCGTCGCCGCCCCTTCCCTGTCGTTGTCGCAGGACGTGACCACGGGTTGGCCCGCACAGGCCGCCACGCCGACGACGCCGACGGTGACCCTGCCGCCCGAAGCCACCGCGCCGACCACTGCGCTCAGCCCGGCCACGACGGCCGGAACCGCGTCGCCGACGACGCAGCCGACCATCGTGCTGCCCGCCGCGCCCCCGTCCGCCCAGACCCCTGCCGAGACGGTCGCCGGGCCCGCCGCCGCGCAGGAGCGTGCGCCTGCCCGCACCGCAACCCGCTCTGCCGCCCGCGCCGCGCCCGCGCCGGTGGCAGCAACCGCCGCCGTCCCGCCGAGCGTGCCGACCGCGCGGTCGAACGGCACGGCCGCTGAC
>NZ_JBWKOQ010000010.1:0-21642 GCF_059416165.1 Novosphingobium sp. GW821-FHT09E05
CCAAACAAAACAACACAGCACTTACACACAACCCCGCCAGCGCAAGCCCGCGGGGCGCGCCGCGTTCGGGCGGGCCGAAGGCTCTAACTCCTGAGAGTGAGGGTCTACGATGAGCAAGACGACGAACAAATTTGACCCCGAGGTTCGGCAGCGGGCGATCCGCATGGTTCTGGATCACGAGGGCGATTATCCTTCTCGCTGGGCTGCGATCACATCGGTGGCTCAGAAGATCCGTGACCATCCGATGAAAGCCGCGACGTAGCTTTGATCAGGTGGCGATCGCGCGCCGTGCTGGCGGCCATTTCCAGGGCAGCAGCTCGTCGAGTTGGCGGGCCGGATGCTCGGCGATGCGAGCGAGCACATCCGCGAGCCAAGCCTGCGGATCGACGTCGTTGAGGCGAGCAGTCTGGATCAGGGTGTAGAGGATGCCCGCGCGCTGGCCGCCGCGATCGGATCCGCAGAACAGCCAGGCCTTGCGGCCTAGTGGCACGCAGCGCAGCGCACGTTCTGCTGCGTTGTTGGTCAGACAGACCCTCCTGTCGGTGAGGAAGTGGGCGAAGGCATCCCAACGCCGCAGCATGTGATTGATGGCTTTGGCGAGATCGTGGTTGCGCGACAGCCTGGCGAGCTGGCTGGTCAGCTAGGCGCCATCAGGGGCGCGCTCAACTGGCGGCGTACGGCGAGGCGCTCGTCGACGTCCTGGCCGTTGATGCCGCGCTCAACATCGAACAGCGCATCAATCCGCTGCACGGCCTCAAGCGCGATCGGATAGATCATGTCGGCATGATCGCCACGGCTCTTCCTGCGGGCCGCGCTGGCAACGTCGGCCAACTCGAAGAACTTGCGCCTCGCGTGGGCAAAGCAGCCAGCCTCGATCACGGGCGCAGGCAAGCGACCGGGAGCATAGAGCTCGCCATAACCGCAATAGGCGTCGGCCTGCAGAATGCCTGACCAAGACGCGAGATGCACCCTTGGATACTCGGCCGCGTCGGCCTCGAGATTTTCGAGCTGCAGTTCCATCTGGTCGAGCAGGCGGCGGGTGCGCTCGGCGCTGGCGCCGTACTGCTCGCGCCTAAGCTTGGCGATCTGCAGCTTGAGGTGCGTGATCACCGCCTCGGTGGCGCTCTCCCGAGCATAGGCATTGGCGAGCTTGGCCTCGGCCTCATCGGCCCGCTGGGTGGCGCTCGCCAGCAGCGCCTTGAGCGCTTCGATATCGTCAGGAGAGGACGAAACGGCGGCTTCCATGACCGCGATGGAATCACAGAAACCCGCCCGAATGAAAGCGGAAAATGCGAGAGGGACGAAGAAAACAAACGCCCTATCCGCTCTGCGGACGCCAGGAATACTGCGGGACGCCAGTCGATTCCGTCAAGCAGGCAGGCCAGTTGCGAGGCTGTCAGCGACACCATCCGTCCTTGGCCGACAGCCAGACGAACCGCCCCTTCTTGAGCGGCAGTGCCGCTGGGCGTAGAGAGACATGCCGATACCGTCGTGCCAGATGAGCTTCACCAAAGAGCCCGCCCGCCCGCGGAATACGAACAGGTCGCCGCCATGGAGATCACGCTTGAGGCCCTGCTGGACCAGCAAGGCCAGCCCTTGCATCCCCTTCCTCATATCCGTGTGCCCCATCGCGATCCACACGCGGGCGCCCGAAGGGATCATCGCAACGCCTTCAACGCAGCGGCCACGAGCACCGGCGATGCCGAGGCAAAAATGCTGATCCGCTTGCCCCGCGCCAGGTCGATGACGATCGCCGGCTGCAGTTCGAAGAAGCGACGTCCAAATCCTCCATCATCACGGCCGCTGGAAACCGGGAGCGACCAAATCGCTTGGTTCGAGCTCGACGTCAGCATCGCGCAGCTTACGCCGCCACGTGTAGACCAGTGCGGTCGACACATCTCGGCGACAGCTACGACAACGCTTTGGCCGAGACGATCAACGGTCTTTACAAAGCCGAGGTGATCCACCGTCGAGGCCCTTGGCGCTCGTTCGAAGCCGTCGAATACGCTACCTTGGAATGGGTCGATTGGTTCAACAATAGGCGCCTGCTGGAGCCGATCGGAAATATTCCACCAGTCGAAGCCGAGCAACGCTACTATGCCACGCTGTACGACATCCCACTGCCTGCCTAATTTAAAAAAAACGGGCCTCCGGCAATCCCGGCGCGCTTCAGAGACCGCGTGAAGCGGAAGGAAAAGGCGAAGGAAGCCGGCGCAAGCTGTCGAAGCCTGCGCCGATCATCCTGTGTTCAGGCAGCTGGGAGCGGCGAGATCCAGTCACCGGACCTGTGAATCATTCCACCGACGACCAGGTATTCGAGGAATCGACGGCCTGATTGTACTGCCTCAGCATGGACTCCGCATCGCTGCCCTCATGTCGCTGTTTCAGAGTGCGATAGGAACCCAGCATTGATGTCAGGGAACTGAGGCCCGACGGGTCCGATTTCCCCTTTTTGACCGCTTCGTCATGCGCGTCGGAAATCGCCTTTTCGATGATTGCGACCTCTGCATCGCCCTTGGCGAACAATTCCGGTCGGGTCAGATCATCCGGCCCGTTGAACAGGTTCATCATCTTCTTGGCATGGACCAGCGCAAGCTTGGCGTTGTATTTCAACGGGTCCTTGGCCTTCAACGTTTCCAGCAGGGCCTCGTCCCGCTTTTCGAGCGATACGTCGAGTTGAGCGCCAAAGCGGTCGAAATCCTTCTCGGCGGCATCCAGTTCGGCCAGCATCTGCTTATCTTCGGCCTTGCCCCGTGCCAACTTGTCGTCGAGGTACTTCTTGCTGCTGTAGTAGGTTTCGAGGCTGGCGAGGTGAGCCTGGACCTTGCCCATCGACGCGATCAGCGCATCGGCGGCCATGTCCAGTTCCGCCGCGCCGCCCGTCGATGCGCGCGCTTCCTTGAGGCTTTCCATCCCCTGCCCGATCCATCCGACCGAGACGTTGAAGGTGTCATCCACCGATGCGTGGGAGATGTCGGACTTGCGATAGGCTTCTGCCTTCTCGACGAAACCGAATGTATCGACGAACTTGTTGTGCGCCTCGACATAGTTGTCCAGCTTCTTTGCGGTCGCCTCGCCGACCGAGGGGCCCTCGGCCTCCGTCTGGCTGGAAGGCTGGTCGGCCTTTCCGCAGGCGGCCAGGCCCAGCATCATCACGCCGGCCATGAGTATTGTCGCCTTGGCAGATTTCATTGGTGTACCTCGCGGATGACACCCCCCGGCAACCATCAGTACAGCGGACCAAGCCGAGCGCAACATCAGGTTGTGGTTGATATCGCTGGGGCATTTCAGTGCGCGACAGGCAACCCCGACAATATTTCGTCATGTTGATATGCCCCAAGAGGACAAGGGTTCACCGCGAGAGCGCGCTAAATGACTCGTTCTTCGTATCGAACCGGCACAGGCAAGCGGACTGCCTCGATCATTGGTATTTTCACGATTTTCTTCGTGGCACGCAATCGGTTGGGTCCATACGCGTTAGGTGATCATGGACACTCCCATGATCCTCGACACGCCCGCGACGGCGATCTTATCGGTGATATGAAACGGATGCGGCACTCTATCTGGTTCAGCACGGCGGCAGCGGCAGCCGTCACGTTGGCGTCCGTCCCGGCGGGCGCATCGGAGTGGTGGTACGTCAACAGCGGGCCCGGCCGCGTCGTATTCATCGATGCGCAGTCGATCGAACGGCACAAGGACGTCGCCAGCTATTGGGCGATGTACGTCATCCGTCCCGGCGAACCGGAAGTCATGACCAAGTCGCACCGCCGGGCCCGATGCGACAAGCGCAGCGTCGAAACCCTGGAAGTCCTGCGGTTCGACGAGCAGGGCCGGGAAATCGGCGATGGCACTGCGCGGTCCATGCCCATGCAGGTGGTTCCGCCCGATTCCCTGGGTGATGCGGAACTGCGCTTTGCATGCGGCGATGAAGGCCACCGGGTCGCCAACGACCTCTTTGCGCTGGCGATCAACGAAGTATCCTTCGCCGAGGCGCTCATCGCGCAGGGCAACAAGCCGGACGACGCCCACGATCTGCACGAGGTGATGTCCGTTCGGGAGGTGCAGATCGTATCGCCCGCCCGGTCGGAGGAACAAGCCGCATCTGCAGAGCAGACCGTGATGCCCGACGTTGCGTCGTCGGAGGGTGTCGTTACCTCACCGCCTCAAGGCCCGGATGACGATGCCGCCGAAATCAAACAGCTCGAGGACGCCTGCCGCGGCGAAGCCGTCGGTTCCTGCGCCGAGCTCGGCACCCGCTACGCCGGGGGTAATGGTGTGGACCAGGATCCGGTGCGTGCCGCCGCGTTCTACGACAAGGCTTGCGCTGGAGGGGACGGCGATAGCTGTACCTACCTTGGCATCGCCTACCATGCCGGCGAAGGCGTGCCCTCGAACGCGGAGCGGGCGACCGCCTTGTTCGGCAGGGCCTGTGAGCTGGGCGGGCCATCCGATTGCGCCAACTTCGGCCTGGCACTGGTGAAAGGCGAGGGCATCCCCAAGGACGCCCTGCGGGCCTTCCGCTATTTCGATGCGGCCTGCGATGCGGGCAACTTCGCGAGCTGCTCCAGCCTCGGCGCCGCCTACTCGCTGGGCGCCGGCGTCCCCCCGAACAAGCAGCGCGCCAGGCGGCTGTTCGAGAAGGCATGCTCCGGCGAGGATGCGGGCGGTTGCTACAACCTCGGCGTGGTCTACGACCAGGGCCTTGGCGTCCGCAAAGACCCCAAGCGGGCCGCCGCGCTCTACACCGGAGCGTGCGAGCAAGACGATGGCTCGGCATGCGGCAACCTGGGCACGCTGGTCCAGAATGGCAGAGGCGTAGTCAAGGATGCGGTCCGGGCCGCGGAGCTGTTCCGCAAGTCCTGCGAGTTGGACGATGCCGATGGCTGCCTCAATCTCGGCCGCGCCTACAACGCCGGAGCGGGCGTTGAACGCGACCGGGAGCAGGCGGCGACCGCTTATCGCCGGGCGCTGGAAATCGAGCCGGACAAGGCGGACGCCCGTCGGGCGCTCAACGACCTGATGCCGGACTGAATGCGCGTAATCTGGGGAGGGAACTGGTGAGAGGATCGAATATGAGGCGAGCTGCGTTGTTCGCCGTCGTCCTGACGGGCTGCGTCGCTTCCCCAGGGATGGCGGCGCCGGTTCGCCGCGCCTTGCCGCCCCCGGCACCTGAAATTCCCTACTCTCCCGTGTTCTGCGCGGCACGCAATATCTCCCCCGGATTCGGTGCTTTCGATGGAATTCACACTGCTCGGCGCGGGGATCTGGTCGTGCCACCGCGTCGTTATGCGAGCGGCCTGCATTCACCCCAGGCACCGGGCCTGGATGACGCGGGCATCTACGACATCGCATTCCTGGGCATCGACGGCGAAGGCATGATTCTGGAACTGCGTGGCTATTCCGGCCCGGACGCGCGGGAGCCGGTCGCAACGCGCATATTCTCGTATCCCGTCACCGCCACGTCGATCCAGCTTCGGCACATCGTTCTTTCGATCAAAAGCGTGTCAGACCTCAGCATCGTCTACAGGTCGGCGATCGCGCCAGCCGTGGCCGATGAGGCCATAAGCACGGACGAAGATGGTCCGACCGAACAGGTGGTCAACGACTATTGCCGGCTCAACGGCATGCCAGCCATCGACGTGGCGGGGCCGCTGTGACAAAGGCACGCCGCAGACGCTGGTCAGCTTTTGCGGCGAAGGCGTCAGGACAATCGGCCCGACCACTTTCGAAATGCGCAAGCGGCACTGGCGTCCGCAAAAGGATCTCTCGATCTCTTTCTCCATCCGTTCGGGGCCGAATGACGATCACGGATATGCCGCATGCCGATGGTCCGGGCTCAGAAGTGGACGTCGATGTAGTCGGTGAGGCCGTCACACCATTCGAACTCGCGCAGGCGGTAGTAGGAGCGCTTCTGCGTGATCGCGAAGTGCCAGGTCTTGTCCTTGTCGCACACGCGGCCGACGTCGGGGGTGTCGCTGATCCGGATGCGGCCGACGAAGGTGAAGTAGTCGGCGCCGATCTCGGTGATCGTGCCGTCGAGCAGCAGGCGGCCGGGGCCGCCCGCCTCGGCCTGCGCACCGCGCAGTTTCCACACCCTGCCGTCGGTCCGCACGTAGGCGCTGCCGCGTGCCTTGCCCCAGTCGATCCACTGCAACGTCAGGCCCTTGTTCGCGCGCAGGCGCTGCGCGGCCTTGCGATCGAGGATGCGGGTGGGGGCGGGAGACTGGACCGCCGGCCTTTCGTCCGCCCTCGCCGCGGGCGCGATCGGTGCCAGCACTCCCGCGGTGATGGCGAGCAGGGCGGCCAGGGTCGATTTGCTGGTCATGTCCTCAATACCTCATGGGTTCGTGGCAAGGCGACACAGGTTTACACGGTTTACACGGTCCAGAGGGAAAAGGTGTCGCGTTGCATGTCACTTTGCCAGTGTCGCCTTGCGCGCCAAAACTGTCGCCTTGCGCCGTGAAAGTGTCGCCTTGGGTGTCAACTTGCGCTCTCGAAGTGTCGCCTTGTGCGTACGCACCTGTCGCCTTGTACCGATCGGGTGTCGCCTTGCGATTGGCACGCGGCCGGGGCACGGTGGGATCTCAAAAGGAGCATGGCCAGAACGTACCCCGACCCAACCCCTGTAGGAAAATGGAACGTGGGAACCCGCCGGCACGCCGCCCGCTCACACGTCGAGTGCCGCGCAGTTGGCCTGCAGCACTTCCATCACCCGCGCGACCGCCAGTTCGAGCGGCGCGACTTCGCCCATCAGTGCGAAGCTGCCGCCCAGCGCGAAGGCGCAGTGGCCGTGGACCGTGGCGATCAGCGAACTGGTGAGCCGGGCGACCCGGTCGGAGCCGCCGTCGGGCAGGAGTGAGCCGACCTCGCGCCGGATGATGTCGGTCAGGCGCACGCGTTCGGCGACCAGGCTTTCGGCCATGTCCAGTCCCTCGGGAACGCGGTGTTCGTAGATCGCGGCCCACAGATTGGCATGGCAGGCGGCGAAATCGAAATAGCCCCTGACCAGCACCGCGATCCGCTCGCGGCCCTTCACCCCTTCCAGCCGCGCTTCGATCCACTCGGCCCACAGTGCGAATGTACGGCTGTTGATCGCCATGACCAGCAGATCGACATTGCCGTAGATGTGCATGATCGTGCCGACCGAATAGCCCACGCGTTTGGCCACTTCGCGTGCGGAAAAGCGGGCATAGCCGCCTTCCGCCATCACCTGCTGCCCGGTCGAGAGGATCAGTTCGCGCAGTTCGTCGCGGCCATGGTCGGATCGCCGCCCCACGTCACTGCACCTTGCGAACGAAGGGATAGCGCAGCTGCGCGAGGTAGCCCCTGGGGACCGCCTCGGGCACGCCATAGCCCTGCGGCCACTTGCCTTGCGGGAAGTAGTGCGTGCCGAACAGACGATCGAGCCAGGGGAAATGGATCGCGAAGTTCTTGTCGATCCCCTCGTCCTCCAGCGCGTGGTGCCAGTGGTGGAAACGCGGCACCACGAGGAACTGGCCGAGGCGGTCGAAATTACCCCGCACGTTGGCATGGATCAGCGACGAGTAGACGTAGACGAGGCCGATGTAGGCCTGCATCACCGAGGGCAGGAAGCCGAGCGTGAGCAGGGGCAGCGAAGTTACCCCGCGCAGCAGCACGATTTCGACGAAGTGCATCCGCCCCCCGGCGAGCCAGTCCATCGAGCGGGCCGAATGATGCACCGCATGGAAGCCCCAGAGGAACGGGATCCGGTGGAACAGCCGGTGGAACCAGTATTGCGTGAGGTCGGTGAGGAACATCGCCGCGATGAACTGGACGATCCAGGGCAGGCCGCTCACGGCGGCGCGCACACCCGACAGCGTCTCGCCGTGGGCATTGAGATAGCTCGATGGCGCCAGGGCAAGAAAGGTGACGATCTGCACCAGCATCGAGCTGACGAGGAAGTAGAACAGGTCCTCGTTCCATTCGGGCCGGAACAGCCGCTGCTTGCCGCGATGGGGGACGATGCGCTCCAGCGGCGCGAACATCAGGCCCGTGGCGATCAGGTTCACCGCGAAGAAGTCGGCGCCGAAGAAGATGCCCCAGTCGTGCATCTCGCGCGGTTGGACCGACGCGCCGCCCAGCACAGTGCCGGCCAGCGCCACCAGCAATGCGGTCATGCCCAGCGCCTTGCGCGGGCGCAGCAGCAGGCTGAGCAGCGCAAGCGCATAAGCGCCGAGCAGCGTGGCGTGGACGACGATGCGGAATACGGGCGATGCCAGGACCGGCGCCAGTTCGGGAGTGGCCAGCCATCCGGGCCAACGCAGCGCCGCGACGAAACTCAGCCCCGCGAAAGCCAGCAGCAAGGCGAAGAAGCCGGAAAACCAGCCGGTGCCGAAGCCGCGCGCTTCGATCGGCGCTTCGAGATCGCGCACCAGCCGCTTGAGAATGGGTGTCATGGTCCTGCTCTCCTGTCGTGACGGACCCTATAGACGTAAAATCGAACACTGTCGAATTTAAATTGCACGGTGTTCGATTGTTCGATAGGCATGAGCCCTCGCAGCCACAACCGAAGGACGGGGCGTGACCGAAATCCTGCTTTTAGCGACGATCATTCTAGGTGCTCTGCTGCACGATACCCGCCGCCGGCTTGCCGGACTGGAGCGGGCGGTGGGCGAGGGCGCTTGTGTGCTCGGGCCTGCGGCTCAGCCCGAATCGGCGGTGTCCGTTCACGAGTTTGCGGACCCACGGACCTTGGCCCGGGCGCCGGTCATCGCGCCTCTGGAACCGGAACCGTTGCCGCCTGAGCCCACCGCCGAAGCGGTCGCCGCGGTATTCGAAGCGGGCCGGGATGTTCCGGACGTCGTGATCCACGAGGATGCGCCCTCGACCGAAAAAGCGGCTCATCCGGTCGGCCAGCCGGGAGCCTCGGGCTCCGGCTTCGAGGACCTGTTCGGACGCAGGCTGCCGATCTGGGCGGGCGGGATCACGCTGATCGTCGCCGCCGTGCTGATGGTCAAATATTCGATCGATTCGGGGCTTCTCTCCCCCATCGTTCGGGTGATGCTGGGGCTGGTGTTCGGCACGGGACTGATCGCAGGCGCCGAACTGGCGCGTCGAAGCGAGGACAAGGTGCGCGATCCGCGCGTGGCCCAGTCGCTGGCCGGTGCCGGTATCGGCGGGCTCTACGCAGCCGTGCTTGCCGCCGCCAATCTCTACGGTCTCGTCGGGCCCGGCGCGGCGTTCGCTGGACTCGCCGCCATCACCGGCTTTGCGATGGTTCTGGCGATGCGCTTCGGCGTGCCTTGCGCGGTGCTGGGACTGGTCGGCGGCCTGGCGACGCCGGCGGTGGTGCAGTCGAGCGCGCCGAGCGTTCCGCTGCTCGCCGGTTACCTCGCGATCGTGATCGGCAGCCTGACGCTGCTCTCGCGCCGCCAGCGGTGGGTCTGGCTGGGCATCGGTGCATTGGCAGGCGGGGCGGGCTGGAGCCTGGCCCTGATCGTGCTGGGCGGGCTGGACAGTGCCGCCACGCTGTCGCTGGGACTGCTCATGCTGCTGCTGGGCCTCGGCCTGCCGGCGCTGAGTTTCGACCGGCACGCCGTGCCCGTCCTGCACGTTGGCGCGGCAGTCGTTGCCGCCTTGCAGCTTGCGCTGCTGGTGGCGACAGGCGCGTTTGCGCCGCTGACCTGGGGACTTTACGGATTGCTGTCGCTGGCCTTCGTCTGGCTCGCGGGACGCACGCCGATGCTGCGCAAGGTCGTTGCGGTGCCGGTGGTGACGGCGCTCGGCCTGGTGGCGCTCTGGCCCTCGCCGGACATGACGCTCTTCGCGGCCGTGATCGCTGGCATCGTCCTGATCTATGGCGGCTATGCCTTGCGCAACCTCTGGCGTGACAGGGGCGGGCTGATGGAGGTCGGGTTGCTCGGCGCCGTTTCGCTGGGGGGGTATGCACTGTCGTTCGGCCAATTCTACACCGCGGCGCCGGGACAGAGCCTGCGCTTCGCCTTGCTGGCGCTTCTCTTCGCGGGCCTGCCGGCTATCGGCGCGGCTATGGGCTGGCGACAGCCGACACGCCGCGACGACGCGCGGTGCGCGCTGTTGGCCGCGGGTTCGGGGCTGCTCGTCGTCCTCGCCGCGCTGGTCGGGCTGCCGGCTTGGGCGGTACCGATCGCGATCGCCCTCGTCGCCGCCGCGCTTCTGGCGCTTGGGATCGTAGCCAAGGACGATCGACTGTCGCTGGGCGCGCTGGTCTTCCAGACCGGTGCGATCCTTGCGCTTCCCATCACGGACGTCGCCGCGACCGAGGCGAGCCGCTTCTTCGAGACGGCCGCCGTGCCCCACGTCGGACAGGCGGCGCTGCGCTGGGCCGCCGTCGCGCTGACCGGCGTGGCGTTCGCCTGGCACCATGCGGACAGGCGCATGGCGCTCCTGCTGCAGCCCGTCGCGACCGTGCTGGGTTATGGCCTGGTGGCACAGGTCGTGCCGGCGCCATGGCTAGCCATCGCCGTCGCCGCCGTGTTCGTGGTTCTTGCCGAGGCGACCCGGCGCAGGCCCGCACTTCGTCTGGCCCCGACGCTGGTGACGCTTGCCGCCTTCATCGGTCTTTGGGCGCTTGAGCCCCTGGGCCGCTGGATGGTTTCCGGGCTGATGTCGCTGTCCGGCGAGCCGGTCTTCGCCATGAACCTCCCCGCACCCGGGATGACGGCGCAGCGGCTGCTGGTGCCGGCGCTCGCCTGCGCCTTGGCGTTGTGGCGGACGGGCGGGGACTTGCCGGGCATTGTCCGCAAGGGTGCGACGGCCTTGGTCGGTGCGCTGATGCTGGTCGGCGTCCACATCTTCTACAAGCACCTGTTGCTGATCGGCGACCCCGCGAGCTTCGTGCGGGTCGGGCTTGCCGAGCGGACGCTGTGGGAAGTCGCCCTCATCGGCGCGGGTGTCGCGGTCTGGCGCGCCCTGCGCGTCCGCGACGTCGCCTTGGCCCTCATCGGAGCGGGCGCGGCGCACAACCTGCTCTACACTGTGCTGCTGCACGATCCGCTCTGGGACGCGCAGGCGGTCGGGCCATGGCCACTGGCGAACCTGTTGCTTCCCGCCTTCGGCATCGCTTTTGCGGCGCCGTCGCTGTTCGCCTGGATCGCGCCCGAGGCAGCCGCGCGGGTGAAGCGCCCTACAGACCTGCTACGGATGGGGCTGATCCTGCTGTTCGCTTTCGCCACGCTGCGGCAGCTGTTCTGTGGTAACGTGCTGACCGTCACCGAAATCGGCGAGGTCGAGAATATCTGCCGGTCGGTGCTGGGCATTGCGCTCGCGCTCGGGTTCCTGCTGTGGGGCATCCGCAGCGGCCTGCGCGATTGGCGCATAGCCTCGCTGGTGCTGATCCTCCTAGCAGTGGTGAAGGTGTTCCTGTTCGATGCGTCCGGCCTGGAGGGCCTGCTGCGCATCGGCTCCTTCCTCGCCCTGGGCTTCAGCCTGATCGGGATCGGCTGGCTCTACAGCCGCAATCTGAAGGGGTAATGGCGTGCCTCGGCGCGGGGCACCGCGTCGAGGCGATGTCAGCACCAGCCTCATGGAACACCCCGGTCGAGCCGCACGTTGCGGCAGCATGAACCTGGAGAGTACCGCCGATGAAACAGAACCCGCGCCTCCTCCTGCTTATCGGCATCGTTCTGCTCGGCCTGGGAGCGTTCATGAGCCTTGCTGGCGGGCCGCCCAAAGCGGATCCCGGCCAGACCATACTGTGCCAGGAACGGATGAAGGGGCAGGGCAACGAGATGCTGGGTCGCTGCGATGAAGCTGCCTTTGCGGCAGCGATGACGGCGACCGACGCCAACCAGGCTGCAGCGTCCATCAGCGCCAGCAACAACGAGGAGATCGGCGGAAATGCCCTGGCTATGTTCCTCCTCGGTATTGGCCTCGTGGTGACCCTGGGCGGCGTTCTGGGCTGGCGCAAACAGGTCCTGCATGGCGTCTGACTTGCTGCGCGGCGCCACCGGCTGCTGTCGCTCGAAGCGACTTTTGCGGTGATACGGTCTTTCTTCATCCTCTCGCTGGGGATCTCGACGGCGGCCACGGCTTCGCCCGCCAGCGAAGATCGCACCGAAGCGGCGTCGCAGCGCTGTCTCGATGCTCCCGCAGCCGCAAGCACCGCCGGGCAGACCGAGTGCGAGGTGGCGGCGGCCCGTGACTACGACCGGAGAATGAACACCGCTTACGGCCAGCTGCTGCAGAGACTGGCTCCGCCTGAAGCCGCCCGGCTGCGATCGGCGCAACGGGCATGGCTTGCCTTTCGTAGCGCCGACGAGGCGGCGCGAACGGCTTTGTATGAGACGCGGCAAGGGACGATGTACGTACCGATGCAAGCGGCGGCTTCCGCTGCGGTCATCCGGGATCGGGCGCTCCAGCTCGAGACATCTCTTCGTGTCATGATGATCGATGAGTGAAGCACCCGGCGACGCCGGGCCTGGCGCTGGCCGATGATGCCAAGCACCCTGGCAACCGTGCTTGGCACCGCGGCCATTCTGCTGCTTCAGGCGATCGTCGTCGGCGGATCGATCTACCTCATCTGCCGCTTGCTCAAACGGCGTTCGGCGGGCGGTACGCAGGAGCCGATCCGCACTGACGCGGAAGGCGGCAAGGTGATCCCGGTTCTCGCCGCGTTCGCGGGCGTCAGGGGGCTGCCTTGGTGGTTCGCGCTCGCGTCCAACAATGCCAATCCATCGCTGGTCATTTTCGCGTCGGGCATCAGGTATCGGATGATCCGACGACACGAGCGCCGTTTCGATGACATCGCGCGGATCGAGGTCAGGACCGCCTGGAAAACGGTGAACATCGAGATGCAGTTTCACGGCGAAATGCTGACATTCGCCGTCAACGTCGGCACAACGGCGGCAGCGGGAGCGGGCCTGGCCCTGTTCCCACCGGCGGTCGACATGTCCGAGCGCGCTAAGGCCATCCTGTCCGGCTCCAACGCCGAGAATCCCGATCGCAGCGTTACCTGACGCCGTGACCCGGACGCATTCGCTCAGCTTAAATTGTTGAGCGCAGCCAGGAACATGGCCTTGAGATTTCGGCGTGTGGCCATGGCGGTTTCGTAGTCTGCCCGGAAGCGCGCCATCTCCTCGCACGAAGAGAATGTCCGGTTGGCCCGGACCGCCGCATCACAGGACTTTATCCAGGGCGCGTGCTGTCCAGCGCCGGCCCGGTACAGCGCCCGCGCTTCGTCGCAGACCGTCCTGGCGTCGTCGGTACAGGCCTGCGAAAGCGCCACATAGGCCAGGAAGTCCGCCCTAGCGTAGCGGCTCGGCGCAGCTGCGCGCACGGCGGCGACCGTCTTGGCGAAGAAGTGACACCCTTCGGGATCGATCATCTCGGCGTCGTTGTACAGGAAGCAGGCGAGCGCCAGCCTGGACCATGCCTTGTCGAGATCGCATCTGACCCCGGTCGCGGTCAGGTGCATCCAGCCCAGATACTTGCAGGCGTAGGGCCCACGCCCCGGGTCGTTGCCGTCGCACACGCGCGTGAACCGCTCCTGGGCCTTGGCATAATCGCGCAGCTGGCGGTTCTGCAGATAGAGTTTTCCCGCCTCGTAGCAGCCAAAGTCGTTGAACCCCGCCTCGCAAGACATGTCGTAGTGACCGAGCGCACCGCGCAGATCGCCGCCGCGCGCGGCCCCGACGCCCCGGCTCCAGCAGGTATCGACGTTGAAGTCTTCCTTGCAGGGCGGGGACCGGTTGGCGGGCGCCGGATACTGGATCTCGTAGTTCGGAAACGATTCGCCATCGGAAGACCGTTCCCGGCCGATGTCGCGCATGCGCGCCAGGAAGCGGTCGTGGACCCGCCTGATGCTGTCCGGCCGGCAGTTCAGCGCGGTCAGGGTTTTACCGGCACGGGTGACCGTCAGCGTTCCGAAGGGCTGGAGAGCGGTCGGGTCTGGCGCGGCTCCGTTCCTGAAACCTGCCGCCATGCGATAAGCGGTGTCGCCGTTGGTGAAGGTCACGATCTCGTCGATCGTGTCGCCCGGGCCGTTCTTACGGCGATAGTCGAGGTCCGCCAAGGGGCTGCTCAGCGTCAGTTCGGGCTTTTGCAGGGCCGAGCCGTAACGATAGGTGGCGAGCGTGCCCGTGATCGAGATCGAAATCTCGCGATCCTGCCCCTCGATCCGGCAGGTCAGCACGGCCTCCTCCGGGCGGGGATCGGACGCGGCCGCCGCAGCCGTCCACAAAACGGCCAGGATCGAGATGAGGGCATGGGCAATATATCGCATCGATCTATTCCTCATGGGCTTCACGATTTGACGGCCCGTCTTCCTTCTCAGTGTTGCCCGGCCTGCCGGCAATTGCTGCCTTTGCGATAGCGATGGCTTTCGCGGCATGGCCGGCGGATGGGGTCTTCGGGTCCAGCGCCAGGCTACGCTCCAGCAAGGCAAGGGCCCTGACGTCGTCACGCTCGCGGCCGTTCCCGGTTTGGTATGCTCGACCTAAAGTAAAGCAGCTTTCCGCTTCGCCCAGCGTGCATGCCGCGTCATGCAGAGCGAGGGCGCGTTGACGGTCTTTGGGCGCGCCCCGGCCATCGTCGACCATATTGGCGAGATTGCCGCAGGCGCTGGGATCCTTCGCCTCGCACGAGGGTTCGAACAGCGCGAGGGCGCGCTCGTAATTACGTCTCATGCCCAGGCCATCGCGGTAGAGCACGCCCAGGTTGTAGCAGGCGTGCTGATCGTCGGCGTCGCAGGCTTGCCTGAACAACCGCGCAGCTCTGCGATGATCGCGCCGCACGCCTCTTCCCAGCGAGTACGACGCCCCCAGGTTCGCACAGCCTGCCGTCGAGCTGTTCGTGCAGGCCTGCTGGAAAAGCGCGGCGGCGCGGGCATCATCCTTGGGGACGCCGTCTCCGTTGATATAGGCAAGCCCGAGGTTGGAGCATCCGGTCGCCTCGCCGCCATGGCAGGCGTAAGCGTAATAGGCGCGCGCGATATCGGCTGATTGTGCGACGCCTTGCCCCTTGCCGTAGGCGAAGCCGGTCATCGTGCAGCCCGGCATGTCGCCGAGTTGACAGGCTTTTCCCAAGATCGCAACGCCTCGTGCATCGTCGCGCGCAATCCCGTTTCCTTCGAGAAGCCGGTCGCCAAAGCGGGTACAGGCGCTGCCATCCTTGTCCTCGCACAGCGTTTGCAGTTCGATGACAGGGTCGATCCTGGCGACGTCCTGAGCTTGCGCCGGCCCGGTGAGCAAGGCAACCAACAATGCGATGGCGCGGATCATTGCGTCGTACACGCCGGATCGGCGCATACGAAGGGCGCATCGTCACCTTCCATGGGAGCAAGGCTTGCGCGGAAGCGCAGCTCCTGCAGCGTGGCAGCGAGAACCTCGATCTCGATGTCGCGGACACGGATTGTCTTTTGGGAAGCCGGAAAGCGCATCGTCTGGGCGCTGCTCGGATGCGCGAGATCATCGATGCTGTAGCCGCGCAAGTCGAAGGCCAGCTCTCCGCTCTCGATCCCGCGATAGGCGATGTCGTAGATCGTGCCGCTTTCGATCGTATCGTAATTCCTGGCGTCGGGGATCTGCACGCCTTTGGCATAGTCGCGCGGCGGGACGACGGCGTGACCCGCAGTGGTCGCCTGCGCCGTTCCGAAGGTATCAGGCGCGGGCGCCGTCGAGCGGATGACGGGGACCGTGGGATCCTCGCGCATCCGTTCGTGCAGGTCTTCCGGACTGACCGAAGCCTCGGTGTCGGCGATCAGCGCTTCGGCGAAAGCGACCTGGTCGATCGCCAGAGGGAAGCCGCCGGTCCGGGTTCGATCGGCAGCGCAGACGAACTGCAACTGGGCTGCCCCCACCGACCCGGCCTCCACAGGGTTGGGGCCGGCGTAGCTCAACGCCGTCTTATCGAGCCTTTCGTCATCGGCGCCGTAGCGCAGGACCAGGTCCCACGTTTCGGTGTCGTCGTGGCAGTCGCCGATCATCGAGGCGCGCAGCGAAGCAGCGGGGTTGTCTGGCTCGCGCAGGATCTGGCTCGCCTCATACCGCACCGTGTCGCCATCGCGCACGATGGATTCGACGTCGACGAACAGCACCTTGTCAGCGCCCTGCGTAACATACCACCACTGCGAGGCCCGCGCCTGCGCCGCCGAGGGCGACAGCATGGCCAACCCGCAGGCAAGAATTCCAAGTTTCATCCAAACTCCCCGGCCATTACGAAGACTTTAGACGGTAAAAGCCGCAGCTTACAACTGCAGCTGTTTGTTTCCGAGCGGTGATGCGATCACCGTAGGGATCACAAAATTGAAAAAATCGACGGGGCCGGGCTGCGTCAATTCGTGCCTTTCAGGCAGCCGCCGTTCAGGAGGGGCCTGCCATGGCGCGGAACCGGAGAGCCGTGGCGGCCTTCATGCCACATGATTGCAAGCAGAGTTTTTTGATGACCATTGAAGTCCTGATCGTAGATGATGCCCCATTCGTTGCCCTCGACCTCGAGGACACGGTTTTCGAAGCTGGATTTATGGCGCTGCGTCCATGCGGCTCGGTCAGCGGCGCGCTTGCCCTTCTGGATCGACGATTGCCCGATTGTGCAATTTTGGACATAAGCCTGGCTGACGGCGATGTATTCCCCGTCGCGGATCGCCTGCGCGACGCGGGTGTCCCGATCATATTTCACTCAGGCATTTCGGATACCTCCGGCGTAAGGACGCGATATCCCGGCGCGTATTTCTGCCTCAAGCCTTGCCCGCAGGCGGAGCTCTCAGAGACACTGCGCCGCGCGATATCCGATAGCGCTCCGGTTGCATCCTAGAACGGGGCACAACCGGCGGGTACGAACTTTTGTCATGAGCCCGTGGCCACATCGCCTGGTCACGACGTCGCGCTTCTCAAGGCGTCTGCTGAACATCCTTGGGCAAAGTTGCAAGATACGGAGCGCCATCCCACATGGCGATAGTGAGCCGCTCGTTAACCCGCACCGCCAACTTGCATCGTTGGCTTACCTTGATCGCGGGCGACCTGCATTGGGAAACGCCGCGTCTTTGCGATGCGCTGCTGGAAACGTACTATTGGGTGGTGGGACCTATGTTGGCAATTGACCCCGAGAGGCTGCAACCCAGCAACGATCAGGTCGGATAATCCCTGCCTGCGGTAAGGCGACCCTATTCGCCGTAGCAGCGCTCAGATGCTCTTGTCCGGCCGCGGACGGGACATCGACCCGCCGCCCGTAAAATCATCTATCCCGGATATTCACCAAGGCTAGACACCGATCGTCGGGTCCTCAACCAAGGGGAAGTGGTCGGGAAAGTGGGTGCGCAGCAGTTCCAGCACCTGGTCGGCAAGCTCCTCATGCGAGGCGAAAGCTGGAGCAGACCGCATGACGGGGGCAGTGGCTTCACCTTTGTACACTTCTGCGAACACCTGCCCGGTTGCCGTGTCCGACAGTGTTTCAATCCTGATCGTTGTCATCGCGCTGCATCCTTTCCTCCACAAGCGCCGCCCGTGTTGCAAAGTTCCAACGCGCTCGTGCCGTGCTGGCGGTCCCTTGGGTTGGTTTCAGCAGCGGTGTGCCCGGGTAAGGATGCCACCGGCCCGCCGGAAACGGTGCGATACCAGTGATCTCCCCTGCGCGCGGCGAAGTCGTGCCGGGCTAGTCAACGCGAGCGGAACTGACAAAGCAGGCTCATGATCGCGTCGACGATCCCCAAGTTTTTCAGCAAATGCGGCCCGGCGGATCGTCGGCGCGATCAACGATGGCTCCTGGCACGGGCGCAGGAACACGCGAGGGACTACATGATTGAAATGGTTTCATTTTAGGAAACCCTCCGCTTCATGATCGTCTCGATGCCACGCAATATGCGCTCGCTGTCCTGGATTTTCGCCCTCGTAGTTCCGGCACCGGGCCTAGCTCAGGAGCAGAGTTCTGCGGTCGGTGCGCTTGGCAACGAGGCGAATCCGCCCGAAGCTTCGCCGGCATCCGCGAAGACGCCGTCCGCGGACACGCTCGCAGCCACACCGACAGAAGGTGACACCCAGGAGACGGTGGCGCGCCGCAAGGCAGCCAGGTTCATGGAATTCGACAAGCTCAGGACACAGGGCCAGACCACCGATTTTCCCGGAGTGGGCCAGACTCTGACGAAGGATGCCGGCGGAGTGCGCTCCTGGCTCTACGATCACGATCTGTATTTTCGCGGTGTCAGTTCGAACACCTTGACCAAGGATGTCTCGGGAAATGGCCTTGAGGGCGGAGCGCAAAGCTACACCGGTCAGAAGCTGACATTCACCCAAAGCAACGAGTTGCGCCTGAGCTGGAAAGTCGGCGGCTCGGGAGAGGATATCACCCAGATCAATGTCGGCGGCCTCTTCAGCGTCGCCAATTGGCGGCAACTCGGGCCCTCCGGCGCGCGGTTTTCCAACCTGACCGTGTTCAGCAGTTTTCTCGATCGGACGATCGAGGTGAAAGCCGGCTACAACCAGAACCTTTCCGATTTCGTGGGGATCTTCGCTGGCGGAAACCCCATCCTCGCGAGCGGCGTGGCGGGCTCGATCCCGCTGTCGACCGGCATGAGCGGAGGCACCGCCCTTGCGCCCAGCTTCAATGTGCAGTTCAACACCAGGAACGGCTTCTATTCAAAGTCGGCCATTCAGCGCAGCATCTTGCCCGAGGGCATGTCCGCTGATGCGGCGAGCGCGGGTGCCGGCCTCAAGTTCACCCGCCCCGGGGCCAAGGCGCTGTTAATCCAGGAAATCGGCCTGCGCCGTGCGAGTTCGCCCGATAGCCGGCAGATCTGGCTACGAGGAGGCGGAAGCTACAACACCACGCTGTATGACCGTCTCGATGGCGCCGGGCGAGAGCGCAACTGGTCGGCCTATGCCCTGGCGGACTACCAGGTTTATCAACCGGACTCGGGTGCGGCGTACAAAGGCGTCTACCTCGGCGCGTCGGCGCTTTTCGCGAAAGACGCAGTCAACGTCTACAAGCGTAGCCTCGAAGGGCGGGTCTATGCCCTCGGTCTGATCCCGGGACGGCCCGCCGACCAGGTCACCATAACGGTGGGACTGAACAGCTTCAGCCGCACGGGCGCCCGGGCTGTCGAAAAGGCGGGCGGAGTGGCGCACAAGAGCCAATTCTCGCTCGGCGCTCTCTATGCATTTCACGCGCTCGATGGCCTGTTCATCTCGCCCTCCGTCAACTACATCCGCAATCCGAGTTTCGTTGGAGCATTTAAGCCGGCCATCAATCTTGGGGTCTCGGGCACCGTCCTGTTTTGAATACGGGCCAGGTGTGCGCCGCCAGCCGTCGTGGCTTCGGCGCCAGTCCCCAATGGGCTTGCTCCCGCAGCCCGAACCGATCTTAGTTCGATCCTTGCGAGCGCCTGTCGGTACTCGTTACGCTGCTATGCGCCAGCGATCAGGCGGAGCGGTTCCGTTCCCAATTTTTCGCGCTTGAAGCCTTCGTGCTCTTCGTAGTCGGGCTGATGAGCCTGCAGCCGGCAGCGCATCTTTATGTGTCAGCTGTCGAGCACCTCTCGACCAAGCAAGATATAGCCCCTTGGTACGAGAGGCCGTTAATGAGCTCCTCGGCTTTTCTCGCCGCTCCATAGTCAACTGGCGTTGCATTATGGTGATCTCGGCGGGTTCAAGGCGGTCAATGATCGGTATTGGCCATCCGGGCGGCGATCAGGTGCTTACCGAGGCGGGCTTCACGGACCTTCACCCATCCTGGCATTTGGCGGCAGAACGCGCGGTATTGCACGCTGGCAGCACTGAGCGTGCCGAGCGCTTTCTCGCGCATGTGCCGGTCCGCAGCCTGGAGCCGACCATGCTCCCGGCAACGCCCCATAAACCTCTTGCGACGCTGTTAGACGACGTAAGGCAGTTTTCATCGACTTGATTTGAGCCGCCTACGTCCGGTTTGTTGGCGATGTTCAGGAATATCGTGCTTCTGAGACATCCGGTATTGCCTTGGTAACTTCGCGAGCCCCATCGAAGCGTGGATCGACGAAACCGAAACCCGCGCTTGGTGTCTTTATGAAAGCGTTCGCCCGGCGCGCCGCTGATCGCAGGCGCGGCCTAGGAGCCTATACCAAGGGTTAGGCCATACCATCGGTTGGTTTCGCACCCGCCGCGACCGGGTCAGACGGGAGCGCGGAGATCATTCCGCAGCCACTGAACTATTCAACTTTATCGAATGATCAGTGCAATTTTATCCGGCTTTCTGGAAGCCGGGCTTTGCGCAAAAACAACTGCACCGGGCACGACGCCCTGCAACAGGAGGACTTTTCCGATGACGCTGACCGCCACCGCAACCCCTGGCCAGTCGCTTATCTCGCCCGACAACCACGCTCTCGTCCTGATCGACTTCCAGTCGCAGATGAGCTTTGCGACCAAGTCGATCTCGGCCGAATTGCTGCGCAACAATGCTGCACTGATTTCGCGCGCGGCCAAGTCGTTCAACGTGCCCACCATCCTCACCACCGTCGCCGAAAAGAGCTTCTCAGGGCCGATGTTCGACGAGATCACCGATGCCTTCCCGGGCCAGGAACTGCTCGACCGCACGTCGATGAACACCTGGGAGGATGAAGCAGTGATCTGCGAGATCAACCGCATCGGCAAGCCCCGCATCGTCTTCGCAGGGCTCTGGACCTCGGTCTGCATCGTCGGGCCGGTCGCCTCCGCGATCGACCAGGGCTTCGAAGCCTACTTCATCTCCGACGCCTGCGGCGACATCTCGACCGAGGCGCACGAGCGCGCGGTGGAGCGCATGATCCAGCTCGGCGCCGTGCCGATGACTTCGCTCCAGTACTTGCTCGAACTGCAGCGCGACTGGGCACGCACCGAAACCTACGACAGCACCACCGGCATCGCCAAGGTCTGGGGTGGTTCCTACGGTCTGGGCATCAAATATGCCAAGACCATGTTCGGCGCGTCCGAAGGCGGTCACTGAGTTCAGCTCGGGATCGGCGGCTTCCCTACCCCCCCGCCGCCGCCGGTCCCACCCGATACTTCCCCGATCCGCCTGCCATCAGGTGCTCGATCGGACCTGCCGAGGAGACCCGCATGAAACCCTATCTTCTCTCGCTTGCCGCCGGGCTGCTGGTGGGTGTCGTCTACAGCTTCCTTGGGGTCCGTTCGCCGGCGCCGCCGATGATCGCGCTGGTCGGCTTGCTGGGCATTCTGCTCGGCGAGCAGCTGGTGCCGCTGGCGAAGAAGGCGTGGGCCTCCGAGGACGTCGCCCACTTCGTCCAGACCGACTGCCGCGACCATGTGCTCGGCCGCCTGCCGGGTGACAAGCCCGCCGCCCGGTCCGACGCATGATCACCCGCCGCCAGACCATCGCCGGGGCCGCCGCGTCCTCGCTCCTGCCCACTTTGCTCCACGCCCAGCCGAACCGACCGAAGGACGCCCCCATGACCGACACGATCATCATCAACGCCAAGGTCACCACCCTCGACCGCGCCAATCCGGTGGCTGAGGCCGTGGCGATCCGGGACGGCAAGTTCCTCGCCGTCGGCAGCGAGCAGGAAGTGCGCGCGGCGGCTCCCGAGGCGACGGTGATCGACGCCAGGGGCCACCGCCTGATCCCCGGCCTCATCGACAGCCACATGCACATCATCCGCGGCGGGCTGAACTTCAACATGGAGCTGCGCTGGGACGGCGTGACCTCGCTGTCCGAGGCGATGGCGATGCTGAAGGCCCAGGTCGA
>NZ_JBWKOQ010000011.1:0-9451 GCF_059416165.1 Novosphingobium sp. GW821-FHT09E05
GCGCGGGTGCGGCAGGGGCTGGCGGGGCGGCGCGGGCGACCGGAGCGGCGGGCGCTTCGGCCTGCGGTTCGGGCGCGCGGGGCGGCGGCGCGGCCTCGACCGGCTTCGCCTTCTTGGGAGCGGCCGGGCGCGCGGGCTTCTCGTTCGCCTTCACCGGGGAGGGCCGTGCCTTGAGACCGAGGCGGTGGGCCTTGCCGATCACCGCGTTGCGGCTCACTCCGCCAAGCTCGTCCGCGATCTGGCTGGCGGTGGAACCACCTTCCCACATCTTGGTCAGCTTCTCGATCCGCTCGTCCGTCCAGCTCATTCCAGTTCCATCATTTCGAGGGGCACCCAGGGCTTTCGGCCCCAGAATCGCCCCGGACATCCAGGCGCCGCTTGCCTCGGAAGGCTACAGCCGATAGTCGCCGGTCCATGCCCGATCAACCCCAATCGACTGCGCTGCCGGACACCTCCGGGATCCTAGATCCCCATGGTAATCCGGCCCCTTCCGTTTCGACCCGGTTTCCGGCGAAGGGCGAGCCCGTGATCCACCAGGTCAACTGGGTGGGGCTCAAGACCCTTTATATGAAGGAGGTGCGGCGTTTCTTCAAGGTGCAGACCCAGACGATCTGGGCTCCGGCCATCACGACGCTGCTGTTCCTGGTCATTTTCACGGTCGCGCTGGGGCGCGGCGGACGCGAGGTGCTCGGCGTCAACTTCGCCACGTTCGTCGCACCCGGCCTGATCGTCATGGGGATGATGCAGAACGCCTTCGCCAATTCCAGCTTCTCGTTCCTGGCGGGCAAGATCCAGGGCACCATCATCGACTTCCTGATGCCCCCGCTCACCGAGGCCGAACTGATGTTGGCGATCGTCGGCGCCGCAGTCACCCGCGCGGTGCTGGTGGGCCTGGCGCTGGCGGCGGCGATGCTGCTGTGGCCGGGCATCGACATGTCGGTCGCGCATCCCTGGGCGGTGGCATGGTTCGGGCTCGCGGGCTCGGTGTTCCTCGCGCTGCTCGGCTTCCTGTCGTCGATCTGGGCAGAGAAGTTCGACCACAACGCGGCGGTGACCAACTTCGTCATCGCGCCGCTCTCGCTGCTCTCGGGCACGTTCTACGTAATCGACAACCTCGCCCCCGCATTCCAGGCGATCAGCCGCGCCAACCCGTTCTTCTACGTGATCTCCGGCTTCCGCTTCGGGTTCCTGGGCGCCAGCGACATCGGCGACACCAACATGGCGGTTCTGCACAGCGCACTGGGCCTCGGCCTGCTCGACGCGGTGCTGGCGGGTGTAGTATTCGTGGTGCTGCGGTCGGGCTGGAAACTGAAGGGCTGAATTAAGCCGCGGTTCAGCGCAAATCCGCGGAGACGCGCCCCAAATATTAACGAATATTTATCGGCTCTGTCGCATTGTGTTGCTGTGGCATCAGGCACAGCCTCAAGCGAAAACCGTCGAAAGACTGTCGTGCGTTTCACCGCGCCGATCGTCGTGGCTGCGCTTTGCATTCTCGTCCTCATCCTCGGGCTGCTCCAATGGTCCGGCCACGAGGTCGACCGCATTGCCCGCGACCGTGACCGCGCAATCGTTTCGCTGGTCCTGGCGCAGAGCGTGGAGCGGGTCGCCCACGCGCAGGAATCCTCGACCGTATGGGACGAGGCGGTGCGCCAGGTGCGCAAGCTTCCGCTCGATCCGGGCTGGCTGGACCTCAACCTGGGGGGATGGTTCCAGAATTATGCGGGCATCGACGAGGTCTACATCCTCGACCCGCGCGATCGGCCCATCTACGCGATGCGGAACGGCAGGCGCGCGCGCTCCGAAAGCTATGTCGCGCTCGAGAACGTGGCGCAGCCGCTGGCGAAGTGGCTGCGCGCCACGCGCACCGTCCAGAAGCGCAGCAACGGCAACGTCGCCATGCTTTCCGCCGGGCAGGGCGACCTTGCGATCGTGCGCGGCCGCCCCGCGATCGTCAGCGTCAAGCCGATCGTCACCGACAGCGGCCGGTTGAAGCAGGTGCCCGGGACCGAGGCGCTGCACGTCGCCGTCGTCTACCTCGACGACGATTTCTTCGCGCGGCTGGGACGCCAGTACGGGCTGGTAGAGGCCCACTATGCCGTTGCTCCCGGAGGCGACAGCAGCGCGCGTTCGGTGGCGCTGCACGACCGGCATGGCGGGATCATCGGCTATCTGGTGTGGAAGCCCTTCGCTCCAGGCAGGCAGGTTACCGGCGCGCTGGGGCCGGTCCTGCTGGTGGTTCTGCTGCTCACCACCGCCGTGATCTACTGGCTCGCCAGCCGTCTCGCGCGGCGTACCCACGACCTCGAGCAAAGCCGCCTTCACGCCCAGCACCGGGCGATGCACGACGATCTCACCGGCCTCGGCAACCGCGCCACGTTCGAGCAGCGGCTCGACGAGGCGCTGTCGCGCGCGCGTCGCCACCGGACGTTGCTGGCACTGCTCTACATCGACCTCGACCGTTTCAAGCAGGTGAACGACACGCTCGGCCATCCCGCCGGCGACGCGCTGATCCGGCAGGTGGCACGCCGCCTCGTCGCCGAGGTCCGGGGCTACGACCTCGTGGCGCGGCTGGGCGGGGACGAGTTCGCCATCCTCATCGGCGAGCCGGCCGACCGGCAGGCGGTGGAGGGCATCTGCGCCCGCATCGTCGCGGAACTGGAGCGGCCGTTCGACCTGTCGGGATCGCAGGCGTTCATCGGCGCCAGCATCGGCGTCGCCATGGCACCGGCGGACGGGGGCGACCGCACCGAACTGACGCGCAAGGCGGACATCGCGCTCTACAAGGCGAAGACGGACGGCCGCAGCCGCTTCCGCTTCTTCACCCCCGACATGGACGTCGACGTGCGCTCGCGCGAGGAGAGCTACCGTGACCTCCGGCTGGCCCTTGCCGACTGCGAGCGGCAACTGGCGGTCCATTACCAGCCGATCTACGCGATGGACGACGGGCAGATGGTGGGCGTGGAGGCGCTGCTGCGCTGGAAGCACCCCGACTTCGGCCTGGTCGGACCGGCGGAGTTCATTCGCTCCGCCGAAGAATCGGGGCTGATCGAAGTGCTGGGCGAGTGGGTACTGCGCCGCGCGGTGCGAGACGCAGGCGCATGGCCGGGGCTGCGCGTCGCCGTCAACGTGTCGCCGATCCAGCTGCGCAGCCGGCATTTCGTGGACACCGTGCGGCAGGTCCTCGCCGAAAGCGGCCTGGCGCCCGGGCGGCTAGAACTGGAGATGACCGAGACGGCGCTGATGGCGGCCTCCGGCGACGTCGCGCGGTCGCTGTCGGAACTGCGGGGGCTGGGCGTGGCCTGCGCGCTCGACGACTTCGGCACCGGCTATTCCTCGCTCAGCCACATCCGCGACTTTGCCGTAGACCGCATCAAGATCGACCGCTCGTTCGTCAACATGGTAGACACGGTGCCCGGCGCGGCGCTGGTCGAGGCGATCGTCAGTCTTGCGCGGGCGAACGGCCTGTCGCTGACGGCCGAAGGCGTGGAGGCGCAGGAGCAATACGATTTCCTGCGGCGGGTGGGGTGCCACGAAGTGCAGGGCTACCTGCTGTCGCGGCCGGTTCCGGTGGGCGAGGTCGGCCGCCTGCTGCATGGACGTCGCCCGGAGCGCGAGGACCGGCCGCCGGCCCTGATGTGAAGCCGGCAGGACCTTGCCTGCCGCCGCGTCAGTGCGCGAGGCCGGGGCGAAGCTGGTAACGTCCGTCGCAGTAGTCGTCGAACATCTGGGAAAGCGAGGGGTGGTCGACCGGGCCCCCGTCCGCGTCGCCCATCAGATTCTGCTGGCTGACATAGGCGACGTAGCTCGATTCCTCGTTCTCGGCGAGAAGGTGATAGTAGGGCTGCTCGCGCGTCGGCCGCACTTCGGCGGGGATCGACTGATACCATTCGTCGCTGTTGGCAAAGACCGGATCGATGTCGAAGACCACGCCGCGAAAGTCGTGGAGACGATGGCGGACCACGTCGCCGATCGCGAATCGCGCCCGGTTCTGGCGGGGCGCGTCGATGACGCGTCCGGCCTGAGGGGAGAAGAAGGACGCCCTGTTCATGCTATGGATATAGGTTTTGCGCCGGGGCGAAACAAGCGATGCGCCGGGACATTCCCCCAAAAGCGCTAATCCGGTCACCAAAAGTGCAGATCGGGGCTTGGCAAGCTCGATCAAGTCCGCTAGCGGCGCACTTCGCTTGACCCGGCGGGGCCTCCCCGCTGTAGCACGATCTCTTGCGGAGAGGTGGCAGAGTGGTCGAATGCGCTGCACTCGAAATGCAGTGTACGGGAAACCGTACCGTGGGTTCGAATCCCACCCTCTCCGCCAAGATCGTCTTTCCCGCAGACACATCGGGTCCGGCGGGTCGATATTTCCTCTAAATTCCAAACCTATCGGCGCCGAAGCCGCCTTCGGCTTAATCCATGATCGCGCGGATCTTGCTGGCCAACGCGTCCATTGCGAAGGGCTTGGTGATGAGCGCCATGTTCGGGGCGAGCTGGCCGTTGCCGACGACGGCGTTTTCCGCGTAGCCGGTGATGAACAGCACTTTCAGCGCCGAGCGCAGCGCCAGCGCGGCGTCGGCGATCTGGCGCCCGTTCATGCCGCCGGGCAGCCCGACGTCGGTGATGAGCAGGTCTATCCCGGGATGGGCATGGATGAGGCGCATGGCGCTGGGGCCGTCGAAGGCTTCGAGCACGTCGTAGCCGAGTTCCTGCGCGATCTCGACGACCAGCATCCGCACCGTCGGTTCATCGTCCACCACGAGAACGCAGCCGGCCTGGCCAGGCGGAACCGCTTGCCGGGCGACCGGCGCGAAGGTTTCCTCGGTGGCGGGCTGCTCGTTCTCGCCGGCGTGGCGGGGGAGGTAGATGCACATGGTCGTGCCGGCGCCGGGTTCCGTATAGATGCGGACCTGCCCGCCCGATTGCCGTGCAAAACCGTAGATCATCGAGAGGCCGAGGCCGGTTCCCTCGCCCAGCGGCTTGGTGGTGAAGAAGGGGTCGAAGGCCCGTTCCGCGACGGAGGAGGTCATGCCGGTGCCGGTGTCGGTCACGCAGATCGAGACGTACTGGCCGGGATCGAGGTCGCGCTCGCGCGCGGCGCGGTCGTCCAGCCACTTGTTCGCGGTCTCGACCGTGATGCGGCCGCCGTCCGGCATCGCGTCGCGGGCATTGATGCACAGGTTGATGATCGCGTTCTCGAGCTGGTTGGGATCGACCAGCGTCGTCCACAGCCCCGCCTTGCCGACCGTCTCGACCTCGACCTGCGGGCCGACCGTGCGGCGCACCAGTTCCTCGAGGTCGAAGATCAGGCGGTTGACGTTGGTGGGCTTGGGGTCCAGCGTCTGGCGGCGCGAGAAGGCGAGCAGGCGGTGGGTGAGCGCGGCCGCGCGGCGCACGGCGCCTTGCGCGGCGACGGAATATTTCTCCAGTTCGTTGACGCGGCCCTGGGCGATGCGGACCTGCATCATCTCCAGCGCGCCGGAGATGCCGGTCAGCAGATTGTTGAAATCGTGCGCGAGCCCGCCGGTCAGCTGGCCGACCGCTTCCATCTTCTGCGACTGGCGCAGCGCGTCCTCGGCGCGGTCGCGCTCGGCGGTGGTGGTCTCCACTTCCTCGACGAGGCGGCGGCGCTCTTCCTCGAGCTGGCGTTCCACCGCCTTGCGCGCGGATACGTCGAGCATCGCGCCGACCATGCGCAGCGACGCGCCGTCGGCGTCGCGGATGACGTAGCCGCGATCGAGCACGTCGGCGTAGCTGCCGTCGGCGCGGGCGAAGCGGTATTCGTCGGACCAGTCGGTGTCGGCACCGTCGATGATTGCGTGGATGCTCTCGTCGATGCGGCCGCGATCCTCGGGATGTATCTGCTCGATCCACCATTCCCCGGTGGTATCGACGGATGCGAGTTCGTGGCCGTAGGCGCGTTCCAGCGCCTCGTTCCAGGTGACGTGGTTGGCGCGCAGGTCCCAGTCCCATACCGCGTCGTTGGTGGCGCGGCCCGCCAGGCGGAGGCGTTCGCCGATCTCGCGCAGGGCCGCCGTGGCCTTGCGGTCGCGCGTCACGTCCTGGACGGTGCCGATCAGGCGTATCGGTTCGCGTCCGTCGAAGAAGGCGATGCCGTGGGCGCTGATGTGGCGCAGCACGCCGTCCTCGATGCCGATGGTGCGGTATTCGACTTCGAAGCGATGGTCGCCATCGGGATCGAGCGCGGCATTCACAGCCCGGTCGGCGCGCTCGCGGTCGTCCGGGTGGAGGCCGGCAAGGAACGCACTCTCGTAGCTGACGGGAGCCTCCGCGCCGAGCCCGAAGAAGGCGCGGCAGCGCTCGTCCCAGGTCAGCGATCCCTCGCGCACGCGATAGTCGAACCGGCCGAGTTCGGCGGCGGAAGCGGCCAGCTCCAGCTCCTCGCGGCTGCGTTCAAGCGCCTTTTCGGTACGGCGCCGCTCGCTGAGGTCTGAGAAGAGGATGGCGACGTGATGCTGGTCCGGCTCTTCGACACGGTAGGCATGCACGAGATACCAGCGGTCATCCAGCGCGTGCGCGGGCAGTTCGATGCGTTCGGAGACACCGGTCTTCGCGACCCGCCCATAGAGGTCGAACCAGTGCTGTTCGTGCGACGGTGCGATCTCGCGCATCCATCGTCCGGCCCCGTCCTTGATGCCGGTGTATTCCTCGAAGGAACTGTTGACCTCGATGAAGCGGTAGTCGAGCGCCGTTCCGTCCACATCCAGCTTGACTTCGATGACGCAGAAGCCCGCGTCGATCGAATTGAACAGCGAGCGATACCGACGCTCGCTGGCGCGCCGGGCTTCCTCGCTGCGGGCGCGGTCCGCCGCTTCCCGGGTGCGCCAGGCCACGTCCTCGATCATGGCGATATCGCTCAGCGACCATGTGCGCGGGGCATCGTCGTGCACGTAGAGAATACCGTCGAGGCCGTCCTCGCGGGCGATCGGGCACACGGCCAGAGCGCGCGCACCGATGCCGGCCCAGCTTTCCGCACGAGGCGAGGTACGCGGGTCGATTTCGCTGTCGATCACCAGCAGGGTGCGGCCCTCGCGCAGTTCGGCGATGGCATCGGACCCGAAGCTGTCGCGCAGGCGCGCCTCGCCGGTGATCCCGACGATGGTGTCCGACCAGTCGGTCTCGACCCTGACGGTGTCCCCATCGGCGCCCACGGTGGCGAAGCCGCAGCGGGTCACGCCGAGGTGGCGGCCCAGCAGCGCGGTGGCGGTGGAGAGGATTTCGGCAGGATCGTCGAGCCGCCGCAGGTGGTCGAGCAGGACGAGCTGGAAAGCCTGCCGCTCGAGCAGCTGCTCGTGGCTCATTTCCTTTGATCGAGGCATCCTGTCGCGATCCATCCCTGTCAGTGCATTGGGCCTCTGCGCCCCATTTGGACAACACGCCCGCGCCGCCCGTCGTTCCATCGAGGCGGAGCTACCGCCTGCCTGCACGAGTAGGCGCGTCGCCCGCGATCTGCCTACGACTTTCCGCGCCCTCTGCAAACGATGATGGGGGGCGAGCCGGATCGCCGTCGATCCCGACGCAGGGCACGGCGGGCGGCAATGAAGCGCCGGTTCCGCTCACAGCAGCCAGGCGATCGGCAGGCGCGAGGTGACGGCGATCAGAGCGCGGTCGAACAGCTGCATGCCCGGCTCACGGGTCTGGACCGTCGTGTGCAGTCCCTCGCCGGGGCTCCATTCCAGCGCGCCGTCCTTGCCGAGGGACACGGCATAGGCGGCATCGGGGATGATCGTCCCGAACGCATCGGCGACGTAGGAGGCGAACAGCGGGCTATGGATGACGAACCCGAGTTCCGTGTTCAGGCGCAGCGAGCGCTGGTCGAAGTTGAACGAGCCGACGAACAGCCGCTGGCGATCGACGGTGATGGTCTTGGCATGGATCGTCGAGGCGCCGGAGCGCAGGGCCGCGAATGATCCGCTGCCGGTGGCACGCAGCCGGCTGCCGACGCCGAGGCGGTTGCCCTGCCGGCGCTGCTTCTTGGAAGGAGCGCCGCGCACCTGCGCGGCGGTTTCGAACAGATGGACGCCTGCCTCCAGCAGTGGCTTGCGCCAGGGCGCATAGCCGGCATGGACGAGGGCGACGTCGGTGGCGCCGTAGCCGTTGGTGAGAACGCTCACGGCGACGCCCGCCCGCGCCAGCGCACCGAGCTGGCCTGCGCCTTGCGGGCCGGGCACGAAGTATCCCGAGACGATGCCGAGTTCGCGGGCGGGCTCGCCGATCGCACCGTCGAGCTTGCCCGCCAGCAGGTCCTTCCGGCGGACCCGCCGGCGGACCTTCGCGGGATCGTCGCTGATCATCTCGACCCTCGCCCACTCGAGATCGAGCCGGCCTTGCGCGATCTCGTGGACGAGCGGCAGGCTGCGAAGCCGCTCGACATAGCGCCGCGCGGATGCGTCGCGCTCCACGACCGAGGCCCGCGAAGCCAGTTTCGCGCGCTGCTTCTGGCTGACGTGCGGCAGGATCTGGTGCGCCGGATAGGCGGATTCGCAATCCCAGTAGCGCTCGAAGTCGCGCTCGACGTCGGCCACGACGGGGCCGATCGCCAGGACGTCGAGGTCGACGAACAGCGCGCCGTCGCCTGCCCCGAAATACTCGTCCCCGATATTGCGCCCGCCGACGATGGTGACGGCCCCGTCGACCGTGAAGCTCTTGTTGTGCATGCGCCGGTTGAGCCGCCCGAAGTCCGCCAGGAAGCCGATCGCCTTGGGATAGCGGATGCGGAACGGGTTGAAGAGGCGCACCTCGATATTGGGATGATCGTTCAGCGCCGAGAGAATGTGGTCGAGCCCGGTGATCCCGTTGTCATCCAGCAGCAGGCGCACCCGCACGCCGCGATTGGCGGCTTCGTGCGCCGCCTCGAGCAGCAGGGTCCCGGTCCGGTCGCCGTGCCAGATGTAGTATTGCAGGTCGAGGGTCTGCTCCGCGGCGCGCGCGAGCAGCAGCCGCGCCGCGAAGGCATCGACGCCGTCGCTGAGCAGATGGACGCCGGACAGGCCCGGATGCGCCGAGGCCTGTTCCTGCGCCGCGCTCCACAGCGTGCCGCTGCGCGGCGAGGGGAGGGGCCTCGCCGCGGGGGCGATCCGTCCGGGCAGGCAGCTTGCCATGCGGATGAAAGCGGCCGCCGCGACCGTACCCGCCAGGCCCGCCAAAGCCGCTTTCCAGCCATGCAGCGCCGCCATCGTTCTCCAATCTTGCTTTGTCATCATCGATGCCAACGTGTGGCGGCTTGATCCGGCTGCACGGCAGGTGCTGCCGGATGTCCGGCACTGCATGGGGCCGGGGGAGCCCCTTTGTCGAATGCTTAGGCGGCGAAGGGCGTGTACGGCGAGAGGAGAGGCGCGCAAATCGGCCATTTTGCGGGATTGGGTCAGTTTTTTGAAAAACCGTGTTGACCGAATCGCGGGTGGGACTTAGAGGGCGTTTCACCGCAGCGGACCACACG
>NZ_JBWKOQ010000012.1:2500-5826 GCF_059416165.1 Novosphingobium sp. GW821-FHT09E05
GCCCCACAAGGGTTTAACGACGCAATCTCTATGCAGGGTTGTCGTTGATGGTGTGGATTCTCAAGCGTGAGGTAAGAGCATTTGGTGGATGCCTTGGCATGTACAGGCGATGAAGGACGTGGCACGCTGCGATAAGCGTCGGGGAGTTGTGAGCAAACTTTGATCCGACGATTTCCGAATGGGGAAACCCACCTTCACCATTTCTCTCATACTGTGAGTGATCACAGGGTGAGTGAGGTGGAAAAGGTATCACCGAGTTGAATAAAATAGACTTGGTGAAGCGAACCCGGGGAACTGAAACATCTAAGTACCCGGAGGAAAAGACATCAACCGAGATTCCGTTAGTAGTGGCGAGCGAACGCGGACCAGGCCAGTGCCTCATCTTCAGTTAGCAGAACACTTTGGAAAGAGTGGCCATAGCGGGTGACAGCCCCGTATGCGAAAGCGATGGATGAGGACTCGAGTAGGGCGGGACACGTGAAATCCTGTCTGAACATGGGGGGACCACCCTCCAAGCCTAAATACTCGTACATGACCGATAGCGAACAAGTACCGTGAGGGAAAGGTGAAAAGCACCCCGATGAGGGGAGTGAAACAGTACCTGAAACCGAATGCTTACAAGCAGTTGGAGCCTCTTTAGGGGGTGACAGCGTACCTCTTGCATAATGGGTCAGTGACTTAATGTACCATGCGAGCTTAAGCCGTTAGGTGTAGGCGCAGCGAAAGCGAGTCTGAACAGGGCGACTGAGTATGGTGTATTAGACCCGAAACCCGGCGATCTAGGCATGACCAGGTTGAAGGTGCGGTAACACGCACTGGAGGACCGAACCGTTGAATGTTGAAAAATTCTCGGATGAGTTGTGTTTAGGGGTGAAAGGCCAATCAAGCCGGGAAATAGCTGGTTCTCCGCGAAATCTATTGAGGTAGAGCGTCGGATGTATGCCGTTGGGGGTAGAGCACTGGATGGATGCGGGGGTCGCGAGATCTACCAATTCTAACCAAACTCCGAATACCAACGAGACTTATCCGGCAGACAGACGGCGGGTGCTAAGGTCCGTCGTCAAAAGGGAAACAGCCCTAACCTACAGCTAAGGTCCCCAAGTCATCACTAAGTGGGAAAGCATGTGGGAATCCCAAAACAACCAGGAGGTTGGCTTAGAAGCAGCCATCCTTTAAAGAAAGCGTAACAGCTCACTGGTCTAATTAAGGGTTCCTGCGGCGAAAATGTAACGGGGCTAAAGTGATGCACCGAAGCTTAGGGTGTGATCGTTTACGATCACGCGGTAGCGGAGCGTTCCGTAGGCCTGTGAAGCGATCTGGTAATGGGTCGTGGAGGTATCGGAAGTGCGAATGCTGACATGAGTAGCGACAAAGAGGGTGAGATGCCCTCTCGCCGAAAGACCAAGGGTTCCTGCTTAAAGCTAATCTGAGCAGGGTGAGCCGGCCCCTAAGACGAGCCCGAAGGGGGTAGTCGATGGGAACCACGTTAATATTCGTGGGCCTGGTGGTGTGTGACGGATCACGTGTATTGTTCGACCTTATTGGATTGGTCGGGCTTTGAAGTGGTTCCAGGAAATAGCCCCACCGTATAGACCGTACCCGAAACCGACACAGGTGGTCAGGTAGAGTATACCAAGGCGCTTGAGAGAAGTATCCTGAAGGAACTCGGCAAATTGCCTCCGTACCTTCGGAAGAAGGAGGCCCTGTCTAAGCGCAAGCTCTGGCAGGGGGCACAGGCCAGGGGGTAGCGACTGTTTAGCAAAAACACAGGACTCTGCTAAGTCGGCTTCAAGACGACGTATAGGGTCTGACGCCTGCCCGGTGCCGGAAGGTTAAGAGGAGGAGTGCAAGCTCCGAATTGAAGCCCCGGTAAACGGCGGCCGTAACTATAACGGTCCTAAGGTAGCGAAATTCCTTGTCGGGTAAGTTCCGACCTGCACGAATGGCGTAACGACTTCCCCACTGTCTCCAGGATATGCTCAGCGAAATTGAATTCTCCGTGAAGATGCGGAGTACCCGCGGTTAGACGGAAAGACCCCGTGCACCTTTACTGCAGCTTCAGAGTGGCATTAGGAAAGAATTGTGTAGCATAGGTGGGAGGCTTTGAAGCGACGGCGCCAGCTGTCGTGGAGCCATAGGTGAAATACCACCCTGTTGTTTTCTGATGTCTAACCTCGCACCGTTATCCGGTGCAGGGACCCTCTGTGGCGGGTAGTTTGACTGGGGCGGTCGCCTCCTAAAGAGTAACGGAGGCGCGCGATGGTAGGCTCAGGCCGGTTGGAAACCGGCTGCAAGAGTGCAATGGCATAAGCCTGCCTGACTGCGAGATTGACGAATCGAGCAGAGACGAAAGTCGGTCATAGTGATCCGGTGGTCCCTCGTGGAAGGGCCATCGCTCAACGGATAAAAGGTACGCCGGGGATAACAGGCTGATGATTCCCAAGAGCTCATATCGACGGAATCGTTTGGCACCTCGATGTCGGCTCATCACATCCTGGGGCTGGAGCAGGTCCCAAGGGTTTGGCTGTTCGCCAATTAAAGTGGTACGTGAGCTGGGTTCAGAACGTCGCGAGACAGTTTGGTCCCTATCTGCCGTGGGCGTCGATACTTGAGAGGAGTTGTCCCTAGTACGAGAGGACCGGGATGAACATGCCTCTGGTGTACCTGTCGTTCCGCCAGGAGCGCAGCAGGGTAGCTATGCATGGACGGGATAACCGCTGAAAGCATCTAAGCGGGAAGCCTCCCTCGAGATAAGGTATCATCGAGTCGTGATAGACCATCACGTTGATAGGCCGGGTGTGGAAGTGCGGTAACGCATGGAGCTAACCGGTCCTAATAACTCTGTTCATGCTTGAGAATCCCACCATCAATGACAACCCTGCCCGTAAGGCAGCAGCGACATTGGCGGCGGACGATGATCACAGCCAGACAACGCAACACACACAATCTGCACGGGCATCGATTAAAAACCTTCAACGCGTCATGCGCCGGCTCCATTGCTTGGTGACCATAGCGTCAGTGACCCACCCGATCCCATCTCGAACTCGGCCGTGAAACCTGACAGCGCCAATGGTACTGTGGCTCAAGCCCCGGAAGAGTAGGACGTCGCCAGGCATTGAAGCCGGCGCAAGGCTGCGTTGATACACAAAAAACCCATCACAATGACAAAAGGCACGAAAGTGTCCAAAGAGGGCCACGGGAGAAATCCTACAGGCCCTCTTCGCGTTCCTGAAACGCACAACATGGTGACGCGGGGTGGAGCAGCCCGGTAGCTCGTCAGGCTCATAACCTGAAGGTCGCAGGTTCAAATCCTGCCCCCGCAACCA
>NZ_JBWKOQ010000013.1:0-1340 GCF_059416165.1 Novosphingobium sp. GW821-FHT09E05
GGCTTCACCGAGCACCAGTTCGCCGAAAAGCGCCTGCCGACGATCGCCGAGCTGAACGCGGTCGCCCCCGATACCCCGGTGTTCATCCTCCACCTCTACGACCGCGCGCTGCTCAACGCCGCGGCGCTCAGGGTGGTGGGCTACACCAAGGACACCCCCAACCCGCCGGGCGGCGAGATCGTGCGCGACGGACAGGGCAATCCCACCGGCCTGCTGCTTGCCCAGCCCAACGCGACGATCCTCTATTCGACGCTGGCGAAGGGCCCCAAGCTGCCGCCCGAATACCAGATCAACTCGACCCGCCACTTCATGCGCGAAGTCAACGCGCTGGGCGTCACCGGCGTGATCGACGCGGGCGGCGGCTTCCAGAACTACCCCGACGACTACGACATCATCGAGAAGCTGCACGCCGACGACCAGCTGACCGTGCGCATCAGCTACAACCTGTTCACGCAGAAGCCCAAGGAGGAGCTGGCCGACTTCCAGGGCTGGGTAAAGCAGGTCAAGCCCGGCCAGGGCGACGACACCTACCGCCACAACGGCGCGGGCGAGATGCTCGTCTACTCCGCCGCCGACTTCGAGGACTTCCGGGTCGAGCGCCCCGACATGCCGCCCAGCATGGAAGGCGACCTCGAGCCGGTCATCCGCCTGCTCGCCGAGAACCGCTGGCCCTGGCGCCTCCACGCGACCTACGACGAGACCATCGGCCGCGCGCTCGACGTCTACGAGAAGGTCAACCGCGACATCCCGCTGCAGGGCATCAACTGGTTCTTCGACCACGCCGAGACCATCTCGGACCGCAACATCGACCGCATCGCCGCGCTCGGCGGCGGCATCGCCGTCCAGCACCGCATGGCCTACCAGGGCGAGGATTTCGTCGCGCGCTACGGCGCCCGGGCGGCCGAGCGCACCCCGCCGATCGCGCGGATGCAGGCCGCGGGGATTCCCGTGGGCGGCGGCACCGACGCCACCCGCGTCGCCAGCTACAACCCGTGGGTCTCGCTCTCGTGGCTGGTCACGGGGCGCACCGTGGGCGGCCTCTCGCTCTACCGCGGCGACAACCGCATGAGCCGCGAGAAGGCGCTGCGCATGTGGACGCACGAGAACACCTGGTTCTCCAGTGAAGTGGGCAAGAAGGGCCAGATCATCGCCGGCCAGCTCGCCGACCTGGCGCTACTGTCCGACGATTACTTCGCGGTCCCGGACAACGAGATCGTCCACATCCGCGCGATCCTGACGATGCTGGGCGGCAAGGTCGTCCACGGTGACGGTGACTTCCGCCCGCTCGCCCCCGAGCTGCCGCGCCCGATGCCCGACTGGTCGCCGGTCGCCACTTTCGG